>NZ_CP029078.1:2331666-3023333 GCF_005222485.1 Streptomyces griseoviridis
CGCTCCAGGTGAGTTTCGACGGGCGGGCCCTGCCGACCCGCTGCCACCGCTTCACCCAGCATTCGGCGGCGGCGCCGCGCGGCGGCCGGCTTGAGCTGCCGATCAGCGCCCGCCACCACTCGGTCCACCTGGTGGAACCGCGGGTGCGGACCGGGGTCCTGGGGATCGGCTGGGACTGGGAGTAGGAATGCCCCCAGCCCGCATATGGTAGGAAGATCGGCGCCCAGGCGGTGCGGACGCGCCCCGGGGCGCTCTGCTCAGTTCTCGGAAGGAACCGTCTCGTGATCGTCGTCGCCGGTGAAGCTCTGATCGACCTGGTGCCGCAGGGCACGGGCGCCCTCGCGGCGCTGACCCCGGCGCGCGGCGGCGGCCCGTACAACACGGCTGTGGCGCTCGGCAGGCTCGGTTCCTCCACCGCCTTCTGCTCCCGCACCTCGCGGGACGCCTTCGGTGAGGCGCTGCTCGACGGGCTGCGCTCCGCGGGCGTCGACGTCTCGGCCGTGCAGCGCGGCACGGAGCCGACGACGCTGGCGGTCGCCACGCTCGACGCGGGCGGCTCGGCCGCCTACACGTTCTACGTCGAGGGCACCGCCGACCGGCTGTTCTCGGCGGCCGAGGCGCTGCCCGCGGGGACGCGCGCGGTGTCCTTCGGCACCTGTTCCCTCGTTCTCGAACCGGGCGCGACCGCCTATGAGCGGCTGCTGCGGACCGCCGCGGGGCAGGGCGTGTTCACCGCCCTCGACCCGAACATCCGGGCCGGGCTGATCCCCGACGCCGATGCCTACCGGGCCCGGTTCACGAGCTGGCTGCCCTCGGTGTCGCTGCTGAAGCTCTCCGAGGAGGACGCCGGGTGGCTGGGCGGCTCTCCTCGCGAGTGGCTGGCCGCGGGCCCCTCGGCCGTCGTGATCACGCGGGGCGGTGACGGGCTGACCGCGTACACGCGGGACGGCGCGGAGTACTCCGTGCCGGGCGAGAAGGTCGACGTCGTGGACACGATCGGGGCGGGCGACACCGTGAACGCGGCGCTGCTGCACGGCCTCGCCGCCACCGACGCGCTCTCCCCGGAGGGGGTGGCGGCGCTGGGGGCTCGGGGTTGGGACCGGCTGCTGGGGTTCGCGGCTCGTGCGGCTGCGATCACCTGCTCCCGGGCGGGCGCGGAGCCGCCGTTCGCCTCCGAGGTGGGCGAGGTGTAGGCAGGCCCTCGGTGGTGGCGGGGTCGCGGTCGGCGGAGAATCGCGACCCCAGCCGAGAGCCCGAGCCCGACAGGAATCGCGAGCCCGGCCGGAAACACGGTCCCGGCCGGGCTGGAATCCGCTCGGTCGCTCAGTCCTTGCGGGCCCGCGAGGCGGTCGTCTTCTTTGCCGCGGCCGCCTTCTTGGCGCCGGTCGCCTTGGTCGCGGCGGCCGTCCCCTTCGTGGCGGCGGCCGTCTTCGCCACCGTCTTCTTCACGGCGGCCTTCTTCGCCGTAGTGCGGCGCGGGGCCTTCGACGGGGACGCGTCGCTGATCCGGTCGACGTCGAGGATGTCGCGCAGGAACTTGCCGGTGTGGCTGGCCGGCACCCCGGCGACCTCCTCCGGCGTGCCCTCGGCGACCACGAGTCCGCCGCCCGCGCCGCCTTCGGGGCCCATGTCGACGACCCAGTCCGCGGTCTTGATCACGTCGAGGTTGTGCTCGATGACGATGACCGTGTTGCCCTTGTCGACCAGGCCCGACAGGACCGTCAGCAGCTTGCTGATGTCCTCGAAGTGCAGACCGGTGGTCGGCTCGTCCAGGACGTAGACGGTGCTGCCGGTGGAGCGGCGCTGCAACTCGCTCGCGAGCTTGACGCGCTGTGCCTCACCGCCGGACAGGGTGGTCGCGGACTGGCCGAGTCGGACATAGCCGAGGCCGACGTCGTTGAGGGTGCCGAGGTGACGGGAGATCGCGGGGACGGCCTCGAAGAACGAGCACGCCTCCTCGATCGGCATGTTCAGGACGTCGGCGATGGACTTGCCCTTGTAGTGGACCTCCAGGGTCTCCCGGTTGTACCGGGCGCCGTGGCAGACCTCGCACGGGACGTACACGTCCGGGAGGAAGTTCATCTCGATCTTGATCGTGCCGTCGCCCGCGCAGTTCTCGCAGCGGCCGCCCTTGACGTTGAAGGAGAAGCGGCCGGGCATGTAGCCGCGGACCTTCGCCTCGGTGGTCTCGGCGAACAGCTTGCGGATGTGGTCGAAGACACCGGTGTAGGTGGCCGGGTTCGAGCGCGGGGTGCGGCCGATGGGCGACTGGTCGACGTGCACGACCTTGTCGACGAGGTCGTCGCCCGCCACGCGCGTGTGCCGCCCGGGGACGCTCCTCGCGCCGTTCAGCTCGCGCGCGAGGTGGGTGTACAGGATGTCGTTGACCAGCGTCGACTTGCCCGAACCCGAGACGCCCGTGACGGCCGTGAAGACACCGAGCGGGAAGGAGACGTCGATGTCCTGGAGGTTGTTCTCGCGGGCGCCGTGCACGGTGAGCCTGCGGGACGGGTCCTGCGGGCGGCGGACGTCGGGCAGCGGGATCGCCTTCTTGCCCGCCAGGTAGAGGCCGGTCTGCGACCGCGGGTTGTCGAGCAGCTCCTTGTAGGAGCCGCTGTGCACGACCTTGCCGCCGTGCTCACCGGCGCCGGGGCCGATGTCGACGATCCAGTCGGCGACCTTGATGGTGTCCTCGTCGTGCTCGACGACGATGAGCGTGTTGCCCATGTCACGCAGCCGGACCAGGGTCTCGATCAGCCGGTGGTTGTCCCGCTGGTGCAGGCCGATGGACGGCTCGTCGAGGACGTAGAGCACGCCGACGAGTCCGGAGCCGATCTGAGTGGCCAGCCGGATGCGCTGGGCCTCGCCGCCGGAGAGGCTGCCGGCGGCGCGGTTGAGCGAGAGGTAGTCGAGGCCGACGTCGACGAGGAACCGCAGCCGTTCGTTGACCTCCTTGAGGACCCGCTCGGCGATCTTCTTGTCGCGGGCGTTGAGCTTCAGCTCGCCCAGGAAGTCGGCGCAGTCGCTGATGGACATGCCGGAGACCTCGGCGATCGACTTCCCCATGACCGTGACGGCGAGGACGATCGGCTTGAGGCGGGTGCCCTCGCAGGTGGGGCAGGGCACCTCGCGCATGTAGCCCTCGAAGCGCTCCCGGCTGGCGTCGCTCTCGGCCTCGCTGTGCCGGCGCTTCACGAACGGGACGGCGCCCTCGAAGGGTGTCGTGTACACGCGCTCGCGGCCGTACCGGTTGCGGTAGCGGACCTCGATCTGGGTCTTGTGCCCGTACAGGAGGGCCTTCTTGGCGCGCTGCGGCAGCCCCGCGAAGGGGATGTCGGTGCGGAAGCCCAGCGCGTCCGCGAGGGCGCCGACCAGCCGGCCGAAGTAGTCCTTGGTGTGGCCGTGCGACCAGGGGTGGATGGCGCCCTCGTCGAGGGACTTGTCCTCGTCCGGGACGATCAGCTCCGGGTCGACCTCCATGCGGGTGCCGATGCCGGAGCAGTCGGGACAGGCACCGAAGGGGGAGTTGAAGGAGAAGGAGCGCGGCTCGAGCTCCTCGAAGGACAGGTCGTCGTACGGGCAGTACAGGTGCTCCGAGTACATGCGCTCGCGCTCGGGGTCGTCCTCGGGGAGGTCGACGAAGTCGAGCACGACCATGCCGCCGGAGAGGCCGAGGGCGGTCTCCACGGAGTCGGTGAGGCGGCGCTTGGCGGAGTCCTTCACCGTGAGGCGGTCGATGACCACCTCGATGGTGTGCTTCTCCTGCTTCTTCAGTGTGGGCGGCTCGGAGAGCTGGACGGTCGCACCGTCCACGCGCGCGCGGCTGTAGCCCTTGGTCTGGAGGTCGGCGAAGAGGTCGACGAACTCGCCCTTGCGCTCGCGCACCAGCGGGGACAGCACCTGGAACCGGCTGCCCTCGGGCAGCTCGAGCACCCGGTCGACGATGGCCTGCGGCGACTGGCGGGAGATCGGCCGGCCGCACTCGGGGCAGTGCGGCTTGCCGATGCGCGCGAACAGCAGCCGGAGGTAGTCGTAGACCTCGGTGATGGTGCCGACCGTCGAGCGCGGGTTGCGCGAGGTCGACTTCTGGTCGATGGACACCGCGGGCGACAGACCTTCGATGAAGTCGACGTCCGGCTTGTCCATCTGGCCGAGGAACTGCCGGGCGTACGAGGAGAGCGACTCCACGTAGCGGCGCTGGCCCTCGGCGAAGATGGTGTCGAAGGCGAGGGAGGACTTGCCCGAACCGGACAGGCCCGTGAAGACGATGAGCGAGTCCCTGGGCAGGTCGAGCGAGACGTTCTTCAGGTTGTGCTCGCGCGCGCCACGGACGATGAGACGGTCGGCCACGCCGGTCCGCACCTTTCTTGAGAGAAGTGACAGGGGCCAAAGCCCCCGTGCTTCTTCAGACTAGGGGGAGCCACTGACAACGCCGGTCGGATTCCTGGTTGCCTTAACAATCCCCGGCCCTCCAGCATGCCCGACGCCGCCACCGACCTTATAGCACGTGCATTCGATTTAAGGCCGGGCTTCATCACCTTCACCCGAAGGTGTGGCGCAGCTAATGTCAGCAGCATGATTGATCACGCTCATGACCTGGCGTCTGTACGGGACGCGACCGACCGGCTGCTCAGCGCTGCCGCCGCACTGGACAACGCTTCGGCGGCCGAGGCGTCACGGCTGCCTGGCTGGAGCCGCGGTCACGTCCTCGCCCACCTCGCCCGCAACGCCGACGCACTCGTGAACGTCCTCGAAGGCCGCCCCATGTACCCGTCGGCGGCGGCCAGGGACGCCGACATCGAGCGGGACGCCCCGCGCCCCCTGGACGTCCAGCTCGCCGATCTGCGGGCGACGGCCGACCGCTTCCAGGCGGCGGGGGCGGCGCCCGCGGACTGGTCGCGCACGGTGGAGCTGCGCAACGGCGTCACCGACGCGGCGGCCAGGGTGCCGTTCCGGCGCTGGATCGAGGTGGAGCTGCACCACGTGGACCTCGGCATCGGGTACGAGCTGGAGGAGCTGCCCGAGGCGTTCACGGAGCGGGAGATCGCCTTCCTCGCCGACCGCTTCGCCGGTCACCCCGAGGTGCCGTCGACCCGTCTGACGGACTCCACGCGCGCGTGGAGCACCGGAAGCGCCGCCCAGGGAGCCCCGGCGCTCACCGTCACGGGCCCGGCGCCCGACCTGCTCGGCTGGCTCGCGGGACGCCGTGACGGCGCGGCCCTGACCGTCACGGGTGGCCCGCTGCCCGCGCTGCCCCCGCTCTGACCGCGGGACCTGTAGCGGGGCGGTTGCGGTGCGCTCCCCCGCTATAGGCTGGCGGCCATGACCTACAGCGGACAGGTGACGGTCGGCGGACCGGCGGACGTGCACGAGCTCAGGGACCTGATGATCACCAAGATCGCGGTCGGCCCGATGGACAACAACGCCTATCTGCTGCGCTGCCGGGCCACCGACGAGCAACTGCTGATCGACGCGGCGAACGACGCGCAGACCCTCCTCGGCACGATCGGCGCCGACGGCATCGCCTCCGTCGTCACCACGCACCAGCACGGCGACCACTGGCAGGCGCTGGCCCAGGTGGTGGCGGCCACCGGCGCGCGCACGTACGCGGGCCGCGAGGACGCGCCCGGCATCCCCGTGCCGACCGACACCCTCGTCGACGACGGCGACACCCTGCGCGTCGGCCGGGTCACCCTCACCGCGCGCCATCTGGTCGGCCACACCCCGGGCTCGATCGCCCTCGTCTACGACGACCCGCACGGCCACCCCCATGTCTTCACCGGGGACTGCCTGTTCCCCGGCGGCGTCGGCAACACCCGCAAGGATCCAGAGGCGTTCGCGCGCCTGATCCACGACGTCGAGACGAAGATCTTCGACGCCCTGCCGGACGAGACCTGGGTCTACCCGGGGCACGGCGACGACACGACGCTGGGCACCGAGCGGCCGCATCTGCCCGAGTGGCACGCGCGGGGGTGGTGAGCCCAGCGGTAACAGGGGGTGCGCGAAGGAGGAACGCGCGCCCCGTGTGAAGTGTTCGCACACGCCGGTGGTGTCCGCGCGCTCCCGTCGCGGGCCGGTGACGCGGTGAACTGGTGGCGGCCCCGCACAGGAAGACGGCTCCTGCGCGGCGTGGGCCGCCGGTCTCTCCATCCCGCCCTCGACCGGCGGCCCCGGCCTGTTCACAGTGGCGCAACACCCGTTCCCACCATGCGGACACATCCGGTCGTGACCTCGACAAACCGAACGCCGGGCTGCCACTCTCCCGCCATGCACCCTGCCCCTCGCGTCCCGCGCCCCGCGATCGTCGCCGTCACCACAGCCCTGCTCGCCCTCGCGGTCGGCTGTGCTCCGCAGCCGGAGCGGAAGGCGGCCGACGCGCCGTCCGGGTCGGCGGGCGGCACGTGTGCCCCGGGCGAGCTGGCGACCAGGACGGCGGGCAAGCTGACGGTCGCGACGGACGAACCGGCCTACGAACCGTGGTTCAAGGACGACAGGCCGGCGGGCGGCGAGGGCTACGAGTCCGCGGTCGCCTACGCGGTGGCGGAGCGGCTCGGCTACGACAGGAGCGCCGTCGTCTGGCAGAGCGTGCCCTTCAACAAGGCGTTCGCGCCCGGCGAGAAGACCTTCGACTTCGACATCAACCAGGTGTCGATCAGTGACGAGCGCAAGAAGGCCGTGGACTTCTCGTCCGGCTACTACGACGTGCGCCAGGCGGTCCTCGCCCTCAAGGGAGGCAAGGCGGCCGGCGCCACGACCGTCGCCCAGCTGCGCGGCCTCAAGCTGGGCGCCCAGGTCGGCACCACCAGCCTCGACTACATCACCGACGTGGTGAAGCCCGAGCGGCAGCCCGCGGTCTACGCCAAGAACGACCAGGCCAAGTCCGCCCTGAAGAACGGTCAGGTCGACGCGATCGTCGTCGACCTGCCGACCGCGTTCTACATCACCGCGGCCGAGGTCACGGACGCGCGGATCGTCGGGCAGTTCGAGAACCAGGGCGGCGCCCCCGAGCAGTTCGGCCTGGTGCTCGACAAGGGCAGCGCGCTCACCTCGTGCGTGACGGACGCCGTCGACGCGCTGCGCGAGAACGGCACCCTGACGAAGATCGAGAAGCGGTGGCTCTCCGACGCCGTCGACGTCCCGGTCCTCAAGTGACGTCCGTCGAGACGGAGTCCGGGCACGGCGGCGCGGACGGCGACGGCGTCCCGTCCGGCCGGGACCACGACGGCTACACGCCCTCCGCGCGCCGGATCGAGCGCGAGCGCCACCGGCGCGCGCGGGCGCGGCGCGCGACCGCGATCGGCGCGCTCTCCACCCTCGTGACGGGCGTCGTCCTCTACCTGGTCGTCGTCCACGCGCCCGGCTGGCCGCGCACCAAGGAGACGTTCTTCAGCGCGCGGTACGCGCGCGAGGCGTTCCCCAAGGTCCTCGAAGGACTCTGGCTCAACGTCCGGCTGCTGCTGATCTGCGGCGCGGCCGTGCTGGTCCTCGGCATGCTGATCGCCGTCGCGCGGACCCTGCGCGGCCCGGTGTTCTTCCCGCTGCGCGCGCTGGCCGCCGCGTACACGGACTTCTTCCGCGGACTGCCGCTGATCATCAACCTGATGATCGTCGTCCTCGGGGTGCCGGCGCTGCGGCTGCAGGGCGTCACGGTCGACCCGGTGCTGCTCGGCGGGACCGCCCTGACGCTCACGTACTCGGCGTACGTCGCCGAGGTGTTCCGCGCCGGCATCGAGTCCGTGCACCCCTCGCAGCGCGCGGCGGCCCGCTCCCTCGGCCTCACCAACCGGCAGGCGCTGCGCCATGTGGTGCTCCCGCAGGCCGTGCGCCGCCAGGTGCCGCCGCTCCTCAACGACCTGGTGTCGCTGCAGAAGGACACCGGACTGGTGTCGATCGGCGGCGCGATCGACGCCGTACGGGCCGCGGACATCATCGTGGGCCGCAGCCTCAACTACACGCCGTACATCGTCGCGGGCCTGGTCTTCGTGGCGCTGACGATCCCGATGACCCGGTTCACCGACTGGGTGACGGCCCGGATGGACCGCCGTCGGGCCCAGGGAGGTGCACTGTGAGCGACGCGCCCGTGCTGCGCATGGAGTCGGTCCGCAAGACCTTCGGCGCCTCGGTGGTGCTGCGGGACGTCGATCTGGAGGTCGCCCCGCACACGGTGACCGCGCTGATCGGCGCGTCGGGCTCCGGCAAGTCGACGCTGCTGCGCTGCGCGAACCTGCTGGAGGAGATCGACGACGGCGCGATCTGGCTGGACGGCGAGGAGATCACCGACCCGCGCGCCGACCAGGACGCGGTACGGCGCCGGATCGGCGTCGTCTTCCAGTCGTACAACCTGTTCCCGCACATGACCGTGCTGGAGAACATCACGCTGGCCCCGCGCCGGGTGCACGGTGTGCCGCGCGCGGAGGCCGAGGAGCGGGCCAGGGAGCTGCTGGAGCGGCTCGGGCTCGGCTCCAGGGCGGGCGAGTACCCGGACCGGCTCAGCGGTGGCCAGCAGCAGCGGGTGGCGATCGTGCGCGCCCTGGCGGTACGGCCGCGGCTGCTGCTCCTCGACGAGGTCACCGCCGCGCTCGACCCCGAGCTGGTCGGCGAGGTCCTCGCCGTCGTCCGCGACCTCAAGGCGGACGGGATGACGATGGTGCTGGCCACGCACGAGATGGGGTTCGCCCGGGACGTGGCCGACCAGGTCTGCTTCCTGGACGGAGGGGTCGTCCTGGAACGGGGCACAGCCGAACAGGTCTTCGGCGATCCCCGGGAGGACCGCACCCGGCGCTTCCTGAAGCGGATCGTGGAGGCGGGCCGCCTGTAAGCCCCACACGCCATGGCGGCCGCCCCTTACCCAGGGCACGGATGCGCCGGTCCCCGGGGGGCGTTCCTAGGTGTCGGCGCGCCCCTCCCCCGCCAGCGCGGCGACCCGTTCGACCGCGAACGCGTACCCCTGCACCCCGCACCCGGCGATGACCCCGTCGGCGCGCAGCGAGACGTAGGAGTGGTGGCGGAAGGACTCGCGCCGGTGGATGTTGGAGATGTGCACCTCCAGCACGGGCAGCCCGTCGCAGGTGTTGAGAGCGTCCAGGATGGCGACCGAGGTGTGCGAGTAGGCACCGGGGTTGATCACGATGCCGCTGTGGTTCAGCCGCGCCTCATGGATCCAGTCGACCAGTTCGCCCTCGTGGTTGGACTGCCGCAGGTCCACCGTGCCGCCGTGCGCCGCCGCCGCCTTGACGCACAGCGCCTCGACGTCGGCGAGCGTCTCGGAACCGTAGATCTCCGGCTGGCGCTGCCCGAGCAGGTTCAGATTGGGGCCGTTGAGAATCATGATCGGGGCGTGGGCCAGGCTGCGGGGCACGGTTCCTCCGGTCCGGTCGGATGATGCGATCCGCGAAGGACCGCTGCTCGCACCCGGTCTATCACGGTGCGCGGGCGCCGGGGCGGCCCCTGCCGGTGAGTGCCGCGCCCCCGCGCGCCCCCGTAACTCGTGATCACCGTGGGTAGTTGACGCGACATGCACGATGCACACACCGTAAGGGCGCCCTCCATGACGCGGGTCGCCGCGGCCTCGCTCGCCGGAACCGCCATCGAGTTCTACGACTTCTTCGCCTACGGGACCGCGGCGGCGCTGGTCCTGGGGCCGCTGTTCTTCCCGACCTTCTCGCCGGTCGCCGGAGTGCTGGCCGCCTTCGCGACGTTCGGGGTGGGCTTCGTCGCCCGGCCGCTCGGCGCGGCGCTGTTCGGGCACCTCGGGGACCGGCGCGGGCGCCGGCCGGTGCTCGTGGTGTCCCTGGTGCTGACGGGGGCGTCCACGGTCGCCGTCGGGTGTGTGCCGACGTACGAGTCGATCGGGACGGCGGCCCCCGCGCTGCTGCTGGTCCTGCGGTTCGCGCAGGGGCTCGGGGTCGGCGGCGAGTGGGGCGGGGCCGTGCTGCTGGCCACGGAGCACGCGCCGGCCGAGCGGCGCGCGCTGTGGTCGAGCTTCCCGCAGGTCGGGCCCGCCGTGGGGTTCCTGCTCGCCAACGGCGCGATCCTGGCGCTGTCGGCGACCCTGTCCGACGCGCAGTTCGCCTCCTGGGGCTGGCGGGTGCCGTTCTGGGCGGCCGGGGTGCTGGCGACGGCGGGTCTGTGGCTGCGCTCGTCGCTCACCGAGAGCCCCCGGTTCCTGGAGATCGACGACCACGCGCGGGTGCCGTTCGTGGAGGTCGTGCGCGACCACTGGCGGCTGGTCCTGCTGACGGCGGGCGCGCTCGCCGTCGGGTACGCGATCTTCTACTCGGTGACGACGTGGTCGCTGGCCTACGGGACCGAGCGGCTCGGGGTGAGCCGTACCGTCATGCTGACCTGTGTGATGGCCGCCGTGGCGGTGAAGGGCACGCTGATGCCGGTGATGGCGCTGCTCGGGGACCGCTACGGGCGGCGGCCGCTGTGCCTGATCGGGTGCGGCGCCTCGGCGCTGTGGATGTTCCCGATGGTGGCGCTGCTGTCGACCGGGCAGCCGCTGCCGATGTTCGTGGGGTTCCTGGGGGCGCTGCTGTCGTTCGCCACGGTGTACGGGGTGATCGCCGCGTATCTGCCGGAGCTGTACGAGCCGCGCATCCGCTGCACGGGCGCGGCCTTCGGCTACAACCTCGGCGGGGTGCTCGGGGGCGCGCTGACGCCGATCGCGGCGACCGCGCTCGCCGCGCACAGCGGGCGGGTGCCGTGGGGCGTGGGCGCCTATCTGACCGGGATGGCGCTGCTGAGCCTGGGCTGTTTCGCGCTGCTGCCGGAGACCCGGCCGGTGCGGGTGGCGGCCGGGCGGCCGGTCATGGATTGATCGCCAGTTCCAGGTAGGCCGCGAACAGCACCAGGTGGACGCCGCCCTGGAGCGGGGTGGCGCGGCCCGGGACCACGGTCAGCGAGCTGACCACGACGGTGAGCGCAAGCAGCACCAGATGGGTGTCGCCGAGGCCGAGGACGAGCGGCCCGGAGAGCCAGATCGACGCCAGGGCGACGGCGGGGATGGTCAGGCCGATGCTGGCCATGGCGGAGCCGAGGGCGAGGTTGAGGCTGGTCTGCACCCGGTCGCGGCGGGCGGAGCGGAGCGCCGCGATGGTCTCGGGCAGCAGCACCAGCAGGGCGATGATCACACCGACGACGGCGTGGTGGAGCCCGGCCGCCTCCACGCCCGACTCGATGGTGGGCGACACGCCCTTCGCGAGGCCGACCACGCCGATCAGGGCGAGGCCGAGCAGTCCGAGGCTGGTCCAGGCGGTGCGGGCGGAGGGCGCGTCGGCGTGGTCGTCCTGGGTGATCGGCTCCCCCAGGCGGGTGAGGGGGAGGAAGTAGTCCCGGTGCCGCACGGTCTGGGTGGTGACGAACAGGCCGTACAGGATCAGTGAGGAGATCGCGGCGAAGGTGAGCTGGACGCCGGAGAACTCCGGTCCCGGCTTGCTGGTGGTGAAGGTCGGCAGCACCAGGCTGAGGGTGGCCAGGGTGGCGACGGTGGCGAGGGCCGCGCCGGTGCCCTCGGGGTTGAAGACGGCGGTGCCGTGGCGCAGCGAGGCGACCAGCAGGCAGAGGCCGACGATGCCGTTGCAGGTGATCATCACTGCGGCGAAGACGGTGTCGCGGGCCAGGGTCGTGCTCTTGTCGCCGCCGTCGATCATGAGGGTGACGATGAGGGCGACCTCGATGATCGTCACGGCGACGGCCAGGACGAGGGAGCCGAAAGGCTCGCCGACCCGGTGGGCGACCACCTCGGCGTGGTGGACGGCCGCGAGGACGGCTCCGGCCAGGACCAGGGTGACCAGCGCGACGATGACGCCAGGCAGATCGCGGCCCCAGGTGAGGATCAGCAGGACGACCGCGAGCACGGGCACACCGGACGTCCAGTGTGCGAGCGACCTGAGCGTGGCGATCATGCAGCGATCGTCGCAGAGCGGTCGGGGCGCCGCATGTCCTGCGGCGGGGTGGAGCACCGGGAGCGGTGCCCGGCCGATGCCGTGCGCCGCTCCCGGCGGTGGTGTCCGCGTGTCACGGTTGTCAGGCCTCGACGCTGTCCTTGGGGGCGTCGTCGCCCTCGGTCCGGGCCGCCTCGGCCGCCGCCTGCTTCTTGGAGGCGTAGAGGCTGGTGATCGTGGTGACGATCAGGACGCCGCAGATCACACCCAGCGAGACGGGTATGGAGATCACCGGGACATGGACGCCGGCCTCGTGCAGCGCGTGCAGCACGAGCTTGACGCCGATGAAGCCCAGGATGATCGACAGACCGTAGCTGAGGTGGACCAGCTTCTTCAGCAGCCCGCCGATGAGGAAGTACAGCTGGCGCAGGCCCATCAGCGCGAACGCGTTGGCCGTGAACACGATGTACGGGTCCTGGGTGAGGCCGAAGATCGCGGGGATGGAGTCCAGCGCGAACAGGACGTCGGTGGTGCCGATCGCGAGCATCACGACCAGCATCGGGGTCATGACCCGCTTGCCGTTCTGCTCGATCCACAGCTTGGTGCCGTGGTAGCGGTCGGCGACACCGAAGCGGCGCTCGGCGGCCTTGAGGAGCTTGTTCTCCTGGAACTCCTCGTCGTCCTCGTCGGCCCGCGCCTCCTGGACGAGCTTCCAGGCGGTCCAGATCAGGAAGGCGCCGAAGAGGAAGAAGACCCAGGAGAAGCTGGCGAGGATGGCGGCGCCCGCGGCGATGAAGACCGCCCGCAGCACCAGGGCTATCAGGACGCCGATGAGCAGGACCCGCTGCTGGTACTGGGACGGGACCGCGAACTTCGCCATGATCAGGACGAAGACGAAGAGGTTGTCGACGCTCAGCGACTTCTCGGTGATGAAGCCGGCGAAGAACTCACCCGCGGGCTGTCCGCCGCCGAAGACGAGCAGTCCGAGCCCGAACAGGCCGGCGAGGGTGATCCAGACGACCGTCCAGATTCCGGCTTCCTTGATGGAAACGTCGTGCGGCTTGCGGCCGATGAAGAAATCGACCGCGATCAGGGCGGCTAGGCCCACGATGGTCAGGACCCATAGGGCCAAGGAAACATCCACTGCGCCTCCGGCAGTACGTAACGGCAAATGTCAGCGTCGTCGCTGCCGGAGGTCTCTTCCACCCAGGATGGGCCGACGCCCCGGGATCTGGCCTGATCCGTATTGACGGGTACGCCGCAGTTGGCAGGGAGTACTCCCCTCCGTACGGAAAACAGTACCCCAATCACCAAGGATTGGTAAAGCGATTGGCAAAGAAACCATCAAATCCGCAGGTCAGGACTCTTTACTAGTACTTGGTACGGGCTGTCGCCACCCGGGCGAGCACCTGCTGGAGCACCTCGCTGCCGGGCGGCACCAGCGCCGGCTCGTACGTCCAGGCGTGCCCCACCCACGGGTCGGCGAGATGGTCGTCGGCCACCGGCGTCAGTCGCATCAGCGAACGCCACAGCAGGTCGAGCAGCGGCCCGTACCCGTCGGCGTCCTCCCGGTCCGCGACCATCAGCAGATGGACGCCGACCGCGGGGCCCTCGTCCGCGAGGTAACGCAGCTGGGTCACCGCGCGGTCGTCGAAGCCGTGCGGGAAGTCGTTGACGATCAGCAGCTGCTCGGCGGTGTCCACCTCGGGCGGCAGGGAGTCGGCCGCGCCGCCGCGCACCGCCATCTGCACCAGGTCGACGCGCCGGGTGAGCCGGCCGAGCACCTCGGCCACGCCCCCGGCCCCCAGGGCGGGCGGAGCGGCGAGGGCGCCGGTGCCGACCAGCGGCGCGAGCGCCTCCCTGCCGGTGCCCGCCGGGTCGATGACCTGCACGGCGAACTCGTGCGCCGGGTACACGGCGAGGAGCCGGGCCGCGACCGCGACCGCCGTGTCCAGCGCGAGCCGCCGCAGCCGGTGCGGGTCGGCGAACGACTCGTCGAGCACGCCGGTGCGGCCGCTGTCGATCCACAGACCGCGCTCCAGCGGCAGCCTGACCAGCATCGGTATGCGCAGCGGGCCGCTCTCGGGCAGACGCAGATCGCCCAGCCGCACGGCCATCGGCAGCTCCATGGGTACCCGGTAGCCGTGCCACACGGGGTTGTCCCAGCGCGCGTAGGCGGGCGGCAGGGCGGGCTCGACGACGTCGGACTCGGCGGCGAGCTGCGCGAGGTCCCGGTCGAGGGCGGCCCTGGCCCGGTCGACGAGTTCGGCGTGTCGGGCACGGGCCGCCTCGCGCACCGCGTCGCCCTGGCCGCCGATCCTGCTGCGCGGGTCGGACAGAACCTGGTCCAGCTCCTTCTCCTGGCGCGAGTCGGCGAAGTCCACGGCGCTGCGGTAGGCGGCGGTGGTCCTGGCCAGGTCCTCGAACATGCCCCAGACCTGGTTGTAGAGCCGCTCGTCCATGGACCAGCCGTTGGCGTCGCCCGCGACGGGCTGCGGGTGCTGCCCCGCCGGCGGCGGGGGCGGGGGCGGCGGGGCCGTCGCGCGGCGGCCCGGGTGGGTGTAGTCGACCGGGCCGCCCGCCATCGGCGGGGCGACCGCGGAGGAGGTGTCGGGGGCCCCTGGCGGGGTGTCCTGCGGCCCGTACGGGGAGGTGGCCCGCGGTGCGGCGGCCTGGTCCGGTTGCGGGGCGCCGCTGTGGCGGGTGCGGTCGCCGTCGGCCGTGCGCTGCCGCGGGGGCGCCGCGACGGAGCGGGCGAGCCCCTGTGCCACCGCCTCGTGGACGGTGTCCGCCAGCCGGACCGCATCGGGCAGGCCCTGGTCGGCGAGGAGCGCGGCGAGTCCGTCGGCGTACCCCTGGCCGACCGCGCGCACCTTCCAGGCGCCCTGTCTGCGGTACAGCTCCAGGGCGACGACGGCGGACTCGGTGTCGAGGCCGGTGAGGGTGAAGGTGGCCAGCTCGGTGCCGTCGAGGCCGGTGACCGCGACGAAGGGCGCCGCGACGGCGCCGAACCGGGCGGGGACGCCCACGCCGGCGGGCAGGGCGAGCAGCACGCTGAGGCGGTGCGCGGACTCCGGCATCGCGCCGAGGTCCACGGCCAGCCGGTGGGCGGTCGCCGCCTGCTTGGGGACCTCCAGGCCGGGCAGGGCGGGGGCGCCCGGGTGGGCGACCCCTTCCCAGCCGCGCACCGTGCCGTGCTCGTCGCCGATCGCCACCGCGGCGACGACCGGTGAGCCTGCCGAGATCCTGATCTCCAGGCGGACCTGGGAGAGCGGGTGGTTCTGCCCCCGCGTCAGCTCGGCCGTCATCGCCTTCAGTCCCCCCGTGTCGCCCGGTGATGTCGTGTCGTGCGCCGCCCCGCCCGGCGTCTCCTACAGGTGCGGCAGGATCGTCGGCATCAGGTCCTGGAAGGTGCGGCCGTTGGCCGGGGAGCCGAGCGCGGTCAGCGTCCAGCCCGCGCCCGCGCGGTGCACCTTCGCCATGATCTGGGCCGTGTAGGCGCCGCCGCCGGCCAGCGTGTAGCGGGCCAGTTCCTGGCCGTTGGTCTCGTCGACCAGACGGCAGAACGCGTTCTGCACCTCCTGGAAGGTCTGACCGGTGAAGGAGTTGACGGTGAAGACGATCTGGTCGATGTGGACCGGCACCCGAGACAGGTCGACGAGGATCGACTCGTCGTCGCTGCCCTGACCGACACCGCCGACGAGGTTGTCGCCGGTGTGACGCACCGAGCCGTCGTCGCTCACCAGGTGGCGGAAGAACACCACGTCGACCGGCTGCTTGTCGGCGAACAGGACGGCGGAGGCGTCGAGGTCGATCTCGCGTGTGCGCGAGCCGAACAGACCGCGCCGCGGAGCCGCCTGCCAGCCGAGACCCATGCGTACCGCGGTCAGGCTGCCCCCGTCGCTCTTCTCCAGACTGATGGCCTGACCCTTGGTCATGTTGACGGTCACGCGCTGATTCCCCTCTCGGACGTTCCCCTGTTGCCGCGGAGTCCGCGGTTGACCAAAACCCTATGCAGGGGCACTGACAGTGCCGTACCCCCGTCCACGCTTTGTGTCGGTCTTGCAACACAGCGCGGGAACGGCGGGGGCAGGGGCCCCCGCCGTCACAGAAGGGGACGTCAGGCGAGTCCCGCCTCCTTCATCTGGCGGAGTTCCTTCTTCATCTCGGAGACCTCGTCGCGCAGCCGGGCCGCGACCTCGAACTGGAGGTCGCCAGCGGCGGCCCGCATCCGCTCGGTCATCTCCTCGATCTGGTCCGCGAGGTCGGCCGCGGGGCGGTCGGTGGGGACCGTCTCCTTGGCCTTGCCCTTGCCCTTGGCGGACTTGGCCGCCTTGGCGCCGAGGGCGGGCACCGGCGTCTTGGCTCCCTTGCCGTCCTTGGCCTTGCGGTAGCCGGAGCCGAGCAGCTGCTCGGTGTCGACGTCCTCGCGGGCGATCTGCGCCACGATGTCGTTGATCTTCTTGCGCAGCGGCTGCGGGTCGATGCCGCGTTCCTTGTTGTAGGCGACCTGCTTCTCGCGGCGCCGGTTGGTCTCGTCGATGGCCCGCTCCATCGCCGGGGTGATCTTGTCGGCGTACATGTGGACCTGACCGGAGACGTTGCGCGCGGCGCGGCCGATGGTCTGGATCAGCGAGGTGCCGGAGCGCAGGAAGCCCTCCTTGTCGGCGTCGAGGATCGCCACCAGGGACACCTCGGGCAGGTCGAGGCCCTCACGGAGGAGGTTGATGCCGACCAGGACGTCGAACTCGCCGGCCCGCAGCTCGCGCAGCAGCTCGATGCGGCGCAGGGTGTCGACGTCGCTGTGCAGGTAGCGGACCTGGATGCCCAGCTCGAGGAAGTAGTCGGTGAGGTCCTCGGCCATCTTCTTGGTGAGCGTGGTGACCAGGACGCGTTCGTCCTTCTCGGTGCGCTTGCGGATCTCGTGCACCAGGTCGTCGATCTGGCCCTCGGTGGGCTTGACGACGACCTCGGGGTCGATGAGGCCGGTGGGGCGGATGATCTGCTCCACCACGCCGTCACCGCGCGACAGCTCGTACTTGCCGGGGGTGGCCGACAGGTAGACGGTCTGGCCGACCCGCCCCTGGAACTCCTCCCACTTCAGCGGGCGGTTGTCGAGCGCGGACGGCAGCCTGAAGCCGTGGTCGACGAGGGTCCGCTTGCGGGAGGCGTCGCCCTCGTACATGGCGCCGATCTGCGGGACCGTGTTGTGCGACTCGTCGATGACGAGGAGGAAGTCGTCCGGGAAGTAGTCCAGGAGGGTGTTGGGCGGGGAGCCGGGCTCACGGCCGTCGAAGTGCATCGAGTAGTTCTCCACGCCGGAGCAGGAGCCGATCTGCCGGAGCATCTCGATGTCGTAGGTGGTGCGCATCCGCAGGCGCTGGGCCTCCAGGAGCTTGCCCTGCTTCTCCAGCTCGGACAGCCGCTCCCCCAGCTCCTTCTCGATGTCGTTGACCGCGCGCTCCATGCGCTCGGGGCCCGCGACGTAGTGGGAGGCCGGGAAGACGTACAGGTGTTCGTCGTCGCTGATGATCTCGCCGGTGAGCGGGTGCAGGGTGGAGAGCGCCTCGATCTCGTCACCGAACATCTCGATGCGGACGGCCAGCTCCTCGTAGACCGGGAAGATCTCGATGGTGTCGCCGCGGACCCGGAAGGTGCCGCGGGTGAAGGCCACGTCGTTGCGGGTGTACTGGATGTCGACGAAGCGGCGCAGCAGCTGGTCGCGGTCGATCTCGTCACCGACCCGGAGCGGGACCATGCGGTCCACGTACTCCTGGGGGGTGCCGAGGCCGTAGATGCAGGACACCGAGGCGACCACGACGACGTCACGCCGGGTGAGCAGGGAGTTGGTCGCGGAGTGGCGCAGCCGCTCCACCTCCTCGTTGATCGAGGAGTCCTTCTCGATGTAGGTGTCCGACTGCGGGACATACGCCTCGGGCTGGTAGTAGTCGTAGTACGAGACGAAGTATTCGACCGCGTTGTTCGGCAGCAGCTCGCGGAACTCGTTGGCCAGCTGGGCGGCGAGTGTCTTGTTCGGCGCCATGACCAGGGTGGGGCGCTGGAGCTTCTCGATCATCCACGCGGTGGTCGCGGACTTGCCGGTGCCGGTCGCGCCGAGCAGCACGACGTCCTTCTCGCCGGCTTCGACGCGCCGGGCTAGCTCTGCGATGGCCTGCGGCTGGTCACCGCTGGGCTGGTAGGGGCTGACGACCTCGAAAGGCGCCACCGTGCGTTCGATCTGGGAAACGGGCCGCATGCAACCACCGTACGACCCACCACTGACAATGCGAGGTGATCAGCGGTTCTGCGGGGTGCGGACGCCGCGTCGGTCCTGGTGGCGGCGGGGGTGCGGGGGCGAGGGGTGGGCGGTGGCGTGCCGCACGGCGGGGTGCGCGGGGACGCCCGGTTTCTGCTCCACCGGCGCCTGGGCCGGGCCGCCCATGATCATCATCGGGTCGAGGACCACGACCACCCCCGCGAGCAGCAGGAACGCAAGCGGGCCGATGAGCATGGGCGCGACGAGTCCGGTGGGCGCGTCGCCCACGACGGGGGCGCCCGTGGTGTGGACGTGGACGCTGAGGGAGGCCATGCCGGTGTAGTGCATGCCGGTGACGGCGAGGCCCATGACGAGGCTCGCGCCGACGCTCCACAGGAAGCCCCTGACCTGCCCGGCCGCCCACAGGGCGGCGGTGGCGGCGGCCATCGCGATGACCACGGAGCAGGCGACGAGCACGGTGTTGTACTCCAGGGTGCCGTTCAGCTGCATGCCGGCCATGCCCAGGTAGTGCATGGACGCGATGCCGAGGCCGGTGATGGTGCCGCCGGTGAACAGGGCCGTGCCGGTGGCGCCCCGGTAGCCGACGATGAAGATCCCCACCCCGACCATGACGACGGCGACGCCGAGGCTGGCGAACGTCATCGGCCGGTCGTAGTGGATCGGGGCCTGGTCGACGCTGAAGCCCATCATGGCGATGAAGTGCATCGTCCATATGCCGGAGCCGATGGCCGCGGAACCGAGGGCGAGCCAGGCGGGCCGCCGGGAGTGCGAGACGAGCAGGGACCTGGTGGTGCAGCGCAGGCCCAGGGCTCCGCCCAGGCAGGCCATCAGGTAGGCCACCAGCGGTGTGACGAGTCCGTAGCTGAATCCGTCGATCGTGCCGTGCATGCGCGGCTGCCCTTCCCGCCCTCTTGCGTCCCGATTGCCGTGGAGTACACCCCCTCCCAGGACCGCCCGAGCGGTCAGGGTTGTGGCAGAGAGTATGACCCCCACCGGAACGGTCGAACGACTTTCCGGCAAAGAAACACGGCCTTGCCCCAGTTGTGCGGCACCCGTGAGCGCGCTCGGCCGTCTCCGTTCGATGTGTGCTCATTCTGCACCCGCCCGCCGTCGACGCTCTGCTGTCACAGTTGAACCGAACGTGATCGCTCGACGCGAGGAGTACGCATGTACGTGCGCGTAGTCGCAGCCGCCGCCACGGCGCTCCTGGGGGCCGCCACCCTTCTGCTGCCCAGCTCCGACGCCCGTGCCCGCGACGTCGACGATCCGCCCCGGATGCCCGCGCCGTCCGCCCCGTCCGCGCCCCCGGTGTCGGCGCCCCAGGTGCTGGCGCACCGCGGTGCCTCCGCCTACGCGCCCGAGAACACCCTCGCCGCTGTCAGCCGGGCGGCCGGGCTGGGCTCCACATGGGTCGAGAACGACGTCCAGCGCACCAAGGACGGCGAGCTGGTCGTCATCCACGACGACACCCTGGCCCGGACGACGGACGCGGCACGGGTCTTCCCCGACCGGGCTCCGTGGAAGGTGCGGGACTTCACCGCGGCCGAGATCGCCCGCCTCGACGCGGGGAGCTGGTTCGGCGCCGCGTTCACGGGCACGCGCGTGCCGACGCTCGCCCGCTACCTGCGCGCGGTGGAGCGCCACCACCAGAACCTGCTCCTGGAGATCAAGAGCCCCGAGCTGTACCCCGGCGTCGAGCGGCAGATCGTGAAGTCCCTCGGCGACCAGGGCTGGCTCGACGCCCGTCATCTGGAGCACCGTCTCGTGGTGCAGAGCTTCAGCGTGGACAGCCTGCGGACCGTGCACGAGCTGGAACCCGGGCTCAGGACGGCGTACCTGGGCCGGCCGGCCACGGCGAACCTGCCCGCGTTCGCGTCCTTCACGGACGGCGTCAACCCGTCCTTCGGTTCGCTCTCGACCGGCTATGTGAACGCCGCGCACGGCTTCACGGGACCGCACGGGCGGCCGCTGGCGGTGTTCACATGGACGGTGAACGACGCCGACACCGCCCGGAAGGCGGCCGGGCTCGGGGTCGACGGGATCATCACCAACAAGCCCGACGTGATCCGGGCGGCCCTGCCGGGTTCCTGAGCCGCAGGGGCACTGTCAGTGGCGGGTCGTACGGTGGGCGCATGGACAGCCATGGGCGGTACGGACAGCGGGTCGTGTGGGCGGTGGTGGGCACTGGGATCGGGCCACTGCTGCTGGCGGCGACCGGCGAGGGCCTGGTCAGCGTCGTCTTCCACGCCACGGACCCGGTACGCGACACGGCGCTCGCCCGCCTCGCGGCGCGGCTGGGCACCGAGCCCGTCGAGGACCCCGGATCTCCGCTGCTGGCCGACGCGATACGGCAGGTGGACGAGTACTTCGCCGGTGAGCGTCAGGTCTTCGAGCTGCCCCTCGACTGGTCGCTGATCTCCGGCTTCAACCGGCAGGTGCTGCGCGAGCTCGCGGCCGGTGTGCCGTTCGGCTCGGTCGTCGGGTACGGGGACCTGGCCCGGCGGGTCGGCCAGCAGGGGGCGGGCCAGGCCGTGGGCGTGGCGATGGGCTCCAACCCGCTGCCGGTGGTCGTGCCCTGCCACCGGGTCGTGGAGAAGGACGGCGGCATCGGCGGCTTCGGCGGCGGTCTCGAGACGAAGCGGAAGCTGCTCGCCCTGGAGGGTGTGCTGCCCGAACCGCTGTTCTGACGGCGGCCACGGCAAGGGTGGCCGGGCGGCTTCCGCAGGAGCAGACTTGGCGGTGCGTACAGCCACTGGCATCCGAACGGAGCCGAAGGGACGGCGATCACGCATGACCGGAAACCGGGCAGTCGCATACCTCAAGCCGGGAGCGGTGGACGTGAGGGCCACCGACTACCCGACGCTCGAACTTCAGGACGGGCCCGGGGTCGCAACCGAGAACATCGGCCGCAAGAGCCGCCACGGTGTGATCCTCAAGGTACTCGCCACCAACATCTGCGGAAGCGACCAGCACATGGTGCGCGGGCGGACGACCGCGCCCGAGGGGCTGGTCCTGGGACACGAGATCACCGGCGAGGTCGTCGAGCGGGGGCCCGACGTCGAGTTCATCGAGGTCGGCGACATCGTCTCCGTACCGTTCAACATCGCCTGCGGGCGATGCCGCAACTGCAAGGAGCGCAAGACAGGCATCTGCCTGAACGTGAACCCGGCCCGCCCCGGCGCCGCCTACGGCTATGTCGACATGGGCGGCTGGGTCGGCGGGCAGGCCGAGTACGCCATGGTCCCCTACGCGGACTTCAACCTGCTCAAGTTCCCCGACCGGGAGGAGGCGTTGGAGAAGCTGCTCGACCTGACGATGCTGTCGGACATCTTCCCGACCGGCTTCCACGGCGTGGTGACCTCGGGCGCGGGCGTCGGTTCGACGGTGTATGTCGCCGGGGCCGGACCTGTCGGTCTCGCGGCGGCCGCCTCGGCGCAGCTGCTGGGCGCGGCCGTCGTCATCGTCGGCGACCTCAACACCGAACGCCTCGCCCAGGCACGGAGCTTCGGCTGCGAGACCGTCGACGTGTCCAAGGGCTCCATCGAGGAGCAGATCGCCGAGATCACCGGCGAGCCCGAGGTGGACGCGGCGGTCGACGCGGTCGGCTTCGAGGCGCGGGCGCACGGCCCGCAGTCCCAGGAGGCGCCCGCGACGGTCCTCAACTCGCTGATGGGCGTCACGCGCGCGGGTGGCGCGCTGGGCATCCCCGGCCTCTATGTCACGGACGACCCGGGCGGCGTCGACGAGGACGCGAAGTCCGGGACGCTGAAGGTCAGGCTCGGTCTCGGCTGGGCGAAGAGTCACAGCTTCGCCACCGGACAGTGCCCGGTGATGAAGTACCACCGGGGCCTGATGCAGGCGATACGGCACGGGCGCGTGCACATCGCGAAGGCCGTCAACGCGACCGTGATCGGCCTCGACGACGCGCCGCGCGGCTACGCGGAGTTCGACCAGGGCGCCAGCCGCAAGTACGTGCTCGACCCGCACGGGGCGTTGCAGGGGGTGCGGCCCGTCTGATCCGCCCGCCGGCAGGTGCCCGCGCCCGGTGGCGCGGGCACTCACGCGCCGTCACGTCCGTTGTCCGGCCGAGGCGCTGTGCGCGTCAGTCGTAGTGCCGAGCCTCGACGACGTTCCCGTCGGGGTCGCGGAAGTAGAAGCTGCGGGTCGCGGGGCCGCGCGCGCCGAAGGAGCCCTCGGACACCGTGGAGACGGGGACGGCGCGTTCCTCCAGCCGCGCCCGCAGGGCGTCGTAGCGGTCGCCGGGCAGGGCGAGGCAGATGTGGTTGACCGGGTGGCCCGAGCTGGCGGCGGCGCCGGGGAGCATGGTCATGCGCTCCGCCATGGAGTGCGGCATGAGGTCGATGAGGCTCTCGTCGTCGATCCGCACGGACGGGAAGGGGACCTCGCCGTCGGTGAACTCGGCGAGCCGCACGGGTGGCAGTCCGACGGCCCGCTCGTAGAAGTCGGCTGCGGCCACCGGGTCGTTCACCCACAGGACGACATGGTCGAGGCGGGTCGTGTTGTCGGTCATGCGTCCCAGGCTGGTGTCGTCCCCCACAGGCCGCAAGTGTTTGACCGGGCGCGTCGCCCGCCAGGGATGAGGGAAACCGGACGACAGGAGGCGGGCACGTGGTGCTGGTGGTGTCGGAAGAGGTTCGCGAGGCGGTCGACGCGCGTCGGCCCGTGGTCGCCCTGGAGTCCACGATCATCGCGCACGGGCTGCCCCGCCCGCGCAATCTCCAGGTGGCGCGGGAGCTCGAGGACGTCGTACGGCGGGAGGGAGCCGTTCCCGCGACCGTCGCGGTGCTCGACGGGCGGCCCCATGTCGGCCTGGACAAGGACCAGTTGGACCGGATCGCCAACGAGGACGGCATCCGCAAACTGGGCCACAGGGACCTGCCGCTCGCGGTCGCGTCCGGGGTGAGCGGGGCGACCACCGTGTCGGCGACGGCGCTGCTCGCGGCCCAGGCGGGCGTGCGGGTGTTCGCGACCGGCGGGCTCGGCGGGGTGCACCGGGAGTGGACGGTGACGCAGGACGAGTCGGCCGATCTGGGGCTGCTGGCCCGCACCCGGATCACCGTGGTGTGCGCGGGCGTCAAGTCGATCCTGGACGTTCCCGCGACCCTCCAGCGGCTGGAGACCCTGGGCGTCGCGGTGGCCGGCTACGGCACCGACCGCTTCCCCGGCTTCTACCTGTCCGACTCGGGTCATCCGGTGGAGTGGACGCTGCGGGACCCCGGGCAGGTCGCGGACGTGATGCGGGCGCAGGACGCGCTGGACGGGCCCGGCTCGGCGCTGATCGTCGCCAACCCGGTGCCCCGCGAGGAGCAGTTGGATCCCGCGCTGCACGCGCGCGTACTCGCGGACGCGCTGCACGCGTGCGAGGAGGCGGGCGTCTCCGGTCAGGGCGTCACCCCCTTCCTGCTCGACTATCTGATGCGGCACACCGACGGCGCGTCGCTGAGCGCCAACCTGGCGGCGGTGCGCGGCAATGTGCGGCTCGCGGCACGGATCGCGGCGGCCTGGACCGGAGCGTGACGGCGGGTCCCGGCGGGGCCCGGCCGCCGGTGGCCAGGGCGTGACGACGGCGTCGGGCGGAGCGCTGCTGGTGGTCGGGGACGTCGTCACGGACGTCGTCGCCCGCCATCTCGGTCCGCTCGCTCCGGGCACGGACACGGCGGCCGTGATCCGTACCGTGCCGGGCGGCGCGGGCGCCAACGTGGCGTGCTGGGCCGCCTATCGGGGAGCCGCCGAGGTGCGGCTGCTGGGGCGGGTGGGCTCGGACGCGGCGGACCGGCACGCTCGGGCGCTGACCGCTCTCGGGGTGCGGCCCCTGCTCGTCGTCGATCCGGAGGCCGCGACCGGAACGGTGATCTGCCTCGTCGACATGGGCGCGGCGGGCGAGCGGACGTTCCTCACCGACAGCGGGGCGTCCGTGCGGCTCGGTCCTGACGACTGGTCGGACGCGCTGCTCGACGGGGTCGCCCGGCTGCATCTGTCGGGCTATCTGCTGTTCTCCGAACCGAGCCGCGCCCTGGTGACGAGGGCGCTGGCGTCCGCACGCGCGCGGGGCGTGCCGGTGAGTCTGGACCCCGCGTCTACGGGCTTCCTGACGGAACTCGGCGCGGACCGCTTCCTCGGCCTCGTCGACGGGGTGGACGTCCTGCTGCCGAGCCGTGACGAGGCGTGCCTGCTGACGGGGCTGCCCGACGCGGCGGAGGCGGCGGCCGAACTGAGCAGGCGAGTCCCGCTCGTCGTCGCCAAACAGGGCGCCGAAGGGGCGCTGGTCGCGTGCGCGGGTTCGGTGCGGGCACGGGTCCCGGCCGTCCCGGCGACGCCCAGGGACACGACGGGCGCCGGGGACGCCTTCACCGGCGCGTTCCTCGCGGCGCTCCTGACGGGAGCCGAGCCGGTGGAGGCGGCGCGGGCGGGGTGCGTGGCGGGAGCGGCGGCGGTGGAACGGGTGGGGGGACGGCCACCGGAACGGAAGTGAGGGCGCCCACCGGAGCGGGAGTGAGGGCGGCCACGGGAGCGGGAGTGGGAGCGGGAGAACGGCCGCTCCTTCCCGTGCCTTCCGTCCCTACGCCTTCCGTCCCCAGGCGGAGATCATCGGGGCCGTCGCCAGATCCATCGTGCCGGTGGCGACGTTGGCCAGATGGCGGTCGATCTCGTCGTCCGTGGCGAGTCCGGCGGCGACGAGCTGGTCGCGGATCTGACGGATCGTGGCCGATTCGAGGGCGGCGCAGGCGGGCGAGGCGACCGGGAAGTACCCGTCGGCCTGGACCCGCTGGAGACCGGCCTCGCGCAGCAGCCTCGGGAGGGTGCGGCCGTAGGAGAGGTCGGCGCCTCGGTCGGCGAGCAGCCGTCGGAAGCCCTGGCGCAGCCGGTTGGCGAGCCGTTCCTCGGGGCCGTGCGCGTCGGGGCAGGTCAGCGGCTGGAGGGCGGGGTCGGCGTCCTCGATCAGCAGCCGGCCGCCGGGGCGCAGCGCCTTGATCATGGTGCGCAACGCCCTTTCCCGGTCGGGCACATGGACGAGGACGAGCCGGGCGTGCACCAGGTCGAACCCCTCGGCCGGCGGCTCGTCGGCGCCGATGTCATGGACGCGCACGGTGACCGGCGGGCGGGCGACGGAGGTGAGCCGCGAGGTGTCGATGTCGGTGGCGAGGACCCTGCCGGTCGGGCCGACCTTCTTGGCCAGCCAGGAGACCACCGAGGTGCCGCCCGCGCCGACCTCCCAGCAGCGCCAGCCGGGGCCGATGCCGAACCCGGCGAGGTGCCGGAAGGTGGTGGGGTCGAAGAGGGAGGCGAAGGCGTCGAAACGCTCTCCCGCCTCGGTCTGCCGGTTGTCGAGGAGATACCCGTCGGTTCGCGTCATGCCGTGATCATCCCAGTTGCCCGGCTTGTCGGCAGGGGTAGACGCGGCGCCGGCTTCGGGGAGGACCGGTCGGCGCGCGCCGTCCGCGCTGCTCGGCAGCTGCCCGGAACCGCGTCGCGGGCACGTTGTCCACAGGCGGGAACCAAGCGGAATTCCCTGTTCCCACAGGCTTGCCCGGTGTGTGCGCGAAGCTGGCAAACTGGCCGTCACGGCGCGAGAACACGGCCCGTCGACCCGCTCACGCGGGCGAGTCCGGGGAGATCGAGGAAAGGAGTCGCAGATGTCCATGGCAGGGAATCTGCGGAAGGTCACGAGCCTCGGCAGGGTCGGTGGCCTCCGCAAGGTGGCGCGGCTGACCCGGCGGCGCCCGCGCGTCGACCTGAGCCATCCGGCCCGTTCCCCGCTGGGCTCCTCGGTCGTCAACTGTGTCACCTACCGGGACGGCACCCGGGAGCCGGGCGACGGTGACGTCGTCGACGCGGTGCGGCGGGTCCGCAGGAGCCGGGACGGATTCGTGTGGCTCGGGCTGCACGAGCCGACGGACCGTGAGTTCGCGGGCATCGCCGAGCTGTTCGACCTGCACCCGCTGGCCGTCGAGGACGCGGTGGAGGCCCACCAGCGCCCGAAGCTGGAGCGGTACGGGGAGACGCTGTTCGCGGTGTTCAAGACCGTCTGCTACGTCGAGCACGAGAAGCTGACGGCGACCAGCGAGGTGGTCAACACCGGCGAGATCATGGTGTTCGTCGGCGAGGACTTCGTGATCACCGTGCGGCACGGCATGCACGGCTCCCTCGGTCCGCTGCGCGAGGATCTGGAGGACCGTCCGGACCAGCTCGCCAAGGGCCCGGCGGCGGTGCTGCACGCGATAGCCGACCATGTCGTCGACGACTACCTCAGTGTCACCGACTCGGTCCAGGGCGACATCGACCAGGTCGAGACGGACGTCTTCGCGCCGGACGGCGCCCGCACCGACCCCGGCCGGATCTACCAGCTCAAACGTGAACTGCTCGAACTGAAGCGGGCGGTGATGCCGCTGGCCCGCCCGGTCGAGGATCTCGCGACCCGTCCGATACGGGTGGTCCCACCGGAGATACAGGCCTACTTCCGGGACGTCCTCGACCATCTCATGCGGGCGAAGGACCAGATCTCCGCCTTCGACGAACTGCTCAACTCGATCCTCCAGGCTCACCTCGCCCAGGTCACGGTCGCGCAGAACGAGGACATGCGGAAGATCACGGCGTGGGCCGCGGTGATCGCCGTGCCGACGATGGTGTGCGGCATGTACGGGATGAACTTCGACCACATGCCGGAGCTGCGGTGGAGGTTCGGATATCCGCTGGTGATCGGTGTGATAGCGGTCGCGTGTCTGTCCCTCCACCGGGGTTTCCGGCGCAACGGCTGGCTCTGACCCGGGGTCAGCGCGGCCCGCTCATCGCGTAGACGCTCTCGGCCCAGCCGGCGATCTGGTCCTCCGTCAGGTGCTGCGCGAGGTCGGACTCGCTGATCATGCCGACCAGCCGCTTGTTCGCGATGACGGGGAGCCTGCGGATCTGGTGGTCCTTCATCTCCCTGAGCACGTCGTCCACGTCGGCGTCGGAGGCGATCCAGCGCGGGGTGCCGTTGGCCATCTCGGCGGCGGTGACCTTGGCGGGGTCGTGCCCCATGGCCACACACCCGATGACGATGTCGCGGTCGGTGAGGATGCCGCAGAGCCGGTCGTTCTCGTCGCTGATGGGCAGGGATCCGACGTTCAGCTCACGCATCAGCTGGGCCGCCCGGTCCAGGGTCTCGTGGGCGGGGATCCACTGGGCGCCGCTGTGCATGATGTCTCCGGCTGTGGTCATGGAGTGCCTCCCGGTGCCGGACGGCCGGCGCGGCACGGGACGTACCGCTGATACCCGGCGCCCTACATTCTCGCCGGGTCCGGAGCGGGGCGCACCCGGAGCCGGACGGCGGCGGTCAGCCGTTCCAGGCCGACCCGGAGCCGGACGGCAGCGGGTCAGCCGTTCCAGGCCGGACGGCGGGGGTCGTCCGCGCGGACCAGGATGTCGGCCGTGCCCGCCGGGTCGGTCTCGGCGGCGTAGCGCTCGAAGGCCGGCAGCGTCCACTGGTCGGCCTCGGGGGTACGGCGGCGCAGGGCGCCGGGCGTGAGGAGGAGGTGGACGGTCAGGTCGAACGGGAACCAGTGCCGCAGCAGGAAGGGGCCGTGCAGCAGCAGGAAACCGCCGGGAGGGAGGGGCACGTAGGGGCTGCGGGTGGCGCGATCGGTGGCCGGGTCCCACAGGTCGGGCAGGACATGGCCGTCGCCGCCGGGGTCGAGGGGGCCGAGCACCTCGCGCCACAGGGCGGCGGTGTCGAACCAGCCGTTGTAGTAGGCCTCGACGTCCTGGTGGCCGTACTCCAGGCGGAGCGAGGCGGGGCGCAGGAAGCCCTCCGTGCCGACGACCAGCGAGGGGCGCCCGTGCGGGCGCAGCACCTCGGCGACGCGTTCGGCGAGGTCACCGGGGCGGGCGGCGGGGGCACCGTCGATGGCGACGCGGGGCCAGGAGCCGCCGTCGGCCGGCTTCAGGTCGAGCAGTCGCTCGGCCAACAGGTCGCCGAGCCGGTCCCAGGTGATCGCTTCGAGTCGCACAGGGCCCATGATGCGCCGCGGAGAGGAGACCGGAACAGGGCATGCCCGCAATGCCGGAAAGGACGGAACCATGTCACCTCTCTCGACTCCCCTGCCCCGGGGGCGTGGGACATCGTGGCGCGTGGGACATCGTGGTGGGAGAGGTGCGGGAGGGCGTGGTGTGAGGGGTGCGGGAGTGCGTGGGGTGAGGGGTGTGGGGCGTGGGGTGCTTTCCGTTCGCTCAGGTGCGGGCGTCGTCCGGTCGCGCATGTGCCCGTGCTTCTCGGGCATGGTCGTCGGGGGTGTCAGGGAATCGATCGGTGAGGCCGGGCCGGGGTGCCCGGAGGAACAGGGGAGGGCGTGGACGTGATCGATGGTCCGTACTTCGTGCTGACGGTGCTCGGCGTGCTCGGGACCGGGCTGGTGGCCGGGGTGTTCTGCGGGTTCTCGACCTTCGTGATGAGAGGGCTGGCCGAGTTGCCGCCCGCGCAGGGGGTGGCCGCGATGAACTCGATCAACCGGACGGCGGTGACACCGGCGTTCATGACGGTGTTCATGGGGTCGGCGGTGCTGTGCGCGGTGATCGGGGTGGTGACGTTCGTGCTCTGGCCGGAGAAGGGCACGGCGGAGCTGCTGATAGGCAGCGCGCTGTATCTGTTCGGTTCGTTCGGGGTGACGCTGGTGGCGAACGTGCCGCGCAACAACGCGCTGCTCGGACTGGCCGCCGGCTCTCCGGAGGCCACCGCGTACTGGCCGTCGTACGTAAGGGGGTGGACGCTGTGGAACCACGTCAGGACGGTCGCCTCGGCCGGTGCGGCGCTGGCTTATGTGCTGGCGCTCGCCTGAGCGGGCCTGAGAGCGGACCGCGAGGCGTTGGGCGGGTCCTGCGGGAGCCCTGGGAGGAGCTGGTGGAGAGCATCTCCGGCCCACTCTGCGGGTCCGGTGGATGCGTCGTACATTGGCCGGAAGAGTGCCGCCCGGCGACGCATGGCGCGCCGGATGTCGTCCGCGTACGCAAGGAAGACGACCATGGCCGACCCCAAGGGATTCATGACCACCCCCCGTCAGGACTGGCCGCGACGGCCGGTCGGGGAGCGGGTGCGGGACTGGGACGAGGTGTACGTCCCGGGGGCGCTGCTGCCGATCATCTCTGCGCAGGCGGACCGCTGCATGGACTGCGGGGTCCCGTTCTGTCACGAGGCGTGTCCGCTGGGGAACCTGATCCCCGAGTGGAACGACCTGGTCAGCCGGGACGACTGGCGGGCGGCGGCGGAGCGGCTGCACGCGACCAACAACTTCCCCGAGTTCACCGGCCGACTGTGTCCGGCGCCGTGCGAGGCGGGGTGTGTGCTGGCCATCAACCAGCCCGCGGTGACCATCAAGAACGTCGAGGTCGCCATCGCGGACCGGGCCTGGGAGCTGGGCCTCGCGCCGCCGCGCCCGCCGGACCGGCTGTCAGGGCGGACGGTCGCGGTGGTCGGTTCGGGTCCGGCCGGGCTGGCGGCGGCACAGCAGTTGACGCGGGCGGGGCACACCGTCGCCGTGTACGAGAAGGACGACCGGCCGGGCGGGCTGATGCGGTACGGGATACCCGAGTTCAAGATGGAGCGGCGCCATCTTGAACGCCGGCTGGACCAGATGCGGGCGGAGGGGACGAGGTTCCGATTGTCGACGGCGGTCGGGCGGGACGTGGGAGCGGCGGAGCTGCGGAGCCGTTACGACGCCGTGGTGATCGCGGCCGGTGCCACCGCGTGGCGGGAACTCGACGTCCCAGGGAGGGAGTTGGAGGGGATATGGCAGGCCATGGAGTATCTGCCGCTGGCGAACCGGGTGTGTGAGGGCGACCTGGAGGAGTCGCCGCTGTCGGCCGAGGGCAAGCATGTCGTGATCGTGGGAGGCGGTGACACCGGGGCGGACTGTCTGGGCACGGCGGTACGGCAACGGGCCGCGTCCGTGACCCAGTTGGACATCTACGGGCAGCCGGGCGCCGACCGGGACCACGAGGTCGAGCCGTGGCCGACGTACCCGAAGATCTACCGTCTCTCGGCCGCCCACGAGGAGGCGGACGCGCTCGGGACGGCGCCGTCGGCGGACGCGGACGCGCGGCTGTTCGCGGCGTCCACGCTCCACTTCACCGGCGACGCGGACGGCCGGGTAAGGGAGTTGAGCCTGGTCGAGGTGGACGCCGGACGGCGGGAGGTGCCGGACAGCACCCGTACGCTGCCCGCCGATCTGGTCCTGCTGGCGCTCGGGTTCTCCGGTCCTGACCGCGGGGACGGGCTGGTCGACCAGTTGGGGCTGGCGATGGAACCGCGCGGGACGATCGCGCGGGACGACGGGTTCGCCACGAACGTACCCGGGGTGTTCGCGGCAGGGGACGCCGCGCGCGGAGCGTCGCTGATCGTGTGGGCGATAGCGGAGGGCCGGTCGGTGGCGGCGGCCGTCGACCGCTATCTGACCGGGAGTTCACGGCTGCCGGCACCGATCGGACCGTACGACCGGCCGATGGTGGTGTAGCGCACGGCGACGGCGGAGGAGACGGGGGCGCGGGGTGGGGCGGGGAGGGGAGGGGTGGGGGCGGGGGGAGGGGGGAGGGCCCCCGGGGAAGCCGCGAGCAACGGGAGCAGAGCCGGAAACGGCGACAGGCGCGGCCCGGACCAGTTACCGTCCGCGCCGCGCCCGCCCCACCTGACTCGAATTCCCCCGTCCCCCGTCCCCAGCGCCCTCACCGAAGACGCCCGGGTCAGGTTTCCCCGCCACCGGCGAAGGCTCCCAGGTCAGGGCTTCCGCACCCTCGCCGAAGGCCCCCGGGTCACGGTTTCCGGGCCACCGCTCCGTATCCCGGGATCACCCCGTCGTCCTGGCCTGGGACGGGGTCGCCGAGTTCGGGGTGCCAGTGCTGCGGCACCTCGACGCCGGGTTCGACCAGTTCGAGGCCGTCGAAGAAGCGGCTGAACTCCTCGCGGGAGCGGAGTGCGAGGGTGACGCCCGCGGCCTTCAGCTTCTCGATGGCCGCGGCCGACTCCTCCGGGGTGAAGTCCGCGGTGGCGTGGCTGATCACCAGGTAGCTGCCGGAGGGCAGCGCGGAGACCAGTCGGCGTACCAGGTCGTGCGCGCCGTCGTCGTCGGAGACGAAGTGCAGCAGCGCGATGAGTGAGAGCGCCACCGGCCGGCCGAGGTCGAGGACCCGGCGGGCGCCGTCCAGGATGGCGTCCGGGTCGCGGGCGTCGGCCTGGAGGTACTCGGTCATGCCGTCGTCGGTGCCGCGGAGGAGGGCCGCGGCGTGGGCGAGGACGATCGGGTCGTTGTCGCAGTAGACGACCCGGGCGTCGGGCGCGATCTCCTGGGCGACCTGGTGGAGGTTGGGTGCGGTCGGTATGCCGGTGCCGACGTCGAGGAACTGCCGCACGCCCTGGTGGGCCAGCCAGCGGGTGGCGCGCTGCATGAACGCCCTGTTGACACGTGCCATGACGGGGACACGTGGGTCGAGGGTGAGCATCTGGCGGCCCATGGCCTCGTCGACGGGGTAGTTGTCCTTGCCGCCGAGGTACCAGTCGTACATGCGGGCGGGGTGCGGTCTGCTGGTGTCGATGTCGGTGAGGGAATGCCCGGTCATGACGGACTCCATAACAATGCGCAACTGTTAGTGATCAACTCAGTGCCAAGATAGGGGAATTGGATGGAACACAAGGCAAGCGCAACAAGGTTCAGGACAGCAGGAAGTCGGCCTCACCCGCCTTGGCGCCCTCGATGAAGGCGGTCATCTCGTCGGTGGTGTAGATCAGCGCGGGCCCGTCCGGGTCGGTGGACTGGCGGACGGCGATCCGGCCGTCGGCGAGCTTCATGGCCTCCAGGCAGTTCCCGCCGTTTCCGCCGCTCCACGGCTTGTGCCAGCCCTCGCTGCCCAGTTCCCGCGCGGGCATGCCGTTGTAGACCTGTTTGCGCGGCTTGATGCGATCCATTCACAGCTCCTTGCGGAGATCCAGGAGGATCTCCTTCGTGCGATGTGCCGTAGCGGCCTGGGCCGCCATGCGGTCCATGACCTCGAGGTGGGTCGCCACCTCGGAGCGCGCGTCCAGATAGACGGCGCCGGTCAGGTACTCGCTGTAGACCATGTCCGGAAGTTCTGACATGGCAAATCGGAACAGCACGAAGGGCCCGAACGTGCCGGGGTGCGGCCCGCTGGCGAAGGGGGCGACCTGGATGGTCACGTTGGGCAGCTTCGTGGCGTCGAGCAGCTTGTCGATCTGGGCACGCATCACCTCCGGTCCGCCGCAATGGCGGCGCAGTGCGGTCTCGTCCATGACGGCCCAGAAGCGGGGGCCGTCGGGACGGGTGAGCAGTTCCTGACGCTGGACGCGGAGCGCGACGTGGCGCTCGATCTCCTCGGGCTGGGTCTGACCGATCGCGCCGGACTTGAGCACCGCGCGGGCGTAGTCCTCGGTCTGGAGCAGTCCGGGCACGAAGTGCGGGTCGTACGAGCGGATCAGGGCGGCGGCGCCCTCCAGGCTGACGTACATGGAGAACCAGCCGGGCAGGATGTCGTGGAAGCGCTGCCACCAGCCGGGCTGGTTGGCTTCCTCGGCGAGCCGTACGAAGAGTTCGGCCTCCTCGTCGGAGACCCCGTAGGACTTCAGGAGGAGCTGGAGGTAGGGGATCTTGAGGGAGACCTCGGCCATCTCCATGCGGCGCACGGTGGCGGGCGCGACGCGCAGTACGCGGGCCGCCTCCTCGCGCTTGAGTCCCGCGCGTTCCCGCAGGTCCAGGAGCCGGCGACCGAGGACGACCTGGCCGACCGTCGGCGCGGACCGCGGTTCACTCACGCTCCACCTCCACTGCTGGCCCTGGCGGGCACGGACTCCCTGTCGGGCCGCCGGGGCATGGGTCCGGCCGGCCTCGAACAGCACGGAAAGCATGCTGACAGCCCTGCGGCGCCATTCGAAGACCTATTCGAAGATCTGTGCGGATCTCCGGTGATCCCAACTGGCGCCGCTCGACGTTCTGTTGTCAGCAGTGTGCCACGCCCTTCCAGAACGTCACACCGCACTCTGCATTTTTCAGAGTGACACTTGCCAAGTGTTCACGGCGGGGCGATAGTGGCAAGCGTGATTCCGTCCGCGCCCTTAGGAACAGACGCAGCCGTGGGCCGCCTCGGCCTCGGTGCCGCCGCGGGAGCAGGCCCCTCCGGGGCCGTTGCCGAGCGCCGGTTCCGTTTCGAGCTGGCCGCCCACCCGGCTTCGCCCGCCCAGGCGAGACGCCTGGCCAGGGCCAGGCTGTCCGGCTGGGCGGTGTGCGAGGACATCTGCGACACCGCGGTCCTGGTCATATCCGAGCTGGTCACCAACGCCCTCGTGCACACCGCGAGCAGCTCCATAGTCTGCGAGCTGCTCGACGGCGACGATCTGGTGCGCATAGCCGTGCGTGACGAGGGCTGCGCGCCGGGTGAACCCCGGCCGGGCCAGGGCAGGGCCGAGGACGAGCACGGACGGGGACTGCTCCTCATCGAGGCGATGTGCCAGGCATGGGGCGCGCACGAGCACGGTCCTGGCCTGATGGTCTGGGCCGAGCTGCCCCGGCAGACCGACGCGCCCCGACACCGTTGCGGACCGTGCAACGACCTGGGCTGGGGGGCCCGCCCCAAACCCGGTCCGGCGGACGGGTCCGACGACAACGAGACGGTCGAAGCGGCAGAGGCACGACAGGCGACGGCACGGCACGCGACGGCGCGACAGGCGACGGCAGGGCACGCGGTGGCGCGGCACCGGACGGGGGGCGTATGGGAATGAGGGCGGCGTCCGGCGGCCAGGTCCTGAACCTGGACACGCTGGTGCGATTGCAGCGCGGACGGCAGACACCGGCCACGCCTCACCGGCTGCCGCTGCCGGCCGGTATGACGGCACCGATGGGCTGTGACGCGGTGGCCGCGCCGGCCCGTTTCGGACCGCTGGTGCTGCCCAGGCTGCCGAGGGTGGGATGCGTCTACGCCGACGAGGCGCACTGGTGGTGGCTGGTCCCGGCGGATTCCGACTACGCGCTGGAGTGGCCGGCTCCGGCCCAGTACGCCGCCGGGGCGGTTGTTCCGGACGCCCCGGCGGTACCCGGCCTCATCCACAAGCCGGACGGCACGCTGCCGTACACCCCGCCGATCCCGCTGTACCTGGCCCTGTGCCGGGTGATGGGGACGACGCCGACCTGGTCCCGACCCGTCAGCGCCTGAGCGGACCCGCGCGAACGCGGACGCGGACCCGCTGACACACCCGGACGCGGACCCGCAGCGCCGCACAGACCCCGCAGTGCCACACAGACCCGAGTGAGGGGGGTGGCTTCCGGTCATGGGGGTGACCGGGAGCCGGACCGGGGCGGAGGTGCCTTTTACAGGGGGGCGCCTCCGCCCCGGCCATGACAGCGCACTCCCCCACACCCCGGAACGCACGCCCCCACACCTCAAGGACCCGCGCGGCCCGCACTCCCCCACACCCCGCGCGCCCCACACTCCCCCGCCTCCACAGCCGTCACGGCGCGCACTCCCGCACCTCCACAACCCGCGCGGGCCGCGCACTCCCCCGCCCCTCCCGAGCCCGCGCCCCGCGCGCTCCCCGCCCGCTCCTCCATGCGCCCTCCCCCGCGTCGGCCCGGCCCGCGATAGTGGCCGTTCGTCCATCCGGAGGCGGGGAGGTCGGCGGTGCCGAAGAAGCGGGGACTGGCGGAGGGCGACGTCTCCGACTCGGAACGGCTGCTGTTCGGCGGGCCGCTCCGCTACGACATGGGGTGGAGCCAGCACCGGGACGCCTTCATGGAACTGGGCTTCCGGGCCATGGTGACGCGGCTGCCCGCGCTGCTCGGGTCGAGTTTCCGGCTGGCCTGGCAGGCGGACCGGCGGGCCGCGCGGATCGTGCTGCTCGCCGAGGTGACCCGGGGCCTGACGCAGGCGGTGGGGCTGCTCGCCGTCAACAGCGTGCTGGCCCGGCTGATCGCCGGCGGTCCGATCGAGGACCGGCTGCGCGGCGCCGCCCCCGCGCTGGCCGCGATGGCCGCCGTCACCCTGCTCGGGGCGCTGCTGCGGGCCGCGTCCACCTACGCCACCGGGCGGCTCGAACCGAAGGTGGAGCGGGTGGCCACCGAGCTGTACCTGGAGCGGGCGGCGGCCGTGGAGCTGGCCGCGATCGAGGACCACGCCTTTCACAAGCTGCTGGACACCGCGCAGTACGGCGCCGCGTCGGCCCGCCGGATGATCTCGTACGCCAGTCGGGTGGTGAACGCGGCGATCTCGCTGATCGCGGCGGCGGGCGTGCTGACCGTGCTGCATCCCGCCCTGCTTCCGCTCCTCATGACGATGACGCTGCCGAGCGCGTGGAGCGCGCTGACCAACGCACGGCGCCGCTACGCGTCGTTCCACACCTGGGTGCAGCACGCCCGTGCCGGTCAGCTGATCAGTTCGCTGCTCACGGAGCCGGCGGCGGCCCCGGAGATCCGGGTGCACGGTGTCGGGCCGTTCCTGCTGCGGCACTTCCGGTCGATGTCGGAGACGGCGGAGGCGGAGCAGGCCCGGCTGGCCAAGCTCGCCGCCCGTACGGGTCTGATCGCGGCGGTCTGGACCGGTCTCGCCACGGTGGCGACGTACGCGACGCTCGGCGGGCTGCTGCTCACCGGCGCGATGGCGCTCTCGGTGGCGGGTACGGCGGTGATCGCGATCCGGACCGGTTCCAGCAGCCTGGACAGTCTGGTGCTGGAGGTGAACTCGCTGCACGAGGAGGCGCTGTTCGTCGGGGATCTGCGGCGCATGTATGTCGAGGCGGCCGAGCGGGCGATCCCGGTCGGCGGTGATCCGCTGCCCGAGGACCCGAGCGAGATCAGGTTCGAGAACGTCACCTTCCACTATCCGGGTGAGTCGGTCCGCCCGGCGCTCGACGATGTCACGCTCACCCTTCCGCTGGGTCGGATCGTGGCGCTGGTCGGCGAGAACGGTTCGGGCAAGACCACCCTGGTCAAGCTGCTCGCGGGCCTGTACACGCCGGGCCGGGGGCGGATCCTGTGGGACGACGTCGACACCGCGACCGCGGACCGGCACGCGTTGGCCGAGCGGATCGCGATGGTGGCGCAGGACTTCAAGCGCTGGCCGTTCACCGCCCGGGTGAATGTCGCCGTGGGCCGTTCCTCCGCGCCCCTGACCGATGAGCGGCTGGCGCGGGCGGTGGCCGAAGCGGGCGCCGAGGAGGTCGTCGAGGAGCTGCCGAGGGGTCTTGACACGCTGCTGGCCCGCAATTTCAGCGGCGGCCACGAGCTGTCGGGCGGGCAGTGGCAGCGGCTGGGCATCGCGCGGGCCGCGTACCGGCGCGGCCGGATCCTGATCGTGGACGAGCCGACGGCGGCGCTGGACGCGCGGGCCGAGCTGGAGGTCTTCGAGAAGATCCGGGCGCTGGCCGCCACCGGGCAGACGGTCGTCCTCATCACCCACCGGCTGGCGTCGGTGCGGCACGCGGATCTGGTGCATGTCCTGGACCAGGGGCGTCTGGTGGAGTCGGGGACGCCCAACGAGCTGCTGGCCCGCGGGGGTGTCTACGCGGAGCTGTACTCGCTCCAGGCGGAGCAGTTCACGACCCCGGTCCCGCCGCCGTCGACCTCGAATCCCCCACCCACGCAGAACGCCGCGTCCGCGCCGAACCCGTCGCCCGCACCGAATCCCTCATCCACGCCGAACCCGTCGCTCGCACCGAACTCCGCGTCCGCGCCGAACCCGTCGCTCGCACCGAACCCCTCATCCACGCCGCACCCCCGGTCGACGACACGGACACCGGACCCCGGCTCCACGCCGGCCCCCGCAAAGGCCCCCTCACCGGTCCCTGCGCCGAAGGCGGGCTGACGACGACGGTCCGCCCGGTTCCCCCGAGTTCCCCCGGTTCCCCCGGCTCCGCCCGGCCGCGTCAGGCCACCACGTCGACGACGGCCTCCTGGCCTCGCACGATCACCAGGAACGTGTCGCTCGCGAGGTCCATGACGACCTCGGCCGCCAGCCCCTCCTGCCGTCGCGCGTGCGCGAACTCCTCGGCCGGCCACGACCCGCGCGGCCCGCCCGCGGGAAAGCGTTCGAGCACGGTTCGCCCGTTCACCACCCTGCACCTCCAGAAAGCGTCATGCGTTGTAGGAGTTAACGCCTTCTGGGGGCGGAAGGTCGCGGTGGGCGACCGTACTGAGATGTAGCCGACACCTGTGCACCGCGGACGGTGAAGCTCCGCTCACCGACGGATGATCGCCGGCACGCTCCGCGTCAGTCCTCGTACTCGTCGTGATAGCGGACGCGGTCGCTGCCGGCCGGCGCACCGAGCGCCGACGCGCGCCCCGGGGGCTCCTCCCACTCCTCCTGCCGCCCGAGCGCGGTCAGGTCGAGAAAGCTGGTGGTCGAGCCGAGCCCGTCGAGCCCGCGCGCGAACGTCGAGTAGGTGTGGAAGACGCGGTCGCCGTCGCGCAGGAAGCAGCTGATCCCGGGCCGGTCGACGAGTTCCCCCTCATGGGTCAGGGTCGCCTCGAAGTCCCGGTTGAAGTCGTTGCCGTACGACGAGTACCAGGGGACCGTCCACCCCATCCGCGCCTTGAACGGCAGGATCTTCGTGTAGGGGGCCCGGGAGACGGCGGCGAAGGTGGTGCCGCGCGCCTTCAGGTGGGCGAGGTGGCCGACCTGGTCGAGGAAGCCGGAGCAGCTGCGACAGCCGGCGTCCCACTCCGGGGCGAACATGAAGTGGTAGACGACGAGTTGGAGGCGGCCCTGGAAGAGGTCGGCCAGTGCGGACTTGCCGTCGCCGCCCTCGAAGAGGTACTCCCGCTCGACCTCCACCATGGGCAGCCGGCGCCGCTCGGCGTTGAGCGCGTCCCGGGCCCGGGTCGCCTCCTTCTCTCTGACCAGCAGTTCTTCGCGCGCCGCGCGCCACTGCTCGCGCGAGACGATCTCCGGAAGCGACATTGCTCCTCCTGTACCAACGGTCCGTACAGAGGGGCAGACCGGGGGCGGGACGGGAACTCATCGCCGTACCGGAGACTTTTTCCGCCGTCAGGAACCGGCGGGTGAAGGAGTCGGGGAGGAGTCGTCGGGTTCCACCTCGGGGTCGGCGTCGGGATCGGCCTCGGGGTCGGCCTTGGCGTGGGCCTCGGGGTCGGCCTCGGTGTCGGTGTCGGCGTCGGCGCCGGCGTGGGCCTCGGAGTCGGTCGAGTAGGTGACCGGCAGGGCCGCGAGGCCGCGGGCGCGCAGCGAGGGGCGCCAGCGGAGTTCGTCGTCGGCGAGGGCGAGCCGGGGGAAGCGTTCGAGGAGGGCGGCGAGGGCGATCTCCGTCTCGGCGCGGGCCAGTGGGGCGCCGACGCAGTAGTGGATGCCCAGGCCGAGCGCGAGGTGTCCCGAGGTGTCGCGGCCGATGTCGAGGCGGTCGGGGTCGGGGAAGCGGCCGGGGTCGCGGTTGGCGGAGGCGAGGGAGACCCAGACCGTCTCGCCCGCCGGGACGGTCACGCCCGCGATGGTCACGTCCTCGACCGGGAAGCGCCGGATGGCGAACGCGGCGGGCCCCTCGTGGCGCAGGAACTCCTCGACGGCGGACGGGATACGGGCCGGGTCCGCGCGCAGGGCGGCGAGCTGGTCGGGGTGCTGGAGCAGCAACGAGACGGCGTTGCCGATGAGTTGGACGGTGTTCTCGTACCCGGCGAACAGGATGAGGAAGGCGAGGGACGTCAACTCGTCCTCGCTGAGCCGGTCGTCCTCGTCGCGTACGGCGATCAGGTCGGAGAGGAGGTCGTCGGCGGGGTGGGCGCGCTTGTCGGCGAAGAGTTGGGCGAAGAACCCGAGCATGGCGACGATCGCCTGCTTGCCCGCCTCGGGCCTGGCCGGGTCGGGCAGCAGGAGCGCGTCGGTCCAGGCCCGGAAGTCGTGCCGGTGGTGCTCGGGGATGCCGAGCAGATCGCAGATGACGGTGATCGGCAGGGGCGTGGCGTAGGAGGCGACGAGGTCGGTGGTGCCGTGCGGGCCGAGGGCGTCGAGGAGGCGGTCGGCGGACTCCCTCATGGGAGCCCGGAGTTGCTGGACCCGGCGGGGGGTGAAGGCGCGGCCGACCAGTCGGCGGACCCGGGTGTGGTCGGGCGGGTCCATGTTGAGGAGGTTGGCGTCGAGCGCGGGCGGCAGCCGGAACCCCTGGTAGGTGCCCGGCGTCGCGTGCTTCTTGTCGAGCGAGAGCCGGGGATCGGCCAGGGCGGCACGGACGTCGTCGTACCGGGTGACGAGCCAGGCGGGTGTGCCGTCGGGCCCGGTGATCCGGTGCACGGGCGCGCTCTCGCGCAGCCGGGGGTAGACGTCGTGGGGGTGGTCGAGAAGGCCGTCGGCGGGGTCCATGGGGGCAAGCCTAGACAGTCGGGGGGCCGGGTCAGGCACACCCGGAGTCCGTCCGCTCACCGCCCGTCCGCCCAAGGTGTCCCCCTATCCGGCCAGTGGCAGGGGCCGTTCGGGGAGGCGCAGCCCGCTCCGTTCTCGTCCCTGCTCCAACTCGTCCAGAAGTGAGGTGAGTTGCTCGGCGTGCTGGGGTGCGAGGCGGCCGGAGTCGTCGAGCTGCACGGCGCACGCGGTGGTGGCGTCGACGAGTCGTTCCAGGGTGTGGACGATGTCGTCGGCGCCGGCCGAGTGCCGTGCCAGGAAGGGGAGTTCGGCGGCGGCGAGGGCGATGGCCGCGCGGGCCTCGGCGAGGGTGCGGTAGGCCTCCCGGCGCAGGGTCCAGCGGACCGCTCGGGCTTCGGGAGTGCCGCCGCCGAGCGCCGACTCCCCGAGCACATGGGTGAGATAGGTGTGCGCGGCGTCGTGCGCGGCGGCGACCCGTGACCGTACGCCGCCGCCGCGCTGTCCCGGCATCGGGAGGTGTCCGACGACGAGGACGATCGCGCAGGCGAGCAGGGTCTCGCCGATCCGCCCGGCGGACGCCTGCGGTTCGCCGCCGACCATCACGAGGGCGAGGACGAGCACGGTGACGACGGCGGTCTGCGCGGCGAAGTGCCGGGTGGCGACGGGTATGAGGGCGCCGCTCACGGCGACGAGCGCGATGAGCCCTTCGGGCCGGGGCAGCACGGCGGCGAACCCGGCGAACAGGAGCGCGCCGAGGACGGTCCCCGCGGCCCGGCAGAGCACCCGTGACACCAGGGGTCCGAGGTCGGGCTTGACGAGGAAGACGGCGGTGGCGGGCAGCCAGTACCAGTGCTGGTGCTGCCCGTACCAGCGGGCGTGGTGCAGATACTGGGCGACGGCGACGGCGGCCCCGAAGCAGAGCGCGACCCGCAGTCCGTACTCGCGCCCGCCGGCCCCGAACACCGCGCGCCACCGGGCGCCGGCCGGCCGGGGCCGGGTGTGCAGGTCGCCGCCTTCGCCCTGGTCGAAGGCGTGGGCGGCGTGCAGGAGGGCGTCGTCGAGGGCGCGCAGGGCGGGCGCGGAGCGGTGCGGGGCGGGCAGTGGCCCGGTCGGGGTGCCGCCCCTGACGGCGTCCGCGAGCCTGCGGGGTCCTGCGGAGGCGCGGGCGGAGGCGGCGTCCCCGGCCCAGGCGAGCGCGGTCGCGGCCTCGGCGAGCGGGAGCGCGGCGGCGTACTGGGCGTGCAGTCGCCGTTCCGCGGCCGAGCTGGCGTAACGCCGTAGCCGGGGGCCGGTGAGGGCGTCCTGTGCCTGGTCGAGGGCGCTGGTCAGGGCGGCGCGGCGGGTGGTGGCGTCGTCGGTGCCCGCGGCGTCGAGGAGTGCGGCGACGGCGTCGTACACGGCGGCGACGGCGTCCCGCTCGCCGCCGAAGCGGAAGTCGCCCGCGGTGGCGCGCGGGGTCGGCAGCACGAGGCGTACCGCGAGCAGCCAGCCCGCGCCGGTCAGGAAGGCGAGGGCCCGCTGCCAGCCGGCGTCGGGCAGCGGCATCCCGGCGCCGATCGAGGAGGCGACCAGGAGCTGCGTCCCGGCTCCGGAGGCGATCGGTCCGACGGCGCTGACCGAACCGGCCAGCAGTCCGACGGCGGTGAGGAGGAGGGTGAGGGCGAGTGGCCCGAGGTGGTCTCCGGCGGACGTCCCGACGAGCAGCCCGGCGGCCCCGGCGAGCGCGGGCATCCCGAGGCGCCGCACGGCGGCACGCCGGCTGCCGGGGCGGTCGTTGATCCCGGCGAGCATGGCGCCGATGGCGGCGACGACCCCGAGGGAGGTGCGGTCGAGGAGGACGGCGCCGAGCAGCACGGGCCCGGCGGCGAGCGCGCCTCTGACGACGGCGCTCCAGGGAACGGGACCGCGCTGGGCGCGGAGGGCGTGGGCGAGCCAGGGGGGCAGTGCGGGCAGGGACCGGGTCACGTGGCTCCTGTCGTCTCGACGAGGGCGGGTGGTGCCTTCGGGCGACGGTGGCCGGGGCGGTGGCGTTCAGTGCTGCGGGACGTCCACGGTAGTCGGAGCGGAAGGAGAAGGCGGAACGGTTGTATTGCGGAGATGTGACGGTTGGCGGGATGTCCGGGTTTCTTTATGAACGAAATCCCGGGACGTCGACCTTGGAAACGAAGGCGGCTTCGCAGATCTCTCGCACCCGCTGCACGCAGCGCGCCAGATCGCCGTCCGAGGCGGCCTCGGCGACGACGGCGTCGACGGCCCGCAGTCCGGCCCGTTCCAGGAGCCGTTTCTCGTTGGTCACCCACGCGCCGCGTGCCGCGAGCACCGCGTGTCCGGCCTGCGTGACGGCGACGGCGACGGCCCCGACGGTCTCGGTGAGCCGCCCGTGCGGGACGTGCTGGGCCTCGGCGTACCCGAGCGTCGCACGGGCGCTGCCGCTCCACCGCTCGAAGGCGGCCCGCCGCAGCGCCTCCGGGTACGGTCCAGGAGGCGCCATTTCACCGCGCAGCACCCGGTTGACGGCCAGCTCGGCGACGACGAGGTACGTGGGGATCCCGGCGAGATGGAACAGCAACGGCTCCACCCGGAACCGTCCCGCCCGCGCCTCGGCCACCTCGCGCTCGACGACGTCGAGATCGCGGTAGTGCACGTCGACCCGCCGTCCCTCGACGGTGAGCCAGGCCCCGCCGTTGAACACCCCGCCACCCCACCCGCCGACCTCGGACACCTCACCTCCCCAGCCGACGGCCCGCAGGTCGGCGGGGTCGAAGTGGCCGCGGTAGTAGATGGCTAGGGCCTGTCGTTTGGATCAGGCGGCGCCGAGGTGCGGTGCCTTGTCGGCCGACCCGAGCGGGTCAGGACGCGTGCAGCTGCAAGGCGGAGGAGGGCGTCGACGCGGTGGGGGCACCTCCCGGCCGAAGGCCGGGGGACGTCGGCAACCGACGACAACGCCGCAGATGGGCGTGGCCTGACCCGCGACTCGCCGCATGATCCAAACGACAGGCCCTAAGGTCCCAGTCGCTGTCGTCGCGGGCGGTCCCCTCGGCCCGTGATCCGCCGAGCGCCACGGCCCGCACCCCGGGGAGGCGGGCGAGCGTGTCGGCGGTGCGGTCGAGGAAGGCGGCGTCGGAGAGGTCGTCGGGCATGGCAGCAGCCTGCCCGGACAACAACGACGACGTCGAGCCCTTTACCGCCCGGGGCGCGGCGGCGGGAAGGGAATGGGGTGGGGGTGGGGTGCGGGCCGAGCGCGGGAGAGGAATTGGGATGCGGTACGGGCCGGGCGCGGGAAGGGAATTGGGATGCGGTGGGGGCCGGGCGCGGGGAGGATCGGTGTGCCCTGTCCCTACCGGCCGCCGCTGCGGCTGTCCCCTAGGAGTGCCGTCGATGAGCTCAACCGCGCCGGGCCGAACGGCCGGGTCCGATGTCGTCCTCCGTCGGGCGGGCGCGTCCGACGCCGGTCCGGCGGCCGACGTCTGGCTGCGCTCGTTCCGCGCCGCGCTGCCGACCGTCGTCCGACCGCGCTCCGACGACGAGGTGCGGGACTACTTCCGCGAGGTCGTGGTGCCGTGCCGGGAGACCTGGGTGGCGGACGCCTGCGGGGAGGTCGTCGGGGTGATGGTGCTGGGTGAGGGTGAGATCTCGCAGCTCTATCTCGACCCCGGGTGGCGTGGCCGGGGGGTCGGGGACCGGTTCGTGGACCTCGCCAAGGAGCGGGCACCGGACGGGCTCGCCCTCTGGACGTTCCAGGTCAACACGCCCGCGCACCGCTTCTACGAACGTCACGGCTTCACCGCCGTCGCGCACACGGACGGCAGCGGGAACGAGGAGCGGGAACCGGACGTGCGGTACGTGTGGCGGCCGTAGGCGCGGGGAACGGCGGACGGCCGGGGGCTCGGCGGGGGCGTGAGCGGCGAGCGGTCAGCGGCTGCGGGGGGCGTTGCGGGCACCGCGGGCGCCATCACGGGCACCGTCACGGGCGCCGTCGGGGACCTCGTCCCGAATGTTGCGGGCCAGTTCCAGGGCGTATTCCGGCCACCACTGGCCCGCCGCGGGGCCGCCCCGGCAGGTGCCGTCCGACTCTCCCGGGCGTTTGATCCACAGGTACGCGTCGAGGCGGTCGCCGCCCGTGCGGGTCGTCGGCGGGGTGCCGAGGGCCCGGCCCGGCGGATTGCACCAGGCGTCCGTGCCGGTCGCCGCCGGGAGCGGACCGTTGCCGTTGCGGCTGCTGTCGATGACGTAGTGGATACCGCCGAGATCCTTCGAGAGCCACTCCCCGTATCTCGAACTTGCCTGGTCGGTCTGGAAGTTGGAGACGTTGAGGGACACCCCGTCGGCCCGCCGCACCCCTGACGCCTTCAGCGCGTCGACCAGCCGCCAAGCCTCGGGAATCCAGGCGGAGTTGCCGGCGTCGAGGTAGACACGGGTGTGCGCCCTGCTCTTGAAACGGTCCACGGCGTAGGCCAGGAGGGCGTAGCGCTCGGCGGCCGTCACCTCGGTGCATCCCGCCACCACCTGGGCCACCGCGTCCGGTTCGACGACGATGTAGGCGCCGCGGTCGTCGAGCGCCGCCGCGAACGCGTCGACCCAGGCACGGTAGTCGGCCGCGCTCGGGGCGCCGCCGTGGGAGTACTGGCCGCAGTCGCGACTGGGGACGTAGTAGGCGACGAGCACGGCGAGGCGTCCGGCACGCGCCGCCGCCGTGGTGCGGGCGCGGACGGTCGGGGCCGGGTCGGGGCCGTAGATCCACTCGGCCTGCGGGCGTCCCGCGATCCGCTCCATCAGCGCGGCGTCCGCCGACCGCCCGGCCGCGCGCCACTCGGCGGCCTGGCGCGCGGCGGCGGAATCGGGGTCGGTCCAGAAGGGTTCGTCGGCCGGGGGCGCGGACGGGGGCGGATACGCGGACGGGGGCGGATATGAGGACGCGCCCGTGGCCGTGCTCGCGCCCGCCCCGGTGACTGTCGTCGGGGCCAGTGGGACGCCCGTGCCGGTGGCCGTCGCCGTGGCCGGTGCGACGGCCGCGCAGCACAGCCCGATCAGCAGCGCGGCCGCGGCCCCACGGCGGACCAGCGCGGCCGCGGCCCCTCGGCGAACCGTTCCCGCAGCGAGGGCGGCGACGGCGGTGGCGACGACGCCGAGCGCGACGGCGGTGGCGGTGGCGCCGACGGCGACGGCGATCGACCGGTGGTGCCGCGTGGCCTCGGCGGTGGCGCTGACCTGGGCACGGGCGACTCCGTTCCCGCCACCGGGGCGCGCGACACGACGGCGACCGGCGACGACCGGGCGGGGACTTTTCTTCCCGGGAGTGTGCGGGGCGCCGCACGCACCGCCCCGCACTCCGCCCAGCGGTTCGCCGGAAGATCACCCCGACGGCGGGACGGTCCCGGCGCCCGGCCCGCGCCGCTCGTACGCCCAGCGCGCCGCCTGCCCGGCGAGTGCCACGAGGTCGGGTTCGCCATGGCCGCCGTCGAGGTGGCGGTACTCCACGGCCGTGAGGATCACGATCCGTTCCGGCAGGCCGAGGTGGTCGTGGAAGCCGGTCGTGAGGATGTCGGCCGCGGCCTCGTAGGCGGGGACGCCCGCGGCGTGCCTGACGCGGATCAGTTCGGCCAACTCCCGCAGATAGGCAGCGTATTGGTGAACGTCCTCGGGGCTCATCAGCGGGCCGTGGCCGGGGACGATCACCTCGGGTTCGAGGGCGAGGACCGTCTCGCACGCGGCGGCGACCCGGGCGAGCGGGCCGTCCCAGTGCACGGGGTGGTCGTCGGCGAAGAGGACGTCGCCCGCGCAGACCACCCGTTGGGCGGGCAGATGGACGATCAGGTCGCCGGCCGAGTGCGCCGGGCCGACCTCGATCAGCTCGACGTCGATCTCGCCGACCCGCAGGTCGTGCCGCCCGGAGAAGGTGATGTTCGGCGGCACGGCGTCGACGCCCTCGTACCGGTAGCGGCCGAAGTGCTCACGGGCGTACCAGCCGAGGGGCTCGTCGGCCGGTGTGCCGTGGGTGAGGAAGTGCATCTGCGCGGGCGACGGTTCCCTGCACAGGTGTTCGGCGCTGGCCTTGGTGGCGATGATGTCGGCGCCGGGGAAGAGGCCGTTGCCGAAGGTGTGGTCGCCGTTGACGTGGGTGTTGACGATGGTGCCCACGGTGGCGCCGGCCAGCAGCGGCCGAGCCGCGGCGATCAGGGCCTCGGTCATCGGGCGGTCGTAGGGGGTGTCGACCAGGGCCGCGTCCCCGCCGGAGGTCACGAGCAGACAGTTCGCGAAGCCCCAGGTGCCCGGGTGTCCAGGGGACCAGAGGTGGAGTCCGTCGGCGACCAGGGGGAGTCCGTCAGGAAGGTTCATGACGATCATTGTGGCCACAGCCGGCCACGGCCCTTCCCACCACCCCCACCCACCTCACCACCCTCACCTCACTCAACTCGCCTGCTTCACCCTGCTCCTCTCGCCCAGCCCACTTGACTCACCCCGCTCCTCTCACCCAACCCGCTCGACTCACCCCGCTCCCCTCACCCAACTCACCTGACCCACACCGCTCCTCTCACTCACCTGGCGCACCCGGCCCCTCTCACTCCCCCGCCCCTCCCGGCCTCCCCATGCCCTCGCTCGCGCCCCCGCCCCACGTCCGCCGCTTCGCCACCGGGCGCGCGTAACTTCCCGCCCTGCTCGTGGTGAGCCCCAACTCGACCAGTGATTCGGCGAGTTTGACCGCGGCGCCGACCCCGTCCACGACCGGCAGGCCCAGCTTCTCGCCCACCGTGCGTTCAAGGCCCGTCATCCCGGCGCAGCCGAGCACCAGGACCTCCGCTCCCGCGGCCCGCGCCTGTTCGGCGGCGGCCAGGAACGCCGCCTCGGTGCGGGCCGCGTCGCCGAGGTCGAGGACGCCGAGTCCGGTGCCGACGACGGCGGCGCAGTTGCGGGCGACTCCCGCCGTCTCCAGGCTGTCCTCGATCTGCCCGCGGGAGCGTTCCAGGGTGGTGACGACGCCGTACCGACGTCCCAGCAGGCACGCAAGGTGGGCGGCGGCCTCGGTGATGTCGACGACCGGCACGTCCACCAACTCCCGTACGCCTTCCCGCCCGTGCTCCCCGAACCCGGCGAGCACGACGGCGTCGTAGGCGGGACCCCGGTAGGTGCGCAGCAGGTCCATGACCGCGGCGGCCGAGAGGTAGCTGTCGAGCCAGCCCTCCGCCGACTCGGGGCCCCACGCGGGGGTCAGCCCGGTCACGGTGGTGCCCGCGCCCGCGGCGGTGCGGGCGCCCCGGACGATCTCCTCGGTCATCTCGCGTGTGGTGTTGCAGTTGGTGACGACGATCCGCACCCGGATCAGCCCTCCTCCGCCGTGCGCTCGCTCCGGCACAGGACGGCGTACAGTCCGGCCGCGAGGGCGGTGCCGATGAACCAGGAGTAGGGGGCGACGTCGCTGAAGGTCTTCACCAGCGCGAGCACCGCGGCGACGCCCGCCGAGGGGAGGAACGCCCACAGGGCACGGGGGTTGACGCCCTTACGGTAGTAATAGCGGCTGCCGGGGCTGGCGTTGAAGAGGTCGTCGACGTCGATCCGGCCGCGCTTGACCCAGTAGTAGTCGACCATGATGACGCCGAACAGCGGTCCGAGGAAGGCGCCGAGCCCGCCGAGGAAGTAGTTGACGACGGTCGGGTTGGAGAAGAGGTTCCAGGGGGTGACGACCAGTGCGGCGACCGTGCTGATCCAGCCGCCGATCTTGAAGGTGATCTTCTGGGGCCAGACGTTGGCGAGGTCGTAGGCGGGTGAGACGAAGTTGGCGACGATGTTGACGCCCATGGTGGCGACGGCGAAGGTCAGGGCGCCGAGGACGAGCACCCAGGTGTTGCCGACCTTGGCGACCAGTTCGGCGGGGTCGGTGATGGCCTCGCCGAAGACCTTCAGCGAGCCGGCGGTGACGATGACCGAGACGACCACGAAGGCCGTGGAGTTGATGGGCAGGCCCCAGAAGTTGCCGCGCCGGACGGTGCGTTGGTCGGGTGCGAAGCGGGAGAAGTCGCAGAAGTTGAGCATCAGGGTGCCGTAGGTGGCGAGGATCAGGCCGATCGCGCCGAACCACTGGCGCCACTGCTCGCCGACCGGGACCGGATGCGGGGTGTCGGTGAGGGAGATCGTCCAGCCGGCCTTGGCAAGCACCCAGACGGCGAGGGCGATCATCACGATCCAGATGGCGGGTCCGCAGAAGTCCTGGAACTTCCTGACGGACTCCATCCCCTGACTGATGATCAGGGCCTGCACGAGCCAGAGCGAGACGAACGAGAGCCAGCCGAGGGCGTCAAGTCCGAGGAACGAGCTGTGCGTCCAGGACTCAAGGCCCGGCCAGGCGGCCAGCAGCATCACGTTGACGGCGACGGAGGCCAGGTAGGTCTGGATGCCGTACCACATGATGGCGATCACGGCCCGGATCAGGGCGGGGATGTTGGCGCCCCAGACGCCGAAGCTGATCCGGCTGACGACGGGGAAGGGCACGCCGTGACGCTGGCCTATCGTGCCCATCCGGTTCATGCCGACGTAGATGAGCACGAACCCGGCGAGCAGGGCGGTGAAGACCTGCCAGACGTTCATGCCGAGGACCAACAGCCCTGCGGCGAACGTGTAGTTGCCGAGGTTGTGGACGTCGGACATCCACATGGCGAAGAGGTCGAAGACCTTCCAGTTCCGCTGCCCCGCGGGGGCGAGGTCTTCGTTGGTGAGCCGGGGATCGGGGGCGAACGCTGGTGCGCCGGTGGCTTCGGCGCGGTCGGCGAGGGACACGGGGGCCTCCAGAGCGGCGAGGGCTTGGGGATGACGGAGGACGAGCCGAACGCGTTTGGTATACCAAACTGCGCCATGGTCCCGCCGTCAAGCGTTCGAACCGATATCGCCACCGTTAAGGCTCAGTAAATTCGCCAGGGAACCCCAGAGACACCCATAAACCACCGGAACAGCACGAAAGCCCCCAGGGCCCTTGTCCTGGAGGCTTCACTCACGCCGGGGCGATCGGGCGCGATCGGGCGCACCGGCCGGCACAACCGGTGACCCGAGCGCGACGGACGGCTCGGGAAGGCGGGACGAACCACGGCTCGGGAAGGCCGGACGAATGACGGCTCGGGAAAGCGGGACCAACCACGGCTCGGGAAGGCGGGACGAACGACGGCTGGGAAGCCGGGACGGAATACAGCCGTCGCCGCCCCCGCGTCAGCGAGGATGGCCCCATGGCGAAGATCGAACCTCTCGGCGCGGTGCGCGAGCGGGTCCTGGCGACCCTGCGGCAGGACATCATCGCGGGCCGGCTCTGCCCCGGTGACCGGCTCGTCGAAAGGGAGTTGGCGGAGCGGCTCGGAGTGTCACGGGTGCCGGTCAGGGAGGCGATCCGGGCGCTGGTCGCGGAGGGCTTCGTCCACTTCGAGTCCGCGCGCCGCACCGTCGTACGGCGGCTGACCCCGACCGACGTCAAGGAACTCTTCGAACTGCGCGAGGCGTTGGAGGTCTACGCGGCGGGGCTCGCGGCGGCGCGGGCGACACCGGAGGCGCTGGCGGAGCTGCGCGCGCTGCTGGCGCGGTCCGCGGCGGCGACCGAGGCGGACGACGCCGAGGCCATCACGGACATCAACACCCTCTTCCACGACCGCATCCTCGCGCTGGCCGGCAACAGCCTGCTGATCTCGGTGATGGAACCGGTCGACGGCAGGCTGCGCTGGCTGACCCGGCAGAACGAGGAGTGGCCCCAACTCCTCACGGAACACCGGGACCTGTACGACGCCATCGCCTCGGGCGACCCGGACCGGGCCCGCGCCCACGCCCTGACCCACGTCAAGGCCAACTACCGCTCCACGGTCCGGCACCTGTTCGGCGAGGACCAGCCCCCCGCCTGACCGGCCCGGCCCGCAGTCCGTCACGGATCGAGGCTGGGACAGTCACCAGCGCCGACCGGACCGACACGGTCCCATCCCACGGCCCGCCGGCAGCCCCACCGCTCACCCCTCGGTCGGCAGCCCCGCCGCCCCCGCCGCCTCGCGCAGTACGTCCCGCAGCATCTCGGGGGTCAACTTCCCCGTGAACGTGTTGCGTTGGCTGACGTGGAAGCAGCCGAACAGGTCGAGTCCGGCCAGCCTCACCCGGGTAGCGTGGCCGAAGGGCGGCCGGGGGCGTGGGATGTCCCAGCCCGCCGCCGCGAACGCCGGGAGCGCCGCCTGCCAGCCGAAGGCGCCGAGGACGACCGCCGCGCGCACCGTCGGCCGCAGCAGCCGCAGTTCCTCCACGAGCCAGGGCCGGCAGGTGTCCCGTTCCGCCGGGGTCGGCTTGTTCTCTGGCGGCGCGCAGTGCACCGGTGACGTGATGCGGACACCGCGCAGGGTCAGGCCGTCATCGGCGGAGACGGCCGTCGGCCGCGACGCGAGACCCACGTCGTACAGCGCCCGGTAGAGGACGTCGCCCGAGCGGTCTCCGGTGAACATCCGGCCGGTGCGGTTGGCGCCGTGGGCCGCCGGCGCCAGCCCGATGATCAGCAGCTTCGCGTCGGCCGGCCCGAACCCCGGCACCGCCCGCCCCCAGTACGTCCAGTCGGCGAACGCGGCCCGCTTGGTGCGGGCGACCTCCTCCCGCCACTCGACCAGCCGCGGACAGGCACGGCAGTCCGCGACACGTCGGTCGAGATCGGCGAGAGCGCTCACCCCTCCACCGTACGGCCGTCACCCCTCCACCGTACGGCCGTCACCCCGCCACCGTACGGCCGTCACCCCTCCCCCGTAGGGCCCCCGGCCCGCCACCAGGGCCGGCCCGGAGGCGAGCGGCGGGGGTGCGGCGGAAAATGCGTCCGGTGCGGCGGGTCCCGCGGACTAAGGTCGACGGCATGGCTTCCGAAGAGTCCGCAGTGAACGACGACCAGGCGCCGGCGGCCGAGCCCGCGGAGCGGGACCCGAAGGTCGAGGCGGCCGTCGCCGCGGCCGAGGCCGCCGGGATCGCGGACGGCGGGACGGTACGGCTCGACAGCTGGATCTGGGCGGTGCGGCTGGTCAAGACCCGCTCGGTCGGCGCCAGCGCCTGCCGGGGCGGTCACGTGCACGTCAACGGCGAGCGGGTGAAACCGGCCTACGCGGTGCGGGTGGGCGACGAGGTGCGGCTGCGGCACGACGGCCGCGAGCGGATCGTCGTCGTCAAGCGCCTGATCTGCAAGCGGGTCGGCGCCCCCGTCGCCGTCCAGTGCTACGTCGACAACTCCCCGCCCCCGCCGCCCCGCCAGTCGGCGGCCCCTGCCGGTGTCCGCGACCGCGGCACCGGCCGCCCCACCAAGCGGGACCGACGCGACCTGGAACGGCTGCGCGGCCTGAAGGACTCGGCGGCCGCGGCCCGCACCAGCCGCCGCGGCGACGAGGAACAGCCCGGCAGGTGAGCTGAGCCCCGGCGCCGCGAGAGGCCCCGACGGGCACCGCGGCGGCTGGCGGCGCCGCTACAGCGGGAACCAGCCGTGCCCGATGTACCAGTGGCCGCCCGCCCGCAGCCGGTCGCCGACGGCGCGTTCCAGCGCCGTCCGCCGGGGCAGCGACTCGACGGCGAGACCGGGGTCGCCGAACACGAACTGGACGGGCTCGGTGTCGGCAGGTTCGCTGTCCTCGCGGGCGACCCGGAACCGCTGCTGGAAGCGGACGATGTTGGATTCGGCGGGCAGGTCGTCGGCGAGCTGCGGGTCGAGCAGCCAGGAGTGGCAGAGCGCGGCCCGGTACTTCTCGTCCGGGTGGTGGCGGGCGAAGAACTCGCCCGCCATGGCCAGCGAGCGGTCGCAGGCATCCGGGGAGAGCGGGCCGAGGAAGTCGGGGATGTGGAGGTTCAGACAGGGCGTGCCGGGCGCCGCGTCGAGGCCGGCCTCGGCCAGCGCGCTCGCGGTGCGCTCGCCGTGCCGGGAGCGCTGGAACTGCAGCCGCCCCAGTTGGTACAGCTCGCCGCCGAAGTGCAGGGTCAGCCACCGCCTGGCCACCAGTCCTGGCACGCCGTGGCGCCTGCGGTGCACGGCGACGTGCCGGCCGAGGTCGGCGAGGGTGCGCCGGGATATGTCGTCGGGGACACCGATGGCGCGGTGGTGGGCGCGGACGTGGGGCAGCGCGGCGACGAAGACGTAGATCGGGAAGCAGCGCTGGAGGGCGCCGGACGGCCAGTCGAGGTCGGGCAGGTCGACCCCGCCGCGGATCTCGCCGAGGCCGTGCGTCAGCTGCCCGACGGACGCCTCGAGGAACTGCCGCAGCTCCGGGTCCTCGGTGACCCGGCGGCCCAGCCTGACCAACTCGTTGATGTCCTCGTGCGGCACCCCCAGGTCGAGCAGTGTCTCGGCCAGTGCGTCGGCTCGCGGAAGCACGCGTTCCCCCTCTTTTGGTGTCGTTGCCTCCGAAGAGTACGTTGCAAGGAGGAGAGGTGACCGGCTGTGCGAACAGGCAGTGAACCGACGACCGCACGCAGTGCGCTGCGGCTGCGGTTCTGGCTGAGCCTGTGGGGTCTCGTCTGGTCGGTCTTCGGCACGGCGGCCTTCGCGCTCACCGGGCAGATCGGCTGGGCGGTGGCCTGCGGGGTGCTGTGGCTGGTGGTCACCGTTGATCTGGCGGTCATCCTGCGCCACATCCACCAGGGTCCGCACTTCCAGCCGGGCCCGGACGTCCCGCCCTACCGACCACCGGAGACGCGACGACCGGGCTGAGTCGGCAAGGGGCACGGAGCCTAGCCCGCCCAACCGCACCGGATCGCGGGAGCGCGGCCTCCGAGGGCACTGAGCCGCATGGGATCGCGAGGGCTCAGTCGTCGAAGCGGGCGGCCTTCAGGTACTGCGGGTTGGGGTCGAGCGCGGCGGCCAGCCTGAAGTGCCGGGTGGCCTGCTCGGGCCTGCCCTGCCGCTCGTAGGTGCGGGCGAGGGCGAAGTGCGCGAACGCGTTGTCCGGCTCGCGCTCCAGGACGATCGTGAACTCCAGCTCGGCGGGCCGCAGTTGAGCGGCGGCGAAGAAGGCGCGGGCCCGCAGCAGCCGGGCGGCGGTGTTCTCCGGGTGGGCCGCGATGACGCTGTCGAGCAGCTTCACCGCGCCCTTCGGGTCACGCGCGTCGAGCAGCCGCTCGGCCGCGCGGAAGTCGATGACATGCGTCTCCGGAGTACGTCCGGTCGATCCGCTGCTCTCGGGCACGGATGAGTCCTTCCCTCACTGGAAGGGTTCAACGCCCGTTGAACCCGACGCTATTCCTGGGACGCCCCCGACGCCCCCGACGCCCCTGATCCGCCGCGCGCCGCCGCGGCCCGCCGCACGAGGTCGCCCCACACCTCCCGCACCCGCCGCTCAAGACGTTCCAGCGGTACGTCGTTGTCGATGACGATGTCCGCGATCTTCCGGCGCTCCTCGCGGGTCGCCTGCGCCGCCATGCGGGCCCGCGCGTCCTGTTCGGTCATGCCGCGCAGCCGCACCAGCCGGTCGAGCTGGGTCTGCGGGCTGACGTCGACGACGATCACCAGGTCGTAGCGGGGCGCGAGGCCGTTCTCGGCGAGGAGCGGCACGTCGTGGACGACGACGGCGTCCTCGGCGGCGGCCGTCTCCAGCTCGTGGGAGCGGGCGCCGACCAGGGGGTGCACGATCGCGTTGAGGACGGCGAGCTGCCGCGGGTCGGCGAAGACGATCGCGCCGAGCTTCGGCCGGTCGAGGGCGCCCTCGGCGGTGAGCACCTCGGTGCCGAAGGCGTCGGTCACCGCGGCGAGGCCGGGGGTGCCGGGCGCGACGACCTCGCGCGCGATCCGGTCCGCGTCGATCAGTACGGCGCCGTGCTCCACGAGCAGCCGCGACACCTCGCTCTTGCCGGCTCCGATTCCACCGGTCAGGCCCACCGTCAGCATGAGCGCCAGCTTAGGGCCTGCCACCGACAGCGCGACGGCCGGGACGCGACCGCTCCCCGACAGCCCCGGAGGCGACCGCGCGGGGCGTGGGCGTCAGCCCTCGCCCTCCCGTTCGGCGAGGAACCGCTCGAACTCCAGGCCGATCTCGTCGGCCGAGGGGATCTCGACGGGTTCGGCGAGCATGTTGCCCCGGGTCTCGGCGCCCGCGACCGCGTCGTACTGGTTCTCCAGACCCTGGACCAGGGAGACGAGTTCCTCGTCGCCCTCCTGGATCTGGCGGTCGATCTCGGTCTGGGTGCGGTGGGCGTCGGTGCGCAGGGTGTGCGCGATGCCGGGCAGCACCAGGCCGGTGGCGGCGGTGATGGCTTCGAGGACGGTCAGCGCCGCGTCCGGGTACGGGGAGCGGGCGATGTAGTGCGGCACGTGCGCGGCGACTCCGAGGACGTCGTGCCCGGCCTCCATCAGCCGGTACTCGACGAGGGACGCGGCGCTGCCGGGGACCTGCGCCTCGTCGAAGGGGCTGCGGTGGCCCGGGACGAGGTCGGTGCGGTTGCCGTGCGGGGTGAGGCCCACCGGACGGGTGTGCGGGACGCCCATCGGGATGCCGTGGAAGTTCACGGAGAGCCGGACCCCGAGCCGCTCCACTATCTGCCGGACGGCCACCGCGAACCGCTCCCACTCGACGTCGGGTTCGGGCCCGGCCAGCAGCAGGAAGGGCGCGCCGGTGGCGTCCTGGACGAGCCGCACCTCGAGGGTGGGGACCTCGTAGTCGGTCCAGCGGTCGCGGGTGAACGTCAGCAGCGGGCGGCGGGCCCGGTAGTCGACGAGCCGGTCGTGGTCGAAGCGGGCGACGACCTGGTGGGGCAGCGAGTCGAGAATGCTCTCGGCGATCTGGTCGCCGGTCTCGCCCGCGTCGATGTATCCGTCGAAGTGGTAGAGCATGACAAGACCGGCCGACTCCTGGGCCAGCGCCATGTCGACCACGGCGAGGCCCTTCGGCTCCCATGCGTACAAACCCTGCGGATCAAGCACTGTGACCGCCCCTCCTCGTGTTCGTACTCTCCAACGCCCTGTCGGGCGGGGACATTCCCCGGGCCGGCTCCGATCAGCCGCCCTCTTACCGGCTTCTCATCGACGGCGGCCCGCCCACGAACCGGGTCACGGCCCGCCCACCCGACACCCGGCACCGGGCACCCGCACCCGCACCCGCACCCGCACCCACACCCACACCCACACCCACACCCACACCCACACCCACACCCACGAGAGGCGCACACACGACCGACGACCGGCAACCGCACCCCACCCCAGGCGCGCGCAAACCGCGCACCGCACCCCACCAGGCGCGCGCACAGCCGCGCACCGCACCCCCGCCGGACGCGCGTCGCCGCGCACCGCGCCCCCGCCACCAGACCGCGGGCACGGCTGAGGGGCCGCACCCTCGCGGGTACGGCCCCTCAGTGGACTACCGGGCCTCAGCGGCGCCGGAGGTCAGTCAGCTCTGGCCGCCGGCCAGCTTCTCGCGGAGCGCGGCGAGCGCCTCGTCCGACGCGAGCGCGCCGGACGTGTCCGCACCCTCGGAGGAGTACGAACCGCCACCGCCACCGCCACCGGAGGCGGACGGAGCGGCAGCCTCGCCGCCCTCTGCCGCGGCAGCGGCGTCGGCCTCGCGGGACTTGATGACCTGGGCCTGGTGCTGCTCGAAGCGCGTCTGCGCCTCGGCGTACTGGCCCTCCCACGCCTCGCGCTGGGTCTCGTAGCCCTCGAGCCAGTCGTTGGTCTCGGGGTCGAAGCCCTCGGGGTAGATGTAGTTGCCCTGGTCGTCGTAGGACGCGGCCATGCCGTACAGGGTCGGGTCGAACTCGACCGAGGCCGGGTCGGCACCGAAGGACTCGTTGGCCTGCTTCAGCGAGAGGCTGATGCGGCGGCGCTCGAGGTCGATGTCGATGACCTTGACGAAGATCTCGTCGTTGACCTGGACGACCTGCTCCGGGATCTCCACGTGGCGCTCGGCCAGCTCGGAGATGTGGACGAGGCCCTCGATGCCCTCGTCGACGCGGACGAACGCGCCGAACGGAACGAGCTTCGTGACCTTACCGGGGACGACCTGCCCGATCTGGTGCGTGCGGGCGAACTGCTGCCACGGGTCTTCCTGCGTCGCCTTCAGCGACAGGGAGACACGCTCGCGGTCCATGTCGACGTCGAGGACCTCGACGGTGACTTCCTGGCCGACCTCGACAACCTCGGACGGGTGGTCGATGTGCTTCCAGGAGAGCTCGGAGACGTGGACGAGACCGTCGACGCCGCCGAGGTCCACGAACGCACCGAAGTTGACGATCGAGGAGACGACGCCGGAGCGGACCTGGCCCTTCTGCAGGGTCGTGAGGAAGGTCTGGCGGACCTCGCTCTGGGTCTGCTCCAGCCAGGCACGGCGGGACAGGACCACGTTGTTGCGGTTCTTGTCCAGCTCGATGATCTTGGCCTCGAGCTCCTTGCCCACGTAGGGCTGGAGGTCGCGGACACGGCGCATCTCGACGAGGGAAGCCGGCAGGAAGCCACGGAGGCCGATGTCGAGGATGAGACCACCCTTGACGACCTCGATGACGGTACCGGTGACGATGCCGTCCTCTTCCTTGATCTTCTCGATGGTGCCCCAGGCGCGCTCGTACTGGGCGCGCTTCTTCGAGAGGATCAGGCGGCCTTCCTTGTCCTCCTTCTGGAGAACAAGGGCTTCGATCTCGTCACCGACGGCGACGACCTCGTTGGGGTCGACGTCGTGCTTGATCGAGAGCTCGCGGCTCGGGATGACACCTTCGGTCTTGTAACCGATGTCGAGCAGGACCTCGTCCCGGTCGACCTTCACGATGACGCCGTCGACGATGTCGCCGTCGTTGAAGTACTTGATCGTCTCGTCGATCGCGGCGAGGAAAGCTTCCTCGTTACCGATGTCGTTGACCGCAACCTGCGGGGTGGTGGCGGTGGTCTCGGTGCTGCTCGTCATGTGGGAAAGGGCTCCGGTACGGACATTGAGTCGTAGGTACTGCTACGCCGGGAGCCCGTATCGCTCTGAAGAAGCCGGACAGCCAAAGAAGCGCCACACACGATGGAACCGTGGCGCCTCGACAACCGAGGGGACATACGACAGATGCGAGCGCAGCCTGCTACGTCTGAGGTGCGCAGGCCCGCAGCGCAACTTGTAGCATACGGGGGCAGCCGGGCAGGGTCAATGCGCGAAGGCGCACACCCGGGGCGGATCGCCGCATACCCGGCACAAGAACTGTCTTCTGAGGCCACGACGGCCTGAGACACCCCTCCCGCGACACCCGCCAGGGAACAGACGGGAGGGAAGAGTACGACGAGGGAGCCGATCATCCAAGAGCCCGAAGCGTCCGAGCCCGAGGCCGTCCGACGGGGCGCGGACGGCGCCGAGAGTTCCCGTGCCAACCGGGGCTGGTGGGACCGGAACGCGGACGATTACCAGGTCGAACACGGCACGTTCCTCGGCGACGACCGCTTCGTGTGGGGTCCCGAGGGGCTCGACGAGGTGGAGGCCGAGCTGCTCGGCCCGCCGGAGCGGCTGGCGGGCCGCGACGTCCTGGAACTCGGCGCCGGCGCCGCCCAGTGCTCGCGCTGGCTGACCGCGCAGGGGGCCCGCCCGGTCGCCCTGGACATCTCGCACCGCCAGCTCCAGCACGCGCTGCGGATCGGCGGCTCGTTCCCGCTCGTCTGCGCGGACGCCTGCGCGCTGCCGTTCGCGGACGGCTCGTTCGACCTGGCGTGCTCCGCGTACGGGGCGCTGCCGTTCGTCGCCGAACCGGTCACCGTGCTGCGGGAGGTGCGCCGGGTGCTGCGGCCGGGCGGCAGGCTGGTCTTCTCGGTGACCCACCCGATCCGCTGGGCGTTCCCCGACGAGCCGGGCCCCGAGGGGCTCACGGTGTCGGCCTCCTACTTCGACCGCACGCCCTACGTCGAGCAGGACGACACCGGCCGCGCCGTGTACGTCGAGCACCACCGCACCCTGGGCGACCGGGTGCGGGACGTGGTGGCGGGCGGTTTCCGGCTGGTCGACCTGGTCGAGCCCGAGTGGCCGGCCTGGAACACCTCGGAGTGGGGCGGCTGGTCCCCGCTGCGCGGCAACCTGCTGCCCGGGACGGCCGTCTTCGTCTGCGAACGGGACTGACGGCGTGCCGCGCACCGGCGACCTCGACCGGCTCCCGGTCGGCTCCGCGCTGCCCGCCCTGCGGGAGGCCCTCGATGGGCACGGCGCGGCGGTGCTGTGCGCGCCGCCCGGCACCGGCAAGACGACGCTGGTGCCGCTGGTCCTGGCCGGGCTGGTCGGCGACGGGCCGCACCGCCGGGTCGTGGTCGCCGAGCCGCGCCGGATCGCGGCCCGCGCGGCGGCCAGGCGGATGGCGTGGCTGCTGGGCGAGCAGGCCGGTGACCGCGTCGGGTACACGGTGCGCGGCGAGCGGGTGGTGGGCCGCCGCACGCGCGTGGAGGTCGTCACGACCGGCGTCCTCCTCCAGCGGCTCCAGCGGGACCAGGAGCTGACCGGCGTCGACGTGGTGGTCCTCGACGAGTGCCACGAACGGCATCTGGACGCCGACACCGTGGCCGCCTTCCTCTGGGACGTGCGCGAGACGCTCCGCCCCGAGCTGCGGCTGCTGGCCGCGTCGGCGACGACGGACGCGGCGGGCTGGGCGCGGGTGCTCGGCGGCGCGCCGGTGATCGAGGCGGCCGGGACCGCCCATCCCGTGGACGTCGTCTGGGCGCCACCGGCCCGCCCGGTCCGGCCGCCGCACGGCATGCGGGTCGACCCCGCGCTGCTCGCGCACGTGGCGTCGGTGGTGCGCAGGGCCCTGGCCGAGCGGGACGGCGACGTGCTGTGCTTCCTGCCCGGCGTGGGTGAGATCGCGCGCGTGGCGGGGCAGTTGGGCGACCTCACGCCCTTCGGCGGCGGCGACGGCGTCGAGGTGCTCCAGGTGCACGGGCGGGCGCCCGCGGCCGTGCAGGACGCGGTGCTCGCGCCGGGCGGGCGGCGCCGGGTGGTCCTGGCGACGTCGGTGGCGGAGTCGTCGCTGACGGTCCCGGGGGTGCGGGTCGTCGTCGACTCGGGTCTGGCGCGGGAGCCGCGGGTCGACCACGCGCGGGGGCTGAGCGCGCTGACCACGGTCCGCGCCTCCCAGGCGTCCGGACGGCAGCGGGCGGGCCGGGCCGGGCGGGAGGCGCCGGGAGCGGTCTACCGCTGCTGGACGGCGGCCGAGGACACCCGCCTCCCGCCGTACCCGGCGCCGGAGATCAAGGTGGCCGACCTCACCGCGTTCGCCCTCCAGACGGCCTGCTGGGGCGATCCCGACGCGTCTGGCCTCGCGCTGCTCGACCCGCCGCCGGCCGGCGCGATGGCGGCGGCCAGGGCCGTCCTGACGGCGGTCGGCGCGGTCGACCCCACCGGACGGGCCACCGAGCGCGGTGCCCGCCTCGCCCGGCTCGGCGTCCACCCGCGCCTGGGCCGGGCGCTCCTCGACACCGAGGGCGCGGGGGCCGAGGTGGTGGCCCTGCTGAGCGAGGAGGCGCCCCGCTCGTACGGCGACGACCTGGCCGCCGCGCTGCGCGCCGCCCGGCGCGGCGACGACGGCTACGCGGCCCGCTGGCGCACCGAGGTGCGCAGGCTGCGCTCCCTGGCGGCCGACCCCGCCCTGCCCGCGCCCCGCGCCGAGACGGCCGGGGCCGGCAGGTCCGACGACCGGATGGCCGGGCTGGTCTGCGCGCTGGCCTTCCCCGAGCGGGTCGCCAGGGCCGACGGCGGCTCCTGCCTGATGGCCTCGGGTACCCGGGCCGAACTGGCGGACGGCTCCGCGCTGCGCGGGGCGCCGTGGATCGCCGTCGCCGTCGCCGACCGTCCCGTGGGGACCGGGCACGCGCGCGTGCGGCTCGGCGCGGCGCTCGACGAGGAGACGGCCAGGACGGCGGCGGCCCCCTTGTACGCCGAGGAGCGGGAGGTGCGGTGGCGCGGCGGCGACGTCGTCGCCAGGCGGGTGCGGCGGCTCGGCGCCATCGAGCTGTCCGTGCGGCCCCTGACCGACCCCGATCCCGCGCTGGTGCGCGCGGCGCTGCTGGACGGGCTGCGCGGCGAGGGGCTCGGGCTGCTGCGCTGGACGCCCGACGGCCTGGCGCTGCGCCGGCGGCTGGCGTTCCTGCGTCTGCATCTGGGCGAGCCGTGGCCGGACGTCGCGGACGACGCGCTGCACGCGCGCGTGGACGACTGGCTGGAGCCCGAACTGAGCCGGGCGCGACGGCGCGGCGACCTGGGCGCGATCGACGCGGGGCGGGCGCTGGTCAGGCTGCTGCCCTGGGCGTCCGGGCAGGCGGCGCGGCTGGACGAGCTGGCGCCCGAGCGGATCACCGTCCCCAGCGGGTCGGGGATCAGGGTCGACTACGGGAATCCGGAACAGCCGGTGCTCGCGGTGAAGGTGCAGGAGATGTTCGGGTTGCAGGAGTCGCCGCGGGTGGCCGGGGTGCCGCTGCTCGTCCATCTCCTCTCCCCCGCCGGGCGTCCGGCCGCCGTCACCGCCGATCTGGCGTCCTTCTGGAGGGACGGCTACCGGGGTGTGCGGGCGGAGCTGCGCGGCCGGTACCCGAAGCACCCGTGGCCCGAGGACCCGGCGACGGCCGAGCCGACCCGGCACACCAACGCCCGTCTCAGGCGGTGACCGGTTCGGGCTCGCTGTCCTGGGCGGGTTCGGGTCCGGCGGGCCGGCGCCCGCGGGCCTCGGTGAGGAGGGCGAGGGCGAACAGCAGCGCGCCGAGGGCGAGGAAGCCCCACGGCAGGTACGCGGTGAGCAGCAGCACGAGGGTGCGGTTGGACTGGACGAGCGCGACGGTGTGCTCGATGTAGTCCTCGCGCATCTTGACGTGCCCGGCGAACGCCGTCACCTTGTCCCGGCCGCCCAGCAGGGTCCCGCCGCGCAGTTCCTCCCGGTGGATCTCCTCGCCGTAGACGGGGGCGCCGGTGACCGGTTCGACCCAGAACCTGCGGACGGTGGTGTACCAGCGGGTGGTCCCGGTCGCGGCGACCGACGCGGCGGTGATGCCCTTGACCGGCATCACCTTGGGGAAGGACACCTTGGTCCAGGGGACGGTCTGTTCGAAGTAGTAGACCTTCAGGCCGCGGAAGTCCCGGGTGCCCCGGTAGTGGATGGGGGCGCTGGTGCGGGTCTGGGCGTCGAAGTACTCGTAGTCGCGCTTCTCGGTCAGGAAGGGCCACTTGAACTCGATGCCCTCGCGGGTGACGGGGTCGCCGTCGACCATCTCGCCGGTGGCGTGGACGGGTTCCTGGGAGTGGGCGTCGAAGATGTACCGCTCGGGGATCTTGGAGACCATCGCGCCGTCGGGGCCCTGGACGTAGGAGAGCGAGTCCCAGACGACGACGTCGCGGCCCGCCGTCCGCTCGATCCGCCGGGCGGCCGCCACGTCGCCCTTGAGGGTCTGCACGACGGTGACCTTCGGGACCTTCTTCGCGCGCATGGTGCCGTAGTCGAGGAGGGTGGCGTCCTTGGCCTCGAGGACCATGTCCTGGTACTGGTTCGCGGGGATCTTCGCGAGGCGCGGGAAGGCATAGAAGCGCAGCAGCGGGCTGAGCGCGGTGCAGAGCACCGCGAGGGCGAGCAGGACCAGGCCGGACGTGCGGCGCATGACGGCCTCCTTCCCCGGCGGGCGGGCGGTGGGGCGGGTCAGGGGTGCGCGGGGACGGTCGTGAGCAGCGGCTTCGGGGACGTGCTCCCGGTCGGCGACCCCATCGCCGTGAGGGCGAGGACCAGCGCGAACGCGAGGGCGAGTCCGGTCGCGGCGGCGATCAGGGCGCGCATGCCTGCCTCCCTGCGGACTGGAGCTGATACAGCGTCAGATCCGGCACGGTAGCAACGGGCGGCCGAGATGAGAACACGTCGGGCGGACGCGAGGGCGCCCCGTCCGCGTCGCGGAGGGGCGCCCTGGCCGTTCGGTCACGCGGACGGGCTCGCCGAGGGGCTCGGGGAGGCCGGGGAGTCGGCGGCGGCGACCGTCAGTTCGACGGTGAGCGTGGCGCCGCCCGCGGTGGTGATCTTGAGCAGGAAGGTGCCCTCGGTGTCGTCGGCGTACAGCTCGGGCAGCCGCAGCACGCCCTTGGCGTCGGTCACCAGGCCGGTCAGGGTGCGCACGGGGTTGCCTTCGGCGTCCTTGAAGAAGGGGCCCTCGGTGTTCGCGGTGGCGTCGTCGGCGGAGGTGACGAGGGTGGCGGTGGCGCCGACCTTCTCCGCGGCGGCGCCCTTGTAGGTGGCCCGCACCTCGACCCGGTCGGCGAACTCCCCGCCCGGCACGCAGGTCAGCGCGGTGTCGTCGGTGCGGACGACGGCGTCGGCGACCCGCTCGGTGACGGTCGCCCGGTAGTCGAGCCCGGTGACCGAACGGCCCACCACGGTGGCCCTGATGACGACCTCGCCGGTCTTCTCCCCCGCCTGGAGCGTCGGCGCGACGGCCGTGCCCGAGGCGTCGGTGGTCACCGTGGCGACGGACTCGCCGCCGGTGAAGACGGTGTCGCTGTCGCCGACGACCGTGAAGCGGATCCGGACCTTCCCGACGGCCTTGCCCGCCTTCGTCTCCGCCTTGGTGCTGATCTTCTTGGTGAACGCCTCGCCCGCCCGCGCGGTGAGCTTCGCCGTCCCGCCGTCCGCCAGGTGGTCCACGGTGTCCGTGGGCGTGGGCGGCGGGGTGGTCGGCGGAGTCGTGGGGGGCGGAGTGGTCGGTGGGGTGGTCGGCGGGGCGGTCGGGGGCGGAGTGGTCGTGGGCGGGGTGCTGGGCCGGCTCGGGGTGCTCGGCAGGGACGGGATGCTCGGCGCCGTCGACCCGGTCCTGCCGTCGTCGCTGCGGCCCGACGGGACGCCACCGGTGCCGTCCGGGATCTCGTGGGTGCCCTTGCGGTAGTACTCCAGCCACGACAGGACGGTGGTCAGATACTCCCGCGAGTTGTTGTAGCTGAGGATCGCGCGGTCCAGATCGCCCTGGGCGGACAGGTCCCAGTCGTTGCGGCACAGGTAGTGACCGGCGGCGAGAGCGGCGTCGTAGACGTTGTTGGGGTCCTTCAGACCGTCGCCGTTGCCGTCGCGGCCCGCCCACGCCCACGTCGACGGGATGAACTGCATCGGCCCGACGGCCTGGTCGTAGCTGCTGTTGCCGTCGTACTCGCCGTTGTCGGTGTCCTTGATCAGCGCGAAGCCGTTGCCGTCGAGCTGCGGACCGAGGATCGCGGAGGTCGTCCTGCCGTTCGCGTCGACCTGGCCGCCGCGCGCGTGACCCGACTCCACCTTGCCGATCGCGGCCAGGAGCTGCCACGGCAGGTTGCAGCCCGGCTTGGACGCGGCGAGTTCCGCCTCGGCCTTCTTGTACGCGTCGAGAACGGTCGCCGGGATACCCGCCTCGGCGGCGCCCTGCGCGAGGGGCGTACCGGCGCCCGCACTCGCGCTCGGCGCGGGGTTGGGGCTGTTCAGCGGCGGAAGGTCGGTGTAGTAGGGCGAGTTGCCGGTCGCGCCGCCCTGGTCCGACCCGGTGGCCTCCGACGCGGAGTGCGCGTCGGCGGCGCCGGCTCTGTTCTGCTCGCCGACCGCGACGCCCGGTGCCTGGGACGCGGACAGGGCGGCGACCGCCGCCGCGGCCACGGCGGTCGTCGCCGCCCCCTTGCGCAGCCTCCTGCCGATGTGCGGCGCCATAGCGTGAACCAACCCCTCCCGTGGACACGCGCGCGTGCCCGTCCCTGTCCGTCGCGGGCCCGACGAGCCCGCACTGATGTGACGATCGACTTGGTGCGGTGGTTGCCCTCGCCGAGGTTTTCCATGCTTTTGTCAGGTGCTGAGACCGCACTCCCCGACAGGGTGCGGACCCAGGCGACCCTACGACAACTTGCTTTGCAGGTGCACCCGTTGGCGCCCGAATTTCACCACCTGGCCATCTGCCGTCGATCCACGGGGACGGCCCGCATACTGGACGGCACTGATCGTCCGGCCGGGACGCCGGGCAACGTCCCCCGCGAGGAGCCCAGTTGCCGTTCACCCTCAGCCACGCTGCCGCCGTCCTGCCCGCCGTGCGCGCCGACGGATCAGGCCGGGGACCACTCGTCCCCGCCCTCCTGGTCGCCGGCTCCTTCGCACCCGACCTCACCTACTACGCGGCCGGCGCCGTACCCGGGGCGATGGAGTTCGGCACGCTCACCCACTCCCTCCCCGGAGTCCTCACGGTCGACGTGCTGTTCTCCTGGACGCTGGTCTGCGGATGGCTGCTGCTGCGCGAGCCACTGGTGGCGCTGCTGCCCACGGCCTGGCAGGGGCGCCCGGCGGCGCTGCTGCGCTGCGGCACGCCGCGGACCCGCCCCCACCCGGCCCTGATCGCCCGCTGGTACGCCTCCGCCGTCCTCGGCTCCCTCACCCACATCGGCTGGGACGCCTTCACCCACCACGGCCGCTGGGGAACCCGGCTGATCCCGGCCCTGGGCGACACGGTCGCCGGGGCACCGCTGTACTGGTACGTCCAGTACGGAAGCTCGGCGGTGGCCGCGGCGGTCATCGCGGTCTTCCTGACCCGGTCACTGCGCCGCGTCCCGCTCCCCGACGGCCCGACCGGCGTCCCCCGCCTCTCCCGCCGCGACCGCGGCCGGGCGGCGGCCCTGATCGCCGGGTGCGCCGCCGTCGCGGCGCTGGTCCGGGCGACGACCTGGTGGTCGGCCCGGGGCGGGACGGCCAGACCCTGGGAACTGATCCCGACCCTCTGCTTCGGAGCGGGCGCGGGCCTCACGACGGGAGCGCTGCTGTACGCGACGACGGTACGGCTGCGCCGCCGCGAGAGCGCCACGACGGACGAAACGGGAACGGAATCGAGGACGGAGGCGGGAGTGAGCTGACCCGGGACGTCACGGGGTGCGCTCGCACCCCGGGCGGGTCAAGAGCTGGACGAGCCGCCGGGACGGGACGCCGTCGAGGTCGGCCGGGCCACGAAGACGGTGAGGGTCCGGGCACGGCGGGCGGGGCGCGGCAGGCGGGCGAGGGCCGTGGCCAGGTGGCCGCGGAGCAGCGTCGCCCGCAGGTACCAGGCGTCGGGCCCGGCGAGGCCGGAGCGGACGGTGGCGAGACGCCCGCGCAGCCCGGCGGCGAGACCGAGCGGGATGCGGGCGGTGCTCGCGGCGGTCGCGACCACCGGAGCGGCCCGACCCGATGCGACGTCCCCGGCGCCGACCCGCCCCCGCGGGGACACCGGCCGACGGTTGAGCATGCGTATACCCATGCCCGCATCCTGACGCCCCTGCCGGAGCGCGGTCGCCCGCACGACACCCACGCGGGTGACACCCGAGCCCCGGCCAAGACCGGAAGGGCCGCCCCGCCTGAAACAGAGGCCGCGACCTCCAGACGGCATCGCCACACTTGCGCCAGGGCCAAGGGCCCGAGCCGCGCGACCTGGGGAGCGACGCGGGGCACTGGGGACTGGGGGTCTGGGGACTGGCGGAAGCGAGGCCAGCCGGGGGCCGGGGGCCCGAGGCCGAGACCGGGGGCCTCAGGCCAGGACCGGGGGCCCGAGGCCGGGGCCGGGGCCGGAAGCCCGGGACCGAGGCCAGGACCGGGCCCGAGACCGGGACCGGGGGCCCGAGACCGAGACCGGGGCCGGGGCCCCAGGCCGGGGCCGGGCGCCCGAGACCGGGGGCCGAGGCCCGCGGAACCACCGCGGCCCGGGAGGCCCGGGAGCCCCAGGGCCGGGTGGGCATGGGAACCAGGGGCCAGGGGCCAGAGGCCGAGACCGGGGGCCGAGGCCGCGGAACCACCGCGGCCCGGGAGGCCCGGGAGCCCCAGGGCCGGGTGGGCACGGAAACCCGGGGCCAGGGGCCAGGGGCCGAGACCGGGACCCGAGGCCCGAGGCCCGCGGAACCACCGCGGCCCGGGAGGCCCGGGAGCCCCAGGGCCGGGTGGGCACGGGAACCTGGGGCCAGGGGCCAGAGGCCGAGACCGGGGGCCGAGACCCGCGGAGCCACCGAGGCCCGGGAGCCCCAGGGCCGGGTGGGCATGGAAACCCGGGGCCAGGGGGGCATGGAAGCCCAGGGCCGGGTGGGTCCGGGAACCCCGCGCCGGATTGGCCGGGCCCAGGGTCCCCGGGGCCGGCGGGGTCCAGGCCCCGTGAGCCCCTGCCGAACCGCCGCGCGCTAGTGCGCGGCCGACTCCCAGTCGTTCCCCACCCCCACCGACACGTCCAGCGGGGCCCGCAGGTGGACCGCGTTCGCCATTTCGTGGCGGACGATCTTCTCCGTGGCCGCCCGCTCGCCGGGGGCGATCTCCAGGACGATTTCGTCGTGGACCTGGAGCAGCATCCGCGACGTCAGCTTCGCCTCGCGGAGCGCCTTGTCGACGTTGAGCATCGCGATCTTGACGATGTCCGCGGCCGTGCCCTGGATCGGCGCGTTGAGGGCCATCCGCTCGGCGGCCTCACGGCGCTGGCGGTTGTCGCTGTTGAGGTCGGGCAGGTAGCGGCGGCGGCCGAAGAGGGTCGCCGTGTACCCCGTCGCCCGCGCCTCGTCCACGGCCCGCCGCAGATAGTCCCGCACCCCGCCGAACCGCTCGAAGTACGTGTCCATCAGCGCCCGCGCCTCACCGGCCTCGATGTTCAGCTGCTGGGAGAGGCCGAACGCGGACAGGCCGTAGGCGAGCCCGTACGACATGGCCTTGATCTTGCGGCGCATCTCCGCGTCCACCGCCGTCTTCTCCACCCCGAACACCTGCGCGGCGACCGTGTTGTGGAGGTCCTCACCGGAGGTGAACGCCTCGATCAGGCCCTCGTCCTCGGAGAGGTGGGCCATCACCCGCAGCTCGATCTGGCTGTAGTCGGCGGTCATCAGGGACTCGTAGCCCTCGCCCACCACGAAGCCCCGGCGGATCGCCCGGCCCTCGTCGGTGCGGACCGGGATGTTCTGGAGGTTCGGGTCCGTGGAGGAGAGCCGGCCGGTCGCCGCCACCGTCTGGTTGAACGTGGTGTGGATGCGGCCGTCCGCCGCGATCGACTTGATCAGGCCCTCGACCGTGACCCGGAGCTTCGCCTGCTCACGGTGGCGCAGCATGATGACCGGGAGTTCGTTCTCCGTCTGCGCGGCCAGCCAGGCCAGCGCGTCGGCGTCCGTGGTGTAGCCGGTCTTCGTCTTCTTCGTCTTCGGCAGCCCCAGCTCCCCGAAGAGGACCTCCTGGAGCTGCTTGGGCGAGCCGAGGTTGAACTCGTGCCCGGCCGCCGCGTGCGCCTCCTTCACGGCCTGCTGCACGGCCCCGGCGAACATCTGCTCCATCGCCTCCAGGTGGGCGCGGTCGGCCGCGATGCCGTGCCGCTCCAGACGCGAGAGGAGGACGGACGTCGGCAGCTCCATGTCGCGCAGCAGATCCGCCGCGCCGACCTCCTGGAGGCGGACCCCGAACGCCTCCCCCAGGTCGAGGACCGCACGCGCCTGGACCATCAGGGAGTCGGCCTCGGCGCCGTCGTCCGCGCCGAAGGCGAGCTGCCCGTCGGCCGCGGCCGCCGGCGCCAGCTCACGGCCCAGGTACTCCAGGGACAGCGCGTCCAGGTCGAAGGAGCGGCGGCCGGGCTTGACCAGGTACGCGGCGAGCGCGGTGTCCATCCAGACGCCCTCGACGCTCCACCCGTGCTCGGCGAAGACCCGCATCGCCCCCTTCACGTTGTGGAAGACCTTCGGCCGCGCCGCGTCGGCGAGCCAGCCGGCGAACGCCCGCTCGTCGGCCTCGTCCAGCTCGGCGGGGTCGAACCAGGCGGCGGGACCGCCCGCCGCGGCCAGCGCGACCTCGGCGACCGACCCGGCACCCAGAGCCCAGGTGTCGACGGTCGCGACCCCCAGCGCGCCCGCCTCAGGCCCGGTGTGCGCGTCGAGCCAGCCGGCCAGCTCACCCGCGCCGATCACCGTGCCGTCCACCGCCACACCCGGCGCGGCGGCCGGTGCGCCCTCGGCCTCCTCCGCGCCAGGGTCGACGGCGAGGAGCCGCTCCCGCAGCGACGGGTTCCTGATCTCCAGGGTGTCCAGGATCAGAGCCAGCGTCTTGCGGTCGTAGGGCTGCCGCTCCAGGTCCGTGACCGCCTTGGGCAGCTCGACCGTGCGCACCATCTCGGTGAGCCGCCGGTTGAGCTTGACGGCCTCCAGGTGCTCACGCAGGTTCTGCCCGGCCTTGCCCTTCACCTCGTCGACACGCTCCACCAGCTCCGCGAACGAACCGAACTGGTTGATCCACTTCGCGGCTGTCTTCTCGCCCACCCCGGGAATGCCGGGCAGGTTGTCGGACGGGTCACCGCGCAGCGCGGCGAAGTCCGGGTACTGCGCGGGCGTCAGACCGTACTTCTCGACGACCTTCTCCGGGGTGAACCGGGTCAGCTCGGAGACACCCTTCGTCGGATACAGGACCGTCGTGTGCTCACTGACCAGCTGGAAGGAGTCCCGGTCACCGGTGACGATCAGCACCTCGAAACCCTCGGCCTCCGCCTGCGTGGCGAGGGTCGCGATGACGTCGTCCGCCTCGAAGCCGTCGACCGCGAACCGCGAGACGCTCATCGCGTCGAGCACCTCACCGATCAGCTCGACCTGGCCCTTGAACTCGTCCGGCGTCTTGGAGCGGTTCGCCTTGTACTCCGTGAACTCCTCGGAACGCCACGTCTTGCGCGAGACGTCGAAGGCCACCGCGAAGTGCGTGGGCTCCTCGTCACGGAGGGTGTTGGCCAGCATCGAGGCGAAGCCGTAGATCGCGTTCGTCGGCTGGCCCGTCGCGGTCGTGAAATTCTCCGCGGGCAGCGCGAAGAACGCGCGATAGGCCAGCGAGTGCCCGTCCATGAGCATCAGGCGGGGCCGCTTGCCGCCGGGGGACTTGTCGGTCTTCTTCGCTGCTGTCTCTGCCACGCCCCCGATCCTGCCACGCCGCACTGACAGTCCGCCCCGCCCCGGCCACCGGCACCCCGCCCGGCCGCCCCCGGCGACCGCGGGTGACGTGCCGCTCACCGCCCGCTCACCCGAGGCCGCCCCCGCTGTCGGTGTCACGTGCGAGGATCGGAGACGTACCTGTACACGACCGCGCGAAGGAGTGTGGGTGATGGCCACCAAGCCGCCCAAGGGCGATCCGGTCCAGGACGCGCCGCAGGTCACCGAGCCGAAACACGCGGCCGCCGGACTGCCGGCCATCGGACACACCCTGCGCATCGCCCAGCAGCAGATGGGCGTGAAACGCACCGCGCTGACCCTGCTGCGCGTCAACCAGAAGGACGGCTTCGACTGCCCGGGATGCGCCTGGCCCGAGCCCGACCACCGGCACACCGCCGAGTTCTGCGAGAACGGCGCGAAGGCCGTCGCCGAGGAAGCCACCCTGCGCCGGGTCACCCCCGAGTTCTTCGCCGCCCACCCGGTGGCCGACCTCGCGGACCGCAGCGGCTACTGGCTCGGCCAGCAGGGGCGGCTCACCCACCCCATGTACCTGCCCGAGGGCGCCGACCACTACGAACCGGTCTCCTGGGAGCGCGCGTTCGACATCGTCGCCGAGGAGATAGCCGCGCTCGGCTCACCGGACGAGGCCCTCTTCTACACCTCGGGCCGCACCAGCAACGAAGCCGCCTTCCTGTACCAGCTGTTCGCCCGGGAACTGGGCACCAACAACCTGCCCGACTGCTCCAACATGTGCCACGAGTCGTCCGGTTCCGCCCTGTCGGAGACCATCGGCGTCGGCAAGGGCAGCGTCCTGCTCGACGACCTGTACCAGGCCGACCTGATCATCGTGGCCGGACAGAACCCCGGCACCAACCACCCCCGGATGCTCTCCGCCCTGGAGAAGGCGAAGGCCGGCGGCGCCCGCATCATCAGCGTCAACCCGCTGCCCGAGGCCGGCCTCGAACGGTTCAAGAACCCCCAGACCCCGCAGGGCATGCTCAAGGGCGCCGCCCTCACCGACCTGTTCCTCCAGATCCGCCTCGGCGGCGACCAGGCCCTCTTCCGCCTCCTGAACAAACTGATCCTGCGGACCGAAGGCGCCGTCGACGACACCTTCGTCCGCGAACACACCCACGGCTACGAGGAGTTCGCCCACGCCGCGGAAGCCGCCGACTGGGACGAGACCCTCGCCGCGACCGGCCTGACCCGCGCGGAGATCGAGGAGACCCTGCGGATGGTGCTCGCCTCCGAGCGCACCATCGTCTGCTGGGCGATGGGCCTCACCCAGCACAAGCACTCCGTGCCCACCATCCGCGAGGTCGTCAACTTCCTCCTGCTGCGCGGCAACATCGGCCGCCCCGGCGCGGGCGTCTGCCCGGTGCGCGGCCACTCGAACGTCCAGGGCGACCGCACCATGGGCATCTTCGAACGCCCCGCACCCGCCTTCCTCGACGCCCTTCAGCGGGAGTTCGGCTTCGCTCCCCCGCGCGAACACGGCTACGACGTCGTCCGCGCCATCCGCGCCCTGCGCGACGGCGAGGCGAAGGTCTTCTTCGCGATGGGCGGCAACTTCGTCTCCGCCTCCCCCGACACCGAGGTCACCGAGGCCGCGATGCGCCGCGCCCGGCTCACCGTGCACGTGTCGACGAAACTCAACCGCTCCCACGTCGTCACCGGCGCCCGCGCCCTCATCCTGCCGACCCTCGGCCGCACCGAACGCGACGTCCAGGCCGGCGGCGAACAGTTCGTGACCGTCGAGGACTCCATGGGCATGGTGCACGCCTCACGCGGCCGCCTCGAACCCGCCGGCCCCGCACTGCTGTCGGAGCCCGCCATCGTCTGCCGGCTCGCCCGCCGGGTGCTCGGCACCGGCAGCGTCGTCCCGTGGGAGGAGTTCGAGAAGGACTACGCCACGGTCCGCGACCGGATCTCCCGCGTGGTACCCGGCTTCGAGGACTTCAACGCGCGCGTGGCGCACCCCGGCGGCTTCGCACTGCCCCACGGCCCGCGCGACGAACGCCGCTTCCCGACCGCCACCGGCAAGGCCAACTTCACCGCCGCCGCCGTCGAGTACCCCGAACTGCCCCCCGGACGGCTGCTGTTGCAGACCCTGCGCTCGCACGACCAGTACAACACCACGATCTACGGCCTCGACGACCGCTACCGGGGCATCAAGAACGGCCGCCGCGTGGTCCTCGTCAACCCGCAGGACGCCGCCGAACTGGGCGTCGCCGACGGCACCTACGTCGACCTGGTCGGCGAGTGGAAGGACGGGGTTCAACGACGGGCGACCGGCTTCCGGGTCGTGCACTACCCGACCGCGCGGGGCTGCGCCGCGTCCTACTACCCCGAGACCAACGTCCTGGTCCCGCTGGACGCCACCGCCGACACCAGCAACACCCCGGCCAGCAAGTCCGTGGTGGTCCGTCTGGAACAATCGACGACCGACTGAGCGTTTGCTCAGCGAGGCGGCCCGGGAGGCCGCGGCGACCACGACGAACGGAGCCTGACGCGATGGGCGAGCAGCAGCAGACGCAGTTCCCGCAGGAGGTCATCGACGAGTACGCCGCCCTCGGCGTCGACCTGCCCGCGCTGTTCTCCGCCGGGCACCTCGGCACCCGCATGGGCGTCGAGATCGTCGAGGCGTCCGCCGACCGCGTGGTCGGCACCATGCCCGTCGAGGGCAACACCCAGCCCTACGGCCTGCTGCACGGCGGCGCCTCCGCGGTGCTCGCCGAGACCCTCGGCTCGGTCGGCTCCATGCTCCACGGCGGCAGCGCGAAGATCGCCGTCGGCGTCGACCTCAACTGCACCCACCACCGCGGCGCCCGCTCAGGGCTCGTCACCGGCGTCGCCACCCCCGTGCACCGCGGCCGGTCCACCGCCACCTACGAGATCGTGATCAGCGACGAGGAGGGCCGACGCGTCTGCACCGCGCGCCTGACCTGCCTGCTCCGCGACGCCCGCCCCGGCGACGCCGCCCCCGCCGCACACTGACCCGACCACCGCCGCACCAGCGACAAGGAGGGGTGGGAGGCCGCAGCCGGCCACCCACCCCTCCCGCCGTCGGTCCCCAGCCGGACCCTCACACCCTCCACCGGCAGCGCGCACCCACCCCGGCCCGCCGATGCCCGCTCGGACATCCAACGCCCGCCTTCCGACCCGTCGTTGACCGAACCCCGCCCTCCGCTCACGGCACCCCGTCCCGGCCGCGCCCCGCAACGCCCGCCCCCCGAGCCGCCGTTGCCCGCGCCCCGGACCGCCGCCGCCCGCCCCTCCACCCACCGACGCGGACACCCCCACCCGCCCCCCGCCAGGCCACGCACCGTCAACAGCCCCGCCCCGGACGGCCGTTGCCACCACCCCACCCCGCCCGAGCCACCTCCCCCCACCTCTCCACCACCCCGGCACCCCAACTCCCTGTCACCGGCAGGTACTTCCGGCACGGCCGGCCTGCCCGAGCGGGCGACCCCGCAACCGGCCACCACACCCCCTCCACCCCACCCGCCCCCCATGGACCGATGGCCGAATTTCCCCTTCTCCGCCCACGCCAGAACGTCCCGGATGATCACAGTCCGGATATCGGTATCCGACACTTCGGGACTGCCCCCTAATGCGGACCTCCCCATTCTGGTCGTAACACTGGGTAACGCGCGCGCAATACAGCACCAAGGAATCCCCACCCCCGCCGACTGCCCGAGATCCCCATTCGCCTGCCCGAACAGCGCCCGTATCCCCACACCCCCGCACCCCACCCCCACGGCCAACCGGAAGTGCGGGTTCTCAGAATGCGGACCGGGCGGAAATTCCGCCAAAACGGCCGAGAATCCCCCGGGACAAGGCCCGCTCTCCAGGACGTCATAACAAGAAAGTCACAAGCCAGCCCACGGCGATGCCGCTGCGTACACACCGGGCTTAGAGTCACGGCCAGTCACCGCTCCATCGGGAGTTAGGTACCAGCGCGGCACCCCACCGTTCTCACCAGAACGGGAAGTGCCTGCGGAGAGGACTGATTGTGCGACAGCGTTCCTTGGTGATACTCACCTCCGTTCTCACGACCGGAGCCCTGACGCTCACCGCCTGCGGCTCCCGTGACGACAGCGGCAGCAAGAGCGACAGCGACTCGGGCACCACCTTCACGATCGGCGTCGACGCGCCCCTGTCCGGCGAGAACTCGACCACCGGCCTCGGCATCCAGTACGGCGTTCAGGTCGCCGTCGACGACGCCAACAAGAACAACTGGGTCCCCGGCGTCAAGTTCAAGGTCAAGGCCCTCGACGACAAGGCCCAGCCCGCCACCGGACAGCAGAACGCCACCGCACTGGTCGGCGACAAGACCGTCCTCGGCGCGGTCGGCCCGCTGAACTCCGGCGTCGCCCAGTCCATGCAGCAGGTCTTCACCTCCGCCAACATGGTCGAGATATCCCCGTCCAACACCAGCCCCGACCTCACCCAGGGCAAGAACTGGCAGACGGACAAGAAGCGCCCCTACAAGACCTACTTCCGCACCGCCACCACCGACGCCCTCCAGGGCAGCTTCGCCGCCGACTACGCGTACAACGGCCTCAAGAAGAAGAAGGCCTTCGTCGTCGACGACAAGCAGACCTACGGCGCCGGCCTCGCCAAGATCTTCAACAAGAAGTTCGCCGACCTCGGCGGCAAGATCGCCGGAACCGACCACGTCAACACCGGCGACAAGGACTTCGGCTCCCTCGTCACCAAGATCAAGAACTCCGGCGCCGACCTGCTCTACTACGGCGGCCAGTACGACGAATCCTCGCTGATCACCAAGCAGCTCAAGGACGCCGGCGTCAAGATCCCCCTCTTCGGCGGCGACGGCATGTTCGCCTCCACCTACATCGAAACCGCCGGAAAAGCCTCCGAAGGCGACCTCGCCACCTCCGTCGGCGTCCCCGTCGACACCCTCCCCGCCGCCAAGCAGTTCGTCGAGACCTACAAGGCCAAGGGCTACAAGGGAGACTACGGCGCCTACGGCGGCTACTCCTACGACGCCGCCTCCGCCATCATCAAGGCAGTGAAGGCCGTCAAGGACGCCAACGGCGACAAGCTCCCCACCGACATCAACGACCTCCGCGCGAAGATCGTCGACGCCGTCCAGAAGTCCGACTTCCAGGGCATCACCGGCAAGGTCTCCTTCGACGAATACGGCGACACCGGCAACAAGCAGCTCACCGTCTACCAGGTCAAGGACGGCGCCTGGAAGGCCGTCAAGACCGGCACCGCCACCGGCTGACCCACCGGGCCACACACCCCACGACACACCGCACCACGGGCCGCGCGGGAGGAAGACCCCGACCGCGCGGCCTTTCCCACACCCCCACCCCAGCGCACGATCAGTGCACACGACCCCAGCGACATGGAGGCCACGCGGTGAACACCCTGCCGCAGCAGCTGGCCAACGGGCTGCTCCTAGGCTCGATGTACGGGCTGATCGCCATCGGCTACACGATGGTGTACGGCATCGTCCAGCTCATCAACTTCGCGCACGGCGAGATCTTCATGACCGGCGCCTTCGGCGCCCTCACGGTCTACCTCTACATCCTGCCCGACGGCACCAACCTGCTCGTCGCCGTCCCCCTGATGCTGATCGGCGGCGCCCTCGTCGCCGTCCTCATCGCCGTCGGAGCGGAACGGTTCGCCTACCGGCCCCTGCGCGGAGCACCCCGCCTGGCACCACTCATCACCGCCATCGGCCTCTCCCTGGCACTCCAGGAGGTCGTGCGCAACTTCTACCCCGGCGCCGACCGCGCCCGCGCCTTCCCCGGCCTCGACGCCACCCACGACATCGGCTCCGTCACCATCAAGGACGCCGACATCTTCCTCATCCTCGCCGCCATCGTCTGCATGTCCGGCCTCGCCTGGTTCGTCCGCAAAAGCCGCACCGGCCGCGCCATGCAAGCCACCGCACAGGACCCCGACACCGCCCAACTCATGGGCATCGACACCAACCGCATCATCGTCGTCGCCTTCGCCATCGGCGGACTCTTCGCCGCCGTCGCCGCCGTCGCCTACGGCCTCAAATACGGCAACGTCGACTACCGCATGGGCTTCCTCATGGGCCTCAAAGCCTTCACCGCGGCCGTCCTCGGCGGCATCGGCAACATCTACGGCGCCATGCTCGGCGGCATCGTCCTCGGCATCGCCGAGACCCTCGCCTCCGCCTACATCGACGAGATACCCGGCATGCAACAGCTCGGCGGCCAGAGCTGGGCCAACGTCTGGGCCTTCTGTCTCCTCATCCTCGTGCTGCTGTTCCGGCCACAAGGCCTGCTCGGCGAACGCGTAGCGGACAGGGCGTGACCACATGACCGAGACAACCACGACCCCGCCCGCCGACCAGGCCCCCGCACCCACCGCCCGCGGCCTCGTCCCCCTGCCCCCCACCACCGCACTGCCCCTGCTGCTCGCGGGCGGAATCGCCACCGCCGCCTCCACCTTCCTCGCCTGGACGTGGACCGCGGACTTCCCCGGCGACCTCACCGTCAGCGGCTACCCCGGCGGCCTCCAGTGGCTCACCTTCACCGCCGGACTCCTCACCGCCCTCTTCGCCCTGTCCGCCTACCGGGTCCGCGGCCTGCGCTGGCTCACGCCCGCCGGGAACCACGCACCCCTCCTGCTCGTCGCGGTCGGCGGCTTCGGCACCACCTGGTACACGGTCCTCGCGATCACCATCAAACTCGGCGGCCTCGCCAACCTCGAACCCGGCGGATACATCGCCGCCGCCGCCTCCCTCATCCCCCTCATCGGCGCCCTCGCACTGCCCGCCGACCACCAGGGCGACAACCTCGTCACCGCCCTCAAGGCGCGGATCGCCAAACCCGACCGGATCCCCACGGCCCAGGCCACCACCCCGTGGGTGCAGCGCGCGGCCATCACGGCCGTCGCCGTCGTCGGACTGATCGTCTTCACCTACGGCATCGACACCGAGTACGGCGAGCTGTTCATCGGCTACCTGATCGTCGTCGTCTTCACCATCTGGGCCCTGCACACCGCAGGACTCCTCGACCGCTTCTCCCAACTCCTCGCGAGCAACCGCAGCTTCGCCCTCGCCATGGGCTTCCTCGCCGCCATCGCGTTCCCCTTCACCCAGACCGACGACCACTACGCCAACATCGGCGTCAACATCCTCATCTTCGGAACCGTCGCCCTCGGCCTCAACATCGTCGTCGGCCTCGCCGGACTCCTCGACCTCGGATACGTCGCCTTCCTCGGCGTCGGCGCCTACACCGCCGCCCTCGTCTCCGGCTCCGAATTCTCCAAATTCTCCGGCGTCCAATTCCCCTTCTGGGCCGCCGCCCTCACCGGCGCCGCCGCCTCCCTCATCTTCGGCGTCCTCATCGGCGCCCCCACCCTCCGACTCCGCGGCGACTACCTCGCCATCGTCACCCTCGGCTTCGGAGAGATCTTCCGCATCGCCGTCAACAACATGGACGGCGACTCAGGACCCGACATCACCAACGGCCCCAACGGCATCCCCTCCATCCCCGACCTCTCCTTCTTCGGCTTCAACTTCGGCGACCCCCACAACGTCGCCGGCTTCACCCTCGGCCGATTCGCCAACTACTACCTGCTCATGGTCCTGATCATGGCGCTCGTCGTCCTCGTCTACACCCGCGCCGCCGACTCCCGCATCGGCCGCTCCTGGATCGCCATCCGCGAAGACGAAACCGCCGCCACCGCCATGGGCATCAACGGCTTCCGCGTCAAACTCGTCGCCTTCGCCCTCGGCGCCTCCCTCGCCGGACTCGCCGGAACCGTCAGCGCCCACGTCACCTACAGCGTCGTCCCCAACCCCTACCAATTCGCCGGCTCGACGCCCCCCAACTCGGCGTTCCTCCTCGCCGCCGTCGTCCTCGGCGGCATGGGCACCGTGGCAGGACCCCTGCTCGGCGCCGCCCTCCTCTACCTGCTCCCGGAAAAGCTCGTCTTCCTCCAGGACAAATCGCTGCTCGCCTTCGGCATCGCCCTCATCCTCCTCATGCGCTTCCGCCCCGAAGGCATCATCGCCAACCGCCGCCGCCAACTCGAATTCCACGAGACCGGCCAACTCGACGTACCGGACACCACGACGCTGACCGACGAACCGGCCGTCACCAAGGCAGGGACGTGAGACCCATGACGACACCTGTACTCGAAGCCCGCGACGTCACCATGCGCTTCGGCGGCCTCACCGCCGTCCGCTCCGTCGACTTCACCGTCAACACCGGAGAGATCGTCGGCCTCATCGGCCCCAACGGCGCCGGCAAAACCACCTTCTTCAACTGCCTCACCGGCCTCTACGTCCCCACCGAAGGCACCGTCTCCTACCAAGGAACCGTCCTCCCACCCAAACCCCACCTCGTCACCAAAGCCGGCATCGCCCGCACCTTCCAGAACATCCGGCTCTTCGCCAACATGACCGTCCTGGAAAACGTCCTCGTCGGCCGCCACACCCGCACCAAAGAAGGACTCTGGTCCGCCCTCCTCCGCGGCCCCGGCTTCAAAAAAGCCGAACGCGAAAGCGAAGAACGCGCCATGGAACTCCTCGCGTTCATCGGCCTCGACCACAAACGCGACCACCTCGCGCGCAACCTCCCCTACGGCGAACAACGCAAACTGGAGATCGCCCGCGCCCTCGCCTCCGAACCCGGCCTGCTCCTCCTCGACGAACCCACCGCAGGCATGAACCCCCAGGAGACCCGCACCACCGAAGAACTCGTCTTCGCCATCCGCGACCGAGGCGTCGCCGTCCTCGTCATCGAGCACGACATGCGCTTCATCTTCAACCTCTGCGACCGGGTCGCCGTCCTCGTCCAAGGCGAAAAACTCGTCGAAGGCACCTCCGACGTCGTCCAGGCCGACGAACGCGTCGTCGCCGCCTACCTCGGCGAACCCTTCGAGAGCGACCCCAGCACCACCAAGGGAGAAGCCCAGTGACCGCACTCCTCGAAGTCGAGGACCTCAGGGTCTCCTACGGCAAGATCGAAGCCGTCAAAGGCATCTCCTTCACCGTCGAAGCCGGCGAAGTCGTCACCCTGATCGGCACCAACGGCGCCGGCAAGACCACCACCCTGCGCACCCTCTCAGGACTCCTCAAACCCAGCGCAGGAAAAATCACCTTCGAAGGCAAACCCCTCAACGGCGTCCCCGCACACAAGATCGTCGCCCTCGGACTCGCCCACTCCCCCGAAGGCCGACACATCTTCCCCCGGCTCAGCATCGCCGAAAACCTCCAACTCGGCGCCTTCCTCCGCAAAGACAAAGAAGGCATCGAAAAAGACATCCAGCGCGCCTACGACCTCTTCCCCATCCTCGGAGAACGCCGCAAACAAGCCGCAGGCACCCTCTCAGGCGGCGAACAACAAATGCTCGCCATGGGCCGCGCCCTCATGTCCCAGCCCAAACTGCTCATGCTCGACGAACCCTCCATGGGCCTCTCTCCGATCATGATGCAGAAAATCATGGCGACCATCGCCGAACTCAAATCACAGGGCACCACCATCCTGCTCGTCGAACAGAACGCCCAGGCCGCCCTCTCCCTCGCCGACCAGGGCCACGTCATGGAAGTCGGCAGCATCGTCCTCTCCGGCACCGGCTCCGACCTCCTCCACGACGAATCCGTCCGCAAGGCATACCTCGGCGAAGACTGACCCCCCACAGCCACAAACACACGACGAGGCCCGCGCCCCCCGAGGGACGCGGGCCTCACCCATCACACCGACAGAGCACTCAGCCCTTGGACGCCTTCTTCTCCTGCGCGTCCTGAATAACCGCCTCCGCCACCTGCTGCATCGACATCCGACGATCCATCGACGTCTTCTGGATCCACCGGAACGCCGCCGGCTCCGTCAAGCCGTACTCCGTCTGCAACACCGACTTCGCACGATCCACCAGCTTCCGCGTCTCCAGCCGCTGCGAGAGATCCGCGACCTCCCTCTCCAGTTCCTTCAACTCCGTGAACCGCGACACAGCCATCTCGATCGCCGGAACCACATCACTCTTGCTGAACGGCTTCACCAGATACGCCATGGCACCCGCGTCCCTGGCCCGCTCGACCAGATCACGCTGCGAGAAAGCCGTCAGCATCAGCACCGGCGCGATACGGTCCTCAGCGATCTTCTCAGCCGCGGAGATGCCATCCAGCTTCGGCATCTTCACATCCAGGATCACCAGATCAGGACGGTGCTCACGAGCAAGCTCGACGGCCTGCTCACCATCGCCCGCCTCACCGACGACGCTGTACCCCTCCTCCTCCAGCATCTCTTTGAGATCAAGCCGGATCAGGGCCTCGTCCTCGGCGATGACGACACGGGTCGTCAGCGGAGGCACGTGCGACTTGTCGTCGTCGGGCGCGTCTGCGGGCTGGGGCGACTCGGGGGCGGTCACGGGGGCTCCTTGTCCGGGGCGGGGTGCTGCTCCCAAGAGCCTACCTAGCTGGGGTAAGGTAACGCGCAGCAGGTGACTACTGACCTTTGTGTTAGAGGAAGCCCCGGTAGTCCAGCGGTAGAGACACGGTGCTCAAACCACCGACAGCGTCGGTTCGAATCCGACTCGGGGCACTTACCTTCGAATCGAAGGTACCCCAGAGAAGCGGATGTCCACTTTCTCGTGAACATCCGCTTTTTGCTGCGTGTCGCCGGAATCACTCTCGCAGAGTGCTCGCATGTACGACATCAGCACGCGCGAGCGAACACTCGCGCTCCTCGGCCAGGGCCGCAGCCTCAGCTCCATCAGCCGGGAGACCGGGATCTCGCGCGCAGCGATCCGCTCCTGGCAGATCCGTCTCGAACCCCTGCCCCGGATGGTCGCCCCGGCGCCAGGACCGCCCGCCGACGATCACGCCTACGCCTACCTGCTGGGCCTTTACCTGGGCGACGGCTGCATCAGCGCACACCCACGCACCGGCACCTATCTCCGTATCGCCTGCGCGGACGCCTGGCCCGGACTTCTCCAGCTCTGCCGGGAGGCCATCACGCGGGTGCGTCCGGGCGTCGGCGTCTACAGCGTCCAGAAACAAGGCTGCGCGATGGTGACCAGCTACTCACCGCACTGGCCCGAACTCTTCCCCCAGCACGGCCCCGGCAAGAAGCACGAGCGTCGGATCGTCCTCGAACCCTGGCAGCAGGCGATCGTCGACGCTCACCCCTGGGAGTTCATCCGGGGTCTCATCCACTCCGACGGGTGCCGGATCGTCAACTGGACGACGCGCGTGGTTGACGGGATGAAGCGACGTTACGAATATCCGCGGTACTTCTTCACCAACTTGTCCGTCGACATCAGACGGCTCTACACCAACACCCTCGACGGACTCGGCATCGATTGGAAGCAGGCCAATGCCCAGAACGTCTCTGTCGCCCGCAAGGCGTCCGTCGCTCCGATGGACGTCCATATCGGGCCCAAGTACTGATCCCCGCCCGCTACTTCGGGCTGTCGTCCTCGCCGATGTGGTGGATGCGGACCAGGTTCGTCGAGCCCGAGACGCCGGGCGGTGAGCCCGCCGTGATGACCACCACGTCACCCTTCGCGCAGCGGCCGTGGGCGAGGAGGAGTTCGTCGACCTGGTCGACCATGGCGTCGGTGGAGTCGACGTGGGGGCCGAGGAAGGTCTGGACGCCCCAGGTGAGGTTGAGCTGGGCGCGGGTGGCGGGGTCGGGGGTGAAGGCGAGGAGGGGGATCGGGGAGCGGTAGCGGGAGAGGCGGCGGACGGTGTCGCCGGATTGGGTGAAGGCGACGAGGCAGGTGGCGTCGACGAAGTCGCCGATCTCGGCGGCGGCGCGGGCGACGGCGCCTGCTTGGGTGCGTGGTTTGTTCTGTTCGGTGAGTGGGGGCAGTCCGTCGGCGAGGAGGTGTTCTTCGGCGGCTTCGACGATCTTGGCCATGGTGCGGACGGTTTCGGCGGGGTGTTTGCCGACGCTGGTCTCGGCGGAGAGCATGACGGCGTCGGTGCCGTCGAGGACGGCGTTGGCGACGTCGGAGGCTTCGGCGCGGGTGGGGCGGGAGTTGTCGATCATCGAGTCGAGCATCTGGGTGGCGACGATGACGGGTTTGGCGTTGCGGCGGGCGAGGGCGACGGCGCGTTTCTGGACGATGGGGACGTTTTCGAGGGGCATTTCGACGCCGAGGTCGCCGCGGGCGATCATGATGCCGTCGAAGGCGGCGACGATGTCGTCGAGGGCGTGGACGGCTTGGGGTTTTTCGATCTTGGCGATGACGGGGATGTGTCGGCCTTCTTCGTCCATGATGCGGTGGACGTCGTCGATGTCGTGGCCGTTGCGGACGAAGGAGAGTGCGACGACGTCGAAGCCGGTGCGCAGGGCCCAGCGGAGGTCGGTTTCGTCTTTGTCGGAGAGGGTGGGGACGGAGACGGTGACGCCGGGGAGGTTGAGTCCTTTGTGGTCGGAGATGATGCCGCCTTCGATGACCCGGGTATGGATGCGGGGGCCGTCGATGGTGGTGACTTCGAGGGTGACTCTGCCGTCGTCGACGAGGATGTGTTCGCCGGGGGTGACGTCGGTGGCGAGGCCGGCGTGGGTGGTGCCGCAGGTGTGGCGGTCGCCGTCGGTGTTGTCTTCGACGGTGATGGTGTAGGTGTCTCCGCGTTCGAGGAGTACGGGGCCTTCGGTGAATCGGCCGAGTCGGATCTTCGGGCCTTGAAGGTCGGCGAGGGTTCCGACGGTGTGGCCGATCTCTTCGGAGGCTTTTCTGATTCGTCGGTAGCGCTCCTCGTGTTCGGCGTGGCCGCCGTGGCTGAGGTTGAATCGGGCGACGTCCATTCCGGCTTCGACCAGGGTTTTGATCTGGTCGTAGGTGTCGGTGGCGGGGCCGAGGGTGCAGACGATCTTTGCGCGGCGCATACCTTGAGCCTAGGGCTTACCGGTGGGTAGGGATTTGGGCGTGGGTGGCTGCTCAACGTCCTTTGGGTGAAGCGTCATTGACAAGTGTTGAATGGTGCGGGGGTCTGCTCTGATGAGCGTATTCATTGTTTTTCATAGGCGTGGGGGTGTCATGGTGAAGCGGGCGTTGACGGCGGCGTGGATTTCTTGGCGTTGGGGTTCGAGGTCGAGGGTGGGGGGTGTGTCGTCGGGGGTGCCGGCGAAGGCCATGGAGCGCATGCGGTTGCCGGGGGCGGGTGGGTAGGGCTGGGGGGTGTCGGCGTCGAGGTCGGCGAGTTCGATGAGGGCGGCGAGGGTGGTGTCGAGGGCGTCGGCGTAGGCGCGGGCGCGTTGGACGGCTTCTTTGACGGCTTGTTTGCGGGCTTGGGTGTGGACGGGTGAGTCGGGGCGGAGGGTCCACCAGGGGCCGTCGACGCTGGTGAGGTCGAGGTCGGCGAGGCGGCTGGTGAGTTCGCCGAGGGCGGTGAAGTCGTTGAGTTCGGCGGTGAGGGTGACGCTGCCGTGGTAGGTGCGGATGCGTTCGCCTCGGCCGCGTTGGGCGAGTTCGGGGGTGAGGGAGAAGTGTCCTGTTTCGAGGCGTTCGATGGCGTCGCCGTAGCTTTTGACGAGGTCGAGGGTGGTGGTGTTGCGGTGGGTGAGGTCGTCGAGGGTGTGGCGGCGGTCTTTGCCGCGGGCGGTGACGGTGATGGTGATGCGGGCGATCTCGGGGTCGACTTCGAGGTGGGCTTCGCCGCGGACGGTGAGGCGTGGGGCGTCGGGGGTGCCGTAGGGGGTGGGGGCGGGGGGTGTGGGGGTGGCCATACGTCCCACTCTGTCATGTCTCGGTCGATCGAGGGGGTGTCTGTTCATCTGTTCGGTCACCAGATCGAAACCTCGCAGACCTATTGCCCGGTACCTGGGGCGGGTCAGAATCTACGCGCGTCATCGACCTTTTCCTCCAGGAGATCCAGACATGCCGTTGAACCGTCGGAAGTTTCTGAAGAAGTCCGCCGTGACCGGGGCCGGGGTGGCTCTCACGGGTGCCGTGGCAGCTCCCGCGGCGCAGGCGGCACCGGGTCACGGGCACGGGCATGCCACGCACCCGAAGCCCGCGAAGCGGTACGCGCTGACCGTGATGGGCACGACCGACCTGCACGGGCATGTCTTCAACTGGGACTACTTCAAGGACGCGGAGTACTCGGACAGCGCGGGCAACGCGCAGGGGCTGGCGCGGATCTCGACGCTGGTGAACAAGATCCGCAAGGAGAAGGGGCGCGAGAACACGCTGCTCATCGACGCGGGTGACACGATTCAGGGCACTCCGCTGACGTACTACTACGCGAAGGTCGATCCGATCACCGCGAAGCGGGGTCCTGTGCACCCGATGGCGCAGGCGATGAACGCGATCGGGTACGACGCGGCGGCGCTGGGCAACCACGAGTTCAACTACGGCATCGAGACGCTGCGGAAGTTCGAGAGCCAGCTGCGTTTTCCGCTGCTGGGGGCGAACGCGCTGGACGCGAAGACGCTGAAGCCGGCCTTCCCTCCGTACGTCATGAAGACGTTCCATGTGAAGGGCGCGCCGTCGGTCAAGGTGGCTGTGCTGGGTCTGACGAATCCGGGTATCGCGATCTGGGACAAGGCTTATGTGCAGGGGAAGTTGACGTTCCCTGGTCTTGAGGAGCAGGCGGCGAAGTGGGTGCCGAAGCTGCGGTCGATGGGTGCGGACGTGGTGATCGTCTCGGCGCACTCGGGTTCGTCGGGTACGTCGTCGTACGGTGACCAGTTGCCGTATGTGGAGAACTCAGCGGCGTTGGTGGCGCAGCAGGTGCCGGGTATTGACGCGATTCTGGTGGGTCACGCGCATCTGGAGATTCCGGAGTTGAAGGTCACGAACGCGAAGTCGGGTAGGACGGTGGTGTTGTCGGAGCCGTTGGCGTTCGCGGAGCGGTTGTCGGTGTTCGATGTCGGGCTGGTGTTCTCGAAGGGGCGCTGGTCGGTGGAGTCGGTGGCGTCGAAGGTGTTGAACTCGAATTCGGTGGCGGACGATCCGAAGATCACGCGGTTGCTCGAGGACGAGCACGCGAAGGTCGTGAAGTATGTGAACCAGGTGGTGGGTTCGGCGACGGAGACGTTGACGACGGTGGAGGCGCGGTACAAGGATGCGCCGATCATCGACCTGATCACGAAGGTTCAGGAGGATGTGGTGCGGGCGGCGCTGGTGGGGACGGCGTATGCGTCGTTGCCGGTGATCGCGCAGGCGTCGCCGTTCTCGCGGACGTCGGAGATTCCGGCGGGGAATGTGACGATCCGGGATCTGTCGGGTCTGTATGTGTATGACAACACGCTGGTGGCGAAGGTGATGACGGGTGCGCAGTTGCGGGCGTACCTGGAGTTCTCGGCGGAGTATTTCGTGCAGACGGCGGTGGGTGCGCCGGTGGATGTGGAGAAGCTGACGAACGCGAACAATCGTCCGGACTACAACTATGACTATGTGTCGGGGCTTTCGTACGACATCGACATCGCGCAGGCGGCGGGTTCGCGGATCAAGAATCTGACGTATGGGGGTGTGGCGTTGTCGGATGGGCAGCAGTTCGTGTTGGCGGTGAACAACTATCGGGCGAATGGTGGTGGTGCGTTCCCGCATGTGGCGTCGGCGACGGAGGTGTGGTCGGAGTCGACGGAGATCAGGACGCGGATCGCTGAGTGGGTGACGGCGAAGGGTGTGCTGGATCCGAAGGACTTCGCGTCGGTGGACTGGCGGTTGACGCGGGCCGGTACTCCGGTGTTCTAGGCCGTGGTGGTGCTTCGGCCGGGTGTTGCCGGCCGGAGCGCCGCGGGTACGGCCGGCGGGCGTGTCGGGTGTTTCGTTGGGCGTGACGACAACTTCGTGTGCTGCACGCCGAGTTGGCCCTCGGAGCCGCCGCAGGTGGGGGTCGGCTTGTTGGTGGCCCCGCTGCTGCCGCCCGCCCCCGAACGGCGCCATCGCCACCCGGGACGGCTGCGTGTTCCCGACTGAGTGGCCTCGCCGGTGTCATGTATGTGCTGCGGACCGGTGTCGCGTGGCGCGATGTCCTTACAGAGACCGTGGGCTGTTCCGGTGTGACGGCCTGGCGTCGGCTCCGGGACTGGACCGAGGCCGGCGTCTGGCCTCGACTGCACGCCGCCCTGCTGACCGAGCTTCGCCGCGCTGGCCTGCTGGACCTGGACGACTGCTCCGTAGACGGGTCACATGTCCGGGCCCTCAAAGGGGGGACCATGTCGGCCCCTCGCCCGTCGACCGGGCCCGCCCCGGCTCCAAGCACCACCTGATCGTCGACCGGCACGGCACCCCGCTGGCTGTCACGCTCACCGGTGGCGACCGGCACGATGCCACTCAGCTCCTACCGCTGCTGGACGCCGTCTCCTCGATCCGGGGTCTTCGTGGACGTCCCCGCTGTAAGCCCCGGCGTCTGTACGCCGACCGCGGCTACGACTTCGACAAGTACCGCCGCCTGCTCTCGAAGCGCGGCATCAAACCCCTTCATTGCCCGACGCGGCGTCGCCCACGGCTCCGGACTGGGCAAGGTGCGCTGGGTCGTCGAGCGGGCCTTCGCCTGGCTGCACCAGTTCAAACGCCTCCGCACCCGCTACGAACGACGCGCCGATCTCCACCAGGGTTTGCTCGAACTGGCCTGCAGCCTGATCTGCATCCGACGTCTATCCAGCGGTCCCAGAGTGACCGGCTAGGAGTCCGAGCGCAGCCCCAGGGCGCTGTGCTGAATCAGCCCGGCCGGAGCATCGGAACCCGAATCCCGACGCGTCAACTCGACCAGCTTCGTCCGGAGGTCTGTCGCCGACTCGCCAAGCACGATGGCGCTGATCACCAGCTCAAGCATGACGCAGTCGTAGGCATCGTCGGTTCCTCGATAGCGTTCGGCGTCACGTTCGACTACGGCACTGTCGATCCGCCATCCACCGCCGTCGACGGGCGCGAAGGTCGCTGCGAAGGTTCCGTTACCCGTCCAGCTTCGGTGCAGGAAGACGACCTCGCCCTCCGTGAAAACGTCCCACTTCTCGTCCATGTCCCGCGATGCATAGCCGAGCTGGATCCGCTTCCAGGCGTCATCCGACCAGATCCGCTGGGGCAGCTCCGGCATCGGCTGAGGAGCCGCTACGGGCTGGATACGGCCGGAGAACGTGGACCGGGTTACGCGTTCATCAGCAGGCATGGAGTGATCCTACGGACGAAGCCGGGCATCCCAGCATCCCGTCCCTCACAGACCTCATTGTGAAACGATCAGTAAATCGCTTCGAACATAATCAGCGGCGTATGCCCATCTCTGATCATGATTGATCTGACCATCCGTTCAGCTACCTCCGACGACGTCTCCGCACTGCTGGACTTCTGGGAGTCCGCCGCCGAGGAAACGAGCATTAGTGACGACGAGGCTGGTGTCAGCCGCCTCATCGCCCGTGACGCCGAGGCGGTTGTCATCGCGGAGCGCGCCGGCCGGATGGTAGGCACGGTCATCGCGGGCTCGGACGGTTGGCGCTGTCACCTCTACCGCCTCGCTGTGGACCCACGTATGCGCCGCCAGGGCGTTGGCAGTGCCCTGCTGGAAACAGCAGAACATCGCTTCATCACTCTCGGCGGGCGTCGCGGGGACGCGATGGTGCTGGAGGACAACGAACTCGGGCAACGTGCCTGGCATGCTGCCGGGTACGCGCCCGAACCACACTGGCGCCGTTGGACGAAGCCCCTCGTGTGAAAGCCCGCTCTCTCTCCCCCGCTCTCTCTCCCCCCCTCCCCCCCCCGCAACGCTCAGCAAGGCGAGCTTGCTGGGTAGACAACAGGAAGTCCCGGTATCGACCGTGGGAGTGGCGTTCCCTCTATGCAGGTCAGCTCGCGTGGAACGGACCCCCGTAAGGCCACAGCAGTAGCTGCGACCGCCGGGTGCCCAGCGGCACCAGTGCGATAAGCGATCTTGGTTCGCCTGTGTATCGGCAACCTGGTCAGTGTCACCCCGGGCATCGGGTCCACGATTCCAAGGTGCGGCACGACGGCGACGCCCTGGCCGGCTGCGACGAGGGCCAGCACTGTGGCGAAGTCATCTACCTGATGCCGGACATGTGGGGTGAAGCCGGCGGCTTGGCAGGCCCGGACGGTCATCGCGTGACATAGCGTTCCCGGGGTCGCCGTGATCCAGGGTGAGTCCTTCCAGTGCCCGATCACCCATCCGTCGGCTGCCTCTCCCGGCGCGGATGACGTTGATGCGAGGTACATGGACTCAGTACAAAGAGGTTGAGCTGCCAGGCCTGGTTCGGCAGGTGACGGCACGAAGTCGTATTCATGGATGAGCGCAACGTCCAGGTCGCCCGCGCGCAGGGCGCCTGCGACCCCTGCCGGGTCGATCTCCAGCACCATGGGTTCCAGGCCCGGGTGCTGATGAACGAGAAAGGCCAGCGCCGCGAGGACTATCGCTCGGGTGGCGGTGGGGAAAGTGCCGATCCGCAAGGGGCCCGCCAAGCCGCGACGTGTGTCGACCAGGTCTGCGGTGGCCTGTTCCAGGCGTTCGAAAATGGCCTCTGCATGGTGGACCAGTTTCTGTCCTGCCGGGGTGAGGGTGACCCTCCGCCCCGTTCGCTCCAGAAGGGGCACACCTGCTTCGCGTTCTAGGGCGCTGAGTTGCTGGGAGACCGCTGACGGAGTGAACGCGAGCGCTTCGGCGACCGCGGCAATCGTGCCGCGCAGGGACAGTTCCCGCAGCAGGCGCAGGCGTCGAACATCGAGCATCAGCTCAGCTTACGCTCAGCCTCATAGATGCGAACTAGACCTACACGATCACCAAAGGTCACCCTCGTGACCATGGCTCAACACCCACCCCTGCATGGGGTTCACGTACCGCTCGTCACGCCGTTCACCGCCGATGGACGTATCGCGGAGGACGCCCTCGAAGAACTCGCTCGTGCCATGCTGGACGCGGGCGCCGCCGGGATCGTCGCCCTGGGTACGACCGCCGAGGCAGCCACACTCCACGCCGAAGAGAAGACCACGGTCATCAACGTGTGCGCCCGGGTCTGCCAAGAACGCGGCGCAGTCCTGATGATCGGTGCCGGCACTAATGACACCCAGGCCAGCGAACGTGCCCTCGCGGAGCTCTCACGGTGGCCGGAGGCCGCCGCCGCACTGGTGCCCGTCCCTTACTTCAGCCGTCCCTCGCAGGCCGGCGTTCTCGCGCATTTCATCCGCTTGGCAAACGGCAGCCCCCTGCCCCTGGTGGTGTATCACGTCCCGTATCGCACTGGGCAGCCTCTCGACGCGTCCACCCTGCGCGCGCTGGGACGAATCCCCGGTGTCGTGGGAGTCAAGCTCGCGCAGGACGGCATCGATCAGGAGACAGTGGACCTGCTGAGTGAACTCCCGCCCGACTTCGTGGTCTTGGCTGGAGATGATCCGTTTCTGTCCCCCCTGCTGGCACTCGGTGCGGCAGGCGGCATCCTCGCCTCGGCGCACCTGGCCACCAGCCGGTTCGCAGAATTGGCCACCGCCTGGCACCAAGGTGACCTCGCACGAGCACGGAAGCTCGGGCATCGCCTGGCGAGGCTGTCGGCTGCGGCCTTCCTTGAACCCAACCCCACTGTGATCAAGGGCGTACTGCATGCACAAGGCCGCATTCCCACCCCGGACGTGCGTCTACCCTTGCTGCCTGCCCACCGCGATTCGGTGGATGAAACGCTGAGGCGGCTGGCTGACTTGGGTGAATAGCGATGCCCTCAGCGACCATTAACGATTCACGGCCTGTATCGCCCCACGCAATGGCACCTCCGCGAGCACACTTCACCGGGCCGTCAGTCGTCGCTCTCGGCGCAACCGGACCCCTTCGATCCCGGACTCCCGCATGATCCTGGCGACCCGCTTGTGGTTGACAGCCTCACCGTTCGTCTCGCGGAGCCCGGCGGTGATCCTGGGGACGCCGTGGGTACCGTCCGATTCGCGGTGCACCGCCCGTATCCGGGCGGCAAGCTGTGCGTCGGCCGCCTGCCGGGCGGCCCGGTTCGCGGCTGTCCGGCGCCAGCAGCAGAAGCTCGAGCGGCTGACGCCGAGGATGCTGCAGAGCCGCCTCACGCCGGAGCGGCGCTGATGGTCGGCGACGCACTGGAAACGGTTCACCAGCGAGTCTCCCCGGCGAAATACCTGGCGGCCTTCCGCAGGATCTCGCGTTCCTCCTCGAGCTCACGGACCTTCTTCCGCAGCCGCGTTCTCTGCCTCCAGCGGTACCGGCGGCTGGGCCGGTTCCTGCGTCCGGCGTCCCCGTGGACGGCTTGCTCCGGCAGCCCGCACCCAGTTCCGCAGCGTCTCCGGACTGATCCCCAGATCGGCGGCGACCGACCTGATCGTCGCATCGGGCCGCGACTCATACAGAGCGACCGCATCCGCCTTGAACTCCGGCGGGTAGTTCTTCATGACCACGAGATGTCCGCTCTCAGATCCTCAGGATCCAGTGCCTCGTGTGTCCAACATCAGGGGTCAAGGCGCGACCGTCCTCCTCGACGACGGCACGGGCCGCGTCCGTCCCGCGCTGGTCTCGTTGCTCGACTTGCTGGTGACGATGGACAAGCCCGGAAGCGGACTGGCCTGGCTGGACATGCGCCGTGGGCAACTGGGAAACGCCTCGCGGCTGCTTCGCCGGCTCGGCCTGGGCGAGATTCCGCTGACCCACGACGCGTTCCACGAACTCCAGCCCTGGCGAGCGGCCTCTCATCTGGAAGAACCCTTCATGGCATGCGGAGTCCTGCCTGCGGTCGACAAGCACCTCTGCTCCTTTGCGCGCTGGCTTCCCGCTCACCTGGCCGACACCGCCGATCCCGAGCACACCAAGACGATCAGGCTCTTCGCGACCTGGCACGTCCTCCCCGGGCTGCGGGCCCGCGCCGAGCGGAGCCACATCACACCCGGCATCCGCCGCTTCGCCAGCGAACAGATCAAGTACACGACCGCCTTCCTGCACTGGCTCAGCGAGCGGAACACCACTCTCGCCTCCTGCGGCCAGGTCGACATCGACGCCTGGTTCGCCGAGAACGCTCGCACCCGTCTGAGAGGCTTCCTCAACTGGGCCATGCAGGGCCGGCACTGCCGACGTTCCCTGGCCATCCCGGCGATGAAGATCTCCCGTCGGCCCGCACTGAGCGAGGACGAACGCCTCGCCGCCCTGGGCAGGCTTCTGACCGGTACGGAGATACCGATGCGACTCCGCGTCGCCGGAGTCATCGTTCTCCTCTACGCACAACCGCTGAGCCGCGTCGTCCGGCTCACCATCGACGACGTCATCCGCGACGGCGACACCGTGCTGCTACGACTCGGTAAGCCGCCCTCACCCGTCCCCGCACCGGTCGCCGCCCTGCTGCTGGAGCACATCACGAACCGCGGCAACATGAACACCGCCACCAACCCGGCGTCCCGCTGGCTCTTCCCAGGATGCCGTCCCCGGCCAACCCCTCGACCCCAACCACCTGTCCGCGCTCCTGAACCAGGTCGGAATCCCGATCGCCGCCGCCCGCGGCGCCGCCATCCGCCAGCAACTCCTCGAACTGCCCGCACCCGTCGTCGCGGACACTCTCGGCTACCACGACAAGACCACAAGCCGCCTCCGCAACGAGACCGGAGGAACCTGGAGCCGATACGCCGCCGGAGATCACGCAAGGTCACCAACAGGCTGGGCACCCCGGGGAACCAGAGAAGTAGGGAGCCCTCCAGTTCCGAGAGCCCGAGCGCGCATGAGTGCTTGCTTCGGGGCCACTGGGACGGCTACCCCTGGCGGAGGAATTCCTGCACCTCGGCAGCGACAGTCGCCAGCTCTTCACCAGCGTCGATCACGGTCGTCACAGTGCACTCCCAGCCGCTGGAGAAGACGTCGGCTCGCAAGGTCCAGCTCAGGCACACGTGACCGCCCGAACCGAACGTCGCTGCCACGACCAGCTCGTTGTTGACCCAAGACCGCACGCCCTCCCAACCGCGGAAGTCACGCGCAAGACCGTCGAGAAACTCGGTCAGGTATCCCGCACCGTCCCAGGCAGACACGGTCACGGCCCCGATTCGTGCGCGCAGGCCGTCATCGACAGCCTCCACGGCGAACACGACCTCGAACTCATCTGTCCGCGACCAGTCGAACAACCGGACAGAGGGTGCTTGCGACCCCACCCCCCGAACGACGAGCTCGACCTGCCCAGGAACCACCTCGATCAGACTCACCCACTGAGGATAAAGACGCCAACACGGCCCGGCCATCGCCATTTACGACGCCGTGCTACGTCCCGTCGTCGTTGGGGCTCCACACCCAGATCCCAGCCAGGAACGTCACGGGCAGTAGTGATTCCGGAGTCAGATTGATCAACTGGCGACACTTGAATACGCGAGCCCACCAGTATCAACCCCCGGGTCTGCCAGTGGTTGGTCGTCGTACCGCCGGTGGGCAGCGGGGCGGTGTCGAGGTTGTTGCGGGTGTTGAAGCCGTACTCGGCCACGTTGCCCGGGGTGCTGCCCGATTCCATTGCGTCCGTCGCGCTGTCGATGTTGTTCCTCAGCTCCTGCGAGTATCTCTTCGGTGTGGTGAGGGAGCCGTCGCTGTTCTTGGTGAACCGGACGGTGGCGCCGCTGTTGTCGTAGAGAATCACCTCGCTGCTGCCCAGCGAGAGGTGGCGCTCGTACTGCTGCCACCACCGTTGCGACACCTTCCCCCACGGCGCGTCCGGGGAGTTGTACGTGCGCGTGAGGGTGAGACGCCGGCAGACGCCCGCGATGTCGAAGTCGGTCCCGGTGAGCATCGGGTTGCCGGTCGAGTAGTCGGTCCTGGCGGTGGGCGCGTCCGTGATCGCGAGGTCGGTGATGCGGTGCCAGGGCGCGTCTGCCTGCCCTTCCGGCACCAGACTCAAGATGCCGGTGTCCTGGGCAGCGGCGAAGAGCGCGGTGCCGGACCGGGGCGGCTTGGTGGCGTGGTCCTTCTGGGCCTTGCGCCAGGCGGCCAGTGCCTTCGATGGCTGCCGCTCCGGGCGGGTGGCTGCCGGCTTGGTGGAGCCGGTCTTCACCTCCGGCATGGTGAACCGGGTGTGTCCTTGCCCCGGGCCGAGACCGGCTCGGCGTCGTCCGCGACCGCGCCGGCGGTAGGCGGGAGGGACAGCGCGCGGGCGTTCGTGGTGACAACTGCCGCGGCGGCGAGGTGTGTTGCTCTTTTGCGGGCACGCCGAAGGGGTGCGTCGAGGGCACGAGTGGGCACGTGTGGGCACGACTTTCCCCGCGGTGGGTCGAGCCGCGGTGATCCCGGTGGGTCGGGGGTCATCTGCCGTCGGTGAGGGGGGTGAGGGTGGGGGGTTTGCGGGCGGCGGGGATGTGGGGGGTGCGTTGTTCGAGTCCGAAGGTGGTGAAGGCGGTGCGGGTGGGGAGTCGGTAGGTCTCTTTGCGGGTGAGGGAGTTGAGGATGGTGGCGCTGCGCCAGGCGGCGAGGCCGAGGTCGGGGGCGCCGACGCCGTGGGTGTGGCGTTCGGCGTTCTGGACGTAGGCGGTGCCGGTGACGGAGGGGTCGAGGACGAGGCGGAAGTGTTCGTCGATGCGGGGGCGTTCGCTGTTGTCGCGGCGGAGGTAGGGGTCGAGTCCGGCGAGGACGTGGTCGAGGGGGCGTTCCTGGTAGCCGGTGGCGAGGACGACGGCGTCGGTGGTGAGGCGGGTGCGGGTGGCTTGCTGCGGGTGTTCGAGGTGGAGTTCGATCTTGGTGGTGGCGATGCGTCCCGCGGTGCGGACTCTGACGCCGGGGGTGAGGACGGTGTCGGGCCAGCCGCCGTGGAGGGTGCGGCGGTACAGCTCGGTGTGGATGGCGGCGATGGTGTCGGCGTCGATGCCTTTGTGGAGTTGCCATTGGGTGGCGCCGAGGTGGTCGCGGGTGTGTTCGGTGAGGGCGTGGAAGTAGCGGGTGTAGTCGGGGGTGAAGTGTTCGAGGCCGAGTTTGGAGTACTCCATGGGGGCGAAGGCCTCGGTGCGGCCGAGCCAGTGGAGTCGTTCGTGGCCGGCGGGGCGGTTGCGGAGGAGGTCGAGGAAGATCTCGGCGCCCGACTGTCCTGAGCCGATGACGGTGACGTGGCCCGCTCTGAGGAGGGTGTCGCGGTGGGTGAGGTAGTCGGCGGCGTGGATGACGGGTGCGGAGGGGGTCTCGACGAGGGGTTTGAGGGGTTCGGGGATGTGGGGTGCGGTGCCGATGCCGAGGACGATGTCGCGGGTGTGGGTGCGGCCGAGGGCTTCGGCTTCGCCGTCGGCGTCGAGTTGGGTGAAGTCGACTTCGAAGAGGGCGCGTTCGGGGTTCCAGCGGACGGCGTCGATCTGGTGGCCGAAGTGGAGTGCGGGGAGTTGTTCGGCGACCCAGCGGCAGTAGGCGTCGTAGTCGGCGCGTTCGATGTGGAACTGCTCGGTGAAGTAGAAGGGGAAGAGGCGGTCGCGGCTTTTGAGGTAGTTGAGGAAGGTCCAGGGGTTCGTGGGGTCGGCGAGGGTCACGAGGTCGGCGAGGAAGGGGACTTGGACGCGGGCGCCGTCGATGAGCAGTCCCGGGTGCCAGGTGAAGGTGGGGCGTTGGTCGTAGAAGGCGGTGTCGAGGTCGGTGAGGGGGTGGGCGAGGGCGGCGAGTGAGAGGTTGCTGGGGCCGATGCCGATGCCGACGAGGTCGTGGATGGTGTCGGGGTCGTGGTGGGGGGTGGGGGTCATGCGGGGGTGTGTCCTTCCACGGGGTTCAGCGGGGCGGCCGGGGTGTCGGTGCGGGTGGTGGGGCGGTGGGGTGGTTCGGGGTTCGCCTGCGGGGAGTGGGGTCGTGGCGGTCGCGGGCGCCGTCGTCGGTGGGTGCGTCGAGGACGGTGGGGAGCGGCGGTGCGCGGGGGTGGGGGCGGGGGCCGTCGGGTTCTGGTGCGACGTGCGTGCTCATGTGTCCTCCCGGGCGCCGGGCTGAGGAGTTCCAGCTTGGCCGCCGTGGTGGGCGGGTGCCTGGGAGGTTCAACGATCGCGACCCGAATGGGGGTACTCCCGTCCGGGGAAAACCTGTCGGATCGGGGGCCCGGGGGGCGTGTGGGGGTGGTGTGGCCAGTGGGGTTCCGGGGGCGGTGGGTGCGCGGGCCCGGGGGCGGTCCCGGGAGGGGACGGCGGGGGCGGCCGGGGCGGTGGCGGGCGTGACGTCGGCGGCGGCCGGGGCGTCTCGGAGGCGATGTCGACGGCGGCCGGGGGCGGTCTCGGAAGCGACGTCGACGGCGACCGGAGGCGGTCACGGAAGCGACATCGACGGCGACCGGAGGCGGTCACGGAAGCGACATCGACGGCGACCGGAGGCGGTCACGGAAGCAACGTCCGCGTCGGCCACGTCGGTCGTGGGCGGGCCGGTGCTGCGGGGTGGGACGGCGTCAGGGGGCGTCGCCCGGGTCTCGTCGCCTGTGGAGGTGGGGTGTCGTGCGGGTCGGGATGTGCGGGGCCCCGGGCGGCGTCAACGTGCCGTCCGGGGCCGGGTGTTCGCGGGGTGTGGGCCGTGGTGAGGGCTGTCGGGGTGGTTACGCCTGTTCGGTATGGGTGTCGCGTACCCGCAACGCCCTTGTCAGGTCGTCGAGTTCGTCGATGAGTTTGCGGCGCAGGGCGGGGGTGGGGTCGGCCTTGCGCAGGCATTTCTCGCCCAGGCGCAGGGTTTCCTTGTCGACGGCGTGGGCGGGGAAGGCCCAGCGGCCGGCCGCGGCGGCGATGGCGGGGCCGCGGCGGGCGGCGACGGAGGGCGCGTCCTTGAAGTAGCGGGGGACGTACTCCCGTACCAGGTCGGCCTGTTCGGGTTGCCAGAAGCCGCGGGCGGTGGCGGTGAACAGGTAGTTGGAGAGGGCGTCGGTGGTGAACATGGCGTCCCAGGCGCGGCGTTTGGCCTCGGGGTCCGGGAGGGCCGCGCGGCAGCGGGCGGCGCCTTCCTGTCCGGTGGCGGAGGGGTCGCGGTCGAGTTCGGCGGCGATGGCGTTCTCGTCGGTGGCGCCGAGGACGGCGAGGCGTCCGAGGACGCGCCAGCGCAGTTCGGGGTCGAGTTCGGGGCCGCCGGGGACGGTGCCATCGGCGAGCCAGGCGGCGATGGTGTCGGGGTGGGCGGCGACGTCGATGAGGTGGCGTACGGCGATGAGGCGCAGGCCGGGGTTGTCGCCGTCCTCGGTGCGTCGGATGAGGTCGCGGCAGAGTCCGGTGAGGGTGGCGAGGGCCGCGGGGCGTTGGTCGGGGGTGAGGTAGCGGTCGGCGATGGGGCCGATGGCGAAGGCGAGGACGCCTTGGACGAGGGCGAGGTCGGTCTCGTGCGGGAGGTGGGTGCGGGCGGTGTCGAGGTAGCGGGTGGCGGGGAGTTCGCCGTCGCGTACGGCGTCGCGGAGGGCGTTCCAGACGACGGCGCGGGTGAGGGGGTCGGGGAGGCCGCGCAGGCGGGTGTGGACGGTTTCGGCGGAGCGGGCGTCGAAGCGGATCTTGGCGTAGGTGAGGTCGCCGTCGTTGAGGACGAGGAGGGCGGGTGTTTTGCCGAGGGTGTTGGGGGTGTGCTGGGGGATGTCGAGGTGGAGGCGTTCGCGCGGGACGAGCCGGTTGTCGTCGGTGAGGTCGTGGTCGTAGACGCCGACGGCGATGTGGTGGGGGCGGTTGCCGGTGCGGGTGACGGTGAGGGTGCGGGTGCCGTCGGGTGCGGTGGTGAGGGTGGGGGTGAGGGTGTCGACGCCGGTGGTGCGCAGCCAGGCGTCGGCCCAGGCGTGGACGTCGCGTTCGGTGGCGGAGGCGAGGGAGTCGAGGAAGTCGGCGAGGGCGGCGTTGCCGAAGCGGTGGCGGGCGAAGTGGGTGTTGATGCCGGCGAGGAAGTCCTTCTCGCCGAGCCAGGCGACGAGTTGGCGCAGGGCGGAGGCGCCCTTGGCGTAGGAGATGCCGTCGAAGTTGAGGAGTGCGGCGGCGGTGTCGTCGACGGCGTCGGGGGCGACGGGGTGGGTGGAGGGGCGTTGGTCGGCGTCGTAGCCCCAGGATTTGCGGGCGACGCCGAAGTCGGTCCAGGTGTCGGTGAAGCGGGTGGCTTCGGTGAGGGTCTGGTAGCCCATGTACTCGGCGAAGGACTCGTTGAGCCAGATGTCGTCCCACCAGCGGAGGGTGACGAGGTCGCCGAACCACATGTGGGCCATCTCGTGGGCGATGACCATGGCGCGGGTCTGGCGTTCGGTGTCGGTGACGGCGGAGCGGAAGACGAATTCGTCGCGGAAGGTGACGAGTCCGGGGTTCTCCATGGCGCCGGCGTTGAATTCGGGGACGAACGCCTGGTCGTAGGAGTCGAAGGGGTAGGGCTCGTCGAACTTCTCGTGGTAGCGGTCGTAGCACTGGCGGGTGATCTGGAGGAGTTCGTCGGCGTCGGTGTCGAGGTGGGGGGCGAGGGAGCGGCGGCAGTGCAGGCCGAAGGGGAGGCCGCGGTGTTCGGTGCGTACGGAGTGCCAGGGTCCGGCGGCGACGGCGACGAGGTAGGTGGAGATGGGTGGGGTGGGGGCGGCTCGCCAGTGGCCTTGGCCGAGGTGTTCGGTGACGCTGTTGGTGAGGACGGTCCAGCCGTCGGGTGCGGTGACGGTGAGGTCGAAGACGGCCTTGAGGTCGGGTTGGTCGAAGGCGGCGAAGACGCGTTGGACGTCGTCCATGAAGAGTTGGGTGTAGAGGTAGGTCTCGCCGTCGGTGGGGTCGGTGAAGCGGTGCATGCCTTCGCCGGTGCGGGAGTAGCTCATGACGGCGTCGACGCGCAGTTCGTGTTCGCCGGCGGTGAGGCCGGTGAGGGGGAGCCGGTTGTCGGTGAGGGTGTGGGGGTCGAGGGGTTGTCCGTCCAGGGTGGCGGAGCGCAGTTCGGCGGGCTTCAGCTCGACGAAGGTGTCCGCGTCCGCGCGGGCGGTGAACCGGATCACGGTGTGGGCGTCGAAGGTCTCGTCGCCGGTGGTGAGGTTCAGGTCGATGGTGTAGTTGCGGACGTCGAGGAGCTTGGCACGGGTCTGCGCTTCGTCGCGCGTCAGTACGGACATGCAGGACATGCTGCCTGATGGCGTGGGGCAGGCACAGAGGCGGCCCGGTTCGTTCCTTATGTCCGGTCGGGTGCGGGCTTCGGGGCGGGTGTCCTGTTCTCGCCGTCGCGCTGGACGGGGATGGCGGTGTCGGCGCGGGGGCGGGGTGGGCGTGGCGACTGGGGGGCGGGTGCGGTGGCCCGCGGTCCCTGGCTCTGCTCCTGTTGCTGGCTCTGGCTGTGGTCGTGGGTCCGTAGGGCGCGTACCTCGCGTTCGAGGGCGAGGGCGCGTTGGTGGGCGTCGTACAGGTAGCGGACCTTGGTCCGCAGTGACCAGGGGTCGACGGGTTTCATGACGAGGTCGGCGACGCCGAGGTCGAAGGCGGTGGAGGTGAGTTCCTGGTCGGTGCCGAAGCCGGTCAGCAGGATCACCGGGATGTGCTGGGTCTGTTCGAGGCGGCGCAGGTAGCGGACGACGTCGAGGCCGCTGACGCCGGGCATCCGGACGTCGAGGAGGAGCAGGCCGATCTGGCCGCGGAGCACGTGTTTGAGGGCCTCGTCGCCGCTGGTGGCGCGGAGGAGGCGGTAGCCGAGGGGGGCGAGGGCGCTCTCCAGGGCGTAGAGGGTGTCCTCGTGGTCGTCGACGATGAGGATGGCGGCGTCCGACGGCATGACGCGGTGTACCTCCCGGGTGGTCCACCGGGGTGGATCCACGTCCGCTGACGGGGCGTGCTCGTCGGGTGACGAGGAGTGCTCAGCGCAGCATGCCCGGCGCCGGGCCGTCTGTCACGCCCCTGTGGGTTCCTCCGAGGTCAATGCGCCGTCGGTGCGGGGCCGTTGGCGGGGTCGTCGGTGCCCGAGGCGATGGATTCGTGGTGTCTGATCACCTCGGCGATGATGAAGTTCAGGAATTTCTCGGCGAACGCGGGGTCGAGTTTGGCGCTCTCGGCGAGGGCGCGCAGCCGTTCGATCTGGCGGGATTCGCGGGCCGGGTCGGCGGGCGGTAGGTGGTGCTCGGCCTTGAGGTGGCCGACCTGCTGGGTGCACTTGAAGCGCTCCGCGAGCATGTGGACGACGGCCGCGTCGATGTTGTCGATGCTGTCGCGCAGCCGGCCGAGCTCCTCGCGGACGGCGGGATCGACGTCACCGGTGCCGGTGTTGCTGGTGGTCATGGGCGACCACCCTACGGGGCGTCGGGGTGGTGTGCCGGTCGGGTCAGGTGGTCCGGGGGCCGGGTGGGTGCGGTGTCGGCCGTTTCGCGGGGTCGGGTATCCGGTCGCTCCAGCCGCCGGGGACGGTTCTGCCCTGTTGGGCGCGGAAGCGGACGGGGGGTGTGCCGACGCGGCGGGTGAAGAGGCGGGAGAAGTAGGCGGGGTCGAGGTAGCCGACGCGGCGGGCGACGGCGGCGACGGGGAGTTCGGTGGTGGCGAGGAGTTCCTTGGCGTGGCCGAGGCGGATGCCGAGGAGGAAGTCCTTGGGGCTGCATCCGGCGCCGCGGCGGACGGCGGTGCGCAGTGCGGCGGGGGTCATGCCGTGCCGGGCTGCGTGGTCGGCGACGGACATCGGCTTGAACGCGTCGCGGGCGAGGGCGTGCAGGACGGGGTGGCCGTCGGGGGTGAGGTCGGCGCGGGCGCGGCGGAGGGCGACGAGGAGTTCGTGGACGGCGGCGGCGGTCTCGACTTCGAGGAGGGGGTTGCCGGGGCGGGCGGCGCGGGCCATGCGCGTGATGACGGCGCGGGGTGCGGTGGCGTCGGTGAGCGGTACGACGGGCCGGTCGGGTTCGATGTAGCCGAGTTCGGTGTAGGGGGCGGTGGCGGGTCCGGTGAAGTCGACGAAGCCTTCGTCCCAGCCGGTGGTGGGGTCGGGGGCGTAGTGGTGCGGTGTGCCGGGGGTGAGCCAGAGGAGGGCGGGTGCGGTGACGGGGGTGGGGCGGCCGTCGGGGTGGAGGTAGTGGCCGCCGCCGGTGCTGATGACGACGGCGGTGTGGTGGTCGAGGACGCGGGGGCCGACGGTGGGCAGGGTGCCGTGCTGGAGGCCGACGCCGAGGCAGACGAGGCCGAGCCGGTGGTGGGCGGGTCCTGGGGTGAAGAACCGCATCCAGGTGTGGTGCATCGGGTGTCCCTCGGTCGGGCCGTCCTTCGGTCCAAGTAGGCGTGATCTTTGTCCATGGACGGGGTCGCCGCCAGGGGGTGAGGGTGGGCGCATGAGTGAGTTCACGGTGGGGGACGCGGATTTCCTGCTGGACGGGCGCCCGGTGCGGGTGCTGTCCGGTGCGCTGCACTACTTCCGGGTGCATGAGGAGCAGTGGGGGCATCGGCTGGCGTTGTTGCGGGCGATGGGCCTCAACTGCGTGGAGACGTACGTGCCGTGGAATCTGCACGAGCCGCGTCCTGGTGAGGTGCGGGATGTGGCGGCGGTGGGGCGGTTTTTGGACGCGGCGCACGCGGCGGGGCTGTGGGCGATCGTGCGGCCGGGTCCCTACATCTGCGCCGAGTGGGAGAACGGGGGGCTGCCGCACTGGGTGACCGGGGAGTCGGGGCGGCGGGCGCGTACGCGTGACGCGGGTTTCCTCGCGCGGGTCGAGGGGTGGTTCGGGCGGCTGCTGCCCGAGGTGGTGTCCCGGCAGGTCGACCGGGGTGGTCCGGTGATCCTGGTGCAGGTGGAGAACGAGTACGGCAGTTACGGCTCGGACGCGCGGTATCTGGAGCGGCTCGCGCAGGTGCTGCGGGAGGCCGGGGTGACGGTGCCGCTGTGCACGTCGGACGGTCCTGAGGGGCAGATGCTGAGCGGTGGTTCGGTGCCCGGGGTCCTCGCGACGGTGAACTTCGGTTCGCACGCGCGTGAGGCGTTCGGGGCGTTGCGCCGGTTCCGGTCGTGGGGGCCGCTGATGTGCATGGAGTTCTGGTGCGGCTGGTTCGACCACTGGGGTGGTGAGCATGTGGTGCGGGAGGCGGGGGACGCGGCCCGGGTGCTGCGGGAGATCCTGGAGTGCGGTGCGTCGGTGAATCTGTACATGGCGCACGGGGGGACGAGTTTCGGTGGCTGGGCGGGCGCCAACCGGGGTGGTGGTGCGCGGCACGAGGGGCCGCTCGAACCGGATGTGACGTCGTACGACTACGACGCGCCGATCGACGAGTACGGGCGGCCGACGGAGAAGTTCTGGCGTTTCCGTGAGGTGCTCGCGGGGTTCGCGGAGGGTCCGCTGCCGCAGCCGCCGCCGGCTCCGGCGGTGCTGGGTGCGGCGGCGGGGGTGGTGCTGTCGGGGTGGGCGGCCCTGGACGGCGTCGTGGAGGCGTGGGGTGGTCCCGAGGTGGGTGGGCCGGTGCCGCCGACGTTCGAGGAGCTGGACGTGGACCGGGGTGTGGTGCGGTACGTGGTGGACGTGCCGGGGCCTCGGGGGGCGTATCCGCTGGTGGCGCGGGGGGTGCGGGATCTGGCGGTGGTGTATGTGGACGGGGTGCGGGCGGGGGTGCTCGGGGAGGGTGAGGACACGCTCGGGGTGCCGGTCGCCGGGCACGCGCGCGTGGAGCTGTGGGTGGAGTCGCTGGGGCGGGTCAACTACGGTCCGCGGGGCGGTGAGGCGAAGGGGATCACCGGGGGGCTGCTGCACGAGCGGCAGTTCCTGCACGGTGTCCGCGCGCGCGGGTTGCGTCTTGACGCGTTGGAGTCGGTGGCTGACGTCGACGCGGTGGCGGTGCGGGCGTTGCCCGGGGACGGGTCGAGGGGGCTTTACCGGGGTGCGGTGGAGGTGCGGGGCGCGGGGGACGCGCGGTTGGAACTGCCGGGGTGGGGGCGGGGGTTCGTGTGGGTGAACGGGTTCGCGTTGGGCCGGTACTGGTCGGTGGGGCCGCAGCGGTCGCTGTATGTGCCTGGTCCTGTGCTGCGGGAGGGCGGCAACGAGGTGTGGCTGCTGGAGTTGGACGGGGCGCCGGTGGAGGTGGGCGGGTCGCTGGTGCTGCGGCCGGTGTGAGGTGTCGGGGTCCGTGCGGGGCGGGCGGGCGCGCCGTAGAGTGGAGTCGGCTTCGGGGCGTCTGGGGGTAGGCGTGGCGAACGGCGGACCGGTGGAGCACGGGTTCCCGCATCTGGAGACGGTGCGGGCGGCTGTCACGGCGTTGTACCGGCGGGTGTCGTACGACTCGGTGCGGGCGTTCGCGGTGAGTGTGGCGCCTGCCGATGTCGCGTTCGGTGACGGCGAGGACCTGCATCTGGGGGCGCAGCGGGTGGCCGGGGAGCTGGTGCGGCACTACCGGTTGCCTGAGGCGCGGATGATCGTCGGTTTCCGGGAGATGACGCATGCGGCGGATGTCGAACTTGCGGCGGGGCCGGAGTACTTCGTCGAGTTGAACGACCGGTTCCGTACGCATCGGCGGGACATCGGTGCGGCGCTGGCGCATGAGGTGGCGCATGTGTATCTGCACCGTCTGGGTCTGTCGTTCCCCGGTACTCGGGACAACGAGATCCTCACCGACACGGTGGCGGCGTATCTGGGGGCGGGTTGGCTGCTGCTCGACGCCTTCCGTGAGGATGCGGTGTCGTCGCAGAAGCTGGGGTATCTGACGCCGGAGGAGTTCGGGTACGTCGTCGCGAAGCGGGCGTTGGTCTTCGGTGAGGACCCGTCGGTCTGGTTCACCAGTCCGCAGGCGTGGACGGCGTACGGCGAGGGGCTGGCGCGGGCGCGGGCGGACGAGCGGCGGCCGCCGCTGGCTGCGGCCGGGTGGGCGGCCCGGCGTCGTTACGCGCGGGAGCGTGGGCGGGCGCGGGAGCGCGGGCGGGCGCGGGAGCGCGGGGCGCGGGTGCCTGGTGCCGGGGACGGCTACGACTTCAGCCGTGCGGGTGCGGGCCCGCTGCGGGTGTCGTTTCCGTGTCCGACGTGCGGGCAGCGGATCAGGGTGCCGGTGCGGGGGCGGGTACGCGCGCGGTGCGGGCTGTGCGGGTCGGTGCTGGAGTGCGATACGTAGGGGCGGGGGGGTGCGGGAGCGCCGGGGGGGGTTGGGTCGGCAGCGCGCGCCTGGCCGTCGGCGGACGCCGGGGGTGGTTCAGGCCGTCAGCGCGCGCCTGGCCGTCGGCGGGCGCCGGGGGTGGTTCAGGCCGTCAGTGCAGGACCGGTCGTCGGCGGGCGCCGGGGTGATCCGAGGGTGATGCCGGGTGTCAGCGCGCTCCGTAGACCGCTTCCGGTGGTGGTGCCTGGGCGAGGAGCGCGCGGGCTGTGCGGCCTGCGTCGGTGGGGGTGCGGCGGGCGCCCTTGTCGTCGGTGGGGCCCGGTCGCCAGCCGTCCATGACGGTGATCCGGCCGGCCTCCGTCTCGAAGACGCGGCCGGTGACGCCGGTGCTGTCGGCGGAGCCGAGCCAGACCACGAGCGGTGAGACGTTCCCGGGTGCCATGGCGTCGAAACCGGTGTCGGGGGCGGCCATGGTGTGGGCGAAGACGTGTTCGGTCATGCGGGTGCGGGCGGCCGGGGCGACGGCGTTGACCTGGACGCCGTAGCGGGCGAGTTCGGCGGCGGCGACGAGGGTGAGGGCGATGATCCCGGCCTTGGCGGCGCTGTAGTTGCCCTGGCCGACGGAGCCGAGGAGGCCCGCGCCGCTGCTGGTGTTGATGACGCGGGCGTCGGGGGTGCGGCCTGCCGCGCTCTGTGCGCGCCAGTGCGCGGCGGCGTGCCGCAGGGTCAGGAAGTGTCCGGTGAGGTGGACGCGCAGGACGGCGTTCCAATCGTCCTCGTCGAGGTTGACGAGCATCCGGTCGCGCAGGAATCCGGCGTTGTTGACGAGGGTGTCGAGGCGCCCGTACGTGTCGAGGGCGGTGGTGATCAGGGAGGCGGCGCCTTCGGTGGTGGCGATGTCGGCGCCGTGGGCGACGGCTTCGCCGCCGGCCGCGCGGATCTCGGCGACGACCTGTTCCGCGGGGCTCGCGGGGTCGGGGGTGCCGTCGAGTCCGACGCCGAGGTCGTTGACGACGAGGTGGGCGCCCTCGGCGGCGAAGGCGAGGGCGTGTGCCCGGCCGAGGCCGCGTCCCGCGCCGGTGACGGCGACGACCCTGCCCTGGCAGATTCCGCTCATCTCAGCTCTCCCTGTGGGGTCTTGTTGGCGGTCGCGGCGTCCAGGAAGGCGGGTCGTTCGCCGCCGCCGTGGACGTGGAGGGCGGCGCCGGTGATGTAGGCGGCGGCGTCGGAGGCGAGGAAGACGGTGGCGGCGCCGACGTCGGCGGGGGTGGCGAGGCGGCCGAGGGGCACCGTGCGGGAGACCGCGGCCACGCCGTCCGGGCCGCCGTAGTGCAGGGGGGCGGATTCGGTGTGGACCATGCCGACGACGAGGGTGTTGACGCGGATGTCCGGGGCCCATTCGACGGCCATGGAGCGGGCGAGGTGTTCGAGGCCCGCTTTGGCGGCGCCGTACGCGGCGGTGCCCGGTGAGGGGCGGCTGCCGCTGACGCTGCCGATCATGATCACGTTTCCGTGGGTGCGTCGCAGGTGGGCGTGGGCGGCGAGGGTGACGGTGAGCGGGGCGAGGAGGTTCAGTTCGACGACGCGGGCGTGGCGTCGCGCGTCGGCGTCGGCGAGGCGTCGGTAGGGGGCGCCGCCGGCGTTGTTGACGAGGATGTCGAGGCGGGGCAGGGCGGTGAAGAAGTCCTGTGCTTGGTCCGGGTCGCGGACGTCGAGCGGGGCGAACTCGATTCCTTCCAGGGGTGGTTGTGGGGGTCTGCGGGCGCAGACGACGACGTGGGCGCCGGCCTCGGCGAGGGCGCGGGCGATGCCGGCGCCGACTCCCCGGGTGCCGCCGGTGACGACGGCGGTCCTGCCGTCCAGGGGTGGGTGACGAGAGTTATCCACAGGGCTCCCGCTCCGATCCGGTGGCTGCTAGCTTCGAACCCTCGACACCTAACAAATGTTTGGTGGAAAGGTCTTGGTCGGAAAGGTAGCTGATGCGCTGATGGCTGTCTCCACCTCGTCCCCGGAAAAGGGGATTTCCGTCGTCACGGTCGACTTCCCGCCGGTGAACGCGCTGCCGGTGTCCGGCTGGTTCGCGCTGGCCGACGCGGTGCGCGCGGCCGGCCGGGACCCGAGGACCCGCTGTGTGGTGCTGGCCGCCGAGGGGCGCGGATTCAACGCGGGGGTCGACATCAAGGAGATCAGGGCGGGCGGCGCGAGCACGCTGGTGGGCGCCAACCGGGGCTGTTTCGAGGCGTTCGCGGCGGTGTACGAGTGCGAGGTCCCGGTGGTGGCCGAGGTGCACGGCTTCTGCCTGGGCGGCGGTGTCGGCCTGGTGGGGAACGCGGACGCGATCGTGGCGAGCGACGACGCCGTCTTCGGCCTGCCCGAGCTGGACCGGGGCGCGCTGGGCGCGGCGACCCACCTGGCCCGGCTGGTGCCGCAGCATCTGATGCGCGCCCTGTACTACACCTCGCGCACGGTGACGGCGGGCGAGCTGCTCGCGCACGGCTCGGTGTGGCGGGTGACGGCGCGGGCGGAGCTGCGCGCGGGGGCGCTGGAGCTGGCCCGGGAGATCGCCGCGAAGGACGGCGAGCTGCTGCGTCTGGCGAAGGCCGCGATCAACGGCATCGATCCGGTGGACGTACGGCGCGCCTACCGCTTCGAGCAGGGCTTCACGTTCGAGGCGAGCGCGCTCGGGGTGGCCGACCGGGTCAGGGACACGTTCGGGACGGAGGGCGGTTAGGTGGGCGACAAGACGATGACGGCCGAGGAGGCCGTCTCCCGGCTGGAGAGCGGGATGACGCTCGGCATCGGCGGCTGGGGCTCGCGGCGCAAGCCGATGGCCCTGGTGCGGGCGCTGCTGCGGTCCGACGTCCGGGACCTCACGGTCGTCTCGTACGGCGGTCCCGAGGTGGGGATGCTGGCGGCGGCCGGGCGGCTGCGGAAGCTGGTGACGGCGTTCGTCACCCTGGACTCGATCCCGCTGGAGCCGCACTACCGGGCGGCCAGGGAGCGTGGCGCGTTCGAGCTGGCGGAGATCGATGAGGCGATGTTCATGTGGGGGCTGCGGGCCGCGGCGAACCGGCTGCCGTTCCTGCCGGTGCGCGCGGGGCTCGGTTCGGACGTGATGCGGATCAACCCCGGTCTGCGGACGGTCACCTCGCCGTACGAGGACGGCGAGACGTTCGTCGCGATGCCGGCCCTGCGGCTGGACGCGGCGCTGGTGCACGTCAACCGCGCGGACCGGCTGGGCAACGGACAGTATCTGGGCCCCGACCCGTACTTCGACGACCTGTTCTGCGCGGCGGCCGAGAGCGCGTATCTGTCGTGCGAGCGGGTGGTGGACACGGCGGAGCTGGCGAAGACGGGCGGGCCGCAGTCGCTGCTGGTCAAACGCCATCGGGTGACGGGGGTGGTGGAGGCGCCGGGCGGCGCGCACTTCACGTCGTGCGCGCCCGACCACGACCGGGACGAGGCGTTCCAGAAGCTGTACGCGACGACGCCCTGGCCGGAGTTCTCGGCCCGGTTCCTGGCCGGGGACGAAGCGGCGTACCGGGCGGCGGTCGCGGCCTGGCGGGAGGAGGGGGCATGAGCGGGACGGCCTTGAACGGCACGGACCTCGGCGGGGCGACCCGCGCGGAGTACTGCGTGGTGGCCTGCGCGGACGCCTGGCGTGGGGCCGGGGAGATCCTGGCGAGCCCGATGGGTGTCATCCCGTCGGTCGGGGCGCGGCTCGCCAAGTGGACGTTCGCGCCGGACCTGCTGCTGACCGACGGGGAGGCCACGCTGATCGGTCTCGACGGCACGGTGGAGGGGTGGCTGCCCTACCGGCAGCATCTGGAGCTGGTCGCGAGCGGGCGGCGGCACGTGATGATGGGGGCGAGCCAGATCGACCGGTTCGGCAACCAGAACATCTCCTGCGTCGGGGACTGGGAGCGGCCCAGGCGCCAGCTGCTGGGGGTGCGCGGCGCGCCGGTCAACACGCTCAACAACCCGACGAGTTACTGGATACCGAGGCATTCGCGGCGGGTCTTCGTCGAACGGGTCGACGTGGTGTGCGGGGTCGGCTACGACCGTGCGGCCGGTGCCCGCCACCACCGTCTGCCGCGGGTCGTCTCCGACCTGGGTGTCTTCGACTTCGAGACGCCCGACCGGTCGATGCGGCTGGCGTCGGTGCACCCCGGTGTCACGGTGGAGCAGGTCAGGGAGGCCACCGGTTTCGAGCTGACGGTGGCTGCGGAGGTGCCGCCGACCAGGGAGCCGACGCCCGCGGAGCTGCGGCTGATCCGCGAGGTCGTCGATCCGGGCGGCGCCAGGGCCCGGGAGGTCGGTGCGTGATGGAGACCGCGCTCACCCGGCTGGTCGGGGTCAGGCATCCGATCGTGCAGACGGGGATGGGCTGGGTGGCGGGCCCCCGCCTGGTGTCGGCGAGCGCGAACGCGGGCGCGCTGGGCATCCTCGCGTCGGCGACGATGACCCTCGACCAGCTCAGGGCGGCGGTCAGGGAGGTCAGGTCCCGCACCGACGCGCCGTTCGGGGTGAATCTGCGGGCGGACGCGGTGGACGCGAGCGACCGGGTGCGGATCATGATCGAGGAGGGGGTGCGGGTCGCGTCGTTCGCGCTCGCCCCCTCCCCCGCCCTGATCGCGGAGCTGAAGGAGGCGGGGCTCGTGGTGATCCCGTCGGTCGGGGCCCGGCGGCACGCGGAGAAGGTCGCCGCGTGGGGGGCGGACGCGGTCATCGTGCAGGGCGGTGAGGGCGGCGGCCACACCGGCGAGGTGGCGACGACCGTGCTGCTGCCGCAGGTCGTGGACGCGGTCCGGATCCCGGTGGTGGCGGCGGGGGGCTTCTTCGACGGGCGCGGGCTGGTCGCGGCGCTCGCGTACGGGGCGGCCGGTGTCGCGATGGGCACCCGGTTCCTGCTGACCTCCGACTCGACGGTGCCGGACGCGGTCAAGGCCCGCTATCTGGCCGCGACGGTCAGGGACATCACGGTCACGACGGCCGTCGACGGCCTGCCGCACCGGATGCTGCGCAGCGATCTGGTGGCCGCTCTGGAGCGGGCGGGGCGGACCAGGGCGCTGCTGCGCGCGCTGCGCGAGGCGTCCGCGTTCCGCCGGCTGTCCGGGGTGACCTGGCGTCATCTGCTCCGTGACGGACGCGCCCTGAGACACGGCAAGGACCTGTCGTGGAGTCAGCTGCTGCTCGCCGCGAACACGCCGATGCTGCTGAGGGCGGCGATGGTGGAGGGCCGCACCGACCTCGGGGTGATGGCCGCGGGGCAGGTAGCGGGCGTCATCGACGACCTGCCGTCCTGCGCGGAGCTGGTGGCGGGGGTGATGGCACAGGCGGAAGGGATCGTGGCGGGGTGGCGGTGACGGAGGCGACGCGGGTGTCGGGGGTGTCGGAGGCGACGGAGGCAGCAGATGACCGCGGTGACAGAGGCGACTGAGGTGAGTGAAGCCTGTGTGTCGCCGGGGTGCCTGGCGGGGGCGTCCCCGCGTGACCGGATACCCCGTGAGCTGCGGTTGTCTTGATCCAACTGCGGTGCCCGGCCGCGGTCGCTGGGACAGAACGCGGACACTCACAGGATCATTTCAGGATCGAGTCGGCCCTAGTGTCGTCGGTGTCAGCAGGAAACACCGCAACCGACAGCCGCTGGAGTCCACGATGCGTTCGCGTCTCGCCGCCCGTTCCACCCGCCTCGTCCTGGCCGCCGCGGCCGTGACGGCCCTCGCCGCCACCACCACCGCCTGCGACCCCCAGGACGCCGCGGACGCGAGTGGCTCCACGAGCCCGTCGGCGACCGCCTCCACCAGCGGCGACACCTCCACCGCCGACCCCTCGGCCGGCGCCTCCACCGGCGGCTCCGACGGCAGCGGCTCCACCGCGTCCAACGGGTCCTCCGGTTCCGGCACTTCGGGTTCTTCGGGCTCCTCGGGTTCCTCGGGCGGGTCGGGTTCCGGCAGTGGGGACAAGAGCGGCTACGGGCAGTCCTGCGGCACCAACGACCTGACCTTCTCGGTCAGCTCGGAGTCGCAGGCCGGCGGCTACTTCCTCGTCACGGCGAGGGCGAAGGCCGGGATCACCTGCTACCTGGACGTCAACACCCCGAGCGTGTCGTTCGGTTCGGACGCCTCCGGTGTCGCCTCCCCGGTCGGGCAGGGCGGCGAGGACCCGATCAAGCTGAGCGGTTCCGCCGTGGCGTACACCGGCGTCAACCCCAAGAGCACCAACAGCGACGGCGGCAGGGAGTTCGACTTCCTCATCATCGCCACCTCCGAGGAGGACGCCGACCCCGCCGAGGTGAAGCTCCCCGAGGCCGCCGCCGTCGAGAAGCCCCTCGTCACCAACTGGACCACCCGCCGCGCCGAGGCCGTCCCGGTCGCCGTCTGACCCACCCGACCGGGGTCCCTCCACCGGCCCCCGTCACAGCTCCCTCAACCACCACAGCCGCCAGACCTGTCACAGCCGTCGCGCCTGTCACAGCCGCTAGAGCCGCTAGAGCCGCCAGAGCCGTCGCAACTGTCACAGCCGTTCGATGATCGTCACGTTCGCCTGTCCGCCGCCCTCGCACATGGTCTGGAGGCCGAACCTGCCTCCGGTGCGCTCCAGTTCGTGCAGGAGCGTGGTCATCAGGCGGGCGCCGGTCGCGCCGAGCGGATGGCCGAGGGCGATGGCGCCGCCGTTGACGTTGACCCTGGCGGGGTCGGTGCCGGTCTCCTTCAGCCAGGCGAGGACGACCGGCGCGAAGGCCTCGTTGATCTCGACGAGGTCGATGTCGGCCATCGACAGGCCGGTCTTCTTCAGGGCGTGCGCGGTCGCCGGGATCGGCGCGGACAGCATCCGGATCGGGTCCTCGCCGCGCACCGACAGATGATGGACGCGGGCGCGGGGCGTCAACCCGTGTTCGCGCACGGCCCGTTCGGAGGCGAGCAGCAGCGCCGCCGCCCCGTCGGAGACCTGCGAGGAGCAGGCGGCGGTGACGGTGCCGCCGTCCAGGACCGGCTTGAGCCCGGCCATCTTCTCCAGGGAGGTGTCCCGGCGCGGCCCCTCGTCGACGGCGACGGGCCCGTACGCCACGGTCTCCCGCACGAAACGGCCCTCGTCGATGGCGCGCAGGGCCCGCCGGTGCGAGCGCAGCGCGAACTCCTCCTGGTCCTGCCGGGTGATCCCCCACTTGACCGCGATCATCTCGGCGCCGGCGAACTGGTTGACGGGCCGCTCCCCGTACCGCGCCCGCCAGCCGACGCTGCCCGCGAAGGGGCCCTGGGTGAAGCCGAGGGGTTCGGCGGCCTGCCGGGTCGCGTAGGCGATCGGGATCTGCGACATGTTCTGCACGCCGCCCGCCACCACCAGGTCCTGGGTGCCGGAGAGCACGGCCTGCGCCGCGAAGTGCACGGCCTGCTGCGAGGACCCGCACTGCCGGTCGACGGTGACGCCGGGCACCTCCTCGGGCAGTCCAGCCGCCAGCCAGCAGGTGCGGGCGATGTCGCCGGCCTGCGGTCCGACGGCGTCGAGGCAGCCGAAAACGACGTCCTCGACGGCGGCCGGGTCGATGGCCGCGCGGGTGACGAGTTCCTTGAGGACGTGCGCGCCGAGGTCGGCGGGGTGGACGGCGCGGAGCCCTCCCCCGCGCCGTCCGACGGGTGTGCGGACCGCTTCGACGATGTAGGCCTCGGCCATGGCGACTCCCCAGACTCCGAACGCGCCGGTCGGTTCCGGCGCGTGCCAGTGGGTCAGATGCGTACGGCGATCCCGTCCAGCACCATCGACAGGTACTGGCGGGCGATCTCCTCGGGGCTGTGCTGTCCGCCGGGCCGGTACCAGGACGCGGCGACCCAGACCGTGTCCCGCACGAACCGGTAGGTGAGCCGGACGTCGAGGTCGGTGCGGAACACGCCGTCGGCGACGCCGCGTTCCAGCGTGGACAGCCACGCCGTCTCGAACTTGCGCTGTGAGGCGGCGAGGAACTCGAAGCGGTCCTGCGCGACGAGGTGTCTGCTCTCCTTCTGGAAGATGGCGACGGCGGCGCGGTGCCTATCGATCTCCCGGAACGACTCGGTGACCAGGGCCTCCAGGGTGGGGCGCGGTCCGAGTCCGGCGGCGAGGACGGTGTCGTAGCCGCCCCACAGTTCGTCGAGGAAGGTGCGCAGGATCTCCTCCAGCATCGACTCCTTGGAGTCGAAGTGGTAGTAGAGGCTGCCCGCGAGGAGGCCCGCGTGGTCAGCGATCTTGCGTACGGTGGTGGCGTTGTAGCCCTGTTCGGCGAAGACCTCCGCGGCGGTGTCGAGGATCTCGCGCCGCCGGTCGCGCGCGGGGGCGGGGCGCTCGGCGGAACGCGCGGCTGAGGTGGCGCGCTCGGCGGCGGTCACCTGGGGATTCTTCTTGGTCGGCACGCGTCCATTGTGGTCTGTCGTCCTAGGGATGCTGGCTGCTGACGGAGACGACCTCGCCGGTCAGGTACGAGGAGTAGCCGGACGCCAGGAAGACGATCACGTTGGCGACCTCCCAGGGTTCGGCGTGGCGGCCGAACGCCTCCCGCGCGGTCAGTTCCTCCAGCAGGTCGGGCGTGGTCACCTTGGCCAGGTGGGGGTGGAGCGCGAGGCTGGGCGAGACGGCGTTGACGCGTACTTCGTGGGCGGCTGCCTCGATCGCCGCGCACCGGGTGAGCGCCATCACCCCGGCCTTGGCGGCGGCGTAGTGCGCCTGTCCGGCCTGGGCCCGCCAGCCCACGACGGAGGCGTTGTTGACGATGACCCCGCCGCCGGTCTCCCGCATCAGCCGCAGCGCGGCCCTCGTGCACCGGAAGGTGCCGTTGAGGGTGACGTCCAGGACCCGGTCCCACTGGTCGTCGGTCATGTCGACGAGGTGCGAAGTGCCGCCCAGGCCCGCGTTGTTGACGACGATGTCCAGTCGTCCGTGGGTGTGGGCCGCGGTGTCGAACAGGGCGCGTACCTGGGTGTCGTCGGTGACGTCGCACAGCTGGGCGGTGACCGCGCCGGGGAACTCCCGGGCGAGCGCGGCCTCGTGTTCCTTCAGGCGGCGCGGGTGGGCGTCGCTGATCAGGACGCGCGCGCCCTCCTCGAGGAAGCGCCGGGCGGTCGCGCCGCCGATGCCGGCGCCGGCCGCCGCCGTGATGACGGCGGTGCGGCCGTTCAGCAGTCCGTGCCCGGGTACGTAGGCCGGGCTCTCGACGCCTGTCATGACCCCACGCTAACCTACCAAACACTTGTTAGGGAAGCCTGTTCGAAGGGTGCCGCCCGTGGACCTCACCCCCTCCCCCGGCGACGAGTCGTTCCGCGCCGAGGCCCGCGCCTGGCTCGCCGCGCATGTGCCGCGCACCCCGCTGCCGTCGCTGGAGACCGCGGCGGGTTTCGCCGCGCACCGCGCCTGGGAGGCCGAACTGGCCGCGGACCGCTGGTCGGTGGTGTCCTGGCCGGCCGAAGTCGGCGGCCGGGACTGCGGGTTGGGGCGCTGGCTGGTCTTCGAGGAGGAGTACTGGGCGGCGGGCGCCCCCGGCCGGGTCGGGCAGAACGGCGTCAGCCTGCTCGCGCCGACCCTCTTCGACCACGGCACGCCCGAGCAGCGGTCCCGGGTGCTGCCGCCGATGGCGCGGGGCGAGGTGGTGTGGGCGCAGGCGTGGTCGGAGCCCGAGGCGGGCTCGGACCTGGCGTCGCTGCGCTCGCGTGCGGTGCGGGTGGCCGGGGGCTGGCTGCTCGGCGGGCAGAAGACGTGGTCGTCGCGGGCCGCGTTCGCCGACCGTGCGTTCGGCCTCTTCCGCTCCGACCCGGACGCCCCGAGGGCCCACCAGGGCCTGACGTACCTGATGTTCGACCTGCGGGCACCGGGGGTCACGGTCCGGCCGATCGGCCGGCTCGACGGGAAACCGGCGTTCGCCGAGCTGTTCCTCGACGACGTGTTCGTGCCGGACGAGGACGTGATCGGGGCGCCGGGTGAGGGGTGGCGGATCGCCATGTCGGCGGCGGGCAACGAACGCGGGCTGACGCTGCGCTCACCAGGCCGCTATCTGGCCGCCGCCGACCGGCTGGCGGCGCTGTGGCGGCGGCAGGGCTGCCCGGCGTACGCGCACGACCGGGTGGCGGACGCCCTGATCGGTGCCCGCGCCTACCACCTCTTCACCCAGGAGGCGGCCTCCCGGTTCCTCGCGGGCGCGGAGCTGGGCGCCGAATCCAGCATGAACAAGGTGTTCTGGTCCGAGTACGACCTCGCGCTGCACGAGACGGCCCTCGAACTCCTTAACGAGGAAGGTGAGTTGGCGGAGGGGGCGTGGGCCGAGGGGTATGTCTTCGCGCTGGCGGGGCCCGTCTACGCGGGGACCAACGAGATCCAGCGGGACATCGTCGCCGAGCGGCTGCTCGGCCTGCCGAAGGGACGCCGTTGATGCGTTTCCTGCTCGACGCCGAACAGCGGGCGTTCACCGCCTCGTTGGACGCGATGCTGACGGCGGCGCGGACCCCGGCGGTGATCCGGTCGTGGAGCGCCGGGGACCACGGCGCCGGGCGGGCGCTGTGGTCCCGGCTCGCCGACGCGGGCGTCTTCGCGCTCGCGGTGCCCGAGGCGGACGGCGGCCTCGGCCCACGCCCCGTCGAACTCGTGGTGGCGTTCGTTGAGTTGGGGCGGCACGCGGTCCCTGGCCCGCTGGTCGAGACGGTCACGGCGGCGACCCTGCTGAGCACCGGGGACCGGGCCCGTGAGCTGCTGCCCGCGCTGGCGAGCGGCCGGACGACAGCGACGGTGGCACCGCCCGCCCCGACGGACGCCCCCACCATCACCCCGGACGACGACACCGGCACCGGCACCGACACCGCTCCGGCCGGCCATGCCCCGGCCCCGGACCTCTACACCCCGGCCCTGGAGGGCAACTCCTCCACCCCGGGGGCCAACTCCTCCACCCCGGACGCAAACTCCCCCACCCCGGAGGCCCCGGAGGCCAACTCCCCCACCCCAGAAGGCACCCTGCCCGTCCCAGAAGGCACCCCCCTCGCCCTGGACGGCGACGCCGCCTCCCTGCGGCTCGTCGTCGACGCCGAGGGGCTGCGTCTCGCGCCCGGTCACGGTCCGGTCCGGGTCTCTCTCGACCCGGCCAGGCGGCTCACCCCGCTCTCCCCCGGCGGCGAACTCCTCACCGAACGGCCGCCGGTGGAGGAGGCGTTCGCGCTCGCCCGGCTCGCCACCGCGGCCCAGGCCCTCGGGGTCGGCCTCGCCCTCCTGGACCGGACCGTCGCCCATGTGCGCCGGCGCACCCAGTTCGGGGTGCCCATCGGCTCCTTCCAGGCCGTCAAGCACCGGCTGGCGGACGCGAAGATCGCGCTGGAGTTCGCGCGCCCTCTGCTGCTGGGCGCCGCGCTCACCCGCGACCCGGTCGACATCGCGGCCGCCAAGGTCAGCGCCTGCGAGGCGGCGTACGGCACCGCGAAGGCCGCTCTCCAACTGCACGGCGCGATCGGCTACACCGCCGAGTACGACCTGTCCCTCTGGCTCACCAAGGCCATCGCGCTGCGGAGCGCCTGGGGCACCCCCCGGGAGTGCCGGGCGGTGGTCGTGCGGGGCAGGTGAGCCGCGGGCTCAGTCGGCGGCCAGGATGCCCAGCTCCCCGGCGGCGGCCAGCCAGTCGGGGAACTCGCCGAGGAGACGGTCGTACAGCTCGGCGTCGGACATCGTCGACGGGTCCGAACCGGCGTGGAAGAAACCGGCGTTGTCGACGACGCGCTTCGCGGGCACCGGCAACTCGTCGAGCTTGCGCAGGAAGTCGAACTGGGTGCTGCTCCGGTCGCCGAAGCCGATGAACTGCCAGAACATCGGAAGCTTCGCGGCCTTGCACAGATACCGTTCGGCGGCGGCCTTGTTGATGGGTCCGCCGTCCGTCTGGAAGACGACCAGGGCCGGTTGTGCGGAGCCGCTGTCGAGGTAGTGGTCGATGACGGCGTCCATGGCCAGGTGGTAGCTGGTCCTGCCCATGTGTCCGAGTCCGGCCACGATCCGTTCGATCGCCCCGTGATGGTCGTCGAGGGCTATCTCGGTGACGGCGTCGACGTCCGTCGAGAAGAACACCACGGGCACCCGGCCGTCGTCGTCGAGGTGCGCGGAGAGGCCGAGGACCCGGTCGGCGAGGGCCTGCACGGTGCCGTCCGCGTAGTAGGGCCGCATGGAGCCCGAGTAGTCGACGACCAGGTAGACCGCGGCCCGCCTGCCGTCCAGTCCGTGCCGGCGCACCGAAGCCCCGGCCGACTTGTAGAGGCTGACCAGCGCGGGCGCCGCCTGCTCGACCTTCTCCAGACTGATCGCCGTCATGTCCCCACCGTTCCCGTCCTGTCCGCACCGCTGTCCGTTCCACCGGTGCCCGTCACCATCTCCGGTGCCGTCCCCGCCAGTTGTCCCGCTCATCATCGGACGTAACCTGTCGGTCATGAAACGCGCAGGCTGCCTTCTCTTCGCGGCCGTCCCCGTGATCGTCACGGCGGCGGTGTACTTCCTGGTGCCCGTGGGCTCCGACGGAGGCGACGGGGGCGGGACGGGCGGCTCCGCGTCGCGGGACGCCAAGGCACGGGCCGAGCGGGAGCGGGCCGCGGACGACGAGGTGATCGCCGACCTGCCGCCCGGGCTCGCCTCGCCCGCCGGGAAGGAGCTGGCGCAGAAGCTGGTGGCGAGCGCCGAGAACTCGACGCTCGACTGGCGCAGCGCCTACGGCTACATCGAGGACATCGGCGACGGCCAGGGCTACACGGCCGGGGTGGTGGGGTTCTGCACCGGCACCCACGATCTGCTGACGCTGGTGGAGCGGTACACGAAGGCGCATCCGGACAATGGCCTGGCCACCTATCTGCCGGCGCTGCGGAAGGTGGACGGCACCGACTCGCACGAGGGTCTCGATCCCGGTTTCACCGGCGCCTGGAAGGCGGAGGCGGCCCTGCCGGCGTTCCGCGCGGCGCAGGACGAGGAGCGCGACCGGGTCTACTTCGATCCGGCCGTGCGGCTCGCGAAGCTCGACGGGCTGGGCACGCTGGGCCAGTTCATCTACTACGACGCGATGGTCTTCCACGGTCCCGGTACCGGCCCCACCGGCTTCTACGGGCTGCGCGAGCACGCCCTGAAGGAGGCGGACACCCCGTCCGAGGGCGGTTCGGAGCCGTCGTTCCTGGACATCTTCCTCGACCTGCGGGAGAAGGCGATGCGGGCGAAGCAGCCGGGCATCGACACCAGCCGGGTCGACACCGCGCAGCGGCGGTTCCTGTACGACGGGAACCTGGACCTGAAGCCGCCGCTGATCTGGAAGGTGTACGGGGAGACGTACAAGGTGCCCTGACAGTACGGGACATGCGGCGGCGCCTGCCCAGTCGTCCGGTCGGGGACTGGCGGGCAGGCGCCGTCGTTGTTCCGTACGCCTTTGTACGGAAGGTTCTTGAGGGTCCGTCAGGTCGCGGCGGTCGGGCCGTGGGTCGTCGGGCCTCTCCGTCAGACCATCAGGGAGCGGTCCGTCGGGCGGATCGGGGCGGGCAGGTCGCTGGTCCCGGCGAGGAAGCGGTCGCAGCCGCGGGCGGCCGAGCGGCCCTCCGCGATGGCCCACACGATGAGGGACTGGCCGCGGCCCGCGTCACCGGCGACGAAGACGCCCGGCACGTTGGTCTGGAAGTCGGCGTCGCGGGCGATGTTGCCGCGCTCGTCGAGGTCGAGGCCGAACTGCTCGACCAGGCCGTTGTCCCGGTCGGTGCCGGTGAAGCCCATGGCGAGGGTGACCAGTTGGGCCGGGATCTTGCGCTCGGTGCCCGGCTGCGGGGTCAGCCTGCCCTCGACGAACTCGACCTCGGTGAGGTGCAGCCACTGGACGTTGCCGTCCTCGTCGCCCTCGAAGTGGGTGGTGGAGACGGCGTAGACGCGCTCGCCGCCCTCCTCGTGGGCGCTGGTGACCTTGTACAGCATGGGGAAGGTCGGCCACGGCTGGGCGACCGGGTTCCGCTCGTCGCCCGGCCTCGGCATGATCTCCAGCTGGGTGACGGAGGCCGCGCCCTGGCGGTGCGCGGTGCCCACGCAGTCGGCGCCGGTGTCGCCGCCGCCGATGACGACGACGTGCTTGCCCTGGGCGGAGATCGGGGAGGTGACGTAGTCGCCCTCCTGGACCTTGTTCGACAGCGGCAGGTACTCCATCGCCTGGTGGATGCCCTTCAACTCCCGTCCAGGGACGGGCAGATCACGGGCGGTGGTGGCGCCCGCGGCGATGACGACGGCGTCGTAGCGCTTCTTCAGGTCGGTCGCCTTGAGGTCGCGGCCGATCTCGACGCCGGTGCGGAAGCGGGTGCCCTCCGCGCGCATCTGCTCGATGCGCCGGTTGATGTGCCGCTTCTCCATCTTGAACTCGGGGATGCCGTAGCGCAGCAGGCCGCCGACGCGGTCGGCGCGCTCGTAGACGGCGACGGTGTGGCCCGCCCGGGTCAGCTGCTGGGCGGCGGCGAGCCCGGCCGGTCCCGAGCCGATGACGGCGACGGTCTTGCCGGAGAGCCGCTCGGGGATCTGCGGGGCGACGTCACCGGTCTCCCACGCCTTGTCGATGATGGAGACCTCGACGTTCTTGATGGTGACCGGCGGCTGGTTGATGCCGAGCACGCACGCCGACTCGCAGGGCGCGGGGCAGAGGCGGCCGGTGAACTCGGGGAAGTTGTTGGTCGCGTGCAGCCGCTCGGAGGCGGCGCCCCAGTCCTCGCGGTAGGCGTAGTCGTTCCACTCGGGGATGAGGTTGCCGAGCGGACAGCCGTTGTGGCAGAAGGGGATGCCGCAGTCCATGCACCGGCTGGCCTGCTTGCTGATGATCGGCAGCAGTGAGCCGGGGACGTAGACCTCGTTCCAGTCCTTCAGCCGGACGTCGACCGGTCGGGAGGTGGCGACCTCGCGGCCGTGGTTGAGGAAGCCCTTCGGGTCAGCCATGGGTCGCCGCCTCCATCATCTTCTCGGTGATCTCGGTCTCGGTGAGACCCGCTCGCTCGGCGGCGTCCTTGGCGGCGAGCACTGCCTTGTACGTACTGGGGATGATCTTGCTGAAGCGTTCGACGGCGGTGTCCCACTCGGCGAGCAGCTTCTCGGCGACCGTGGAGGCGGTCTCCTCCTGGTGCCGGCGCACCACTTCGTGCAGCCACTGCTTGTCGGCGTCGTCCAGCGCCTCGACGGCGTCGCGGTTGCCGGCGTTGACGTGGTCGCGGTCCAGGTCGATGACGTAGGCGACGCCGCCGGACATGCCGGCCGCGAAGTTGCGGCCGGTCTCGCCGAGGACGACCGCGTGGCCGCCGGTCATGTACTCGCAGCCGTGGTCGCCCACGCCCTCGGAGACGACCAGCGCGCCGGAGTTGCGGACGCAGAACCGCTCGCCGGTGCGGCCGCGCAGGAACAGCTCGCCGCCGGTCGCGCCGTAGGCGATGGTGTTGCCCGCGATGGTCGAGTACTCGGCGAGGTGGTCGGCGCCCCGGTCGGGGCGGACGACGACCCGGCCGCCGGAGAGGCCCTTGCCGACGTAGTCGTTGGCGTCGCCCTCCAGGCGCAGCGTGACGCCGCGCGGCAGGAACGCGCCGAAGGACTGGCCGGCGGAGCCGGTGAAGGTGAGGTCGATGGTGCCGTCGGGCAGTCCGGCGCCGCCGAACTTCTTCGTCACCTCGTGGCCGAGCATGGTGCCGACCGTGCGGTTGATGTTGCGGACCTTGACCTGGGCGCGCACCGGCTGGGCGTCGGTGGCGGTGGTGGCGGCCAGGGCGTCGGCGGCCAGCTTGATCAGCTGGTTGTCGAGGGCCTTCTCCAGGCCGTGGTCCTGGGCGACGGTCCGGTGCCTGACCGCGCCGTCGGCGAGTTCGGGCACGTGGAACAGGGGCGCCAGGTCCAGGCCCTGGGCCTTCCAGTGGTCGACGGCGCGGGTGACGTCGAGGGCCTCGGCGTGGCCGACGGCCTCCTCGATGGTGCGGAAGCCCAGTTCGGCGAGGATCTCGCGGACCTCCTCGGCGATGAACCGGAAGAAGTTCACGATGTACTCGGCCTTGCCGGAGAACCGGTCGCGCAGCACCGGGTTCTGGGTGGCGATGCCGACCGGGCAGGTGTCGAGGTGGCAGACGCGCATCATGACGCAGCCGGAGACGACGAGCGGCGCGGTCGCGAAGCCGAACTCCTCGGCGCCGAGGAGCGCGGCGATGACGACGTCGCGGCCGGTCTTGAGCTGGCCGTCGGTCTGCACGACGATGCGGTCGCGCAGGCCGTTGAGCAGCAGGGTCTGCTGGGTCTCGGCGAGGCCGAGTTCCCAGGGTCCGCCGGCGTGCTTGAGGGAGGTGAGCGGGGAGGCTCCGGTGCCGCCGTCGTGTCCCGAGATGAGCACGACGTCGGCGTGTGCCTTGGAGACACCGGCGGCGACGGTGCCGACGCCGACCTCGGAGACCAGCTTCACGTGGATCCGCGCCTGCGGGTTCGCGTTCTTCAGGTCGTGGATGAGCTGGGCGAGGTCCTCGATGGAGTAGATGTCGTGGTGCGGCGGCGGCGAGATGAGGCCCACGCCGGGCGTCGAGTGCCGCGTCCTGGCGACCCACGGGTACACCTTGTGGCCGGGGAGCTGGCCGCCCTCGCCCGGCTTGGCGCCCTGGGCCATCTTGATCTGGATGTCGTCCGCGTTGACGAGGTACTCGCTGGTGACGCCGAAGCGGCCGGAGGCGACCTGCTTGATGGCGCTGCGGCGGGCCGGGTCGTAGAGGCGCTCGGGGTCCTCGCCGCCCTCGCCGGTGTTGGACTTGCCGCCGAGCTGGTTCATGGCGATGGCGAGGGTCTCGTGCGCCTCCATGGAGATGGAGCCGTACGACATGGCGCCGGTGGAGAAGCGCTTGACGATCTCGGAGACCGGTTCGACCTCGTCGACGGGGATCGACGGGCGGTCGGAGGTGAAGCCGAAGAGGCCGCGGAGCGTCATGAGGCGCTCGGACTGCTCGTTCACCCGGTCGGTGTACTTCTTGAAGATGTCGTAGCGGTTGGTGCGGGTGGAGTGCTGGAGGCGGAAGACCGTCTCCGGGTCGAAGAGGTGCGGCTCGCCCTCGCGGCGCCACTGGTACTCGCCGCCGATGTCGAGGGCGCGGTGGGCGGGCGCGATGCCGGAGGCGGGGTAGGCCTTGGCGTGCCGGGCGGCGACCTCCTTGGCGATGACGTCGAGGCCGACGCCGCCGATCTTGGTGGCGGTGCCGCTGAAGTAGGTGTCGACGAAGCCCTGGTCGAGGCCGACGGCCTCGAAGACCTGGGCGCCGCGGTAGGAGGCGACCGTGGAGATGCCCATCTTGGACATGACCTTGAGGACGCCCTTGCCGAGGGCGTGGATCAGGTTGCGGATGGCCTGCTCGGGCTCGGCGCCTGGCAGGAAGGTGCCGGCCCTGACGAGGTCCTCGACGGACTCCATGGCCAGGTACGGGTTGACGGCGGCGGCGCCGAAGCCGATCAGCAGCGCGACGTGGTGGACCTCGCGGACGTCACCGGCCTCGATCAGGAGGCCCACGTGGGTGCGCTCCTTGGTGCGGATGAGGTGGTGGTGGACGGCCGCGGTGAGCAGCAGCGACGGGATCGGCGCGTGCTCGGCGTCGGAGTGCCGGTCGGAGAGGACGATGAGGCGGGCGCCGTTGTCGATGGCGGCGTCGGCCTCGGCGCAGATCTCCTCCAGGCGGGCGGCGAGGGAGTCGCCGCCGCCGGAGACCCGGTAGAGGCCGGAGAGGGTCGCGGCCTTGAAGCCGGGCATGTCGCCGTCGGCGTTGATGTGGATGAGCTTGGCCAGCTCGTCGTTGTCGATGACCGGGAAGGGCAGCAGGACGGAGCGGCAGGAGGCGGCGCTCGGGTCGAGGAGGTTGCCCTGCGGTCCGAGGGAGGAGCGCAGGGAGGTGACGAGTTCCTCGCGGATGGCGTCCAGCGGCGGGTTGGTGACCTGCGCGAACAGCTGGGTGAAGTAGTCGAACAGCAGGCGCGGGCGCTCGGAGAGCGCGGCGATCGGCGAGTCGGTGCCCATGGAGCCGATCGGCTCGGTGGCGGACTTCGCCATCGGCGCGAGGATGACGCGGAGTTCTTCCTCGGTGTAGCCGAAGGTCTGCTGGCGGCGGGTGACCGAGGCGTGGGTGTGGACGATGTGCTCGCGCTCGGGCAGGTCGCTCAGCTCTATTTCGCCGGCTTCCATCCACTCGGCGTAGGGGGCCTCGGCGGCGAGCTGCGCCTTGATCTCGTCGTCCTCGATGATGCGGTGCTCGGCGGTGTCGACGAGGAACATCCGGCCGGGCTGGAGGCGGCCCTTGCGGACCACCTTGGCGGGGTCGATGTCGAGGACGCCGACCTCGGAGCCGAGGACGACGAGGCCGTCGTCGGTGACCCAGTAGCGGCCGGGGCGCAGGCCGTTGCGGTCGAGGACGGCGCCGACCTGGGTGCCGTCGGTGAAGGTGACGCAGGCCGGGCCGTCCCAGGGTTCCATCATCGTGGCGTGGAACTGGTAGAAGGCGCGGCGGTCGGGGTCCATGGAGTCGTGGTTCTCCCACGCCTCCGGGATCATCATCAGCACCGAGTGGGGCAGCGAGCGGCCGCCGAGGTGCAGGAGTTCGAGGACCTCGTCGAAGGACGCGGAGTCGGAGGCGTCGGGCGTGCAGAGCGGGAAGATCCGCTCAAGGCTGCCGTCGCCGCCGAACAGCTCGGAGGCGAGCTGGGACTCGCGGGCGCGCATCCAGTTGCGGTTGCCCTTGACGGTGTTGATCTCGCCGTTGTGCGCGACGAACCGGTAGGGGTGCGCGAGCGGCCACGACGGGAAGGTGTTGGTGGAGAACCGGGAGTGCACGAGCGCGATCGCGGAGGCGAAGCGGCGGTCGGACAGGTCGGGGAAGAAGGGTTCGAGCTGGCCGGTGGTCAGCATGCCCTTGTACACGATCGTGCGACCGGAGAGCGAGGGGAAGTAGACGCCGGCCTCGCGCTCGGCGCGCTTGCGCAGCACGAACGCCTTGCGGTCGAGGGCGATGCCCGTCGCCGCGGGGGTGGCGGCGTCGGCGACGAAGATCTGCCGGAAGGCGGGCATCGTCGAGCGGGCGGTGGCACCGAGGAGTTCGGGGGCGACGGGGACGTCGCGCCAGCCGAGGACGGTGAGGCCCTCCTCGGCGGCGATCGTCTCGATCTGTGAGACGGCGTCCGCAAGGCCGTCCTCGGGCAGGAAGGCGATGCCGACGGCGTAGGAGCCGGCCTCGGGCAGCTGGAATTCGGCCACCTCACGGAAGAAGGTGTCGGGCACCTGGGAGAGGATGCCCGCGCCGTCGCCCGAGTCGGGCTCGGAGCCGGTGGCGCCGCGGTGTTCGAGGTTGCGCAGCACGGTCAGGGCCTGATCGACCAGGGTGTGGCTGGCCTCGCCGGTGAGGGTGGCCACGAATCCGACGCCGCACGCGTCGCGCTCGTTACGGGGGTCGTACATACCCTGCGCAGCAGGGCGAGCATCCATGAAGGACCAGTTCTGGCCATTCGCGGAATGCTGGGACGGCTGGCGCGGCGTACGCATCGGCTCTCCCGTCGTCGTCTCAAGTGGCATGTGCAGTGCCGAGGGACGACGTTGGCCCTCTGCTGGAGTGCAAAATTTCGAGCAGGTTACATGATGGGGCGGTTCTCGGGAAGTGGATACCGCGTTCCAACATGCGGACACCGTGGCGACGGCGCGGGGTGTCGCCGGACGGCTGGAAAGCTCGGTGTCGTGATGTTCGTGATGATCGACGCGGACGAGATCGGTCAGATCGGTGTCCGTCGATCCATGGGCGGGTGAAGCGTCTTTGCCCGCCTCGCAGGTGCGCGACAGGCCTCATTGCCCACAGCGCTTACGGCTCATGCCCGGTGGCCGAGCAGTCGAAACCAGCGGGTAACGGCTACTTATGCGGTCCCTCGCATAAGTAGCGGCCCGACTATCCTACGGCCGTCCCGAAGAAACTGCCCAGGGCGTACGTCACACCGGCCGCCGCGCCACCCAGCGCGAGCTGCCGCAGCCCGCTGAACCACCAGGTGCGCGCGGTCACCCTGGCCACCACCGCACCGCAGGCGAACAGCCCGATCATGGCGAGCAGCAGCGCGGGCCAGAGCGAGGTGGCGCCCAGCAGATAGGGCAGCACGGGCAGCAGGGCGCCCAGCGCGAACGACCCGAACGACGACACGGCCGCGACCAGCGGCGACGGCAGATCGCCCGGGTCGACGCCCAGCTCCTCGCGGGCGTGGATCTCCAGGGCCTGCTCGGGGTCGGCGGAGAGCTGTCTGGCGACCTCGCGGGCGAGGTGCGGCTCGACACCGCGCGCCGCGTACAGCGCGGCCAGCTCGGCCTCCTCGTCCTGCGGGTGGCGGCGCAGCTCCCGGCGCTCGACGTCCAGCTCGGCCTCGACCAGCTCGCGCTGCGAGGCGACGGAGGTGTACTCGCCCGCGGCCATCGAGAAGGCGCCGGCGGCGAGGCCCGCGAGGCCGGTCAGGACGAGGGTCTGGTGGCCGACGGCGCCGCCCGCGACGCCGGTCATCAGCGCCAGGTTGGAGACCAGCCCGTCCATCGCGCCGAACACGGCGGGGCGCAGCCAGCCGCCGTTGACGTCGCGGTGCGTGTGGTTGTCGCGGTGCGCCTCATGGAGCGCGGCCTCGGTCTCGACGATGGCCATACAGGGGTCCCCCAGACGGTTGAGCCATTGGCAACTCTGGACAAGTTCTACTCTTCGACAACACCCAAGATAAGCCGTCGAATTCCCGCCCGCCAGCAAGGAAAGGCTGCGCTAACCAGGGCTTTTACCGTCGTGCGCTCATCCGTGCAGGTGCTTGATCAGATGTCGTCCGGGTGACGGTGGGGCCGCCCGCGCTCCCCCGCGCCACCCCGGTGGGACACATCCGCAAACGGTCCCCGGCGGAAGGGCTCCCATGGCCACGATCGACCACCTGCCCCCGCTGGCGCCGCCGCGGGACACCGGCGCCCTGCGCGAACGGGCCCGCGGCGCCCTCCTCGGCCTCGCCGTCGGAGACGCCCTCGGAGCCCCCGCCGAGAACCTCGGGCCCGCCGAGATCCGGGCCCGCTGGGGCCGCATCACCGGGTACGTCACCGACCGCCCGGCGGGCACCGACGACACCGAGTACACGATCTTCTCCGGGCTGCTGCTGATCAGACACGGCGCGGCGCTCACCCCGGCCCAGGTCGAGGCGGCCTGGCGGGAGTCGATCGCCGACCGCGACGAAGGGCCCTTCCGCGGCGCCGGGTTCAGCGAGCGCGGCACCCTGGAGAACCTCCGCAAGGGCCTCACCGCGCCCGCCTCAGCGCAGCACCGGCACGCCTGGAGCGACGGGCTCGCGATGCGCGCCGCCGCCTGCGGGGTGTTCGCCGCCGGGCGCCCCGCCGAGGCGGCCAGGCTCGCCGCGATCGACGGCTCGGTCAGCCACCAGGGCGAGGGCCTCTACGGCGGCCGGGCCGTCGCCGCCGGGGTGGCCGCCGCGATGGCGGGAGCACCGGCGCCCGCGGTCGCCGCCGCGGCCCTGGCCGCCGTCCCCGAGGACTCCTGGACGGCGCGCTCGCTGCGCCGCGCGGTCGCCGTCGCCCACCGCGGGGAACGCGCCGTCCGCTCGGCTGCGGTGATCCGCGGCTACCCGTGGACCGACCTGGCACCCGAGGCGGTCGCGCTGGCCTTCGGCGCGTACACGGCAGCCGACGGCGACTTCGGCGCCGCCGTCCTGACGGCGGTGAACATGGGCCGCGACGCCGACACCACGGCCGCCGTGGCGGGCGCCCTCGCGGGTGCGACACGGGGCGCCGCCTCGATCCCGGCGGAGTGGGCGGCGGCGATCGGACCCGCGCGCGGGAGCTGCCTGCCGTCGATGGCGGGACACCACGTCCTGGACATCGCCGACAGCCTGATCGAACGGGCGGCCCACCCGAACCGACCCCCCGGACACACCGGCCCACGCACCCACATCCCGACGACGACGTCGACCACCCCGCCCCGGAGGACGACCGTCCTGACGGACGGGACGCACGAGGCGGACGGGACGCACGAGGCGGACGGGACTGACGGGACGCACGTGACCAGCGGCGCGAGCGAGGCGGTCCGATGACCGAGGCCGGCGGCACCCGAGAACGGGACCGGGAGCAAGCACGGACGGGAGCCCGGACCGGGAGCAGCGGCCCGGCACCGGACGGCCCCCAGGCTCCGCGCCCCGACCACGAACCGACGAGCGGACACCGGGACTCCGACCACGGACCGACAGGCGGACGGAACCCGCACCCCGCCCACGAACCGAGACACCGCGCCGCGAACAGCGGCCGGACATTGGACAGTCCACCAGACCCGCACCCCGACCGCCTCGGCCACGGACCAACAGGAGAACAGGACCCGAACCCCCGCCACGAACCGGCCGGACGACAGAACCCGGACCACCACCCCGCGGAACGGCAGAACCCGCGCCCCGGCCACAAACCGACGGGCGGACAGAACCCGGCCTCCGACCGCGCCCCGACCGGGCTTCAGCACCGGGACCCCGACCACGACGCCACCGGACGCCAAAACCCGGCCGCCGCCCACGACCCGACCGCACGACAACACCGGGACCCCGACCACGACCCGACCGGACGCCGAAACCCGGCCTCCGACCGCGCCCCCACGGAACACCGAGCCCCGCACCCCGACCCCAGCCCCAGCCCCAGCCCCAGCCCCAGCCCCAGCCCCAGCCCCAGCCCCAGCCCCAGCATCAACCCCCCGGCAGAACGGACCCGAAACGCCCCGCCCGCCACCGGCGTCGGCCGGCGGGTCGAAGGGCTGCTTCTCGGGCTCGCCGTCGGGGACGCCGCCGGGTGGCCCGCCGGGCGGCACCGGGCCGCCCTGATGCCCGAGTGGACCCGGCGCCTCGCCCGTGGGCTGGACACCTTCGCCGAGCGGAACGCGACCACCACCCTGCCCGTCCCCATCGCCCTCAACCAGCCACCGGGACCGCTGCGGCTCGGCCCCTCGGACGACGCCGAGTGGGCGGCCTTCACGGCCGAGGCCCTGCTGCGGGCCGGCGCCTGCAACCCGCTCGACGACCTCGGCCGGGACCGCAGGACCCGCGCCGCGATCGACCTGACCTGGAACACCGTCGCGCGCGAGGTCGCCGCGGCGGCCGGGGACGCCCCCGCCGACGGGCCGGCCCACCGCCCACTGCGGGCCCGGATCTCCGTGCGGGCCGGCCTCGGCAACCTCGCCGCGGGCCTGCGCCCGCCCGCCGCCGGCCACGACAACCCGCACCACTTCGACGACGCGGCCTGCGTCCGGGCCTGCGTGCTCGCCGTCATCCACCCGGGCGACCCACGGCGAGCCGCCGGACTCGCCGAGTTCGACGCCCGCTACACCCAGGACGGCGACGGCGTGCACGGCGCGCGGGCGATGGCCGCCGCCGTCTGCCTCGCGCTGGCCGGCGCCGACGTCGCCGTCTGCGTGGAGGCCGCCCTCGCCGAACTGCCCGGGTCGACCGAGATCGGCCGCAACGCCCGGCACGCGCTGCGGCTCGCGGCCGAAGCGGGTGGCGCCTTCGCCGCCGTACCGCTGCTCGAACACGAGATCGTCGACCACGTCTACAGCTACGGCGTCGCCGCCGCCGAGACCGTGCCGGTCGCCCTCGCCCTGGCCCGCGCCGCGCACGGCCGGATCGCGGAGGCGGTACCGGCCGCGGCCTGCCTGTCCCGGGTCGCCGACTCGGCGCCCGCCCTCGCGGGCGCGCTCACCGGCGCGCTCGGCGGCGCCGCGACCATCCCGGCGGCCTGGCGGGACGCCTGCCGCACCCTGGCCGGCTGCGCCCTGCCCCGCCTCACCGGCACCGACCTGGTGGAACTCGCCGGGCTGCTGGAAACCGTCCGACCGGCCCCGACGAGGGGATGATGCGCCCCATGAGCATCGAAACAGCCCAAACGGTAAAGACAGCACAAACCGTTACTTCTACGGCGCTGGCCGGCCGGTTCGCCCGCGCGCTGGTCGGGGCCGCCGTCGGGGACGCGCTCGGCGGCCCCGTGGAGGGCTACTCCCCCGAGCAGATCCTCGAACGGCACGGCGGCCGGATCACCGGGATCGTCGGCCCCTGGCACGGCGACGCCTGGCGCACCGCCCGCCCCCTCGCCCCGTACCACAAGGGCGACGGCCATGTCACCGACGACACCTTGATGACCCACGCCCTGGTCAGGGTCTACGCGCGGGTCCGCGACCACCTGGACGCCTACGCGATCGCCGACCACCTGGTCCCCGACCTGATGACGAACCCGCGCTGGATCCCGGAGCTGGAGGCCGAGACGCTCCCCCTGCACCGGGTGTTCCTGGCCGAGAAGTGGCTGGTGGCCCGCCTGCACCACGGCCATGTCGACCCCAGGGAGGCGGGCGTCGGCAACATCGTCAACTGCGGTGCGGCGATGTACGTGGCGCCGGTCGGCCTGGTCAACGCGGCGAACCCGGCGGGCGCCTACGCCGAGGCGCTGGAGGTCGCGGGCGCCCACCAGTCGTCGTACGGCAGGGAGGCGGCGGCCGTCTTCGCGGCGACGGTCGCCGCCGCCTGCACCCCGGGCGCGACGGCGCAGTCGGCGGTCGCGGCGGGCCTGGCCCTCGCGAAGGACGGCACCCGCGCGGCGATCGAGCGGGTCTGCGAAGTCGCCCGCGCACACCGGGACTTCGAGTCGGCGCTGGCGCCGATGCGGCGGGCGGTGGCGCCCTTCGACACGGTCGGCCCCGACTACCGCAGCCCCTCGCTCGGTGCCCGCCGCCCGTCCCGGCTGCACTCCATCGAGGAACTCCCGGTGGCGCTCGGCATGTTGCTGGTCGCCGACGGCGACTACCGGCAGGCGGTGCTGGGTTCGGTGAACTACGGCCGCGACTGCGACTCCATCGCCACGATGGCCGGAGCGCTCGCGGGCGCCCTCGGCTCGCCGGTGCCGCGCGAGTGGTCCGAGGCGGTGGCCGAGGCCAGCCGGCTCGACCTGTGGGAGCCGGCCGCCACCCTCACGGAGGTGGCCCGCGAGATCCACGCCCGTGACGTGCGCCAACGCCAGGCCCACGAGACGGCGTTCGCACTGCTGGACGGCGGCCGGTGCTCCGCCTGACCTGGGTCCAGCCGGAGGACCTGGTGGGCCATGAACTCCGGCAGGCCCGCCAGGACGGCCGTGACGCGACGGCGATCGAGGCCCGGTGGACGGCGGCGGGCGGCCACCAGGCACCGCCCCGCGCGGGCGCCTCCCCCACCCCGACCGCCCGCGGGCTGCGCCGCCTCGCCGCCGAACTCCTCGACGAACTCGCGGCGCTCACCAGCCCGTTGACCCCGGACGAGCCCACCGACCTGCCGGCCATCGTCCGCCGCTGCCCCGACTGGCCGACCCCGCCCGGCCACGGACACCCCGGCACCGGCGGGACCCCGGCCGGCCGGCACCGCCCGCCCGGCACCGGACCCCAGGAGCGGCGGGCGGCCCCCGACCCCGCCCGCCTGGAGGCCGCCTGGCTCGGGCGGGCCGTCGGGTGCCTGCTCGGCAAACCCGTCGAGAAGCTGCCGCTGTCCGCGATCCGCGGGCTCGGACGGGCCGCGGGCAACTGGCCGCCCACCCGCTACTTCACCGCCAGGGGCGTCCCCGCGCGGCTGCTCGCCGCGCACCCCTGGAACCGCCGCTCGGCCGGCACCTCCCTCGCCGAGAACATCGACGGCATGCCCGAGGACGACGACCTCGACTACCCGGTCCTCAACCTCCTGCTGCTGCGCCGCCACGGCCGGGACTTCGGCACCGAGGACGTGGCCCGCCTCTGGCTGGAGGAACTCCCGGCCGGCCGCACCTTCACCGCCGAACGCGTCGCCTACCGCAACCTCCTCGACGGCCTCGAACCCCCGGACACCGCCCGCCACCGCAACCCGTTCCGGGAGTGGATCGGCGCCCTGATCCGCGCCGACGTGCACGGCTGGACCAACCCGGGCGACCCAGGCGCCGCCGCCGCGCAGGCCCACCGCGACGCCACCCTCACCCACACCGCGAGCGGCGTCCACGCGGCGATGTTCACGGCCGCCGCCATCGCCACCGCGGCCACCGGCGACACCGACGTCCACACCTGCCTGCGCGCCGGCCTCACCGTCGTACCGCCCCGCTCCCGGCTCGCCCGCGCCGTCCGGCACGCCGTCGAACTCGCCACCGCACACGACGACTTCGACACCGTCGTGGACACGCTGCACGCCCTGCACGGCCCGACGCACCACTGGGTGCACGCCGTTCCCAACACCGCGCTGCTCGCCGCCGCCCTCACCCACGCCGACGGCGACTTCACCGGCTCCATCTCCCGTGCCGTCTCCGGGGGTTGGGACACCGACTCGGTCGGCGCCACCGCCGGTTCGATCGCCGGACTGCTGGCCGGTGGTCCCGACGCCCTCCCCGAGCACTGGACGGCGCCCCTGGGCAACCGCCTCGCCACCTCCGTCGCCGGATGCGACGGCATCGGCTTCGACACCCTCGCCCAGCTCACCCACCGGGAGGCCACCCGCCCATGACCCGCACCGAACCGCCGCGCACCGTCGAGGGCGCCACCGTGACCGCCGTCCCCGATCCCCTCCCCGCCCCCGCCGCTCCCCCGCTGACCGGTCTGCGCGTCCTGGACCTGGCCACCCTGTTCGCGGGCCCCCTCGCCGCGACCCTCCTCGGTGACTTCGGCGCCGACGTCGTCAAGGTCGAACACCCGGCGAAACCCGACCCCGCCCGCGGCCACGGCCCGGCCAAGGACGGCATCGGCCTCTGGTGGAAGCTGCTCGGCCGCAACAAGCACACGATCACCCTCGACCTGTCGCGGCCCGGCGGCCGGGACACCCTGCTGCGGCTGGTCGAGGACGCCGACGTCGTCGTGGAGAACTTCCGCCCCGGCACCCTGGAGAAGTGGGACCTCGGCTGGCCCGAGCTGTCCGCCGTCAACCCGCGCCTCGTCCTCGCCCGGGTCACCGCCTTCGGCCAGTTCGGGCCGTCCGCGCACCGCCCCGGCTTCGGCACCCTCGCCGAGGCGATGAGCGGCTTCGCCGCGATCACCGGCGAACCGGACGCGCCGCCGACCCTGCCGCCGTTCGGACTCGCCGACTCGATCGCGGGCATCGCCACCGCCTACGCCGTGCTGGCGGCGCTCACCGCCCGCGAACGCACCGGGCGGGGCCAGGTCGTCGACATGGCGATCATCGAGCCGATCCTCACCGTCCTCGGCCCGCAGCCCCTCTGGTACGACCAGCTCGGCCATGTCCAGCCGCGCACCGGCAACCGCTCCCAAAACAACGCGCCGCGCGGCACCTACCGCACCGCCGACGGCGCCTGGGTCGCCGTCTCCACCTCCGCGCAGTCCGTCGCCGAACGGGTGATGCGGCTGGTGGGGCGCCCCGAACTGATCGACGAGCCGTGGTTCGCGACCGGCGCGCGGCGGGCCGCGCACGCCGATGTGCTGGACGCCGCGGTCGGCGGCTGGATCGCCGCCCGCGACCGCGACGAGGTCCTCGCGGCCTTCGAGAAGGCGGACGCGGCGGTCGCACCCGTCCAGGACGTCAGGGACGTGATGACCGACCCGCAGTACGCGGCCCTCGGCACGATCACCACCGTCGACGATCCCGATCTCGGCCCACTGCGCATGCAGAACGTCCTCTTCCGGCTCTCCGCGACCCCCGGCGCGATCCGCTGGGCCGGCCGCCCGCACGGCGCCGACACCGACACCGTCCTGACCGCCCTCGGCCTGAGCGCCGCCGAGGTCGCCGCGCTGCGCGAGGAGGGCGCCGTATGACCACCGGCACCATCCCGCTGACCTGGCTCTACGCCCCCGGCGACCGTCCTGACCTGGTCGCGAAGGCGCTCGTCAGCGGCGCCGACGTCGTGATCGTCGACCTGGAGGACGCGGTCGCCCCCGACCGCAAGGACCACGCCAGGTCGGCGACCGCGGAACTCCTCACCGACCCCCAGCCGGTCCCGGTCCACGTCCGGGTGAACGCCCTCGACGGCCCGCTGGCCGAGCAGGACCTGAAGTCGCTGTTCGCCGCACCGCTGCCCGGTCTCGCCGGCCTGCGGCTGCCCAAGGTGACCTCCCCCGACCTGATCACTCGCCTCACCGCCACCACCGGCGCCACCCCGCTGTACGCGCTCCTGGAATCGGCCCTGGCCGTCGAGCACGCCCACGCCATCGCCGCCGCCGGACCCGCCGTGCGGGGCATCGCCCTCGGCGAGGCGGACCTCAGGGCCGATCTGGGCGTCCGGCACGACGCGGGCCTCGACTGGTCCCGTTCCCGGGTGGTCGTCGCCGCCCGCGCGGCGGGCCTGCCCGCGCCGGCCCAGTCCGTCCACCCCGACATCCGCGACCTGGAGGGCCTGGCCGCCTCCTGCGCCCACGGCCGCGCCCTCGGCTTCCTCGGCCGGGCCGCGATCCACCCCCGTCAGCTCCCGCTGATCGCCCGCGCCTACCTGCCCACTACGCACGAGGTCGAGGAGGCCGAGGCGGTGGTGCGGGCCGCGGCGACCGAGCGGGGCGCCCAGGCGCTGCCGAACGGCGCCTTCGTGGACGCGGCGGTGGTGGCCCTGGCCCGCCGCACCCTGGCCCTGGCCGAGCGCCGCTGACCAGCGGATTCCCTCGCCCCGGAGAAGGACGCCGACAAAAGCCGAGGGCGCCCGGGACGCTCGTCCCGGGCGCCCTCGGCGCGATGCTGCCGTACCGGCCGTGTCAGTTCTTGGCGGCGGACTCCGCGCCGGCCGCCCCGGGCTTGGCGGACTCGACGCCGGCCGTCTCCGCCGTCCCGGACTCAACGGCCCCGGACTTCGCGGCCCCAGGCTTCGCCGTCCCGGGCTTCGCGGCCCCGGACTCCGCCGTCCCCGGCTTCGCGGTCGTCCCCGGCTTCGCGGGCTCAGCGGCCCCCGCGGCCTTGGTGAGGTCGGCCTTCCCGGGCTTCTCGGCCGCGGCCTCGCCCGGCTTCGCCCCGTCCTCGACGTCGGCGGTGGCGCCGTCCGTGCCGGCGCCGTCACCGTCGTCGTCCGCCGCGCCCGGCTCCACGATCTCCTCGCGGCCCGGCCGCTTCTTCGACGAGATCACGATGTAGGCCACCGCGAGCAGGAAGACGATCAGCGCGGTCCAGTCGTTCAGCCGCAGGCCGAGGATGTGGTGGGCGTCGTCCACCCGCAGGTACTCGATCCAGAACCGGCCCACGCAGTACGCGGCGACATAGAGCGCGAACGCCCGGCCGTGCCCGAGCCGGAAGCGCCGGTCGGCCCAGATCACGAGGAACGCGACACCGACGCACCACAGGGACTCGTACAGGAACGTCGGCTGGTAGTACCCGGGCACCCGGCCGTCCGCGGAGGAGGTGATGTGCAGCGCCCAGGGGAGGGTCGACTCCTTGCCGTACAGCTCCTGGTTGAACCAGTTGCCCCAGCGGCCGATGGCCTGCGCGAGGACGATGCCGGGGGCGATGGCGTCGGCGTAGGCGGGGAGCGGGATGCCGCGGCGGCGGCAGCCGATCCACGCGCCGACCGCGCCGAGCGCGATGGCGCCCCAGATACCGAGACCGCCCTCCCACACCTTGAAGGCGTCCACCCAGTCACGGCCCTCGCTGAAGTACAGCTCGTAGTCCGTGATCACATGGTAGAGACGCCCGCCGACCAGGCCGAACGGCACGGCCCAGACCGCGATGTCGGCCACCGTACCGGTCCTGCCGCCGCGGGCGACCCAGCGCTTGTTGCCGAGCCAGACCGCGACGAAGACGCCGATGATGATGCAGAACGCGTAGCCGCGCAGCGGAACGGGGCCGAGATACAGCACCCCGCGCGACGGGCTGGGAATGTAGGCAAGTTCCATGGCAGGGTCGACGCTACCGTGCCGGGCCGGGTGCGGGTCGAGCGGTCCGGCTACGGGTCCATAACGGGGACGTGAGAATCCCGCTTACCCTGCGGCCGCCTGCTGCACCAGCTGCTTGAGCTTGGCGGGGGTCATCGACTGGTCCGCGTAGATGTTCTTGCCGTTCAGCAGGACCGTCGGCGTGCCGGAGAAGCCGCCGGCCCGGAAGGCGTCGTTGGACTTGGCGACCCAGCTGTTGTGGGTGCCGTCGTCCACACAGGAGCGGAACGCCGGCGTGTCGAGGCCGTCGACCTTGCCCGCCAGCTCGATCAGCTTGTCGCTCTTGGCGTAGGCATCGTCGGTCTCGGCGGGCTGGTTGTCGTAGAGGACGTCGTGGTAGGCGGGGAACTTCCCGGCGTCCTGGGCGCAGGCCGCCGCGTTGGCCGCGACCCGCGAGCCGGTGCCGCGGAGGTTGCCGTCGATGAGGGTGACCAGGTGGTACTGGACCTGGAGCTGTCCCGCGGCGACCAGCTCGCTGACGGTGGGCCGGTACGTCGTCTCGAAGCCCTTGCAGGCCGGGCAGCGGAAGTCCTCCCAGACGGTGAGCGTCGACTTCGCGCCCTCCTTGCCGACCGGGATCGCCAGGCTGTCCTTGCCCTGGGCGCCGGAGGGGGCGACGACCGGGCCCCCCGAGGCGCTGTTCTTGTCCTTGCCCGCGCTCGCGGCGACCACGCCGATCACCGCCGCGAGGCCCAGGACACACACCACGCCGGCGCCGACGATCAGCGTGCGCCGCCGCCTGTCCGAGGCCTTCTGCTTCTCGCGCTCGACCGCCAGCCGCTCACGGGCGGTGCGCTTTCCGTCTCGGTTCTTCTCGCTCACACCCCCAGAACGAACCGGGGAGGCGCTGAGCGCCTCCCCGGCCGTATGTCCACCCGTTCGAGTGACCGGGTCCCGCGGGTCACGCCCGTCGGCGCACGCCCTTCGCCAGGTCGCCCGCGAGAGCGCGGACCGCCTCGACGCCGGCCGCGTCGTCCGGCGCGTCCAGCATCCGCTTGACGAAGGCCGAGCCGACGATCACCCCGTCCGCGAAGCCGGCGACCTCGGCGGCCTGGGCCGCGTCGGAGACGCCGAGGCCGACGCAGACCGGCAGGCCGGTGCCGGTGGCCCTGGTCCGTGCCACCAGCGCCTCGGCCTGCGCGCCGACGGAGGCGCGGGTGCCGGTGACGCCCATCAGGGAGGCCGCGTAGACGAAGCCGCTGCCCGCCGCGGTGATCTCGGCGAGCCGGGCGTCCCTGCTGCTGGGGGCGACCACGAAGACCGTGGCGAGCTGGTGCTTCTCGGCGTGCTCGCGCCACAGGGCCGCCTCCTGCACCGGCAGGTCGGGCAGGATGCAGCCGGCGCCGCCCGCCTCGGCGAGTTCGGCGGTGAACCGCTCGACGCCGTAGCGGTCGATGGGGTTCCAGTACGTCATGACGAGGATCGGCTTGCCGGTCGCCTCGTGGGCCTCACGGACCGTCCGCAGCACATCCGCGATCTTGACGCCGCCGCGCAGGGCGATGTCGTCGGCGGTCTGGATGACGGGACCGTCGAGGACGGGGTCGCTGTGCGGCAGGCCCACCTCGACGACGTCGGCGCCGCCGTCGAGGGCGGCCTTGACCGCCTCGATGCCGCCGTCCACGGTCGGGAACCCGGCCGGCAGGTAGGCGATGAGCGCGGCCCTGTCCTCGGCCTTGGCCGCGGCGAGGGTGTCGCTCAACAGCCGGATGTTGCCGCTCACTTGGCGTCCCCCTCGATCTCGGCGGTGTCCGTCGCGTCGGCGGCGACCTCGGCGTCGGTGTCGTACAGGCCGAAGTAGCGGGCGGCCGTGTCCATGTCCTTGTCGCCGCGCCCCGACAGGTTGACGACGATCAGGCCGTCCTCGCCGAGTTCCCTGCCGACCTCCAGCGCGCCGGCCAGGGCGTGCGCGCTCTCGATGGCCGGGATGATGCCCTCGGCGCGCGAGAGCAGCCGCAGCGCGCGCATCGCGTCGTCGTCGGTGACCGCGCGGTACTCGCCGCGTCCGCTGTCCTTGAGCCAGGAGTGCTCGGGGCCGATGCCGGGGTAGTCGAGGCCCGCCGAGATCGAGTAGGGCTCGGTGATCTGGCCCTCCTCGTCCTGGAGGACGTAGGAGCGGGAGCCGTGCAGGATGCCGGGCTCGCCCGCGGTGAGGGTGGCCGCGTGCTCGCCGGTCTCGACGCCGTGCCCCGCGGGCTCGCAGCCGATGAGGCGGACGCCGGTGTCGGGGATGAAGGCGTGGAAGAGGCCGATGGCGTTGGAGCCGCCGCCGACGCAGGCGATGGCGGCGTCGGGCAGCCGTCCGGCGCGCTCCAGGATCTGCCGCCTGGCCTCGACGCCGATGACCCGGTGGAAGTCGCGGACCATGGCGGGGAAGGGGTGCGGTCCCGCGACGGTGCCGAAGAGGTAGTGGGTGCGGTCGACGTTGGCGACCCAGTCGCGGAACGCCTCGTTGATGGCGTCCTTGAGGGTGCGGCTGCCGGACTTCACGGAGACGACCTCGGCGCCCAGCATGCGCATCCGGGCCACGTTCAGGGCCTGCCGCTGGGTGTCGATCTCGCCCATGTAGATGGTGCAGTCGAGGCCGAAGAGGGCGCAGGCGGTCGCGGTGGCGACGCCGTGCTGGCCCGCGCCGGTCTCGGCGATGACGCGGGTCTTGCCCATCCGCCGGGTGAGCAGGGCCTGCCCGAGCACGTTGTTGATCTTGTGCGAGCCGGTGTGGTTGAGGTCCTCGCGCTTGAGGAAGACCCGGGCGCCACCGGCGTGTTCGGCGAACCTCGGCACCTCGGTGAGGGAGCTGGGGCGGCCGGTGTAGTTGACCAGCAGGTCGTCGAGTTCGCGGGCGAACTCGGGGTCGTGCTTGGCCTTGTCGTACTCGACGGCGACCTCGTCCACGGCGGCGACCAGCGCCTCCGGGATGAACTTGCCGCCGAACGCGCCGAAGTAGCCCTCGGCGCTGGGGAGTCGACCGTCGGGGTCGGGAATGAAGAACTCGCTGGGCATACGGAAACCTCACGGTGGAGTCGGTGGAACGCACTCGTCGCCGTGGGGGCGGGGTCGACCGCGGGACGGGCCCGTCAGCCGCTGGTCACGCACTTCCCCGCGCCCCTTGAGGGGCGCTGCCATCGACGGCCGTTGACCTGCCCGGGTTCGTCCCCGATGACGTACCGCACGCGTCGGCCGTGCACCCGGCGGGCGGGGGCACGGCAGCCACGGGGCCGGCAGCCGCGCGCGAGGCGGGCGTAGCGGTCCGTGGAGACGGTGCGGGTGGTCACGTTCATCGGAAGGGACTCTATCGCGTGATCAGCTGATCAGCCGGTCAGCTCCGGCCGTGCCGGATCGCGGGGTGTTCGCCCGCGGCGACCAGGTCGGCGACGGCCGTCTTCGGGTCGCGGCCGGTGACCAGGGACTCGCCGACCAGGACGGCGTCGGCGCCGGCGTTGGCGTAGGCGATGAGGTCGTGCGGGCCGCGGACACCGGACTCGGCGATCTTGACGAGGGTGTCGGGGATCTCGGGGGCGACCCGCTCGAAGGTGCCCCGGTCGACCTCGAGCGTCTTCAGGTCGCGCGCGTTGACGCCGATGACCTTGGCGCCCGCGTCGACCGCGCGCTCCACCTCGTCCTCGTCGTGGACCTCGACGATCGGGGTGAGCCCGATGGATTCGGCGCGCTCGATGAGGGATTCGAGGGCGGGCTGCTCCAGGGCGGCCACGATCAGCAGCGCGAGGTCGGCGCCGTAGGCGCGGGCCTCCCAGAGCTGGTACGAGGTGACGATGAAGTCCTTGCGCAGCACGGGGATGTCGACGCGCGCGCGGACCGCTTCGAGGTCGGCGAGCGAGCCGCCGAAGCGGCGCTGTTCGGTGAGGACGGAGATGACGGCGGCGCCGCCCGCCTCGTAGTCGGCGGCGAGCGCGGCGGGGTCGGCGATGGTGGCCAGCGCGCCCTTGGAGGGGCTGGAGCGCTTGACCTCGCAGATCACCTTGACGCCGTCGCCGCGCAGGGCGGCGATGCCGTCCTTGGCCGCGGGAGCCTTCGCCGCGCGCTCCTTCAGCTCGTCGAGGCTGACGCGCGCCTGCCGCTCCGCGAGGTCGGCACGGACTCCGTCGATGATCTCGTCGAGCACACTCACGCGAGCGGCCCCCTTCCAGACGGTGGAGAGTTGCGGCGACCGGTGGAAAACCGGTGGTCACTGCGATGGTATCCGCAGGAGGGCGGTTGGCTCGCATCCGGTTGACGCCGGTCCCACTACCTGGACGTCCCCGAATTGATCAAGGATGCAGCCAGCCACCGAACGGCAGGTTCCGGACAACCGTGAAGACCAGCAGCAACGCGCCGAGTGTCCACAGCCATACGGGGGCGAGGCCGAGCCGCAGCGGACGGCCGCGCGCCGCGCGCACCACCCATACGGTCCACAGCGCGCCGGCCGCCAGGTAGCCGAGGACGGCGGGCGCGTTGTCCTGGAGGGCGGCGAGGAGGTCGCCGTGCGCGAAGGCGTGCGCGCTGCGCAGTCCGCCGCAGCCGGGGCAGTACAGGCCGGTGAAGCGGAACAGCGGGCAGACCGGGTAGTGGCCGGGCTGTCCCGGGTCGACGGCCGCGACGTAGGCGAAGGCGCAGGCGGTGGCCGCGAGCACCCCGGCGGGGGCGGCGAGCCGGGCGGCGGTGCCCCGGGTGTCCGGGGTGTCCGGAGCGGGGGCGGGCCGCGGTGCGGCCCTCTGGCTGTCGGCGTCCACGTCTCGCATTGTGCCCTCCCCCGGTCCGGAACGCGCTCAGGGGCGGCCCGGTGGTGCGGGCCGCCCCTGGGGGACGTCGTGGCGCGGTCGCCGCACAGAGACGGCGGCCCGGCGCCCCGGCGGCCGGGCGGTCGGGGCGGGCTTGGTGCCCGGTGCCCGGTGTCAGCCCTTGGCGCCGGCCGTGGCGTGCGGGGTGGCCTGGAGACCCTCGTGGTCACCCTTCGGCTGGCCGAATCCCATCCCGCGCATCACCAGGCCGACGACACCGCCGAGGAGCACGACCACCATGCCGGCCCAGAAGCCCACGGGCTGGGCCATGACCATGAAGGCGCCCGAGACGCAGAAACCGATGAAGGCGATGGTGACACCGGTCCAGGCGGCCGGGGTGTGTCCGTGGCTGCTGCCCGCCATGACTTGCTCCTTGTTCCAGTGAACGTTCCCGTGAACGTTGCTGTGTACGTGCTGAGCCGGACGCTCACCGACATTGTCCCGCACGGAGGCGGAGCCGGGAGCCCGGGGTCACCCCGCGCGCGCCCTCGCGGCGTCGGCGACCGCCGCGCCGGTCAGCTCGACGGTCGCCTCCATCTCCACGACGTCGCCGCGCACCCAGGCGTCGTGGACGTCGAACCGCTCTCCCGCCGGGGTCCACGAGGTGCGGCGGATGTGCAGGGTGGGGGTGGCCGGTGCGATGCCGAGGGCCTCGGCGGCCTCGGCGGGCGGCGTCACGGCGCGCGCCGAGCGGTGGGCGCCGCCCAGCGGGTAGCCGGCGCCGGCCAGGGCGAGGCCGAGCGAGGCCCGGCCCGCCAGTACCTCGGTGCTGGCGGCGACGACCGGGGCGAGGGCGGGCGGGCTGTAGTGGACGCCGTAGAGCGCGGGGACGCCGTCGAGGGTGCGCAGCCGGACGAGCGCGTAGCCGGTGGTGCCCTCCGGGAGCCGGAGCGCGCCGCACGCGAACTCCGGCAGGACGGCGGGGCCGTGGGCGAGGACCCTGGTGCGGACGGAGCGGTTGCGGTGGCCGAGGGCGTTCTCCAGGAAGTCCTCGGGGCGCCGGACGGTCCAGCCGTCGTCGGCCGCGGTGGCCGGCCGGACGGCGAAGACGCCCCGGCCGGCGATCCTGGTGGCCCGTCCCCGTGACTCGAGGACCTGGAGCGCCTGGCGGACCGTCGCGCGGGAGAGCCCGTACTCCTTGCAGAGGTCGTTCTCGCTGGGCAGCCGCCGGCCCGGCGGGATCTCGGCGCTCGCGAGACGGCGTTCGAGGAGGTCGACGAGTTGCTGGTAGTAGGGCGTCGAGGACTGGCGGTCGATGCCCTTCGGTGGCGTCACGTCGCGCGCTCCCTCCACGTCGCCCGGGACTTGATCGTAAAGGGCCGCCCCCGCGGCCTCACCGGGTGGGAGAGCCGGTGGGGACGGGGGTGCGGGGCGTCCCGGGAGACGGCGTGGGGGCGCCGCCGTGGGGCCGCGCCGCCCGCCCCCGAGCGGGCGTCAGGCGGTGACCCACCCGGTGTCGACGGTGGTGCCGGACTGGGCCGCGGAGGCGGCCTGGAGCACGATGGCCGCGGCGGCGGCCCCGGGGTCGAGCACTCCGCGCGCCACGTCGCCCACGTAGCTGGCGCGGCCCCGCCTGGCGAGCAGGGCCGCGGTGCCGCGGGCGCCCTCGACGGCCGCGTCGGCGGTGCGCGCGAGGGCGTCGGCGGCCTGGCTGCCCGCTGCGACCTCCGCCTCCAGGGTCCTGGCGGCGGGCACCAGGGCGTCGACCATGGTCTTGTGGCCGACCTCGGCCTTGCCGTAGCGCTGCACGGTGGCCACGGCGGCGGTGAGTCCGGCGGAGAACTCGGCGAGCGTGGGTTCGCCGGTGTCGCAGCAGCGGGCGAGGTCGCGGAAGAACATCCCGAACAGCGGTCCCGAGGTGCCGCCGGTGCCGAGGAAGCCGCGGGAGACGGCGGTCAGCCAGCCCCGGTAGTCCTGCGGCGGCTCGGCCTCCAGGGCCTGGCGGGCGCGGTCGAGGGCGGAGGTGATGTTGGTGCCGAAGTCGCCGTCGCCGGCGAGCCGGTCGAGCCGGCCCAGTTCCTCGGCGCGGCCGTCGCCGCCGTCGCCGCCCTGGAGGAAGGCGGCGAGGATCCCGGTCGTCCAGCGGCCGCCGAACCCGTCGACGAGGGTGGTGACCTGCGAGGGGACCGGGGCGGGGAGGGGGGTGGTGTGCGGGACGACGGTCTGTGGGGTGCTTTCCCTGGGGTTCTCGGGGGCGGTGTCCGGCGCGGTGCTCACGGGGTGTCCTCCATGGGTTCCTGTCGGGTCGGTGGGTCGGGTGCCGTCACCAGGTGAGGGCCGGGGTGCGGACGGGCGCGTCCCAGAGCGGCAGCAGGTCGTCGTCGGCGGGGAGCAGGGTCACCGAGACGCCGTGCATGTCGAGGGAGGTGACGTAGGTGCCGGCCAGGGAGCGGGCCACCGTGACGCCGAGGTCCTTGAGGCGGTGGTGGGTGGCGCGGGCGGCGATGGACAGTTCCAGCGGGCTGGTGCCGCCGAGGCCGTTGACGACGGCGATCACCGAGGAGCCGCGGGTCAGGGCCAGGGCTTCGGCGAGGGGGTCGACGAGGTGGGCGATCAGGCCGTCGGCGTCGGCGAGGGGGACGCGGCCGGTGCCGCGTTCGCCGTGGATGCCGACGCCGAGTTCGATCACGCCGTCCGGCAGGACGAACGCGGGTTCGGCGGCGCCCGGGTGGGTGCCGGCCCGCAGCGCGAGGCCGATGGTGCGGGCTCGGCCCGCGACCCGTCGGCCGAGGGCGGCGACCTCGGCGAGGCCGGCGCCCGCCTCGGAGGCGGCCCCGCAGATCTTCTCGACGGCGAGCACGGCGGCCGTGCCGCGCCGGCCGGGGCCGTCGGCGTCGCCGCGGTCGGTGGCGAGGTCGTCGTCGACGAGGACGACCTCGGTCAGGACGGCCTCGTCCTCGGCGAGTTCGCCGGCGATGCGGAAGTTGAGGACGTCGCCCGTGTAGTTCTTCACGATCTGCACCACGCCCCGCCCGGAGTCGGCGGCGACCGTCCCGGCCTGGACCTGGAGCGCCGTCGGGCTGGCGTACAGGGCGCCGGGCACCGCCACGTCGAGCATGCCGGTGCCGACGAATCCGGCGTGCAGCGGTTCGTGTCCCGAGCCGCCGCCCGAGACCAGGCCGACCTTGTCCCGTGCGGGCCGCGCGCGGGTGACGAGACCGGTCACCGGGTCGTGGGCGATGAGGTGCGGATGGGTGAGGGCCAGCCCTTCGAGGGCGTGCTCGGTGGCGTTTTCGGGGTGATTGACGATCTGCGGGCGCATGGTGCCGTGCTCCTTCGCTCGGGTCTTGACCGGCCTCACGCGAACACCCACCGTTCAGACAGTACGGACTGTACGTACAACGTGCTCTCGCAGGTGACCGCGCCCCGCCTCGACAGCGAGATGCCCGTCGATCACGGCCTGATCTTTAACCGCATCGGGGACCCGGAAACCCCCTCGCGCCTTTCACCACCTGGCGCGAGAAGGACGTCACGGCGTCCCAGACGGCGCCCGGCCAGGTCAGGCGGACGGTGACGCCGTGCGCCCCCGGGCCCACGCGTCACCCCGGTCTTGACGCGGGCCGCCCCGGGCGGCTAGACGCGGAGAACCGCCGGAATCCTAGGCTCCGGTGGGGTCCTCGCCGCGATCGAGGGCCTTCCAGATGTCCTCGGGGCGGTCCGGGTCGGTGCGGACGGGGGCGCGGCGCGGGCGGGGCGTGCCGTCGCGCTCGTAGCGGCCGGACATCGCGGGCCAGCGGCGGCCGTAGCGCAGCGCGAGCAGCCCGGCCAGCAGCAGCAGGGCGCCGCCGACGGCCGCGACGTACGGCCACGCGGTGTGCGACAGGGCGTGCACGGTGGCCGAGGTGTCGCCCGCGGCCTGGGCGGCCTGCTCGTCGAGCGCCGCGGAGTCGGAGGCGCCGAGCAGCGCGGCGACGACGGTCCCGGCGCCGGAGAGCGCGAGCACTCCCGCGACGAGGAGGCGTCCACCGCGGCGGACGGCGAAGACGGCGACGAGCGCGGCGAGGCCCACTATGGCGAGGGCGGCGGGGACGCCGGTGACGTCGCTGCCCTTCGCGGTGAGCGGGAAGTCGCCGCCCGCGACCGTCGCGATGCCCTCCGACCAGCGCTGCCGGGTCGACAGCAGGGCGACGGCCGCGCCCAGGGCGCCGCTCAGCAGGGCGAGCGCGAGGCTGCGGCGGCCGGCCCGGTCGGGTCCCGCGGCTTCGGAACGGGGGTGAGGAACAGCAGTCACGTACTCCACTATCGCCTGAACCCCGGGCGGACGGTCACCCGGGGCTCCGTGATCCGCGCCCTATCGGCCGAGCCGGTTGGCGGTGTGGACGGCGCGCAGGACCGCGGCGGCCTTGTTGCGGCACTCCTGGTCCTCGGCGACGGGGTCGGAGTCGGCGACGATCCCGGCGCCCGCCTGGACGTAGGCGGTGCCGTCGCGCAGCAGGGCGGTGCGGATGGCGATGGCGGTGTCGGAGTCGCCCGCGAAGTCCAGGTAGCCGACGCAGCCGCCGTACAACCCCCGCCTGGAGGGCTCCAGTTCGTCGATGATCTGCATGGCGCGGGGCTTGGGGGCGCCGGAGAGGGTGCCGGCCGGGAAGCAGGCGGTCAGCACGTCGAAGGCGGTGCGCCCGGCGGCGACCCGGCCGGTGACCGTGGAGACGATGTGCATGACGTGCGAGTACCGCTCGACGGACATGAAGTCGACGACCTCGACGGAGCCCGGTTCGCAGACCCGTCCGAGGTCGTTGCGCCCGAGGTCGACGAGCATCAGGTGCTCGGCGCGCTCCTTGGGGTCGGCGAGCAGTTCGTCGGCGAGGGCCTGGTCCTCCTGCGGGGTGGCGCCGCGGTGCCGGGTGCCGGCGATGGGGTGGACCATGGCGCGGCCGTCCTCGACCTTGACGAGCGCCTCGGGGGACGAGCCGACGACGTCGAAGCCGTCGAAGCGGAACAGGTACATGTACGGGGACGGGTTGGTGGCCCGCAGCACCCGGTAGACGTCGAGCGCGCTCGCCGTGCAGGGGGTCTCGAAGCGCTGGGAGGGGACGACCTGGAACGCCTCGCCCGCCCTGATGCGTTCCTTGACGTCCTCGACGGCGGCCATGAAGTCGGGGCCGCCCCAGAGCGCGGTGTACTCGGGCAGTTCGGAGGGCGGCAGCACGGCGGGCGGCTGGGGCACGGCGCGGCCGAGGTCGGCCTCCATCGCGTCGAGCCGGGCGACGGCGTCCGCGTACGCCTCGTCGACGCCGGTGTCGAGGTCGTTGTGGTTGATCGCGTTGGCGATCAGCAGGACCGAGCCCTCCCAGTGGTCCATCACGGCGAGGTCGCTGGTCAGGAGCATGGTCAGCTCGGGCAGCCGCAGGTCGTCGCGGTCGCCGGGGCCGATCTTCTCCAGGCGGCGCACGATGTCGTAGCCGAGGTAGCCGACCATGCCGCCGGTGAAGGGCGGCAGCCCCTCCTGGTGGGGGGTGTGCAGGGTCTCGATGGTGGCGCGCAGGGCGGCGAGCGGGTCGCCGTCGACGGGGACGCCGACCGGTGGGGTGCCGAGCCAGTGGGCCTGTCCTTCGCGGGAGGTGAGGGTGGCCGCCGAGCGGACGCCCACGAAGGAGTACCTGGACCACGAGCGGCCGTTCTCCGCGGACTCCAGCAGGAAGGTGCCGGAGCGCTCGGCGGCGAGCTTGCGGTAGAGCGCGACCGGGGTGTCGCCGTCGGCGAGGAGCTTGCGGGTGACCGGGACGACGCGCCGGTCGGTGGCGAGCTTGCGGAAGGTCTCGAGGTCCATGGCGGCTGACCCTACTGATCCGCGCCCGGTGCGCCGGAATCGGCGTCGTTCAGCAGCACGTCGGCGTCGAAGCAGGTGCGGTCCCCGGTGTGGCAGGCGGCGCCCACCTGGTCGACCTTGACGAGGACGGTGTCCGCGTCGCAGTCCAGCGCGACGGACTTCACCCATTGGACGTGTCCCGAGGTGTCGCCCTTGACCCAGTACGCGCGGCGGCTGCGGGACCAGTAGGTGCAGCGCCCCGTGGTGAGGGTGCGGTGCAGCGCCTCGTCGTCCATCCAGCCGAGCATCAGCACCTCCCCGGTGTCGTACTGCTGGGCGATGGCGGGGACGAGCCCGTCGGGGCCGCGCTTGAGGCGCGCGGCGATCTCCGGGGCGAGTCCGCTGGGCGGGGGCGTGCTGGTCATGGGTGCCATTGTGCCGCGCGGCGCTGACACTCGGGCCGCTGTCCACTGGGCGGACCGTCCGCGCGGTCGTAGGCTGGGCGCATGTCGACCTTCGCCAAGCGTGAACGGCTCCTTCTCGCCGACCTCTTGGAAACCGCGGGCCCGGACGCGCCGACCCTCTGCGAGGGCTGGCGGACCCGGGACCTCGCCGCGCACGTGGTGGTGCGCGAGCGGCGGCCCGACGCGGCCGGCGGCATCCTGATCAAGCAGCTCGCCTCCCGCCTCGACCGGGTGCAGGCCGAGTTCGTGGAGAAGCCGTACGAGGAACTGCTCCAGCTGATCCGCACCGGGCCGCCGCGTTTCTCGCCGTTCTCCCTCAAACAGGTCGACGAGATGTCGAACACGGTGGAGTTCTACGTGCACACCGAGGACGTGCGGCGCGCACAGCCCGCCTGGGTGCCACGCGACCTCGACGGCGTGTTCCAGGACGCCCTCTGGTCCCGCCTGGAGCGGTCGGCGCGGCTGATGGGCCGCGGCGCCCCGACGGGCCTCGTGCTGCGCCGCCCCGACGGCCAGACGGTGGTCGCCCACCGCGGCACACCGGTGGTGACGGCGACGGGAGCACCGTCCGAACTCCTGATGTACGCGTCCGGCCGCCAGCCGGTCGCGGACGTGACGGTCGAGGGCGACCAGGAAGCGGTCACGAAACTGCAGGAGAGCAAGCAGCTGGGGCTCTGAGGGTTCGGGGGCGCGGCGGGCGCTCGGGCGGTCCCCGCGACGGCGATCGCACCGGCGAGCAGGGCCCCGCCCCGGCATCCGGTGCAGCCGGTCCGGTGCGGAATCCCGTCGCCCGGAGCCCTCCCGCCCCGCCCCGCCCGACGTCAGCGGACCGGGTGTCCCGCCTCCTTCAGGGCCTGTTTCACCTCGGCGATGCGCAGGTCGCCGAAGTGGAAGACGGACGCGGCGAGCACGGCGTCCGCGCCGGCCTCGATCGCCGGGGGGAAGTCGGTGAGCCGGCCGGCGCCGCCCGAGGCGATCACCGGGACGTTCACGTGCGCGCGGACCGCCGCGATCATCTCCAGGTCGTAGCCGTCCTTGGTGCCGTCGGCGTCCATCGAGTTGAGCAGGATCTCCCCCGCGCCCAGCTCCGCGGCCCGGTGCGCCCACTCGACCGCGTCGATGCCGGTGCCCTTGCGGCCGCCGTGGGTGGTCACCTCGAAGGTGCCGTCGGCGGTGCGGCGGGCGTCCGCCGACAGGACCAGGACCTGGCTGCCGAACCGCTCGGCGATCTCCCGGATGAGGTCGGGCCTCGCGATGGCCGCCGTGTTGACGCCCACCTTGTCGGCGCCGGCCCGCAGCAGCCTGTCGACGTCCTCGGCGGTGCGGACCCCGCCGCCCACGGTGAGCGGGATGAAGACCTGTTCGGCGGTGCGGCGCACCACGTCGTAGGTGGTCTCGCGGTTGCCGGAGGACGCGGTGATGTCCAGGAACGTCAGCTCGTCGGCGCCTTCGGCGTCGTACACCTTGGCCATCTCGACGGGGTCGCCCGCGTCGCGCAGGTTCTGGAAGTTGACGCCCTTGACGACCCGTCCGTTGTCCACGTCCAGGCAGGGGATGACTCGGACCGCCAGGGTCATGAATCCACGGCTCCTCTGAATGCCTCTAGCTCTACTTCGACCAGGACGCGCGGGTCGACGAACCCGTCGACGACCAGCAGCGTCGACACCGGGCGCACCGCGTCGAAGATCTCCTTGTGGGCCCGCCCCACCGCCTCCACGTCCCGTGGGTGGGTGAGGAACATGCGGGTGCGCAGCACCGCGTCGACGCCGAGCCCGAAGGCGCCGAGTGCCTCGATCGCGGTGCCGAAGGCGGCCTTGGCCTGTTCGTAGGGGTCGCCCTCCCCGTACAGGACCGTGCCCTTGAAGGAGGTCGTGCCGCCCACCAGGACCCGGTCCCCGGCCGCGACGGCGCGTGCGCTGCCGAAGCTCTCCTCCCAGGGACTTCCGCTCTGCACCCGCCGTACGGCATCGGACGTCATGACGACACAGCCTCCAGGGCCTCTTCCAGGGTGAACGCCTTGGCGTACAGGGCCTTCCCGACGATGGAGCCCTCGACACCGAGGGGTACCAGCTCGGCGATGGCGCGCAGGTCGTCGAGGGACGACACGCCGCCCGAGGCCACGACCGGCCGGTCGGTGGCGGCGCAGACGTTGCGCAGCAGCTCCAGGTTGGGGCCCTGGAGGGTGCCGTCCTTGGCGATGTCGGTGACGACGTAGCGGGCGCAGCCCTCGGAGTCGAGGCGCTTCAGCGTCTCGTAGAGGTCGCCGCCGTCGCGGGTCCAGCCGCGGCCGCGCAGGGTGGTGCCGCGGACGTCGAGGCCGACGGCGATCTGGTCGCCGTGCCGGGCGATGACCTGGGCGACCCATTCGGGGGTCTCCAGGGCGGCGGTGCCGAGGTTGACGCGGGTGCAGCCGGTGGCGAGGGCGGCGGCGAGGGTGTCGTCGTCGCGGATGCCGCCGGACAGCTCGACCTTGATGTCCATGGCGCCGGTGACCTCGGCGATCAGGGCGCGGTTGTCGCCGGTGCCGAACGCGGCGTCCAGGTCGACCAGGTGGAGCCACTCGGCGCCGGCCCGCTGCCAGGCGAGAGCGGCCTCCAGGGGGGAGCCGTAGGAGGTCTCGGTGCCTGACTCGCCGTGCACGAGCCGGACGGCCTGGCCGTCGCGGACGTCGACGGCGGGCAGGAGTTCGAGCTTCGTGACCATCAGAGGGTTCCGATCCAGTTGTTCAGCAGCTGGGCTCCGGCGTCGCCGGACTTCTCGGGGTGGAACTGGGTGGCCCAGAGGGCGCCGTTCTCCACGGCGGCCACGAACGGCCCGCCGTGGGTCGACCAGGCGACCTTGGGGGCCCGCAGGGCGGGGTTGTGCTCTTCGAGCGACCAGTCCTGGACGGCGTAGGAGTGGACGAAGTAGTAGCGGGCGTCGGCGTCGAGGCCGGCGAAGAGTTCGGAGCCGGCCGGCGCGGTGACGGTGTTCCAGCCCATGTGGGGGACGATGTCGGCCTTCAGCGGCGCGACGATGCCGGGCCATTCGTCGAGGCCCTCGCTCTGCACGCCGTGCTCGATGCCGCGCGCGAAGAGGATCTGCATGCCGACGCAGATGCCGAGCACCGGGCGCCCGCCGGAGAGCCTGCGGCCGACGATCCAGTCGCCGCGCGCCTCCTTCAGGCCCCGCATGCAGGCGGCGAAGGCGCCGACGCCCGGCACCAGCAGGCCGTCGGCGTTCATAGCGGTGTCGAAGTCACGCGTTATCTCGACCTCGGCGCCGGCGCGGGCGAGGGCGCGCTCGGCGGAGCGGACGTTGCCGAAGCCGTAGTCGAAGACGACGACTCTCCTGGCGGCGCTCAATTCCACACCTCCAGCCGCAGCACCCCGGCGAACAGGCACATCGCGGCGCCGATCGACAGCAGCACGATGAGGCTCTTGGGCATCTGCTGCTTGACGAAGGAGATGATCCCGCCGATCAGGAAGAGGCCGACGACGATCAGGATGGTGGACAGACCGGTCATGGCTAGAGGGCGCCCTTCGTGGAGGGGAGGATGCCGGCCGCGCGCGGGTCGCGCTCGGAGGCGTAGCGCAGGGCGCGGGCGAGCGCCTTGAACTGGCACTCCACGATGTGGTGGGCGTTGCGGCCGTAGGGCACGTGCACGTGCAGGGCGATCTGCGCCTGGGCCACGAAGGACTCCAGGATGTGCCGGGTCATGGTGGTGTCGTACTCGCCGATCATCGGCGCCATCGTCTCGGGCTCGGTGTGCACCAGGTAGGGGCGTCCGGAGAGGTCGACGGTGACCTGGGCGAGGGACTCGTCGAGCGGGACGGTGCAGTTGCCGAACCGGTAGATGCCGACCTTGTCGCCGAGGGCCTGCTTGAAGGCGGCGCCGAGGGCGAGGGCGGTGTCCTCGATGGTGTGGTGCGAGTCGATGTGCAGGTCGCCCTCGGTCTTCACGGTGAGGTCGAACAGGCCGTGCCGGCCGAGCTGGTCGAGCATGTGGTCGTAGAAGCCGACGCCGGTCGCCACCTCGACCTTGCCGCTGCCGTCGAGGTCGATCTCGACGAGGACGGACGTCTCCTTGGTGACCCGCTCCACGCGTCCTGTGCGGTTCATGCGCTCTGCTCCTTCTTCAGTTCACGTACCGCGTCGAGGAACGCGTCGTTCTCGGCGGGGGTTCCCGCGCTGACCCGCAGCCATCCGGGGATGCCGTTGTCCCTGACCAGGACGCCCCGGTCGAGGATGCGCAGCCAGGCGGCGTGCGAGCCGCCCGCGCCGTCGAAGAGCCCGAACTGCACGAAGTTCGCGTCGGACTCGACGACCTGGTAGCCGATGGCGCGCAGTTCGGCGACGAGCCGGTCCCGTTCGGACTTCAGCTGCTCGACGTAGCCGAGCAGGGTGTCGGTGTGTTCGAGGGCCGCGAGGGCGGTCGCCTGGGTGACGGCCGACAGGTGGTAGGGCAGCCGCACCAGTTGGACGGCGTCGACGACGGCCGGGTGCGCGGCGAGGTAGCCGAGGCGCAGTCCCGCGGCGCCGAACGCCTTCGACATGGTGCGCGAGACGACCAGGTGGGGCCGTCCCTCGATGAGCGGCAGCAGTGAGGCGCCGTGGCTGAACTCGACGTACGCCTCGTCGACGATGACCATGGTCGGCTTGACGGCCTGCGCGGCGTCGTACAGCGCGAGGACGGTCTCGCGGGGGACCGCGTTGCCGGTGGGGTTGTTGGGGGTGGTGATGAAGACGACGTCCGGGCGGTGCTCGGCGAGGGCGCGTTCGGCGGCCGGGAGGTCGATGGTGAAGTCGGGGCGGCGGGGCCCTGAGATCCAGCCGGTGCCGGTGCCGCGCGCGATGAGGGCGTGCATCGAGTACGAGGGTTCGAAGCCGATGGCGGTGCGGCCGGGGCCGCCGAAGGTCTGGAGCAGTTGCTGGATGACCTCGTTGGAGCCGTTGGCCGCCCAGACGTCGGCGAGCGAGACCTCGTGGCCGGTGGTGTCGGTCAGGTAGGCGGCGAGCCGGGTGCGCAGTTCGACGGCGTCGCGGTCCGGGTAGCGGTTGAGGTGCCTGGCCGCCTCGCGGACCCGTTCCGCGATCCGCTCGACGAGCGCGTCGGGCAGCGGGTAGGGGTTCTCGTTGGTGTTCAGCCGTACGGGCACGTCGAGTTGGGGTGCGCCGTAGGGGGACTTGCCGCGCAGCTCGTCCCGTACGGGGAGATCGTCGATGCCGGTCACTTGCCCTCGGGTGCCTTCCATCCGCGTGCCGCCTGTTCGTCCGCCTCGAAGCGCGCCTTGACCGCCGCGCCGTGCGCGGGCAGGTCCTCCGCCTCCGCCAGCGTGACCACGTGGTGGGCGACGTCGGCCAGTGCCTCGCGCGTGTAGTCGACGATGTGGATGCCGCGCAGGAAGGACTGGACGGAGAGGCCGGAGGAGTGGCAGGCGCAGCCGCCGGTGGGCAGTACGTGGTTGGATCCGGCCGCGTAGTCGCCGAGCGAGACGGGTGCCCAGGGGCCGACGAAGACGGCGCCGGCGTTCTTGACCCGGTCGGCGACGGCGGCGGCGTCGGCGGTCTGGATCTCCAGGTGCTCGGCGCCGTAGGCGTCGACGACCCGCAGGCCCTCGTCGACGCCGTCGACCAGGACGATCGCGGACTGCCGTCCGGTGAGGGCGGGGACGATCCGGTCGTGGACGTGCTTGCTGGCGGCGACCTGCGGCTCCAGCTCCCGGGCGACGGCGTCCGCCAGTTCCTCGGAGTCGGTGACCAGGACGGCGGCGGCCAGCGGGTCGTGCTCGGCCTGGCTGATCAGGTCGGCGGCGACGTGCACCGGGTCGGCGGTGCGGTCGGCGAGGACGGCGATCTCGGTCGGGCCCGCCTCGGTGTCGATGCCGATCTTCCCGGTGAAGTAGCGCTTGGCGGCGGCGACCCAGATGTTGCCGGGGCCGGTGACCATGGCGGCGGGCGGGCAGGACTCGGTGCCGTGCGCGAACATCGCGACGGCGGTGGCGCCGCCGGCCGCGTACACCTCGTCGACGCCCAGGAGGGCGCAGGCGGCGAGGATCGTCGGGTGCGGGAGGCCGTCGAAGGCGGCCTGCGGCGGGGAGGCGAGCGCGATGGAGCCGACCCCGGCCTCCTGGGCGGGTACGACGTTCATGACGACCGAGGACGGGTACACCGAACGGCCGCCGGGCGCGTACAGGCCGACCCGCTCGACCGGCACCCACTTCTCGGTCACCGAGCCGCCGGGCACCACCTGGGTGGTGTGGCTGGTGCGGCGCTGGGCGCGGTGGACCAGCCGGGCGCGCAGGATGGACTCCTCCAGGGCCGCGCGGACCGCCGGGTCCAGCTCGGCGAGGGCCTTCTCCAGGGCTTCGGCGGGCACCCGTACCCGGTCGAGGCGGACGCCGTCGAACTGCTCGGCGAAGTCGATCAGCGCCGCGTCGCCGCGATGGTGCACGGCCTCGCAGATCGGGCGCACCTTCTCGAGGGCGGCCGCGACGTCGAAGTCGGCTCGGGGCAGCAGGTCGCGCAGGGCGGGGCCCTCGGGAAGGGCGTCGCCGCGCAGATCGATTCGGGAGATCACGGGGACAATTCTCGCAGACCGCGGTCGGCGGCCGTGCGTGCGTATCAATGGCTGATACAGAACCCTCGGACGGGCGACGGGGAACCCGGAAGATCGGCTTCACGTCCTGTGTTCAGGGTGTCACCATCGTGACACCGAACATATGTGCGATTCCATGGGGACGAGAGGGACGGGAGAGCCGTGACCGAGGGCGCCGGGATCCGGGCCGGAGATCTGCCCGACGACCTGACCGCCGCCGAGGCGGGCATGTGGCAGGCCTTCCGCAACGGCAGCGTGTACGACCTGAGCGCCGGCGACCCGGTCGTCGACGACCCGCACGGCGGCCACCCCTGGGGGCCCGAGCGGACCGTGCGGGCCCGGATCGTCTGCTGGCTGCTGCTGGACGGCCCGCCCCCGCTCACCGGCCGGGTCTCCGCGCTGAAGCTGCGCGGGGTCCGGGTCAGCGGCCCCCTCGACCTGGCGGGCGGCACGGTCGCGCCCTACCTGGAGATGCGCGGCTGCCGCTTCGACCGGGAGGTGCTGCTGCCCGAGGCCCGGTTCACCACCCTGCGGCTGGTGAACTGCTCGGTGCCGCGCCTCGAAGCGGCCCGTGTGCACACCGAGGGCGATCTGCACCTGCCCCGCTGCCGCTTCCACAACGGCGTCCGGCTCACCGACGCGCACATCGGCACCGACCTGCTGATCAACCAGGCGATCGTCTACCGCGACCGCACCGGCCGCTCGATCGCCGCCGACGGCATGACCGTCGGCCAGGACCTCCAGGCCGAGCTGCTGGAGTCGCACGGGGAGCTGAGCCTGCGCAGCGCCACGGTGGGCGTCTCGCTGAGCCTGCGCGGCGCCCGGCTCGCCAACCCGTACGGCAGGCTCGCGCTGAACGCCCCCCAGCTGACCGTCGAACGCACCCTCTACCTGACCCCCGCGGGCCTCGACAGCCCGCTGCTGAGCGGGACCACACCCGCCCGCGGCACCCGCATCCAGCGGTTCGAGTGCCAGGGCGGCATCCGCCTCGACGACGGCAGGTTCGGGGACGCCGTCGACCTCCAGCGGGCCCGGTTCGCCTTCACCGACGAGCAGGAGCTGTCGCTGCGCCGGGTGCAGGTCCCCGAACTGCGGTTCCTCGGCGAACGGCCGCAGCGCGGCAAGGTGGTGCTGTCCGGGGCGCGGGTGGTCACGCTGGTCGACCGGGCGAACGCCTGGCCGGGCCCCGGCAACCTGCACATGGGCGGCTTCTCCTACGAGAACCTGGTGCCGCAGGGCCCGTTCCCGCTGGTCGAGCGGCTGGCCTGGGTGGCCGCCGCGACCGCCGAGTACAACCCGGAGCCGTACGAGCGGCTGGCGTCGGTGCTGCGGGCGGGCGGCGAGGACGAGGACGCCCGCGAGGTGCTCCTCGCCAAGCAGCGAAGACGCCGGGAGAGCCTGCCGCTCGCCGCCAAGCTCTGGGGGTACGCCCAGGACGGCGCGGTGGCCTACGGGTACCGGCCGGGGCGGGCCGCGGTGTGGATGGCGGTGCTGTGGGCGGCGGGCTCGCTGGCGTTCGCGCACGCGAGCCGCCCGCCGGCCCCCAAGGGCGAGGACCCGGCGTGGAACCCCGCGCTGTACGCCCTCGACCTGCTGCTGCCGGTGATCGACCTGGGCCAGGTGGGCCTGTGGCAGCCGCGCGGCGGCTGGCAGTGGCTGTCGGCCGCGCTGATCCTGCTGGGCTGGGTCCTGGCGACGACGGTGGCGGCGGGCGCGACCCGGCTGCTGCGCAGGAGCTGACCCCGGCGGGGCAGAAGTCGTTGAACCCTCACACTTTACCTTTCTTTGACCTTCGGACGTACAACTTTCCACGAGTTGACCGTTCCGGCTGGCGCGCGATCGATCCGCGGTCTTTCAATGGTCGACACCATGGCTCTGCTGCCCCCGTTCAGCCGCGCGGCCCGCATCCCCAGGACCGCCCCGCGCCGCGCCGCCGCACCGCCCGCCGGGACGCCGAGGCCGCCCGCGGGCGGCCTCGGACTGCCCGCCGACGACGACGTGCTGCTCGACGTCCCCGACGACCGGCTCGGCCCCGCCCTGGTCGCCGCCGCGCGCGGCGAGCACGGCCCGGCCTCCGCCCTGCTCGGCGCGGCCCGCGCCACCGCCGACTGGGAGCGCAGGGACCGCTGGGTACGGCGCCTGGCCGGCTTCGCCCGCTCCCGCGACGAGTGGTTCCTGCGCTGGTCGGCCACCGCCCCGCGCGACCCCGACCTGCTCACCCTCCGCGCCCAGCTCGCCGTCGACCGGGCCTGGCCCTCACCGGCCAGGGCCGAACTGCTGCGCGAGGTCAGCCCGCTGATCACGGCCGCCGCACGCGGCGACGACCGGGACCCGGTGCCCTGGCGGATCGCCCTCGACCACGCCCGCGGCTCCGGCGCGGGCCACAAGTACTTCGGGGAGCTGTGGGAGGCGGCCGTGCGCCGCGCCCCGCACCACTACGGCTGCCATGTGGCCGCCCTGCGCTACCTCGGCGCCTCCTACCACGGCTCGCACCAGGCGTGCCTCGACTTCGCCGAGCGGGCCGCGCAGGACGCGCCCGCCGCCTCCCCCGTCCAGGCGCTGCCGCTGCGCGCGGTGATCGGCTACCTGACCGACGACTGCGGCCCCGAGCTGCCCCAGCGGCGCCTCGACGAGGCCGCCGACCGGGCCATCGCGCTCTCCGCGCGGTACCCCGAGGCCGACCCCTGGCCCGCCGCCCTGCGCAACCAGCTGCTGCTGGTCCTGGTGCGCCTCGGCCGCTGGCAGGACGCCTTCGCGCAGGCCCGGCTGATCGGCCCGTACGCCACCTCGTTCCCCTGGGAGCGGCTCTCCGACGACCCGCTCGGACTGTTCCTGAAGACCCGCGACGAGGTCCGCACCGCCTGGCTCGCACCCCCGTCGAAGCCGCCACGGAGTGAGCGCGGCCGACACGGGCACCCCGGCGACCATTAGGCTTCTGCGGCGTGACCACCCACCGGCTCCCGCTCTTCCCCCTGAACTCGGCGCTGTTCCCGGGGTTGGTGCTCCCGCTCAACGTCTTCGAGGAGCGCTATCGCGCCATGATGCGCGACCTGCTGAAGACGCCCGAGGACGAACCGCGCCGGTTCGTCGTCGTGGCGATCCGCGACGGCCACGAGGTGGCCCCCAGCTCACCCGGCATGCCCGACCCGACCGCGCCGGTCGACCACGGCCCCGCCGCCGGGTTCGGCGCCGACCCCGCCGCGTCGTTCCACACCGTGGGCTGCGTGGCGGACGCGGCGACGGTCAGGGAGCGCGAGGACGGCACCTTCGAGGTGCTGGCGACCGGCACCACCCGGGTGCGGCTGCTCTCCGTCGACGCCTCGGGACCGTTCCTGACCGCCGAGGTCGAGGAGCTGGCCGAGGAGCCGGGCGAGGAGGCGGGCGCCCTGGCCGAGGGCGTCCTGCGGGCGTTCCGGCAGTACCAGAAGCGGCTGGCCGGCGCCCGGGAGCGGACGCTGGCGACGGGCACGGAGCTGCCGGACGAACCGTCCGTGGTGTCCTACCTGGTCGCGGCCGCGATGATGCTGGACACCCCGACCAAGCAGCGTCTCCTGGAGTGCGAGGACACCGCGTCCCGGCTGCGCGAGGAACTGGAGCTGCTGCGCTCCGAGACGGCGATCATCCGCAACCTGCCGTCCCTGCCCGCGTCGGACCTGACGCGCGGCCGGACCAGCCTGAACTGAGACCCGATGGCGAAGAAGTCGAAGAAGCAGCAGTCGGGCTCCACACCCGCGACGGTCGCGCTGACGTCCGCGGGCGTGCCGTACACGCTGCACGCCTACGAGCACGACCCCGCGCACCCCTCGTACGGCGAGGAGGCCGCCGAGGCGATGGGGGTGTCCCCCGATCGGGTGTTCAAGACGCTCGTCGCCGACGTGGACGGCGCGCTGACGGTGGCGGTGGTCCCGGTGGCCGGCCAGCTCGACCTGAAGGCGCTGGCGGCCGCGGTCGGCGGGAAACGGGCCGCGATGGCGGACCCGGCGCTCGCCGAACGCACCACGGGCTACGTCCGCGGCGGCATCTCCCCGCTGGGCCAGCGCAAGGCGCTGCCCACCGTCCTGGACGCCTCGGCCGCCGGCCACGCCACGATCTGCGTGTCGGCGGGCCGCCGCGGTCTCGAGGTGGAGCTGTCCCCCACCGACCTGACGGCCCTGACGACGGCGACCCTGGCCCCGATCGGCCGGAGCTGACCCCCGGGCCGGCCCTCGGCCTCGCTACGGGAGCGGGGCGCCGTAGGGGTCCTTCGGGTGCGGGCCGATCTCGTCGTACGGGTCCGGGTCGCGCGGGCCGAACAGCGCGGTCAGACCGAGGTGCACCAGCAGCGCGGCCAGCGGGGCCGCCAGCAGCGCACCCATCGTGCCCAGCTTCAGCGGCGCGGAGAAGGTGACGCCCTTGCCGACGTCCTTCGCGTGGGCGATCACGTCCTCGGTGGGCCCGAGCCAGACGCCGAGCCGCCAGGCCACCAGCCCGGCGAGCAGCGCGCCCACGCCGAGACCGACCGTCAGGGGCACACCGCCGCGCCGCCGCGCCAGGAACACGACCAGGCCGCTCAGCGCGCCGAAGGCCAGCCCGAGCAGCGTGAACGTTCCGTCGACGCCGATCGCCTGCTCGCCCTCGCTGTCCTTCAGGTAGACCACCCAGCTCTTGCCCGACACCTCGCCGACCAGCGGCACGTGCGGCGCGAGCCACCACCACAGCAGGCCGAGCAGCACCCCGCCGACGGTCACCGCGACCAGGGTCACCAGGCCCTCGACGAGCTCGGTCCGCAGGCCGGGTCCGTCCTGTCCGTACCCGCCGTGCACCGGGTGGTGCGGGGCGTGGTCCTCGTGCCCGGCGGCCGGGGGCTGCCACCCGTCGTGCGGGGGCCGTTCATGCGGAGGCGGAGTCAACGGTGCGGTCACCCTGACATCGTGCCAGGCCCACCCGGGCGGCGCGTCACCGGACGGCTGCCCGGCGGTACGCCCAGGTGGCGACGGCGAGCGAGACGACGCCGACCGCGCCGCAGACGGCCAGGTCACCGAGGACGAAGGCCCAGTCGGGGTGCGGTCCGAAGGTGCGCGCGAACGCCTCGACGCCGTACGTCGACGGCAGCAGATCGCGGGCGAAGCGCACCGCCCCTGGCATCCGGTCGGCCGGCAGCACGCCCAGCAGCAGCGCCGCGGACATGCCCAACTGGCCGAGCAGGGTGGCGAGTTCCGGGCGCGGCGCGAGCAGCCCGAGGGCGGCGCCGAGCCCGGCGAGGGCGGCGCCCGCCAGCGGGATCACCGCCACGAGCACCCACAGATGCACCATCGGCAGCCCGAACAGCGCGCAGCCGAAGACCGCCGTGACCACGGTCCCCGGCACCGTGAACGAGGCGTACGCGCCGGCCGCCCCGAGCACCACGGCGGCCGGCGGCACCGGCAGCGTCGCGTAGTGGTCGAGGCCGCCGCTGGCGCGCAGCTGGCCGAAGTACTGGGCGAGCAGGTTCAGCGCGACGAACGCCACCACGAGGACGGAGGAGCCGGCGACCACGGCCTCGGCCTCGCCGCCGCCGTTCACCACTCCGCGCATCAGGATCATGATGCCGATGGACTGGAACGTCGCCACGAACAGCAGGGGGATCCGCGCGACCCGGGCCCGTGAGAGCTGCGCCCGGTAGACGGCGGCCATGGCCGGCCACAGGCGTGCCCTGGGCCCCAGTTCGGCCGCGCCCGGGGGCGCGTCCTCCACGGCCAGGGCACCGCCCGGCAGGACATCGGCGGATACGACACTCACGTCGCGCTGCTTCCCTTCTGCTGCGGGACTCTTCCGGCGGTGGCCCTGTCCCGTACGGACGCGGCGGCCCTCGTGTTCATGCCTTCACCAGCCCCTGCCGTACGGCGCCGCCCAGGGCCAGGTAGACGTCCTCCAGGCTGGGGGTGGCGAGGGTGAAGTCGTCGAGGGCGGCGAAGGCGCTGCCGCCGGTCACGGTGGCGACGACGGCGCGGGCCTCGTCGGGGGCGAGCCGCAGCGTCCAGCGGCGGCCCGACTCGACGGCGCGTTCCTGGAGCGCGGCGACCTCGGGGACGTGCAGCGGCGCCCGTTCGCGCCACACCAGGTCGACCCTGACCTCCCCGGCCACCTGCTCCTTGAGGCCGGTGGGGGTGTCGCAGGCGATGACCCGGCCCTGGTCGAGGACGGCGACCCGGTCGAGGACGGTCTCGGCCTCGATGACGTTGTGGGTGACGAGCAGGACGGTGGTGCCGCGTTCGGCGCGGCGGCGGTCGACGGCGGCCCAGACGGCCCGTCTGGCCACCGGGTCCATGCCGGTGGTCGGCTCGTCGAGGACCAGCAGCGGGCGTTCGCCGACCAGCGCGGAGGCGACGCAGGCGAGCCGGCGCTGGCCGCCGGAGAGTTTCTTCAGCGGGCGCCCGGCGAGGGCGGTGAGGCCCAGCTCGTCGAGGACGGCGTCGCGTTCGGCCCGCGCGGTCCTGGCGTCGAGGCCGCGCAGCCGTCCGGTGGTCTCGGCGGCGAGGGAGACCGTCAGTTCGTCGAGGGCGGTCGACTCCTGGCCGAGGAAGGCGAGGATGCGGGAGGCCCGCTCGGGGTGGCGGACGATGTCGTGCCCGAGGATCTCGACGCCGCCGCTGTCCGGCCGCATCAGTCCGGTGATCTGCCGTACCAGGGTGGACTTCCCGGCCCCGTTGGGCCCGAGCAGCCCGAAGATCTCACCGCGTCCGATGTCGAGCCGCACGTCGTCGGTGGCCCTGACCTGGGGTGTGCCCGGTGCGCCGCGCCGGGCGCGCACGGCGGGGTAGGTCTTGGTCAGTCCGCGCACCGCGCACACGACATCGCCTCCGTGCCGAAGTGCCTGTGCCGCGCGCGTACTCACAAGGGACGAGGGTACGGGGTCCCGTGGCCCCGGCCGCTGCCGGGTCGGCCCCGCCCGCTTCCCCGTCACTCACCCGCGGGCGAGTGCTCCGCCGCCGTCCGTACGTCGATCTCGCGCCAGAAACCGGCCCGGATGGCGTAGCGGTCGTGCTCGTCGATCTGGTCGTCCTTGTGGGCGAGCAGTCCGAACCTGGCCGCGTAGCGCAGCAGCTCGCCGTCGACGCGGTGCGGGACGCGCGGGTACATCCCGGAGAGTTTCTGGAGGTGGGACTGGTCCCCGAGCCGTCCCATCCAGCGGCGGGCGAAGACCTGTCCGACCTCGAAGGGGTCGCCGCCGACCGTGGTGATGTCCTCCTCGCGGTCGGCCCAGCGCTGCTCGGCGGTGGTCAGCTGGGCGAGCGTCGGCATCGACGCCGCGTCCTGCGGCTCCGAGACGGGCCGGTCGACCCACCCTTTGTCGGAGGACCAGCGCAGCGTCGCGTTCGGCGGGTGCGGGGCGGGCTGGCTGCCGGGGCCGCGCAGCGCGGCCAGGTCCTTGGGGGTGGGCACGCCCTTGGGCGCGGGGACCCGCTCCTGGGTGTCGTGGCCCGCGGGGGCGTCCTGGGGGTGCTCGGTGTCGTCGGCGGGCCGTTCGGGGGCGGCGGTCAGCCCGGAGTCGGGCAGTGGCGCGGAGAGGATCGCGGCGATCTCCGGGCGCGGCGCGGGCGACGGCGCGCAGACCCCGCCGGTCTCCTTGGCGCGGACGGCCCCGGTGATCCAGACGCGGTCGAGGACGCGCCGCTCGTCGGCCTCGGCGACCAGGTCCTCGGACTGGTTGTAGTCGCCGTCGGCGGCCTGCACGGCCCACAGGTGGACGGCGACGCCGTGCTCCTTGGCGGCCATCATGCCCGGCAGCAGGTCGCCGTCGCCGGTGACCAGGACGATGTCGGAGCAGGCGCGGTTGCGGGCCAGCTCGGTCAGCTCGGCGTGCATGGCGGCGTCGACGCCCTTCTGCGCCCACCGGCCGTCGCTGCGGGTCAGCGCGCCGAGCCGGACGGTGACCCGGGGCATCACGCGCAGCCTGCGGTGTTCGGGCTGCGGGACGCGGTCGGGGGCGCCGTCGAACCAGTAGATGCGCAGCAGCGGGCGCTGGGTGTCGGACTCGGCGCGTTCGCGCAGGCCCTGGATGAGGGCGGCGTGGTCGACGGTGATGCGGGACCGCGAGGGCTCTCCGGCGAGGAGGCTCGCGGCGGCGCCCAGCAGGTACCCGGCGTCCACCAGGACGATGCAGCGGTCCACGCGGTCCACCCTCTTTCCGGGAGGTTGCTTCGGGCTTGTCTTCGAGTCTGCCCGACCACGCGGAGGTTAACGGCCCGAACTCGATCTTCGGCGTGGCGTTTCGGGGCCGCACACTCCGATGTCCCCTGTGACAGACGGTAATTATCCGAAATGCGTTCTTTGCCAGCTTATGTGAATCTGGTCCAGGACCTGGCCCCTAGTTTCCCCCGCAGGAGGCAGATCACCATGGCCAAGAACAAGAAGCAGGACAGGAAACAGCCGCAGTCCGAGCGCAGCCGTGAGCACGCCCAGGGGTCCTCGATGGAGGCGCAGGCCGAGCAGCGCATCAGCCAGGTGACCCCCGCGGACATGGCCCGCAAGGGCAAGCAGAAGCGCTTCGGTCACAACTGACCTCCGCGCGCGGCACGTTGGCCGGTCCGGGGGCGTGAGGGCACCGGACAGGCACCGAGGGGCGCACCCGTCGACGGGTGCGCCCCTCGCGCGGGTCGGGCCGGCCGGGGCCGGCCAGGCTGTTCGGGGTGGTGGCTCAGCCGGCCAGGCAGGACGGTCCGAGCAGCACCTTCAGGTCGCCGAAGAGCGCCGGGTCGGGCTTGACCCGGTGCCGGTCGAGGCGGAGCACGGTGGTCTTGGTGGGGCCCTGGAGCCTGATCCTGACCTCGCTGTCGCCCCGGTGGTGGGTGAGGATCTCGCCGAGGCGGCTGACCATCGGCGGGGTGACCCGGGTGGCCGGGATGGTCAGGATCACCGGCGCGTTGGTGCCCGCGTTGGACAGGTCGGGGACCTGGAGCTCCATCGCGACGAGCCGCGGCACGTCCTCGCGCTTGTCGAGGCGTCCCTTGACGAACACCACGGCGTCCTCGACGAGTTGGGTCGAGACGAGCTGGTAGGTGGCGGGGAAGAACATGCACTCGATGGAGCCGGCCAGGTCCTCGACGGTGGCGATCGCCCAGGCGTTGCCCTGCTTGGTCATCTTGCGCTGGAGGCCCGAGATGATGCCGCCGATGGTGACCACCGCGCCGTCCGCGTGCTCACCGCCGGTGAGCTGGGAGATGCCGGCGTCCGCCTTGTCGGAGAGCACGTGCTCCAGGCCGAACAGCGGGTGGTCGGAGACGTAGAGGCCGAGCATCTCCCGCTCCTGGGCGAGCAGATAGGTCTTCTCCCACTCGTCGTCGGTGAAGACGACGTCGAGGCCGAAGCCGGGTTCGTCGTTCTGCTCCTCGCCCATCCCGCCGAAGAGGTCGAACTGCCCCTCGGCCTCCTTGCGCTTGACCGCGACCACGTTGTCGATCATCGGCTCGTACTGGGCGGTGAGTCCCTTGCGGGTGTGGCCCATCGAGTCGAAGGCGCCGGCCTTGATGAGGGATTCGGTGGTGCGCTTGTTGCAGGCGACCGCCTCGACCTTGTCGAGGTAGTCGGGGAACGAGCCGTACTTCCCCTTGGCCTTGCGGCTGCGGATGATCGACTCGACCACGTTGGTACCGACGTTGCGGACGGCGGAGAGGCCGAAGAGGATCACGTCGTCGCCCTGGGCCGCGAAGTTCGACATCGACTCGTTGACGTTGGGCGGGAGCACCTTGATGCCCATGCGGCGGCACTCGTTGAGGTAGATCGCCGACTTGTCCTTGTCGTCCTTGACGGAGGTCAGCAGACCGGCCATGTACTCGGCCGGGTAGTTCGCCTTGAGGTAGGCGGTCCAGTAGGAGACCAGTCCGTAGGCGGCCGAGTGCGCCTTGTTGAAGGCGTAGCCGGCGAACGGCACCAGCACGTCCCACAGGGCCTGGATCGCCTCGTCGCTGAACCCCTTCTTCTGGGCGCCCGCCTGGAACAGGACGAAGTTCTTGGCGAGTTCGTCGGGCTTCTTCTTGCCCATCACGCGGCGCAGGATGTCGGCCTCGCCGAGCGAGTAGCCGGCGATGATCTGCGCGGCCTTCTGCACCTGCTCCTGGTAGACGATCAGGCCGTAGGTGACGGCCAGGACCTCTTCCAGGGGCTCCTCCAGCTCCTTGTGGATCGGGGTGATCTCCTGGAGCTTGTTCTTGCGCAGCGCGTAGTTGGTGTGCGAGTCCATGCCCATCGGGCCGGGACGGTAGAGCGCGGAGACGGCGGAGATGTCCTCGAAGTTGTCGGGCTTCATCAGGCGCAGCAGGGAGCGCATGGGTCCGCCGTCGAACTGGAAGACGCCCAGGGTGTCGCCGCGCTGGAGGAGTTCGAAGGTCTTGGGGTCGTCGAGCGGCAGGGCCAGCAGGTCGAGGTCGATGCCCTTGTTGGACTTCACCATCTTGACGGCGTCGTCCATGATCGTGAGGTTGCGCAGGCCGAGGAAGTCCATCTTCAGCAGGCCGAGCGACTCGCACTGCGGGTAGTCCCACTGTGTGATGGTCACGCCGTCGGTGTGCCGCACCCAGATCGGGGCGTGGTCGACGATGGGCTCGCTGGACATGATGACGCCGGCGGCGTGCACGCCCATCTGCCTGACCAGGCCCTCGACGCCCTTGGCGGTGTCGATGACCTTCTTGACGTCCGGTTCGTTCTCGTACATCGCGCGGATCTCGCCGGCCTCGCTGTAGCGGGGGTGCGAGGGGTCGGTGATGCCGTTGAGGTCGATGCCCTTGCCGAGGACGTCGGCGGGCATCGCCTTGGTGAGCCGGTCGCCCATGGCGTAGGGGTAGCCGAGGACGCGCGCGGAGTCCTTGATGGCGTTCTTGGCCTTGATCTTGCCGTAGGTGCCGATCATGGCGACCTTGTCGGCGCCGTACTTCTCCGTCACGTACCGGATGACCTCGACGCGCCTGCGCTCGTCGAAGTCGATGTCGACGTCGGGCATGGAGACGCGCTCGGGGTTGAGGAACCGCTCGAAGATCAGGCCGTGCGGGATCGGGTCGAGGTCGGTGATGCCCATGGCGTAGGCGACGATCGAACCGGCGGCTGAACCGCGGCCGGGGCCGACCGCGATGCCGTTCTTCTTGGCCCACATGATGAAGTCGGCGACGACGAGGAAGTAGCCGGGGAACCCCATCTGGATGATGACGTCCATCTCGTACTCGGCCTGCTTCTGCCGGTCGTCGGGGACGCCGCCGGGGAAGCGGCGCTCCATGCCGCGGCGGACCTCCTCCTGGAACCAGGTGACCTCGGTGAAGCCGTCGGGGATGTCGAACTTCGGCATGAGGTTCTTGGCCTCGAACATCCCGCTGGTGTCGACCTGCTCGGCGACCAGGAGGGTGTTGCGGCAGCCTTCCTGCCAGGCGTCCGAGGAGTCGACGGCGTACATCTCGTCCGTCGACTTCAGGTAGTAGCCGGTGCCGTCGAACCGGAAGCGGTCGGGGTCGGAGAGGTTCTTGCCGGTCTGGATGCAGAGCAGGGCGTCGTGCGCGGTCGCCTCGTGCGCGTACGTGTAGTGCGAGTCGTTGGTGACCAGGGGCGGGATGCCGAGCTTCTTGCCGATCTCCAGCAGGCCGTCGCGGACCCGGTGCTCGATCTCGATGCCGTGGTCCATCAGCTCCAGGAAGTAGCGGTCCTTGCCGAAGATGTCCTGGTACTCGGCGGCCGACTTCAGCGCCTCGTCGAACTGGCCGAGGCGCAGCCTGGTCTGGAGTTCGCCGGAGGGGCAGCCGGTGGAGGCGATGAGGCCCTCGGACCACTGGGAGATGGTCTCCTTGTCCATCCGGGGCCACTTCTGCAGCCAGCCCTCGGCGTACGCGTCCGAGGAGAGCCGGAAGAGGTTGTGCAGGCCCTTCGCGTTGGCCGCCCAGATCGTCTTGTGGGTGTAGCCGCCGGAACCGGAGACGTCGTCGCGCTTCTGGTGCGGCTGGCCCCACTGGATCTTGCGCTTGTTGCGCCGCGACTCGGGCGCCACGTACGCCTCGATGCCGATGATCGGCGTGACCCCGGCCTTCTTCGCGGTGTGGAAGAAGTCGTACGCCCCGTGCAGGTTGCCGTGGTCGGACATGGCGATGTGCGACATGCCCATCTCGTTGCAGGCGTCGAACATGTCCTTGAGCCGCGCGGCACCGTCCAGCAGCGAGTACTGGGTGTGGACGTGCAGGTGCGTGAACGGCGGCTTCGACACGGTGCGGCCTCCAAGAGAAACGGTCGGCGACGGGACGGCGGACGGTCCGGGGGACAGCGTCGAAGTCTATGCCTCGCCACTGACACTCCAGCGGCTTCCCCACGTACCTTCACCACGAGGGCCGCGGGCACTTCCGCGGCCGCTCGGCCGTTGGACGCGGCGAAGACGCCGTCGTACAGACCCTGCACCAGGAGGCACCCCGCGATGTCGGTCACCCCGCTCGACGACGAGCAGCGCGGCGAGGAGATCCTCGCCGTCTTCGACACCGCCTTCGGCGAGCTCCTGGCCGCCGACCCGGCCGCGTTCCGCGTGAAGTTCCGCAAGATGGCGGCCTCGGCGTTCGCGTTCTACCGGGGCACGGCGTGCCTCTTCTACCACGACCTGGAGCCGGAGAAGCGGGGCGGCCCCTACCTGGACGAGCGGACCTCGCGGGTGTGGATCCACGGCGATCTGCACGCGGAGAACTTCGGCACGTACATGGACTCCAACGGCCGTCTGGTCTTCAACGTCAACGACTTCGACGAGGCGTACGTCGGCCCCTTCACCTGGGACCTGAAGCGGTTCGCCGCCTCCATCGCGCTGGTCGGCTACGCGAAGGCGCTCAGCGACGACCAGATCACCGAGCTGGTCGAGGTGTACGCGGGCGCCTACCGCGAGCGGATCCACGCGCTGGCGACGGGCGCCAAGAGCGACGAGGTGCCGCCCTTCACCCTGGACACCGCGCAGGGCCCGCTGCTGGACGCGCTGCGCGACGCCCGCTCGCTGACCCGGTTCTCGCTGCTGGAGTCGATGACGGAGATCCGCGACTTCGAGCGCCGCTTCGCGGCCGGCGGCGGCTCCGTCGAGCTGGACGCGGCGACCCGCTACAAGGTGCTCGCGGCCTTCGACGGCTATCTGGAGACGCTGCCCGACACCTCCCTGGCCCGCCCCGACTCCTACCGGGTCAAGGACGTGGTGGGCCGGCGCGGCATCGGCATCGGGTCGGCCGGGCTGCCGTCGTACAACATCCTCCTGGAGGGGTCGAGCGACGCCCTGGAGAACGACGTGGTGATCTACATCAAGCAGGCGCAGACCCCTGCGGTCTCCCGGCACCTCACCGACCAGCGGATCCGTGACTACTTCCAGCACGAGGGCCACCGCACGGTGATCTCCCAGCGCGCCCTTCAGGCGCACGCCGACCCGTGGCTGGGCTGGACGGAGCTGAGCGGCGCGGGCCAGCTGGTCGCGGAGGTGTCGCCGTACGCCGTCGACCTCGACTGGGGCGACATCGACGACCCGGAGGAGATCGCGATGGTCGTCGCCGACCTCGGCCGGGCCACCGCCGCCATGCACGCGGCGGCCGACGACCAGTCGGGCGAGTCCCTGGTGCCGTTCTCCACCGAGCGGGCCATCGACGCGGCGATCGCGGCCGACGAGGACGGCTTCCCCGACCTGATGACCGACTTCGCGCACGCCTACGGCGCCCGCGCGCGGGCCGACCACCAGATCTTCGTGGACCTGTTCCGCAACGGCCGGATCCCGGGTCTGTGAGGGTCCGGACGCTCACAGGGACCCTTTAGGGGTCCCTTACAGCACCACGTGACACACTCTCCACGCTATGGACATATCCGGGACCCCGCTACGAGCCGTTCGCGCGGCGCTGTTCACGGCACTCGTCGTGACGCTCAGCACCGCGTCGCACGTGCTGCTGTCGCGGGTCCCGCTGCCGCTGAACACGGTGGCCGCCGTCGCGGTCGCCGTCTTCGCGGTCGCCTACGCGCTGGCCGGCCGTGAGCGGGGCTTCGCCCGGATCGCCGGGCTGCTGATCCCGCTGGAGCTGGCCGCCGACACGGTCTTCACCACCGGCCAGCACGTCTGCTACGGCCGCGCGGGCGGCCCGGTCGCGAGGCCGCTGCGCTCCGTCGGGTTCGACGTGCTGTGCGGCAGCCGCACCGAGGTCGGCACTCCGCTGGCCCGGGTCACCGGCGCGGGCCCCGACCGGCTCGCCGCCCTGCTGGCGCACGCCGACCCGGCGACACCCTGGCTGCTGCTGGGCGCGCACATCGGCGTCGGACTGCTGGCGGCGGCCTGGCTGCGGCGCGGCGAGCGGGCGCTCGGCCAGCTGCTGCGGGCGGTCGCGGTGACGACGTTCAGGCCGCTGCTGCTCGCGGTGGCCTCGGTCGCCGTGCGCCCGGCCGGCTCCGCGCCCCGGCCCCGACGGGCCCCTCTGCGCGCGGTGACGGCCCGCGGCCGGCTGCTCGCGCACTCCCTGGGACGGCGTGGACCGCCGTGCTCCCTCTCGTTCGCCTGAACAACGGCGATGTTCGCCTGAACTCTCTGAACAGCCTGAACAGCAGTGACGTTCACTCGGACCGCACAACCGTTCGTTCGAACAGCACCGAGCACGACCTCTCCCCCACACGTATCCCGCGCGCCACCGGCGCGCGTCCCACATGGAGATCACCGACATGAGCAAGCGGAACAGCCAGACGGCGAAGACGGCGGCGCGTGAGCGGCTGCGTCTGGAGCGCGAGCGCCAGGCCAAGCGCGCCAAGGTCAAGCGCCAGGTCGTGGTGGCCGGCGCGGTCGTCGCCGTCCTGGCGGCGGCCGGCGGCATAGGCTACGCGGTCGTCCAGGCGAACAAGCCCTCGCACTGGGAGGCCATCAAGGACGAGAAGGTCGTCGCCCCGGCCAACACCACGGGCAAGGACGGCACGACCGTCGTCATCGGCAAGGCGAGCGCGAAGAAGACCCTGAAGGTCTACGAGGACCCGCGCTGCCCGATCTGCGCCCAGTTCGAGCAGACCGTCGGCTCGACCCTGGACAAGGACGTCGAGGACGGCAAGTTCAAGGTGCAGTTCGTCGGCGGCACGTTCCTGGACGGCGACTCGCTCGGCAAGGGCCAGATAGGTTCGCGCGGCGAGGGCTCCAAGAGCGCGATGGCGGCCCTCGGCGCCGCGCTGAACGTCAGCGACCAGGCGTTCCTGGAGTACAAGACCGCGCTGTACTCGAAGAAGTTCCACCCGGACGAGTCCACCGACAAGTTCAAGGACGCCGACTACCTGATCAAGATCGCGCAGACGGTGCCCGACCTGAAGGACAACGCCGCGTTCCAGAAGGCGGTGAAGAACGGCACCTACGACGCCTGGGCGCTCGCCATGTCGAAGTCGTTCGACACCAACAAGGACGGCGTCACCGGCACCCCGAGCTTCGTGATGGACGGCAAGAAGCTCTCCGCGGACAGCAGCGGCAACCCGCCGATGACCGTCGAGCAGTTCACCACGGCGATCGACGCGGCCCTCAAGGGCTGACCCGGCCGCCTCCTGGCGACCACCGGTGAAAGAGCGGGCGAACTTTCGACCGTTCGCCCGCTCTCACCCGTACCGGTCAGTAACCTGATCGGTCGTGACCAGTCGACACAGATCATCCGCGCGCACCACCGCGCCCGCCGAGGGCACCGCACCGCTGTCACCCCGCCGCCGCACGGTCGTCAAGGCCGCGGCCGCCGGCGCCGTCCTGGCCGCGCCGCTCGCCGTCGCCCTGCCCGCCCGCGCCGCCGCCGCCGCCGCCGAGGCTCCCCGCTTCCTGCACGGCGTCGCCTCGGGCGACCCGCTGCCCGACGGCATCCTGCTGTGGACCCGGGTCACCCCGACCCCCGAGGCCGCGCCAGGCTCGGGGCTCGGCCCGGACACCGAGGTGAGCTGGGTCGTCGCCACCGACAAGGCGCTCACGAACGTCGTCGCGCGGGGCTCCCTCACCACCGGCGCGGCCCGCGACCACACCGTCAAGGCCGACATCCGCGGCCTCGCACCGGCCACCGACCACTGGTTCCGCTTCTCCGCCGGCCCCACCGACTCCCCCGTCGGCCGCACCCGCACCGCGCCCGCGGCCGACGCCGCCGTGCCGGGACTCCGCTTCGGCGTCGTCTCCTGCGCCAACTGGGAGGCCGGCTGGTTCTCCGCGTACCGCCACCTCGCGGCCCGCGGCGACCTGGACGGCTGGCTGCATCTGGGCGACTACCTCTACGAGTACCCGACGGGCGAGTACGGGACGCGCGGCACGGTCGTCAGGCCGCACACGCCGGCCCACGAGATCATCACGCTCGCCGACTACCGGGCCAGGCACGGCCGCCACAAGACCGACGCCGACCTCCAGGCCCTGCACGCCAAGGCGCCGGTCGTGGCGATATGGGACGACCACGAGTTCGCCGACAACGCCTGGTCGGGCGGCGCCGTCAACCACACCGAGGGCGCCGAGGGCACCTGGAGCGACCGTCAGACGGCGGCCAAGCAGGCGTACTTCGAGTGGATGCCGGTCCGCCCGGCGATCGAGGGCACCACCTACCGGCGGCTGCGCTTCGGCAAGCTCGCCGAGCTTTCCCTGCTCGACCTGCGCTCCTTCCGCTCCCAGCAGGCGGCCACCGGCTCCGGATCGGTCGACGACCCGGACCGCACGATCACCGGGCGCGCGCAGCTCGACTGGCTGAAGGCCGGACTGAGCGGCTCCGACTCCACCTGGCGGCTGGTCGGCAACTCGGTGATGATCTCGCCGTTCGCCGTCGGCTCGCTCGCCGCCGACCTGCTCGCACCGCTCGCGAAGCTGCTCGGGCTGCCTCGGGAGGGGCTCGCCCTCAACACCGACCAGTGGGACGGCTACACCGACGACCGCCGTGAACTTCTCGCCCATCTGCGGACCCACGCGATCCGCAACACCGTCTTCCTCACCGGCGACATCCACATGGCGTGGGCCAACGACGTGCCGGTGGACGCCGGTACCTACCCGCTCTCCCCGTCGGCGGCCACCGAGTTCGTCGTCACCTCGATGACCTCGGACAACCTCGACGACATCGTGAAGGTCCCCGAGGGCACCGTCTCCGCGCTGGCCGCGCCGGTCATCCAGGCCGCCAACCGGCATGTGCACTGGGTCGACACCGACCGGCACGGCTACGGCGTCCTGGACATCACGGCCGCCCGCGCCCAGATGGACTACTACGTGCTGTCCGACCGCACCGACCCGGCCGCCACCTCGTCCTGGGCGCGTTCGTACCGCACCCGCAGCGGCACCCAGAGGGTCGAGCGGAGCTACGACCCCGTGTAGGGGCCAGGCGCCGCGAGGGGCCCCCGGCTCACAGGGAGTCGAGGAAGCCGAGCGCCACCCGCCAGGTGGCCTCGGCGGCCTCCGCGTCGTGGTCGGGCAGGTCGGGGTCGGTGTAGAGGTGACCGGCGCCCGGGTACCTGTACACCTCGACGTCGGCGCCCGTCCGGCCCATCTGGAGGTACCAGGCGCTCAGCCAGTCGTCCGTCTCGAACGCGTCGGGCTCGGCCACGTGCAGCTGGACCGGCAGGTCGGGCGCGGACGCGTTCGGCGCGATGTCCGAGGTGCCGTGCAGGAGCAGCAGACCGCGCGCCTTCTCGTCACCGAGGGCGAGGGTCTGCGCGACGGACGCGCCGAGCGAGAACCCGGCGTACACCAGGCCCCGGTCCGAGTAGGGCGCGACGGCCAGCACGGCCCGCTTCAGCAGCTCGTCCTTCCCGATCGCCTCGTTGAACTCCTTGCCCTCCTCGACGCTGGTGAAGGTGTGCCCGTCGAACAGGTCGGGGGTCCACACCTCGTGCCCGGCGGCACGGAGCCGGTCGGCGGCCTGGCGCACCGCCGGTCTGAGCCCGTAGATCGAGTGGAGAAGCATGATGTCCATGGCCCCATCGTGCCAGCCGCCACCGACAGTGACCCCCGGCACCCGGGCACCCGGCCGGTGCCGCGCCACGCGTCCGTACCCCGATCGCGTCCGAAGTCACATGTTCATCGGCCCCCGGGTCCGGTTAGGTTCCCTGCCATGGAGAACGTACTCCGACCGCTGATCGTCATCGGCGGCTCCGTCGTCCTGACCCTGCTCATCGGCTGGGCCACCGACCTGCTGCTGCGCAAGGCCGACGCCCGGCACGGCGAGACCCCGCTGTGGGGTCTGCTGCGCCGGGCCCGGATCCCGTACCAACTGGTGCTCTGCACGGCCATGCTGAGAGGCTCCTACGACCTGGCGCGGCTGGTGCAGGGGCACCGGATCGCCGTCGGGCGCACCCTCTCGCTGGTCCTGATCGGCTCGGCCGCCTGGCTGGTGGTGCGGATCGCGGCGGCCGTCGTGGAGACGTCGTACAGCCGCTACGCGCGCGCCCACCACGACGCGGCCCGGGTGCGCCGGGTGCGCACCCAGGTGTCGCTGATCATGCGGGTGGTGACCGCGATAGTCGGCGTCGTCGCGGTGGCCTCGATGCTGCTCACGTTCCCCGAGATGCGCGCGGCCGGCGCCTCGCTGCTGGCCTCGGCGGGCGTCCTCGGCATCGTCGCCGGTGTCGCCGCCCAGTCCACGCTGAGCAACCTGTTCGCGGGGCTCCAGATCGCCTTCGGCGACATGGTGCGGCTCGGGGACACGGTGGTGGTGGACGGCGAGTGGGGCACCGTCGAGGAGATCACGCTGACCTTCCTGACCGTGCGCACCTGGGACGAGCGCCGGATCACCATGCCGGTGTCGTACTTCACGTCGAAACCGTTCGAGAACTGGTCGCGCGGCAGCGCCCAGATGACCGGCATCGTCTACTGGCACCTCGACCACTCGGCGCCCCTCGACCTGATGCGGGAGCAGTTGCGGGACATCCTGCGCGGCTGCGCCGCCTGGGACGGCCGGCAGTGCGGCATCGTCGTCACGGACTCGACGCCCAACACCGTCCAGGTCAGGGCGCTGGTGACGGCGAAGGACGCGGACGACATCTGGACGGTCCGGGTCACGGTCCGCGAGCAGATGCTGCGCTGGCTGGCCGACCACCACCCGTACGCGCTGCCCCGGGTCAACACGGCGGAGGCGGTCCTGCCGCCGACCGACCACCCGCCGCTCCCCCGCCAGGACCAGTCGCCGCACCGGCCGCACGAGGCGATCCGCCCGTCCACCCACACCTGACCGCCGCCCGCCCACACCTGACCGCCCGCCCGGTTCCCCGCACCGCTGACGGGCGGTCCCGCATTCCCCGGCCGGGGCGCGGGACCGCCCGTCAGCGGTCTGTCTCTTTCTCTGGCTCTGTCTCTGTCTCCGTCTCCGTCTGACGGCGGGAGTTCACCCCGGCCCTGGCGGAGAGGTCACCTCAGGCTGCGCACGTCGAGATGGCGCAGCACCCGGTCCACGATCTCCGGGTCGGCCCCCGGCTCGCTCCGGGCCGCCAGCACCTCGTGCCGGGCCGCGCTCAGCATCTCCCCCTGGATGCGCCGCACCCGCTTCAGCCGCCGCACCCGCTGCTCGTGCGCCTCGCGCCGCTCCTCCTCGCCCATGTCGGGGCTGATCCGCACGCCGATCTCGAACGCCCGGCGGAGCATCTGCTCGGACAGCTCGTCCGGCAGCTCCTCGACCTCCTCGATCTCCTTGAGCCGCCGCTTCGCCGCCTTGGCCGCCCGCACCGCGAGCTCCCGCTCGAACTCCTGCTCACGTCCGGTGTCGGCGCGCACCCCCAGCCGTTTCACCAGCCACGGCAGCGTCAGCCCCTGGAGCACCAGGGTCGCCATGATCACGCCGAACGCGATGAAGACGATCTCGTCCCGGTCGGGGAAGCCCGATCCGTCGTCCACGGTCAGCGGGATGGCGAGGGCGAGCGCCACCGACGCCACCCCGCGCATCCCCGCCCACCACATGACGACGGTCTCCCGCCAGCTCATCGGGATCTCCTCGTCGATGTCCCGCTTCGCGTGCAGCCGTTTCGTCAGCCAGGTCGCCGGCAGCAGCCACACCAGCCGCACCAGCACCACCACCCCCACGACGGCCGCCGCCCAGCCGAGCATCTGGGCCCAGTGCCCGGCCGCCGTCCGCAGCGCGTTGTGCAGTTCGAGCCCGATCAGCCCGAACGCGACGCCGGTGACGAGGGTGTCGACGATGTCCCAGAAGGTGTGCCCGGCCAGCCGGGTCATGACGTCGTCGGCGTCGGTGGCGTACTCGGCGAGGAAGAGCGCGGTGGTGAGCACGGCGAGCACCCCTGAGCCGTGCAGCTCCTCGGCGAGGACGTAGGAGACGTACGGCACCAGCAGCGTCAGCCCGATCTGGAGCGTCGCGTCGTCGAGCAGGTTCATCAGCTTGTTCGCGCCCCAGCCGAGCGCGAGCCCCATCGCGACGGCGACGACCGCGGAGAGCACCAGCTCGAACGCCGCCTCGCCGAGCCCGAACGATCCGCTCACCGCGGCGGCGATCGCCACGTGGTAGAGCACGATCGCCGTCACGTCGTTGAAGAGGCCCTCGCCCTCCAGGATGGAGACGAGCCGGCGCGGCAGCCCGAGCTGTCCCGCGACGGCCGTCGCGGCGACCGGGTCGGGTGGCGCGACCAGCGCCCCGAGGGCGACGGCGGCGGCGACCGGCAGCCCCGGCACGATGGCGTGCGCGACCAGCGCCACGCAGAGCGTGGTGACGAACACCAGGGCGACGGCGAGCAGGAAGATCGGCCGGACGTTGGCCGTGAACTGCCGCCAGGAGGTCCGCCGCACGGCCGCGTACAGCAGCGGCGGCAGCAGCGCGGGCAGGATCAGCTCGGGCGGGATGTCGACATTGGGGACGAAGTCCAGGACCGCGAGCACGATCCCGAGGAGCGTCATCAGCACCGGCGCGGGCAGCCCGAACCGGTCTCCCACGGGGACGCTCACCAGGGCCCCGAGCAACAGCACGAACAACAGGGCGAGCTGGTCCACGGGCAGCGCTCCGGCATGATCGACGAGGGGACGGCAGCCCCAAGACTGCCACGCCGGCCCCGCCGTCGGCCCTCAGGGCCCCTCGGCTACAGCGCGCGCCGCATGGCCCGGTGCGGGATTCCCGCCTCCGGGTACTCGGGCCCGTACGCCTCGTAGCCCAGCCGCTGGTAGAAGCCGAGCGCGCGGGTCTGCGCGTGCAGGTCGACCGCGGTCAGCCCCCGCGCGCGTGCCACGTCCTCGATGGCCCGCACCAGCGCCACCCCGACCCCGAGACCGCGCGCCCGCCCGGTCACCGCGAGCCGCCCCAGCGAGCCCACGGACGGGTCGCCGCCGGTCCGGTCGGCCGCCGTCGGGCCGTAGAGCAGCCGCCCGGTGCCGAGCGGCCGCCCGTCCTCGCGGACGGCCAGCACATGCACGGCGTCGGCGCCCGGCTCGTCGAACGCGTCGTACTCCAGTTCCTCGGGCACGCCCTGCTCGCCGACGAAGACCTCCCTGCGCACCGCGAACCCCGCCTCGCGGTCGGCGAGGTCACCGACGATCCGCACGGTGTACGAGGGCTCGCTCACGCGTAGGTCTCCTCGCGGACCCGGTCGAGGGCCTGCTGGAGGTCGGCCGGGTACTCGCTGGAGAACTCCACCCACTGGCCGTCCCCGGGGTGCTCGAAGCCGAGCCGCATGGCGTGCAGCCACTGCCGGGTCAGGCCGAGCCGCTTGGCGAACGTCGGGTCGGCGCCGTAGGTGAGGTCGCCGACGCAGGGGTGGCGGTGCGCCGACATGTGCACGCGGATCTGGTGGGTGCGGCCGGTCTCCAGCTTCACGTCGAGCAGCGAGGCGGAGCGGAACGCCTCGATCAGGTCGTAGTGGGTGACGGACGGCTTGCCCTCGGCGGTGACCGCCCACTTGTAGTCGTGCTGGGGGTGGCGGCCGATGGGGGCGTCGATGGTGCCGCTGGTCGGGTCGGGGTGGCCCTGGACGAGCGTGTGGTAGCGCTTGTCGACCGTGCGCTCCTTGAACTGGCGCTTCAGCGACGTGTACGCGCGCTCCGACTTCGCCACCACCATCAGCCCTGACGTGCCCACGTCGAGCCGGTGCACGATGCCCTGGCGCTCGGCGGCTCCCGAGGTGGAGATGCGGTAGCCGGCCGCCGCGAGGCCGCCGATGACGGTGGTGCCGGACCAGCCGGGCGACGGGTGGGCGGCGACACCGACCGGCTTCACGATGACGACCACGTCATCGTCGTCGTGGACGATCTCCATGCCCTCGACCGGCTCGGCGACGATCTGCACCGGCGCCGGCGCCTGCGGCATCTCGACCTCGAGCCAGGCGCCGCCGTGCACCCGCTCGGACTTGCCGACCTCGGCGCCGTCGACCTGCACCTTCCCGGACGCGGCCAGCTCGGCCGCCTTGGTGCGGGAGAAGCCGAACATGCGGGAGATGGCGGCGTCGACGCGCTCGCCCTCCAGGCCGTCGGGCACGGGCAGGCTGCGGATCTCGGGAACGGTGCTCACCCGTCGAGTATGCCGGACGGGTCCGACACTCCCGACCGCGCGCCCGGCGCGGACCCCGCGCACGGGGCGGCACCGGGCACCGGCGGGCGGCGGGCTGCGGCTCAGTCCTTGTGGACGGTCCCGTCCGGGTCGAGGCCCCGGAAGGACAGCAGCACGATCAGGATGCCGCCGCAGACGATCGCCGAGTCGGCCAGGTTGAAGACGGCGAAGCCCTTGGGCGCGATGAAGTCGACGACCGCCCCCTGGAAGACGCCGGGCGAGCGGAAGATCCGGTCGGTGAGGTTGCCGAGGGCTCCCCCGAGCAGCAGGCCGAGCGCGATCGCCCACGGCAGGCTGTAGAGCTTGCGGGCCAGCCGGGCGATCACCACGATCACCGTCGCCGCGATGATCGTGAAGATCACGGTGAACGCCTCGCCGAACCCGAAGGCGGCCCCCGGGTTGCGGATCGCCTCGAACCGCAGCCACTCCCCGATGACGTCGATGGGCGCGTGGTGCTCCAGCTTGGCGACCACGATCATCTTGCTGGCCAGGTCGAGGGCGTAGGCGAAGACGGCGACCGCGAACAGCACGGCGATCCGACGCCTGCCCCTGGGCCGTGCCGCGGACTGCTCCGGCTCGGCCCCCGCCGTGTCTGGGATATCCGGCGTACCGATGATGCGCTCCGCCTCTGCCACGTGAGTCCCTCAGCTAGGTGCCTGACTGAGGACGAGGGTACGACACGCCGCGCCAGGGGCTCAGTACCGGCGTTCCTGCTTCTGCTTGCACTCCACGCACAGGGTGGCCCGCGGGAACGCCTGCATCCTGGCCTTGCCGATCGGGTTGCCGCAGTTCTCGCAGAGACCGTAGGTACCGGCGTCCAGCCGCTGGAGGGCGTGCTCGGTCTGCAGGAGCATCTCGCGGGCGTTGGCGGCCAGCGACATCTCGTGCTCGCGCGTGATGTTCTTGGTGCCGGTGTCCGCGTCGTCGTCCCCCGCGCCGTCCCCCGAGTCCCGCATCAGGCCCGCGAGGGACTCCTCGGACGCGGTGATCTCGGCCCGCAGCCGCGCCCCCTCGGTCAGCAGCTCGGCGCGCGCCTCCTCCACCTCGGCCGGCGTCCAGGGCTCCTCGCCCGGACGCACCGCCAGCTCGCCCGGCTCCGCCGTGACGACGCGTGCCTTGGGCACGGCGCTCTGGGCCGCCGTGGCCGTGCCCGGAGTCTTCTTCGCAACCACCGTCGTGGCTCCCGTCTGCTTCGCGGCCCGCGCCGCGCCCGCTTTCCTGGCCGTGCTCTTCCTGGCCGTGCTGGTCGTACTTGCTGTGCTGGTCGTACTGGCCGTGCTGGTCGTGCTGGCCGTGCTGGACTTCGTGCCGGTCCCGGTGCTCGTCCCCGCCGTGCCGCGCGCGGTCGGGTCCGCCTTGTCCGCGCCCTTCGCGGCGGTGGCCTTCTTGACCGTTGTTTTCTGCGCCGTGGTCTTCTTCGCCGTGGCCTTCTTCGCCGCCGACTTCTTCGCCGTGGCCTGTTTCGCCGTGCTCGTGCCCGCCGCCGCCTTCTTGGCCGCCGTCTTCTTCACCGCGGCCTTCTTGACCGCGGCCGTCTTCTTCCCCGCCGCCGTCCCGTCAGCCCCGTCAGCCGTCGTCCGCGCCGCCGCGGCCTTCTCGGCGGCGACCTTCTTCACGGTCTTCGGCGCCGATTTCCCGACGGCCTTCCCGACGGCCTTCCTTGCGGCCTTCCGCTCTCCACCGACCTTCCCGCCCGCGGTCTCCGTGCCTTCGGTGACCTCGGCCTTCTCCACCGCGGCTCTCCTGGCTGCCGTCTTCTTCGCCACCATGGCCGCGGCCCCTTCACATTTTGTGATCTTGCACGCGAGTCGTTCTGGGACGATAAATCGACTTCAGTCCCGCGGCAACGGGGCACACCGCCCGATTCGCCCGGCTCGCACCGGCCGCTCATCGAGCCTGCATCCGTTGTGCCCAGCTCCCCGCGGGGTAATCCGCGGAACGGGACGTCCCAGAATGCGAACAGCCGTGCCCGTCCGTTCGGGGCACGTCCGCCCCCTCCCCGCCCCTCCCCGCGGCCCCGCCCCGTCGCCCCCGGAAAACCGGTCGGCCGGTGTCCGCGCGGCGCCGTACACTGGGCGGAGCGAGCAGCATGGATGGGGACGAGTAGCGCCGCACGCGGCCCAGAGCGACCCGGGGACGGTGGAAGCCCGGGGGCAGGCACGACGCGAAGATCACCCCGGAGCCGCCGGAGGAACACCCGGGAGACCGGGTCAGTAGAACCGGCATCGCGACCCCAATGAGGGGGCTCACCGGAGCGCGGGATGCACCGGAGGGCCAAGGAGGGTGGTACCGCGGGAGCGCGCCGGTGCGGCGCAGGGATCGACACAGCTCTCGTCCCTCCGGACGGAACGCAGCAACTCCGCCGGAGGAAGCCCGCTGATGACATCGCCGACATACCGCCAGGTCCCCGCCCAGGTGGATCTGCCCGCCCTGGAGCACGCCGTGCTCGACTTCTGGCGCGAGCAGAAGATCTTCGCCAAGAGCCTCGAACAGTCCCAGGGCCGCCCCGAATGGGTGTTCTACGAGGGCCCGCCCACCGCCAACGGCATGCCCGGTGCCCACCACATCGAGGCCCGCGTCTTCAAGGACGTCTTCCCCCGCTTCCGCACCATGCGCGGCCACCACGTGGCCCGCAAGGCCGGCTGGGACTGCCACGGCCTGCCGGTCGAGCTGGCGGTCGAGAAGGAGCTGGGCTTCTCCGGCAAGAAGGACATCGAGGCGTACGGCATCGCCGAGTTCAACGACAAGTGCCGCGCCTCCGTGCTCCGGCACACCGACGCCTTCGCCGAGCTGACGACCCGCATGGGCTACTGGGTCGACCTCGACGAGGCGTACGTCACGATGGAGCCCGAGTACATCGAGTCCGTCTGGTGGTCCCTGAAGGAGATCTTCAAGAAGGACCTGCTGGTCCAGGACCACCGCGTCGCCCCCTGGTGCCCCCGCTGCGGCACCGGCCTCTCCGACCACGAACTGGCCCAGGGCTACGAGACGGTCGTCGACCCGTCCGTGTACGTCCGCTTCCCGCTCACCTCGGGACCGCTCGCGGGCGAGGCCGCCCTCCTGGTGTGGACGACGACCCCGTGGACGCTGGTCTCCAACACGGCCGTCGCCGCGCACCCCGACGTCAGCTATGTCGTCGTGACGGACGGCGAGGAGAAGCTCGTCGTCGCCGAACCCCTCGTCGGCAAGGCCCTCGGCGAGGGCTGGGAGCCCACCGGCGCCTCCTTCACCGGCGCCGAGATGGAGCGCTGGACGTACCAGCGCCCCTTCGAGCTGGTCGAGTTCCCGGCCCCGGCGCACTACGTCGTCAACGCCGAGTACGTCACCACCGAGGACGGCACCGGTCTGGTCCACCAGTCCCCCGCCTTCGGCGAGGACGACCTCAAGGTCTGCCGCGCCTACGGCCTCCCGGTCGTCAACCCGGTCCGCCCCGACGGCACCTTCGAGGACGAACTGCCGCTGGTCGGCGGCGTCTTCTTCAAGAAGGCCGACGAGAAGCTCACCGAGGACCTCGCCGAGCGCGGCCTGCTGTTCCGGCACCTGCCGTACGAACACAGCTACCCGCACTGCTGGCGCTGCCACACCGCGCTCCTCTACTACGCACAGCCCTCCTGGTACATCCGCACCACCGCCGTCAAGGACCGCCTCCTCGCAGAGAACGAGAAGACGAACTGGTTCCCCGACACGGTCAAGCACGGCCGCTACGGCGACTGGCTGAACAACAACATCGACTGGGCGCTCTCCCGCAACCGCTACTGGGGCACCCCGCTGCCCATCTGGACCTGCGAGGACGGCCACCTCACCTGCGTCGGCTCCCGCGCCGAGCTGACCGAGCTGACCGGCACCGACCAGTCGGCCCTCGACCCGCACCGCCCGTTCATCGACGCCGTCACCTTCGCCTGCCCGCAGTGCGCGAAGACGGCCACGCGCGTGCCCGAGGTCATCGACGCCTGGTACGACTCGGGTTCGATGCCGTTCGCGCAGTGGGGCTACCCGTACAAGAACAAGGAGCTGTTCGAGAGCCGCTACCCGGCGCAGTTCATCTCCGAGGCCATCGACCAGACCCGCGGCTGGTTCTACACGCTGATGGCGATCGGCACCCTGGTCTTCGACAAGTCCAGTTACGAGAACGTCGTCTGCCTCGGCCACATCCTCGCCGAGGACGGCCGCAAGATGTCCAAGCACCTGGGCAACATCCTCCAGCCGATCCCGCTGATGGACCAGCACGGCGCCGACGCCGTCCGCTGGTTCATGGCGGCCGGCGGTTCGCCCTGGGCGGCCCGCCGGGTGGGCCACGGCACCATCCAGGAAGTCGTCCGCAAGACGCTGCTGACGTACTGGAACACCGTCGCCTTCCAGGCCCTGTACGCCCGTACCTCCGGCTGGGCGCCGAGCGAGGCCGACCCGGCGCCCGCCGACCGCCCGCTCCTCGACCGCTGGCTGCTGTCGGAGCTGCACGCGCTCACCGACCAGGTGACCGAGTCCCTGGAGGGCTACGACACCCAGCGGGCCGGCAAGCTCCTGTCGGCGTTCGTCGACGACCTGTCGAACTGGTACGTCCGCCGCTCGCGCCGCCGCTTCTGGCAGGGCGACAAGGCCGCGCTGCGCACCCTGCACGACGTGGTGGAGACGGTCACCCGGCTGATGGCCCCGCTGACCCCGTTCATCACCGAGCGGGTCTGGCAGGACCTGGTCGTCCCGGTCACCCCGGGCGCCCCCGAGTCCGTCCACCTGTCCTCCTGGCCCGAGGCCGACCTCTCCTCGATCGACCCGGAGCTGTCGAAGCAGATGGTGCTGGTGCGCCGGCTGGTCGAGCTGGGCCGCGCCACCCGCGCCGAGTCCGGCGTCAAGACCCGCCAGCCGCTCTCCCGCGCGCTGATCGCCGCGACCGGCTTCGACGCCCTCCACGGCGACCTGCACGCCCAGATCACCGAGGAGTTGAACGTCAGTTCGCTGGCGTCCCTCTCCGAGGTGGGCGGCTCGCTGGTCGACACCACCGCGAAGGCCAACTTCCGCGCCCTGGGCAAGCGGTTCGGCAAGCGCGTCCAGGACGTCGCGAAGGCCATCGCGCACACCGACGCGGCGGCGCTCTCCCTGGCCCTGCGCGAGGGCACCGCGTCGGTCGAGGTCGACGGCGAGACGGTGACGCTCGCGCCCGACGAGGTCATCATCACGGAGACCCCGCGCGAGGGCTGGTCGGTCGCCTCCGACTCCGGTGCCACGGTCGCCCTCGACCTGGAGATCACCGAGGAGCTGCGCCAGGCGGGCCTGGCCCGGGACGCGATCCGGCTGATCCAGGAGGCCCGCAAGAACAGCGGCCTGGACGTGGCGGACCGGATCGCCCTGCGCTGGACGTCCACCGACCCGGCGGTCATCGCGGCGCTGAGCGAGCACAGCGGCCTGATCGCGGACGAGGTCCTGGCGTCCGACTTCGCCCAGGGCGAGGCGGACTCCGGCTACGGCGAGCCGTTCACCGACGAGGGCCTGTCCCTCACCTTCCGCCTCCGCAAGGCGTAACCCGGCGGCACACCGAGGGCCCGGCACCCCCCACCACGGGGGTGCCGGGCCCTCGGCGCGTACACACCCCACCGGCGCAGCGCACAGGGCGGGGCCCCGGATCCTGGGATCCGGGGCCCCGCCCTGTTGAACGCTGCCGACGCCTACGGCGCACCAGAGGCTGTCAGTTGTCGTCCTCGTCGATCAGGAACCCGCGCATCGGCGAGGGCGCCTGGCCCATCGGGGACGGCCCCTGCGGGCGGACCGGAGCCATCGGCTGGGTCATCGCCGGGGACATCTGCTGCTGACCGCCGTAGGACGGCGCGGCGGGGCTTGGCCCGCCACCCATGCTCGGGTTGCCGCCGTAGGACGGGGCGCTCGCGCCGGCCGGAGCCATCGAGGGCGCGGGGGACGGCGGCAGGGACGCGGCGGCCGGGGTGCGCGGCGGGGCCAGCGAGTCGTCGGCCTGGGTCTCCAGCTGACGCAGCTGCGACTCCAGGTACGACTTCAGGCGGGTCCGGTACTCGCGCTCGAAGCCGCGCAGGTCCTCGACCTTGCGCTCCAGCGTGGCGCGCGCGGACTCCAGGGAGCCCATGGCGACACGGTGCTTCTCCTGCGCGTCCCGCTCCAGGGCGTCGGCCTTGGCCCGTGCGTCACGCTCGAGGCCCTCGGCGCGGCTGCGGGCCTCGCCGACGATCTTGTTGGCCTCGGAGCGGGCCTCCGCGATCGCCTGGTCGGCGGTCTGCTGGGCGAGCGAGAGAACGCGTGCGGCGCTGTCGCCACCGGGGCCACCCTGCTGCGGGCCGCCCATCGGACCGCCCATGGGGCCACCCATCGGGCCGCCCATCTGCTGCTGCATGGGCGGCTGGCCGCCCATCTGGCCCTGGCCCATCTGACCCTGACCCATCGGCCCCTGGCCCAACTGGCCCTGACCCATGGGACCTTGGCCCATCTGGCCCTGGCCCATCTGACCCTGACCCATCGGGCCCTGGCCCAACTGGCCCTGACTCATGGGGCCCTGGCCCATCTGCCCGGGACCCTGGGGTCCACCCTGGCCACTGGGGCCTGCGGGCAGTTGCGGCGCACCGCTCGGCAGCTGGGGCGGGCCACCCATGGGGCCACCCATCTGCTGCTGCGGCGGGCCAGATATGCCGGCGGGCACCGGGGCGCCGGGACCAGGTCCGCGCATGCCCTGCTGCTGAGGCGACATCCCGCCCTGCTGAGGCATTCCGCCCTGCTGGGGCATCCCGCCCTGCTGCGGCATTCCGCCCTGCTGAGGCATCCCGCCCTGCTGCTGGTCCTGGGACTCCGGAGGCTTGCGCATGTTCTGCTGGTTCTGGGCAGCGGCACGCGTCGCCGCGGCCAGTTTGGCGCGCAGGTCCTCGTTCTCGCGGAGCAGCCGGGTCAGTTCGGCTTCGACCTCATCGAGGAAGGCATCGACCTCGTCCTCGTCATAGCCTTCTCGGAGGCGGACGGTCGTGAACTGCTTGTTCCGCACGTCCTCGGGGGTCAACGGCATCTCTTCACCTCAACGTAGTCGTCGGCATTCGGCAAGACGGTAGGTCACATCGCTCACAGCCTGATCACGATCGAGATCAGGACGTAGACGATGATCATCAGTACGAAGAAGGACAGGTCGAGCGCCACGCCCCCGAGACGCAGCGGCGGGATTACCCGCCGCAGAAGCTTGAGCGGTGGATCAGTGACAGTGTAAGTGGCCTCAAGAACGACCACCATCGCCTTGCCGGGCTGCCATGAGCGGGCGAACTGGAAGACATAGTCCATGACCAACCGGAAGATGAGCACGATGAGGAAGCACATCAGCGCGATGTAGACGACATCCAGAACCACGCTCATGACTCGCGCTTCCCTCTCCCCTGCTACCCGTACTCGTTACTAGCTGTGTACCGCTTGCTGCTACTTCCGGTGGTGCGTCTCAGCTCTGGTTGAAGAACCCGCCCTCTGCGATGCGGGCCTTGTCCTCCGCCGTGACATCGACGTTAGCAGGCGACAACAGGAACACCTTCTGCGTCACCCGCTCGATGCTGCCGTGCAGACCGAACACAAGACCGGCGGCAAAGTCGACAAGTCGCTTCGCGTCGGTGTCGTCCATCTCGGTCAGATTCATGATCACCGGGGTGCCCTCACGGAAGTGTTCCCCGATGGTACGGGCCTCGTTGTAGGTCCGCGGGTGAAGTGTGGTGATCCGGTACGGCTCTCGTTCCGACACGACCTTGGGCATGATCACCGGTGCGTTCTTCTCCAGGCTGGCGCGTTCTTGTGTGATGGACGCCACGGGCGCGATCCGCGCCGGACGGCCGGATTCCGCGGCAAGCGAAGCGGACCTCGCGACGGGCTCACGCGCCGCCTGTGGCTGGACGGTTCGCACCTCTTCGTCCCTTTGGGACTGATGTACGGCATGTGACTGATGGGACGGCTCGTGCCGTCGGTGGTCCCGCTCCAGCTCAGGGTCGAGCTCGGGTTCGAAGTCGTCATCGGGGTCGAAACCCCGGCCGTCGTACCCATCGTCCTCCACGAGGCCGAGGTAGACCGCCATCTTGCGCATCGCGCCGGCCATGCTCTGAGTCCTCCGCTCTGTGGTGGATCGACCGACTACTGCCAAGTGCCCGTGATCCACGAGGTCATTACCCCCGCTTTTCGGCGAGAATGACCATATTTTCTGCTGTGGTCCGACTTCCTGGCGACGTTACCCGAGCCCGGCACGGACTCCGAGTACCGCGCTCCCGACGCGCACATGTGTCGCCCCGGCAGCCACGGCCTCCTCGAGGTCCGCACTCATCCCTGCGGAGACCATGGTGGCAGCCGGATGGGCTCTGCGCAGGTCAGTCGACAAATCCATCAACCGCCCGAACGCGGCCTGTTGACGCCCCGCGAACTCCCCGGAGAGCGGGGCGACGGTCATCAGCCCGTCGAGCCGCAGTCCCGGCGCCCCGGCGACGGCGTCGGCCAACTCCCCGATCCCGCCCGGCGCGACGCCCCCGCGCTCGCCCCGGCCGTCGGCGCCCGCGTCGAGTGCGACCTGGATCAGACAGCCCAGTTCACGCCCCGCCCTGACCGCTTCCCTGGAGAGCGCCGTGACCAGCCTGGCCCGGTCGACGGACTGCACGACATCCGCGTAACCGACCACCGAGCGCACCTTGTTGGTCTGCAACTGGCCGACGAAGTGCCAGCTGAGCGGAAGGTCCGCGCAGTCGGCCGCCTTGGGCGCGGCGTCCTGGTCGCGGTTCTCCGCGACCTCCCGCACGCCGAGTTCGGCGAGCAGCCGCACATCGCTCGCCGGGTAGGTCTTGGTGACGACGATGAGGGTCACCTCCGCCGGTTCGCGCCCGGCGGCCACACACGCGGCGGCGATGCGCCCCCGCACCTTCGCCAGGTTTCCGGCGAGTTCGTCCTTACGGTCCGTCATGCCCCATCAGTCCAGCCAGACATAGCCCGCGAGCCGACCGGTGGTGCGGTCGCGGCGGTACGAGAAGTGGTCGCCCGATTCGCGGGTGCACACCGACGACCGTTCCCGGTCGCGCACCCCGAGCCGTTCGAGCTGGGCGTGCACCCCCGCGGTCACGTCGACCGCGGGTGTGCCCCAGCTCGTCTCGGCGTGCGCCGCGGGTTCGGCGGCCGCCACCTCGGCGCGCATCTCCTCGGGCACTTCGTAGCACCGGCCGCAGACGGCGGGTCCGGTGCGGGCGACGATCCGGGCGGGATCGGCGCCGAGTTCGGTCATGGCCAGGACGGCGGCCGGGACGATCCCGGCGACCATGCCGGGCCGGCCCGCGTGGGCCGCGCCGACGACACCGGCGACCGGATCGGCCAGCAGGACCGGCGTGCAGTCGGCGGTGAGGACCGCGAGGGCGAGCCCCCGCCGGGTGCTGACCAGGGCGTCGACCGCGGGCGGCGGCCGCTCGCCCCAGGGTCCTTCGACGACGGCGACGTCGGCGCCGTGCACCTGGTTCATCCAGACCACCCGCCCCGCGTCGAGGCCGAGGGAGGCCGCCGCGCTCTCGCGGTTGGCCCGCACGGCCTCGGGGTCGTCACCGACCGCTCCGCCGAGGTTGAGCTCCTCGTACGGAACGGCGCTCACCCCGCCCCACCTGTCGGTGAAGGCGAAGTGCGCGCCGTTCGCGGTGCTCGTCGCGGAGCGTTGTCCTATCACTTGAGGAAGTCCGGCACGTCCAGCTCCTCGGCCGCGCTGTCCGAGTAGCTGCGCGACGGCGGGACCGGCGGGGAGACCGGGAGTTCGGAGATCGGCTCGGGGGCCGGCGCCGGCTCCTCCTTCGGCGTGACGCTGCCGAGCGAGCCGAAGGACGGCCGGCTCTCGGAGTGCGACGGCCGCACCGGGGCGGGCTCGTCGCGGCGGCCCGACGAGGAGCCGGAGGCCGAGCCGAGGACGGTGTCCCGGCGGGCCGGCGGCTGGCCGCCGTCGAATCCGGCCGCGATGACGGTGACCCGGACCTCGTCGCCGAGCGCGTCGTCGATGACCGCGCCGAAGATGATGTTGGCCTCCGGGTGGGCGGCCTCGCTGACCAGTTGGGCGGCCTCGTTGATCTCGAACAGGCCGAGGTCGGAGCCGCCGGAGATGGAGAGCAGGACGCCCCGGGCGCCGTCGATGGACGCCTCCAGGAGCGGCGAGGAGATCGCCATCTCGGCGGCGGCCACCGCGCGGTCGTCGCCGCGGGCCGAGCCGATCCCCATGAGGGCCGAACCGGCCTCGGACATCACGGACTTGACGTCGGCGAAGTCGAGGTTGATCAGACCGGGGGTGGTGATGAGGTCGGTGATGCCCTGGACACCGGAGAGCAGGACCTGGTCCGCCGACTTGAAGGCGTCGAGGACCGAGACCTGGCGGTCCGAGATGGACAGCAGCCGGTCGTTCGGGATGACGATGAGGGTGTCGACCTCTTCGCGGAGTTCGGCGATGCCGTCCTCCGCCTGGTTGGCCCTGCGCCGTCCCTCGAAGGTGAACGGACGGGTGACCACGCCGATGGTCAGGGCGCCGAGGGAGCGGGCGATGTTGGCCACGACGGGGGCGCCGCCGGTGCCGGTGCCGCCGCCTTCGCCGGCCGTCACGAAGACCATGTCGGCCCCCTTGAGGACCTCCTCGATCTCCTCGCGGTGGTCCTCGGCCGCCTTCCGGCCGACGGCCGGGTTGGCGCCTGCGCCGAGTCCGCGCGTCAGTTCGCGACCGACGTCGAGCTTGACGTCGGCGTCGCTCATCAACAGAGCTTGCGCGTCCGTGTTGATGGCGATGAACTCGACGCCCTTGAGACCGACCTCGATCATCCGGTTGATGGCATTGACACCACCGCCGCCGACACCGATGACTTTGATGACTGCGAGGTAGTTCTGCGGTGCTGCCACGTCGAAGGCCTCTCGCCTCGAGTTACGTGTCGTCGCCCCGCGGGGGATGCGATCCGACGACTGATGCCGAATGGGACGGTCCGTTTCGCCGACCCGAACCCTAACGTTGAAGTTTAGGGTTACCAGTGTGACTGTTCGCTGGACTCTTCCGAACAGGACACTAAGTCGACAAGTGGCGCGCGTTCAACGAACACGCCGAACCTCCCGTTTTTCTTTTCACCCTATGTGATCAGCCATAGCGATGCCCAATCAGGGTGCTGGCCTGGGCGAATGTCCGTCAACTCGCCGCGGACGCCGGGGCGGTGGGAACGCTCACGTCGAAGTGCCCGGCGTCCGGTGCGGCTTTCATCAGAGCGGAGAGCGTACGCCCCTTCGCCGCACTGCTCTCGCCACTTCCCCACGCGACGGTCCTGCCGCCCCGCAACTCCAGCGAGATGTCGTCGTAGGAAACCACCTTGACGGTGCTGGTGACCCGGCGGACAGCGGCCGGTACCGCGCCCGCCACCCGTACCGCCTCGCGCACCAGGCGGTCTTCGCCGAACCGGCGCAGTCCGGCCGCGGAGGAAGCCGTTCGCGAGAGCGTCAATTCCAGTGCGGGAACGCCTTTGGGCGCCTTCGCGACCGTGGCGAAACGCACACCCTCACGGTCCACTTCGATGAATTTTCCGCCCTTTTGAACCGTCAGAACCGGCACACGTTCGGTCACTTCGAGGCTGATTCCATGCGGCCAGGAACGCACCACCTCGACCTTGTCGATCCGGGTGAGCCCGCGGACGAGACGTGACGTGATGTCATCGGTGTCGACGGAGACCAGGGGCGCCCCGACCGGGACATCGGCCGCCTCCCGGACCTGCCGGGGCGTCAGGACCGTGGTCCCGGAGACCGATACGTGTTCGACGCGCAGCCACTGCGACCCGTACAACACCCAGACGGCGCCCGCTGCGAGGAGCGTCGCACCGAGGGCAAGAATGATGATCGTACGAAGTCGCCGTGGCCCGAGCCTTCGGACGAGGGGCGGGCCGGACGACTCCTGCTGGCGTTCACCGCGTTCGGCGGTGGTCGGTCCGGCCACGCTCCCTGCCCTTCACCTAGACGGGAATCCGCTTCCCCGCACCGTTCCTAGCGCTGTGCACGGTGGGCGTTGATCGCCTCGTACACCATGCCGACGAGCAGGTCGTCGGCGTCCCGGCGACCGAACTCGGCGGCGGCGCGGGACATCTCGTACAGCCGGTGCGGATCGGCGAGTACGGGCAGGACGTTGCCGCGCACCCAGTCGGGCGTCAGCTCCGCGTCGTCGACCAGCAGTCCGCCGCCCGCCTTCACCAGCGGCTGGGCGTTGAGCCGCTGTTCGCCGTTGCCGATGGGCAGCGGGACGTAGGCGGCCGGGAGCCCGACGGCGGAGAGTTCGGCGACGGTCATCGCGCCCGCGCGGCAGAGCATCATGTCGGCCGCGGCGTACGCGAGGTCCATCCGGTCCACGTAACTTACCGGGATGTAGGGGGGCATTCCCGGCATCTGCTGCACGTGTGGCAGTTCGTTCTTCGGGCCGACCGCGTGCAGGATCTGGATTCCGGCCTGCTGGAGCCAGGGAGCGACCTGCTGGACCACCTCGTTGAGCCGCCGTGCGCCCTGCGAGCCGCCGGAGACCAGCAGGGTGGGCAGGTTGGGGTCGAGGCCGAACAGCGCGCGCGCCTCGGGGCGGGCCGCGGCCCGGTCCAGGGTGGCGATGGAGCGGCGCAGCGGGATGCCGATGTACCGGGCGCCCCGCAGCTTGTTGTCGGGCGTCGAGACGGCGACCTGGGCCGCGTAGCGCGAGCCGATCTTGTTGGCCAGGCCGGGGCGGGCGTTGGCCTCGTGGATCACGATCGGCACCCCGAGCCGCTTGGCGGCCAGGTAGCCGGGCAGCGCCACATAGCCGCCGAAGCCGACCACGGCGTCGGCCTTGACGCGCTCCAGGATCTGCTCGGTGGCCTTGATCGTGCCGCGCAGCCGGCCCGGGACGGTGATCAGTTCGGGGGTGGGCTTACGGGGCAGCGGCACGGCCGGGATCAGCGCGAGGTCGTACCCGCGCTGCGGGACGAGCTGCGTCTCCAGGCCCCGTTCCGTGCCCAAGGCCGTGATCCCCACGGTCGGGTCCTGCCTGCGCAGGGCGTCCGCGAGGGCGAGCGCGGGCTCGATGTGGCCGGCGGTCCCCCCACCGGCGAGTACGACATGCACCGAAATTCACCGCTCTCCGGACGAACGCGCCGCCGAGGCACGCCGTCGCATCGTGTTCCATCTCCGAGGCCCCCGAACCTGCCCGGCGCCTCCCGCCCGCTTTCTACCAAAGCGGGGTTGCCGCAAGGAAAGCGCCGCTCGCGCAGCGGGCTCGTCACGCGCGAAGGCGATCATCAGTCCGATGGCGAACATGGTCGGCAGCAGGGCGGACCCTCCGTAGGAGAACAGCGGGAGCGGGACACCGGCGATCGGCAACAGGCCGAGCACCGCACCGATGTTGATCACGGCCTGCGCCGTGATCCACGTCGTCACGCCTCCCGCGGCATACCTCACGAACGGGTCCTCCGTACGTCCGGCCACGCGGATACCCGCATAGCCTAGAGCCGCGAAGAGGGCGAGCACCGACAGCGTCCCCGCGAGACCCAGTTCCTCGCCGGTGACGGCGAAGATGAAGTCCGTGTGCGCCTCCGGGAGTTGGCCCCATTTTTCCACACTCGCGCCGAGCCCCGAGCCGAAGATGCCGCCGGAGGCCAGGGCGTAGATGCCGTGCACGGCCTGCCAGCAGTCGACCGGGCCCGACTGCGGTTCGGTGGCGCCGATGCAGGAGAGCCTGGCCATCCGGTTGGGGCTGGTCTTGATGAGGATCACACCGAGCAGGGCGGCGACCGACAGCACTCCGGCGAAGAGCCGGGTCGGCGCGCCGGCCAGCCAGAGCAGTCCGAACAGGATCGCCGTGAGGATGATCGCGGTGCCCATGTCGCCGCCGAGCATGATCAGTCCGAGCAGCAGGAAGGCGACCGGGACCAGCGGCACCAGCATGTGCTTCCACTGGTTCAGCAGGTTCTTCTCCTGCTTGCGGGCGAGCAGGTCGGCGGCCCACAGGACGAGCGCCAGCTTGCCGAACTCGCTGGGCTGGATCTGGAAGGAGCCGCCGAGGGAGATCCAGTTCTGGTTGCCGTTGACCGACATCCCTATCCCGGGCACCTGCACCAGCGCCATCATGAAGACGGACCCCGCCAGGATCGGGTAGGCGAGGCCGCGGTGCAGCTTCACCGGCATCCGGGAGGCGGCGAACATGAGCACGCCGCCGATGACCGCGGCGAGGAGCTGCTTGCGGAAGAAGTAGGAGCCGGGCAGGGACATCTGCAACGCCGTGATCTGGGAGGCCGAGTAGACCATCACCAGGCCGAGGACGGTGATCAGCAGGCTGCCGCCGAGGATCAGGTAATAGGCCGTCAGCGGCCGGTCCCAGGCCCGTCTGGCGTTGAGGTACGTCCGGCGCACGGGGTTCTCGCGCGGCGGCCTGCGGGCGGCGGCGGGGCGGCGCGCGGCCCGCTGCACGGGCGGCCGTCCGGTACGGCTACCGGGCATCGGGTCCTCCGCTGTACGTCGGCCTCGACGATCCCACGCGTCCCTCCCAAGGTCGCCCGGCAGGCGGCCGGGTCAGGCGCCGAGTTCGCGGACCGCCTCCGCGAACGCGTCACCGCGCTTGTTGTAGTTGGCGAACATGTCCATCGAGGCGCAGGCCGGGGCCAGCAGCACCGTGTCGCCCGGCTCCGCGAGCCGGCGCGCCTCGCGGACGGCCGCGAGCATCGCCCCAGTGTCGGTCCGGTCGAGGTCGACGACGGGTACTTCCGGGGCGTGTCGCGCCAGGGCTTCGCGGATCAGGGCCCGGTCCGCGCCGATCAGCACGACCCCCCGCAGCCGCTTCGCGGAGGCGGCGACCAGGTCGTCGAAGGTCGCCCCCTTGGCGAGGCCGCCCGCGATCCACACGATGGACTCGTAGGCCGCCAACGAGGCTTGTGCGGCGTGGGTGTTGGTGGCCTTGGAGTCGTCGACCCAGGCCACTGAGTCCAGGTCGGCGACGTGCGCGATCCGGTGGGCGTCCGGGCGGAAGTTCCTGAGTCCGTCGCGAACGGCCCTGGCGGGCACGCCGAACGCGCGCGCGAGGGCCGCGGCGGCCAGCGCGTTGGCGATGTTGTGCGGCGCGGGCGGCCGCACGTCGGAGATCTCGGCCAGCTCCTGCGCGTTCTTCTGCCGGTTCTCGACGAAGGCGCGGTCGACCAGGATGCCGTCCACGACGCCCAGTTGGGACGGAGCCGGTGGGCCGAGGGTGAATCCGACGGCCCGGCAGCCCTCCTCGACGTCGGCCGCGCGCACCAGGTCCTCGGTGGCCGGGTCGGCGACGTTGTAGACGCAGGCGACCCGATTCCCCTCGTAGACACGGCCCTTGTCGGCGGCGTACGCCTCCATCGAGCCGTGCCAGTCGAGGTGGTCGGCGGCGAGGTTGAGGACGACGGCCGAGTGCGGGCGCGGCGAGGGCGCCCAGTGCAGCTGGTAGCTGGAGAGTTCGACGGCGAGGACGTCGTAGGTCTCGTCGCCGAGGACCGCGTCGAGCAGGGAGACGCCGATGTTGCCGACGGCCGCCGTGCGCAGTCCCGCCGCCGTGAGGATGGCGGCGAGCATCTGGACGGTGGTGGTCTTGCCGTTGGTGCCGGTGACGGCGAGCCAGGGGGCGGCGTCGGGGCCGCGCAGCCGCCAGGCCAGTTCGACGTCGCCCCAGATCTCCACGCCGGCCGCGCGGGCCGCCGTGAAGAGGGGCTTGTCGGGCTGCCAGCCGGGTGCGGTGACGACGAGGTCGGTGCCCTCGGGAAGGGTGGCGCCGTCGCCGAGCCTGACGGTGACGCCGAGCGCCTCCAGGTCGGCGGCCTGGGCCCGCGCGCGGGCGTCGTCGCCGTCGTTGACGACGGTGACGCGCGCGCCGCGCGCGTGCAGCGCCCTGGCCGCCGGGACGCCCGAGACGCCGAGTCCGGCGACGGTGACGTGCCTGCCCTGGAATTCCTGGGACACCGAGGAGGTCACTTGTCCGCTGCCCATCCCGCGTAGAAGAGGCCGAGGCCGACGATCATGCAGATGCCCTGGATGATCCAGAACCGGACCACGACGAGCACTTCCGACCAGCCCTTGAGCTCGAAGTGGTGCTGGAGCGGTGCCATCCGGAAGACGCGCTTGCCGGTGAGCCGGAAGGAGCCGACCTGGATGACGACCGACATGGTGATGAGGACGAAGAGACCGCCGATGATGGCGACCAGCAGCTCGGTGCGGGAGAGGATCGCGAGGCCCGCGACCACACCGCCGAGCGCCAGCGAACCGGTGTCGCCCATGAAGATCTTGGCCGGCGAGGTGTTCCACCACAGGAAGCCGAGACAGGCGCCCATCAGCGCGGCGGAGACCACCGCGAGGTCGAGCGGATCGCGCACCTCGTAGCAGGCGTTGGGGTTGGTGAGGGTCTGCGCGTTGGCGCAGGACTCCTGGTACTGCCAGACGCCGATGAACGTGTAGGCGCCGAAGACGAGGACGGAGGCGCCGGTGGCGAGGCCGTCGAGGCCGTCGGTGAGGTTCACGCCGTTGGACATGGCGAGGATCATGAACAGCGCCCAGACCACGAACAGCACCGGGCCGATCGTCCAGCCGAAGTCGGTGATGAACGACAGCTTGGTGGAGGCAGGGGTGTTGCCGCGGGCGTCGGCGAACTGGAGCGACAGGACCGCGAAGGCGATACCCACGGTCAGCTGGCCGGCCATCTTGGCCTTGGCCCGCAGACCGAGCGACCGGCGCTTGACAATCTTGATGTAGTCGTCCAGGAAGCCGACCATGCCCATGCCGACCATGAGGCCGAGGACCAGCAGGCCCGAGAAGGTCGGGGTGGCCGCCTTGTCGGTGGTCCAGGTGGTGATCGCCTTGGACAGGAAGTACGCGGCGACGGTCGCCAGGATGAAGGCGATACCGCCCATCGTGGGCGTACCGCGCTTGCTGGCGTGCTCGCGCGGGCCGTCGTCGCGGATGTACTGCCCGTAGCCCTTGCGGGCGAGCAGCTTGATCAGCAACGGGGTGCCGATCAGCGTGAGGAAGAGACCAATGACTCCTGCGAACAGGATCTGCTTCATCATCGGGCAGCGACCTCACCCTCGGCACCGGTCGCGAGGAGCGCCTGCGCCACGCTCTCGAGACCGACCGACCGGGACGCCTTCACGAGTACGACGTCTCCCGGGCGCAACTCGCTGCGCAACAGGTCGACCGCCGCCTGTGCGTCGGACACGTGCACCGACTCCTCACCCCACGAACCCTCGTTATATGCGCCCAGTTGCAGCCAGGACGCTTCCCTGCCCCCGACCGCGACGAGCTTGCCGACATTGAGCCGGACGGCGAGCCGTCCGACCGCGTCGTGCTCGGCGAGCGCCTCGTCCCCCAGCTCGGCCATCTTGCCGAGCACCGCCCAGGTCCGCCGTCCCCTGCCCATGGCCGCGAGCGCGCGCAGGGCCGCTCGCATGGACTCGGGGTTGGCGTTGTAGGCGTCGTTGACGATCGTCACACCGTCCGGGCGCTCGGTGACCTCCATCCGCCAGCGGGAGAGGGAGCCCGCCTCGGAGAGCGCGGTGGCGATCTCTGTTACGGACATGCCCAGCTCATGGGCGACGGCTGCCGCGGCGAGCGCGTTCGACACGTGGTGCTCACCGTACAGGCGCATGGTCACATCGCTTGCACCGGAGGGTGTGTGGAGCCTGAAGGCGGGCTGTCCGCTGTCCGTGAGTCGTACGTTCTCGGCCCGAACGTCCGCTTCGGCCGACTCTCCGAAAAGGAGCACCTTCGCCTGGGTTCGGGAGGCCATGGCCCGGACCAACGGGTCGTCCGCGTTGAGGATCGCGGCTCCCCCGGCGGGCAGCGACTCCACCAACTCGCCCTTCGCGAGGGCGATCTGCTCCCGGCCGCCGAACTCGCCGATGTGGGCGGTGCCGACGTTCAGGACCAGGCCGATGTCGGGAGGTGTCAGACCGGTGAGGTAGCGGATGTGCCCGATGCCCCGGGCGCCCATCTCCAGAACCAGGAACCGGGTCTCGTCGGTGGCGCTGAGCGCGGTCAGCGGCAGCCCGATCTCGTTGTTGAAGGAGCCGGGCGTCCACACCGTGGGGGCCGCGCGCTGGAGCACCTGCGCGATCAGGTCCTTGGTGCTGGTCTTGCCGGCGGAGCCGGTGAGCGCCACGACGGTCGCGCCGAGGCGGCGCACGACGTCCCTGGCGAGGGCGCCGAGGGCCGCCTGGACGTCGTCGACGACGATCGCCGGGACGCCGACCGGGCGGGACGCCAGGACGGCGACCGCTCCCGCCTCGACGACCTGGGCGGCGAAGTCGTGGCCGTCCACGCGCTCGCCAGCGAAGGCGACGAAGAGGCCGCCGGGCACCACCTCTCGGGAGTCCCGGACGACCGGAGCCGTGACCTGGACGGACGGATCCGGTATGTCGTGCGTCTGCCCGCCGACGGCTGCTGCGATCTCGGCGAGGGAGAGGGCGATCACAAGTTCATCCCTGGGTCTGCTGGATAGCTTCGCGAAGCACCTGGCGGTCGTCGAAGGGACGCACCACCCCGGCGATGTCCTGGCCCTGTTCGTGGCCCTTGCCCGCGACGAGCACGGTGTCCCCCGGCCGCGCCCTGGCGACGGCCGCGGCGATGGCGGCGGCCCGGTCCTCGAAGACCTGCACCTCGCCGCGTTCGTGCGCGGGCACCGAGGCGGCGCCCCTGAGCATGGCCGCGAGGATGGAGAGGGGGTCCTCGGAGCGCGGGTTGTCGGAGGTGAGCACGGCGGTGTCGGCGAGCCTGGCGGCCGCGGCGCCCATCGGCTCCCGTTTCGTCATGTCGCGGTCGCCGCCGCAGCCGAGCACGATGTGCAGGCTGCCCTCGGTGACCTTGCGCAGGGCCCGCAGGACGGATTCGACGGCGTCCGTCTTGTGGGCGTAGTCGACCACCGCGAGGTACGGCTGTCCCGCGTCCACCCGCTCCAGCCGGCCCGGCACCCCGGGCACCGCGGCGACGCCGTCGGCGGCGGTCTGCGGGTCGATCCCGGCGGCGGCCAGGGAGACGATCGCGGCGAGGGTGTTGGCCACGTTGAAGGGGCCGGGCAGCGGTGAGCGGGCGGTGATCCGCTCGCCCTCGGGGCCGAGCACGGTGAACGTGGCGTCCATCGGGCCGACCTTGACGTCCTCGGCGCGCCAGTCGGCGTCCGGGTGCCCCTCGGCGGAGTAGGTGACGAGCGGGACGCCGGCCTCCTTGGCGAGCCGCCTGCCGTACTCGTCGTCGGCGTTGACCACCCCGAACCTGCTGCGCTCGGGTGTGAACAGCTGCGCCTTGGCCCGGAAGTAGTCCTCCATGTCGGAGTGGAACTCCATGTGTTCCGGGCTGAGGTTGGTGAAGACGGCGATGTCGAAGACGCAGCCGTCGACCCGGCCGAGGACCAGCGCGTGGCTGGAGACCTCCATGGCGACCGCGTCGACCCCGCGCTCGCGCATGACCGCGAACAGCGCCTGGAGGTCGGTGGCCTCGGGCGTGGTGCGCTCGGACTTGATGCGCTCGTCGCCGATGCGGGTCTCGACCGTGCCGATCAGACCCGTGCTGCGGACGGTCTTCAGGCCGCCCTCGACGAGGTAGGCGGTGGTGGTCTTGCCGGAGGTGCCGGTGATGCCGATCTGGAGCAGGTCGCGCCCCGGGTGGCCGTAGATGGTGGCGGCCAGCTCGCCCATCCCGGCCCGCGGGTCGCCGGTCACCAGGACCGGCAGTCCGGTGGCGGCGGCGCGCTCGGCGCCGGTCGGGTCGGTCAGCACGGCGACCGCGCCGAGTCCCGCGGCCTGGTTGACGAAGTCGGCGCCGTGCAGCCGGGCGCCGGGCAGGGCGGCGTACAGGTCGCCGGGGCGTACGGCGCGCGAGTCATGGGTGATGCCCGTGATCTCGGCGGCGCCGGCCGGCGCGGCGGCGGCCAGCTGATCGGCGAGTTCCGCCAGGGGTGTGGCGGAGACCTGCACCGGTCGCGGCGGTCCCGGATAGGTCACGGAAGCGCCCTTCTGGGTGGTTTGGGAGTGATCAGCGTGTGGCACGGCGGTGAGCGTACCGGGCTGAGCCGCCCCCGAGCGAAGCGAGGGGCCGGTGCCTGCCCGGTTCCCCGGATCGGGAGTGATCATGGTCACGGATCGTTCCTGACTGGTCGCGCTGATCAGGGCGTGAAGGTGACGGGCAGGCTCGCGGCCTTGGCCCCGGTGGGCGGCACCTGGAGGGTCTTGAGCGCGAACTCCATCACCTCCTTGTAGATGGGTCCGCAGATCTGGCCGCCGAAGTAACCGCCCTCGGTGGCGTTCTGGATGGCGCAGTAGACGGTGATCCGCGGCTGGTCGGCGGGCGCGAACCCGGCGAACGACGAGGTGTAGCCGCGGTACTTGCCGGTGGCCGGATCCACACGGTTGGCCGTACCGGTCTTGCCCGCGACCCGGTAGCCGGGGATGCGGGCCTTGGTGCCGGTGCCCTGCTCGTCGTCGACGACGGACTCCAGCATCCTGGCGACGGTTTTGGCCGTCTTCTCGCTGACCACCCGGGTCTCCTCGGGCTTGGCCGCCGGGGTGAAGCGCCCGTCGGGGCCCTTCTCGCCGCGCACCAGGGTGGGCGCGACCCGGACGCCGCCGTTGGCGATCGTCGAGTAGACGGACGCGGCCTGGAGCGCGTTGATGGAGACGCCCTGGCCGAAAGGGATCGTGTACTGCTGCGACGTCGACCAGGTGTCGGGCGGGGCCAGGATGCCCTTGGTCTCGCCGGGGAAGTCGAGCCCGGTGTAGCCGCCGATGCCGAACTTGCGCAGGTAGTCGTAGAGCACCTTGTTGGCCTCCGGCTGGGTCTTGCCGAGCTGCCCGGTGGCCAGGATGGTGCCGATGTTGCTGGACTTGGCGAGGACGCCGTTGAGCGTCAGGTTCCAGGTCGGGTGGTCGATGTCGTCCTTGAAGAGGCGGTCGCCGCGGTGCAGCCGGTTGGGCACGACGACGTGCGTCAGCGGGGTGGCGACGTTCTGCTCCAGCACGGCGGCCATGGACATGACCTTGGCGGTGGAGCCGGGCTCGTAGGCGTCCTGGAGGGCCGCGTTGCCGAGGGCCGCGGGGTCCGCCTTGGAGAGGTCGTTGGGGTCGAAGCCGGGCGAGTCGGCCATGGCGAGGATCTGGCCGGTGCGGGTGTCCTGGACGATGACGTAACCGCGGTCCGCCTTCGACTTCTCGACCTGCTCGCTGATGGCGTTCTGCGCGGCCCACTGGATGTCGCGGTCGATGGTCAGCTCGACGTCGTTGCCGGGCACCGCGGGCGTCTCGGTCGACCCGGCGGTGGGCACCAGGCGGCCGCCCGACTGGGCGTAGCGGATCTTGCCGTCCTTGCCCGAGAGCCGCGCGTTGAGCTGCTGCTCGATGCCGCCGCCGCCCTTGCCCTCGTCGTTGACCCAGCCCAGTATCCCGGCGGCGAGGTCGCCGTTGGGGTAGACGCGCTTGCTGCTGGGGTCGGCGAAGACGCCGGCCAGGACGTTGACGGTGGAGGAGTCGCTGCGGCCCTTCTGGGCGAGCGCGCTGCGCAACTCCTTGATCTGCGTCCAGACCTGCGGGGTCTGACGGCGGGCCAGCAGGACGTAGCGCAGCTGCTTGTTGGCCGGGCGGAGCTTCTTGAGGAGCGCGGCCTGCTCCACGCCGAGGATCGGCGCGAGGAGGGCCGCCGCCTGCTCGGGACCGTCGTCGATCTTCAGGTGCTCGCGGTCGAACATCGTCGGGTCGGCGGTCAGGTCGTAGGCGTCCACGCTGGTGGCGAGGGCGACGCCGTTGCGGTCGGTGATGCCGCCGCGCTCGGCGGCCAGGACGTGGCCGACGTAGCGGTTCTGCCCGGCCTTGGCCGCGTACTCGCTGGCGTCGACGGCCTGCACCTGGAGCAGCCGCACCACGAACGCGATCAGGACGAGGGTCAGGGCCAGGCTGATCATCCGCAGCCGGGGCCGGTGGCTGCCCAGGCGGAGCAGTTTGGGTGCCGGGGAGCGGGCCGGGGCCGGGCGGCGGGCGGGGCGGGCGCCGGGTCCCGGCCGCCGTCCCGCGGGGCGCGAGGGGCGCGCGGGGCCGGGCACGCGGCGCCGCGGCGGTTCCCTGTCGGACACTTCCGTCACCTGCCGGGGGTCGTGGTCGGAGGGGGGACTTCGGTCGCGGGGGCGGACGGGACGGCGGGGGCGGGCGTGGCCGGGGCGGCGCCGCCGGGCGGCGGGGTGGGGTCGGCGCTCCCCGCGCCCGCGGTGTGGGCGGTCTCCGGCACCCGCAGCACCAGCGGGACGGGCGCCGCGGACTGCCGGGCGGCGGCCGGCGACGGGACGCCCTTGACGGTGCCGTCGGAGCCGAGGAACGCGGGGTCGCCGCCGGGGACCATGCCCAGTTCACGGGCGCGGCGCTGGAGGGCGTCGGGCGCGGAGTAGGCGTCGATGTCCCGCTGGAGCGCCTGCTCCTCGTCGGTGAGGCTCTTGGTGTCCCGTTGCAGGTCGTCCAGGCGGAACGAGCCCTCGCTGAGCGCCGAGTTCAGCATCAGGAGCCCGATCAGGCCGCCGCCGAGGAGCACCACGACGAGCAGCACGAACGGGGTGCGGGCGGCCTGGTTGCCCGGGGCGGCGGGCAGCAGCCCGGCCAGCCGGGCGGCCCGCCCCTTCAGTTCAGGTCGGCCCTTCACGCGTGCCCCCGCGGGTCTGTCGTCCCAGCCCACCCGTGCGCCTCGCTCACTCGACGTCCTCCCTGATGCGCTCGGCCCCGCGCAGGCGGGCCGGCGCGGCCCGCCGGTTCTCGGCGACCTCTTCCTCGGTGGGAAGTTCGGCACCCCGCGTGAGGAGCTTGAGCCGGGGCTGGTAGCGCTCGGGCACCACGGGCAGCCCCGGCGGCGCGGTGGTGGCGGCGCCGGCCGCGAACACCTGCTTCACCAGCCGGTCCTCCAGCGAGTGGTACGACAGGACGCCGATCCGGCCGCCGACCGCGAGCGAGCGCACGGCCGCGGGGATCGCCGCCTCCAGGACCGACAGCTCGCCGTTGACCTCGATGCGCAGGGCCTGGAAGGTGCGCTTGGCCGGGTTGCCGCCGGTGCGCTTGGCGGCCTGCGGCAGGGCGTCCCTGATCAGTTCGACGAGCCGGGCGCTGGAGGAGAAGGGCTCCTTGTCGCGCTCCCTGACGACCGCCGAGACGATCCGCTTGGCCTGCTTCTCCTCGCCGTACGCCCGCAGGATGCGGACCAGTTCGCCGGGCGGGTAGGTGTTGAGGACCTCGGCGGCGCTCATGCCGGTGCTCTGGTCCATCCGCATGTCGAGCGGGGCGTCCTGGGCGTAGGCGAAGCCGCGGTCGGCCTCGTCGAGCTGCATGGAGGAGACGCCGAGGTCGAAGAGGACGCCCTGCACGCGCGGGGTGCCGAGCCGGTCGAGGACGTCGGGCAGCTCGTCGTAGACGGCGTGCACCAGGGTGGCGCGCTCGCCGAACGGCGCGAGCCGCTCGCCCGACAGGCGCAGCGCCTCCTTGTCGCGGTCGAGGGCGACGAGCCTGGCCTCGGGGAAGCGGGTCAGCAGCGCCTCGCTGTGGCCGCCGAGACCCAGGGTGCAGTCGACGACCACGGAACCCGGCCGCTCCAGGGCGGGGGCCAACAGGTCCAGGCACCGCTGGAGCATCACCGGGACATGTCGACTCTGGCTCAAGGGGCCCTCTCAGGTCGGGCGGGACCGCGCGCACCGCCGGGTCCCCGCCCGCTCGGGAAGGGGGAGGCCGGCCGGCGCCGGAAGCGTCAGCCGACCGGGAGCGGGAGGAGGCCGAGCCGTACGTACGCGCCGCGCACGTGGGGAGTTCCGGCGTTCGCGCCGGGTCCTCCGGGGATCTCAGTGCAGCAGGGAGCACCTCGCCTCCCGCTTCGCGTCACTTTAGTCGACGGTGTCGCGCGGTCAATCAACCGGCCTGCGCGGCGCGGCCGTCGTCGCGGGAAGCGCCCGGGAGGGGGAAAATCACCCGTGCGGGCCCACCACCCGACCCTTGTGGCTTACCTCACAAAGAGGGCGTGATGACGTTCCTTTTCCGCTCCCAGCGCAGGACCGGAACGGCTGTGACCAGTACCGTCATGGATATGACGACTTCCGCATCAGCCACCACCGGGCACGAGGACGCCATACCGGGCGCCGACGCCGTGATCGACCGCTTGGTCGAGGCGAACGAGGAGTACGCCTCCGCCTTCACCGATCCGGGAATGGACGCCAGGCCCGTCCTGCACGTCGCCGTGGTGTCCTGCATGGACGCCAGGATCGACCTGCACGCGGCGCTCGGCCTCGAACTGGGTGACTGCCACACCATCCGCAACGCGGGCGGCGTGGTCACCGACGACGTGATCCGCTCGCTCACCATCAGCCAGCGCAAGCTCGGCACGCACAGCGTGATACTGATCCACCACACGGGCTGCGGCCTCGAGGCGATCACCGAGGAGTTCCGCACCGAGCTGGAGATGGAGGTCGGCCAGCGCCCCGCGTGGGCGGTGGAGTCCTTCAGGGACGTCGACCAGGACGTGCGGCAGTCCATGCAGCGCGTCAGGACCTCGCCGTTCCTCCTGCACAAGGACGACGTGCGAGGCTTCGTCTTCGACGTGAAGACGGGCCTGCTGCGCGAGATCGATCCCGCGTGACGCGGTCCCGCCCCTTCCCGTTCCCCGCACCCTGCGGCCACGCCGACGACCAAGCATCGTAAAACCCGACATATCGCGGGCAGTTGTCCGCAGTCGAGTGACACGAATCGGTAACGGCAGCAAGAATGCGGTGGAGACGGCGCGCGGAACCACTCCGCGCGGTGTCCGGGATCCGGGGTGGGCCGTAGTGCGCTGCGAAGCGTCGGCCACGAGAAAGTACGGGCCGAGGAGGGCCGGGTGACGACCTATGACGATCGAGCGCGCCTTACAGATCTGACCGCCACTGTGGAGCGTGTCCGCAGTTCGGTGGAAGGAGTGATCGAAGGCAAGCCCGAGGTCGTGCGGCTTTCGCTGACGGTGCTGCTCGCCGAGGGACATCTTCTGATCGAGGATGTCCCCGGCGTGGGCAAGACGATGCTCGCCAAGGCGCTCGCGCGGTCCATCGACTGCTCGGTGCGGCGCATCCAGTTCACCCCCGACCTGCTGCCCTCGGACATCACCGGGGTGTCCATCTGGGACCAGCAGCGCCGTGACTTCGAGTTCAAACCGGGCGCGATCTTCGCCCAGATCGTCATCGGCGACGAGATCAACCGCGCCTCCCCCAAGACCCAGTCCGCGCTGCTCGAGTCGATGGAGGAGCGCCAGGTCACCATCGACGGGCAGACCTACGAACTGCCCAGCCCCTTCATGGTGGTGGCCACCCAGAACCCGGTCGAGATGGAGGGCACCTACCCGCTGCCCGAGGCGCAGCGCGACCGCTTCATGGCCCGGGTCTCGGTGGGCTACCCCAGCGTGGAGGCCGAGCTGCAGATGCTCGACGTGCACGGCGGGGTCTCCCCCCTCGAGGACCTCCAGCCGGTCGCCCACGCGCACGACATCGTGAAGCTGGTCGAGACGGTCAGAGGCGTCCATGTCGCCGAGACGGTCCGCCGCTACGCCGTCGACCTGGTGTCCGCCACCCGCAGCCACCCCGACCTCAGACTCGGCGCCTCCCCGCGCGCGACGCTGCACCTGCTGCGCGCGGCGAAGGCGTCCGCCGCGCTCAGCGGCCGGGAGTACGCCCTCCCCGACGACGTGCAGTCCCTCGCGGTCGCCGTCCTCGCGCACCGGCTGCTGCCGACCGCGCAGGCCCAGCTGAACCGCCGCACCGCGGAGCAGGTGGTCCAGGAGATCCTCCAGCGCACCCCGGTGCCCCAGCAGCAGGGCGGTCAGGGCGCCGGCCACGGCGCGCCGGGCTACGGCCAGCAGCCGCCCCGGAGGCTGTGATGTCCGACGGCGCGCAGCCGCCGGCCGAGGCCGACAGCGGCGAGGGGACCGGCCTGCGCGCGGCCCTCGCGGGCCTGACCACCCGCGGCCGGTCCTTCTTCGCGGCCGGCATAGCGGCGGCGATCTGCGCCTATGTGCTGGGCCAGAGCGATCTGCTGCGGGTCGGTCTGCTGCTCACCGTGCTGCCCCTGGTGTGCGCGCTGTTCCTGCACCGCACCCGCTACCGGGTGGCGGGCACCCGCAGGCTCTCCCCCGCGCGGGTACCGGCCGGCAGCGAGGCCCGCGTCCATCTGCGGGTGGACAACGTCTCCCGGCTGCCCACCGGGCTGCTGATGCTCCAGGACCGGGTGCCGTACGTGCTCGGCCCGCGCCCGCGGTTCGTGCTCGACCGGGTGGAGCCCGGCGGCCGCCGGGAGGTGTCCTACCGGGTCCGCTCCGACCTGCGCGGGCGCTATCCGCTGGGCCCGCTCCAGCTCCGGCTGAGCGACCCGTTCGGCATGTGCGAGCTGACCCGTTCCTTCTCCTCCCACGACACGCTGACGGTCGTCCCGCGCGTGGAGGCGCTGCCGCCGGTGCGGCTGAGGGGCGAGTCGACCGGGTACGGCGAGGGCCGGCAGCGCTCGCTCGCCCTGTCCGGCGAGGACGACGTGATCCCGCGCGGCTACCGGCACGGCGACGACCTGCGCCGCGTCCACTGGCGCTCCACCGCCCGCTACGGCGAGCTGATGGTGCGCAGGGAGGAGCAGCCGCAGCGGGCCCGCTGCACGGTGCTGCTGGACACCCGGGGCACCGCCTTCCGGGGCGCGGGCCCCGACTCGGCCTTCGAGTGGGCGGTCTCCGGCGCCGCGTCGGTCCTGGTCCACATGCTCGAACGGGGCTTCTCGGTGCGGCTGCTGACGGACACCGGCACGGTGGTGCCGGGCGAGGGTGCCGACGGTTTCGCGGGCGTCAGCCAGGGGTCGGCGGACGCGGCCGGGCTGATGATGGACACCCTCGCGGTGATCGACCACTCCGACGACACCGGCCTCTCGCGCGCCTACGACGTGCTGCGCGGCGGCAACGAAGGGCTGCTCGTGGGGTTCTTCGGCGACCTCGACGAGGAACAGGCGGCGGTGGCCGCGAAGATGCGCCGGCGCAGCGGGGGCGCGCTGGCCTTCGTGCTGGACGACGACTCCTGGGGGCGGGAACCGACCGACGTGCCCGGTCCCTCGGACGGGCGGGACAGGATCGAGGACCGGCTGCGGATGCTGCGGGAAGCGGGGTGGACGGCGCTGCGGGTGCCCCGCGGGTCCTCGCTCGACGAGCTGTGGCGGCAGGCGGACCGTGAGCGCACCGGCCTGGCCGGGGCGAACGGCGAGAGGGCGGGGCGATGAGCGGTCGGGCGCGGCTGGCGCTGTGCGGCTGGGCGGCCACCCTGATGGCGGCCTGCGCCCTGCTGCCGTTGGTGTCGCCCGCCACCTGGATCCTCCAGGCGGCCGTCATGCTGGGCGTGCAGACGCTGGTGGGCGCGGCGACCCGGCGGGTGCCGCTGCCCAGGCCGCTGACAGTCGCGTCGCAGGCGCTGGTCGGGCTGCTGATGCTGACGCTGGCCTTCGCGCGTGAGCAGGCGGTGGCCGGGTTCGTGCCCGGCCCGGACGCCTTCCGGCACTTCGCGGAGCTGCTGCGGCAGGGCGGCGACGACATCGCCCGGTACGCCATACCGGCTCCGCTGGCGTCCGACGGCATCCGGCTGATGCTGCTGGGCGGGGTGCTGGTGATCGGCCTCGCGGTGGACACGCTCGCGGTGACGTTCCGCAGCGCGGCCCCGGCGGGTCTGCCGCTGCTCGCCCTGTACTCGGTGGCCGCGGGCCTCTCCGAGGGCGGCGCGGACTGGCTGTGGTTCCTGGTCGCGGCGGTCGGCTATCTGACGCTGCTGCTGACCGAGGGGCGCGACCGGCTCTCCCAGTGGGGGCGGGTCTTCGGCGGTGCCGCGCGCACCCCGGGCGGCGAGCCGGGCGCGCAGGCGCCCGTCCGCACCGGGCGGCGCATCGGGGTGGTCGCCCTGGGCGTCGCCCTGGTGGTGCCGCTGGCGCTGCCCGGGATGAACGGCGGCCTCCTGGACGGCGCCGGGACGGGCGTCGGCACGGGCACCGGCGGCGGGGGCACGATCTCCGCGGTCAACCCGCTGGTGTCGCTGCGGGACAGCCTGAACGTGGACGAGGACCGGCAGGTCCTCTCCCTGCGGACCAACACGGACGACACCTCGGACCTGTATCTGCGGATCGTCTCCCTCGACGACTTCGACGGCAGCACCTGGAAGCCGGCCAAGCGGCACATCGTCTCCGTGCCCGACCGGCTGCCCGCCCCGACGGGGCTCGGCGGCGCCGTGCGGCGCACGGAGATCGAGACGCGGATCTCGGCGGCCGACTGGTACGCGCAGGACTGGCTGCCGATGCCGTACCCGCCCAGCGGGGTGCAGGTCTCGGGGAGCTGGCGCTACGAGCCGGTCGGCATGACCCTGGTCGGCGACCACGGCGAGACCACGCGGGGCAAGACGTACCTGGTCAAGAGCCTGGCGGTGCGGCCGACCGCGGAGCAGCTCGCCGAGGCTCCGCGGCCGTCGACGGCGCTGCGGCGCGAGTACACCAAGCTGCCCCGGTCGGTGCCCGAGGTGGTCGCGCGGACCGCCCGGCAGGTCACCGAGGGCACCTCCAACGCCTACGAGCAGGCGGTCAAGCTCCAGGACTACTTCACCCTGGACGGAGGCTTCCAGTACAACACCCAGGTGCAGGTGGGCAGCGGCCCGGACGCCATCGCCCGCTTCCTCGAGGACAAGCAGGGCTTCTGCGTCCACTTCTCCTTCGCGATGGCGGCGATGGCCCGCAGCCTGGGCATCCCGGCCCGGGTGGCGGTGGGCTTCGCGCCCGGCTCCCCGCAGGCGGACGGTTCGGTGGCGGTGGGCCTGAAGGACGCCCATGCGTGGCCGGAGCTGTACTTCGAGGGCGTGGGCTGGACCCGGTTCGAGCCGACCCCGAGCCGGGGGACGACGCCGTCGTACACGCAGTCCGAGGCTCCGGGCGACACCCTGCCCGACGTGGCGCGGCCCTCCGCTTCGGCGGGCGCCTCCACGTCGGCGGAGCCGTCGGCGAGCGCGAGCTGCGACACGGTCAAGGACCGGGACCTGGACGCCTGCGCGGGCGCGCTGCCGCTGGACACGGCCCGTCCGGGCGCCGGCGGTACGGCCTGGTACACGGTCGCCGGGTGGGCACTGCTCGGTCTGCTGGTGGTGGCCCTGCCGCTGCTGCCGATGCTGTGGCGGATCCGCAGACGCTCCGTGCGGCTGGCGCCGGCCCGGCACGGCGGAGTCAGGGCCGAGGCGTCGGAGCAGGTGCTGTTCCTCTGGCGTGAGCTGACGGACACGGCCTGGGACCACGGCATCACGCCGGACGACGCGCTGACCCCGCGCGGGGCGGCGGCGCGGATCGTGCGCCTCGGCGACCTCGACCCGGCGGCGGCGGAGTCGGTGCACCGGGTGGCGGGCGCGGTGGAGCAGGCCCTGTTCGCGCCGCGTCCCAGCCCGGTGCCGGGCCTGACGGACGACGTGCGGGCGGTGCGCACCGCCCTGTGGAGCCGGGCGGGAGTGACCGCCCGGGTCCGCGCGGTGGTGGCGCCGCGCTCCTCGGTGCGGGCGCTGTGGGCCATGCAGGACCGCTGGACGGAGCTGAGGGCGGCGTCGGCCGCGCGGTGGGCGTCGCTGTCCGCCCGCCGTCCGTGGCGCCCCTCGGGACAGCACCAGGGCAACTGACCCGACCGGGTGAGCGAGGCGGGATCGTGGCCGCGGGGACCTTCTCCGGCGGCCACGGCCGTCTCACCTGAGCGGGGTGCCCCCCGGCCGGACCGAACGGAGACCGGAAGGACGTCACCGATCCCGATCCGCGGGACCGGGCCCCGAGGACGGCCGAAAACAGCGGCTCACCCGCGCCTCGCGCCGATCGTGGCGCACCCGCCGCACCGCCGTGGGGGCGCCTGGTCGCTCGGGGCGGCCCGGGGCCGACGCGAAAGGGTGACCTCCCCGTGCTGTCGGGAGGTCACCCTTTCGGCGTTGACGTCTGAGCGCGCTACTGGCCCTGTTCGTCGCGGCGGCGCTGCCAGCGCTCCTCGATGCGGTCCATCATCGAGCGCTTCTGTCGTCCCTGGCCGCGTACGTGCGGGGCGCCGGCGGCCGGCTGTTCGCCCGGCTTGGGGGCCTTGCGCCATCCGGTGACCGCGAGGACCGCACAACCGAGCATGACCAGGAAGCCGACCACGCTGAGCCAGACCTGCTTGGCCACCATTCCGGCCATGAGGAGCGCGATACCCACGAGGAAGCCCGCGACCGCCTGGTAGACCCGCCGCCGGGTGTACGTGCGCAGCCCGCTTCCCTCAAGCGCCGACGCGAACTTGGGATCTTCGGCGTACAGCGCTCGCTCCATCTGCTCGAGCATGCGCTGCTCGTGCTCCGAGAGCGGCACGGAGTCCTCCTCATCGTGCAGTCGCCGGGGCGACCCGGGGGGTCCCTTAAGGATAGGCAGGGAATCGCCCCCGTGAAACCCGCCCCTCTACGCCAATTGGCCAACCGGCACCGTCATGAGCGTCCCGGCTCGCTGAATCTTCCATTCCCCAGCGGCCGACCCGTCATGCCGGACGGTCTCCATCGATCATACGGCGCCGAACGCCCGATCGGGGGGCCTGTGGCGTACTCCATGTGCAGCCAAGTACCTGATCAGCGGCGCCGCGCGGGCGGGCACTCAGGCCCCGTCGGTCCCCTGGGTCTCACCGAGCACATGGAGCTGGGTGGCCACCGCGTGGAACGCGGGTGACGCGGCCGCCGTCTCCTCCAGCTTCAGCAGGGCCTCCAGGGCACCCGGCTCGGTGTCGACGAGGACCCCGGGCACCAGGTCGGCGAAGACCCGCACGCCGTGCACGGCGGCGACCCGCAGGCCCGCGCCCTCGACCAGGGCGGCGAGCTGCTCGGCGGTGAAGCGGTGCGGCACGGGGTCGCCCTCGCCCCAGCGGCCGTCCGGGTCGCCGAGCGCCTGCTGGGCCTCCTTGAAGTGGCCGGCGAGGGCGCGGGCCAGTACGGCGCCGCCGAGGCCGGCCGCGAGGAGGCTGAGGACGCCGTCGGGGCGGAGCGCGGCGACCGCGTTGCGCACGCCTTCGGCGGGGTCGTCGACGTACTCCAGGACGCCGTGGCAGAGCACCGCGTCGTAGCCGCCGCGCTCGACGACGTCGAAGAGGCCGTGGGTGTCGCCCTGGACACCGCGGACCCGGTCGGCGACGCCGGCCTCGGCGGCCCGGCGCTCCAGCGCGAAGAGGGCGTTGGGACTGGGGTCGACGACGGTGACGCGGTGACCGAGGCGGGCGACGGGCACCGCGAAGTTGCCGCTGCCGCCCCCGCTGTCGAGGACGTCGAGCGACTCGCGTCCCGTGGCCTTGACCCGGCGGTCGAGGGCGTCCTGGAGGACATCCCAGACCACGGCGGTACGGAGAGAGGCGCGGGGGCGCATCGGGTCCGGCACGGCAGTTGACTCCTCGGCGCGGCACCGCCACTGGCACGGCGGAGCGATGGGGATGCCTCCCCGGCAGGGTGCGGGAGGGGAGGCGACAGGCGTTCTCCACCCTATGGCCTCGCCCCCCGCGCCTGGTCACCCCGGCACCGCGCCCACCGGCACGTCTCGCGGTGCGGACACCGGTGCCGCGGCGCGCCGAGCGGTTCCGGCGCCGGTGCCCCAGGCACATCGAGCGGTTCCGGGGGTTGGGGCCCCCGGCGCGCTCGGCGTGCCGTCCGGGGGCCGGCGCCCACCCGCTCGCGTCGAGCGGTTCCGGGGCCGGTGCCGCCCGGCACGTCGAGCGGTTCCAGGGGTCGGCGCCCCGGCGCGCTCGGCGTGCCGTCCAGGGGCCGGCGCCCATCCGTACGGTGACCACGACCGGCCGGTTGACCGCGCGGTCCGGGGGCCGGCGCCCACCCGCACGGTGACCGCGCCCGGCCGGTTGACCGCGCCCGGCCGGTTGACCGCGACCGGCGGGCGGCCGCCGCGGCGTCGGCCACGGCGGCGCCGGTGGGCCGCCTCCGGTGGCGGCCCACCGCGACCGGCGACCGCGGTTCCCCGGTGATCGCCGTCTCCGCCCGGCCGTCACCGTCGCCCGTGCCCGATCACCTTCGCCTTCGCCTACGCCTCCGCTCGGTGGGCCGGTCAGCCCGCGTCCGGGAACCCCCTTCCCCCGGTCGGCGCTCCGTCCGGGCGGGCGCGGGGGCCGTCGCCGTCCGGGCGGGGCGGTGGCAGGACCGGCTGGAGGACGAGCATCCGCTCGACGAGGCGCAGGAACATCGCCACGTCGCGTATGAGGTCGTCGGCGTCCCGGCGGCTCGCGGCGCCCTGGATGCCGGCCTCGGCACGGGCCCTGCGGTGCGCGCCCGAGGCGAACAGGGCGCTCCACTCGGTGAGTTCGGGGACGATCTCGGGGAGGACCTCCCAGGCGCTGCGGATCCGGGCGCGGCGCCGGGAGACGGGCTCGGGCCTGCCGCGCGCGGCGAGCACGGCCGCCGCGGTGCGCAGGGCGGCGAGGTGGGCGATGGCGTAGCGCTCGTTCGCCGTTTCGAGGCCGACCGCCTCGTCGAGCCCGGCGCGGGCCTGGGCGAGCAGATCGAGGGCGGCGGGCGGTGCGGTGGCCCGGCGGAGCACGGGGTGCACATCGCTCGCGGGACCGGTCGGTGAGGGGGCAGGGCCGATGGCGCGGTGTCGTCGTGCGGCGGTCTCGTGGAACCTGGCCATGACGAACCTCCTGTCGTCAACGTGACGGCTCGGTGGCCGTATGTGCCCATCGTGCGATATGGCACTGACAATCCGTTCCGACCTGCGCTTTTGCCTCGATCGAGGCGTCGGACCAGCTTCTGCGCCGGCCGGTCGGTCCTGGGGTGCGAGGTCGCGCGGCTGGGCCGTCCGCGGGTCACGTTCGGCGCGGAGCCCGGCGCGCTGGTCGCCGGCGGGAGCCGACCCTCCGCCCCCTCCGGGGACCGCGTCCTCGCGGTCATCCTGCCGGTCGGTTCCTGTGACAATCGGGGCCATGGAAAGCACCAGCGCCCCCTCGGGCGGCTCCACGCGCCGCGAGGCCACCCGGCAGAAGCTCTACGAGGCGGCCGTCACCCTCATAGCCGAACAGGGCTTCTCCGCGACCACCGTGGACGAGATCGCCGAGCGGGCCGGGGTCGCCAAGGGCACCGTCTACTACAACTTCGCCAGCAAGTCCGTCCTCTTCGAGGAGTTGCTGCGGCACGGGGTCGGGCTGCTGGCCGCCTCGCTGCGGGAGGCGACCGAGGAGTCCGCCCGGCGGGGCGGCGGCAAGGTCGACGCCCTGGACGCGATGATCCGCGCGGGGCTCGGCTTCATCGCCGGCTACCCGGCCTTCACCCAGCTGTACGTGGCCGAGCTGTGGCGCACCAACCGGTCCTGGCAGCCGACCCTCATGGTGGTGCGTCAGCAGGTCAACGCGGCCGTCGAGGACGTGCTGCGGGCGGGCGTGGAGAGCGGCGAGTTCAGCGCGGAGATCGACGTCACGCTGACCGCCGCCGCGCTGGTGGGGATGGTCCTGGTGGCCGCGCTCGACTGGCAGTCGTTCCAGCCGGAGCGCTCCCTCGACGACGTCCACGCGGCCCTGTCCCGGCTGCTCCAGGGACGGGTGAGCGGCCACGTCTGACGGCGGCGGCACCGGGACACCGGTACGCGCGCGGGGAGGGCCCGGAAGGCCGGACGCGGGAAGGCCCTGGACGCGGGAAGGCCCTGGACGCGGGAGAGCGCCGGTCCGTGGTGGCCGCGTTCCCCCGCGGGCCGCCGCGAACCGGCGCCTCCTGCTTCCCCGTACGGTCTCCCCCGTACCGTTCCCCCGTCTCGCTTCCGACGGCCTGCGCCGGCGGAAGGAGCGGATCGCGGGCCGGTCCCGTTCCGGCGCCCCGTGCCGCCGGTACCGGAGCCGTGCCCCTTCTCCGTGCCCCCACTCTCTCGTCCCCGCAGGTCCCGGCCCATCCGCGCGCGTACTCATCTCCCGCTCTAGGTACGGGTACTCAGCTCTGTGTGCGCGGCCCCGGGACGCCGGGGCGGGCACTGGTTACGATCGCCTGCGTGTCCGTACTCCCCCTGGTCTTCACCAGCGGCTGGGCCAGCGGCGTCAACGCCTACGCGGTGGTGCTGCTGCTCGGCCTCTTCGGCGCGACTGGTCTCAGCGACGACGTCCCGCAAACCCTCCAGCGGCCCGAGGTGCTCATCACCGCCGGTGTGCTGTTCCTGTGCGAGTCGGTCGCCGACAAGATCCCGTACCTCGACTCCGCGTGGGACTCCGTGCACACGGTGGTCAGGCCGCTGGCCGGCGCCTGGATCGGGGCGCTGCTGGCCGGGCAGAGCGGCTCGCTGTCCGACGTCGCGGCGGGCCTGCTGGGCGGTTCGACGGCGCTGGCGAGCCACGCCGTGAAGACCGGGACGCGGATGGCGGTGAACACCTCGCCCGAGCCGTTCAGCAACGTGGTGCTGAGCATCGCCGAGGATCTCGGGGTCGGCGGGATCGTCACGTTCGCGATGTTCCACCCGCTGGCCGCGGCGGTCGTCGCGGGCGTCCTGCTGGCGGCGGGCCTGGTGATACTGGTCCTGCTCGTCTCCCGGATCCGCCGCTATCTGCGCCGCCGGGCCCGGCGGCGGGAGGAACGCGCGGCGGCCGGAGCGAGCGGGCAGCCCGGCGAGGCCGGGCAGCCGGGTCGGACCGGCCTGGCCGCGCGATTCCGGGCGTCGGGACGGGCCGGGCCGCCACCGGACTGACGGCCCGCGGCCGTGACTGTCAGTGGCGGTCGGTACAGTCGCCGACATGGGACGCATTGCGGTGATCGGCGCCGGGATGGGCGCGATGGCGGCCGCCGCCCGGCTGGCCGTCGCGGGCCACCAGGTGGCGGTGTACGAGCGCACGGAGACGTACGGCGGCGCGCTGCGCCGCTTCGAGCGTGACGGCTTCGCGTTCGACACCGGGCCCGGCCTGCTGCCGCTGCCCGCCGTCTGGCGGGATCTGTTCGTGAAGACCGGCAAGGAGCCGCTGGAGGCGTGCGTCGAGCTGGTCCAGGTCGACCCGGCCGCCCGGCACGTCTTCGCCGACGGCACCGAGGCGGTCCTGCCGAACGCGTCCCGCGCGGGCGCCGTCAGCGCGCTGGACGACGCGCTCGGGGCGGGCGCCGGCGAGCGCTGGGGCGACTTCCTGGTGCGCGCCAGGGAAGCGTGGGACCGCACCCGCCGCCCGCTCCTGGAGGAGCCCCTGTGGGCCGACTGGCGGGTGCTGGCCGAGCGCGAGCCCTATCCGTCGGTGCCGCACAAGCGGCTGCTGCGTACCCGGCGGGCCGCCACCCTCGCCGAGGTCGGCGCCTGGGAGCTGCGCGATCCCCGGCTGGCCGCGCTGCTGGAGAGCCACGCGCTCGCGTACGGGCTCGATCCGCGGACCGCTCCGGCCGCCGCGGCCGTCCTGCCCTACCTGGACCACGCCTTCGGCACCTGGTATGTCCGCGGCGGGATGCGGGAGTTGGCGCGGGCCGTGCACGAGCGGTGCGTGGCCCGCCGGGTCGCGTTCCACTTCGGGGCCGAGGTGAGCGGGGTGCTGGAGAAGGACGGCCGGGCGGCGGGCGTGGAGCTGGCGGACGGCACCGTCGTGGAGGCGGACACCGTCGTCGGCGTCGCGCCCTGGCGCTCCGGCGGCGCGAGCGAGGTGTACGGCGCGGACGCGGTGGCGCCCGCGGGCGAGGCCGGGGTGCCCGGCCGGGTGGTGGTCTGTCTGGCGCTGCGCGGCGGCCGTCCCGCGGGCACCGCGCACCGCACGGTGGTGCACGCCCAGGACCGCGACGCCGAGTTGGCTCTCTTCGGGCCCGGCCTGCCGCCCGAGCGGCCCACGGTCCACGTGAACCGCCCGGACGACCCGGCGCTGCGCCCTGACGACGGTCACGAGTCGGTGGTGCTGACGGCGACCGTCCCGTCCCAGGCCCACCACGACTGGAGCGCGCCCGGCGCGGCCGACGCCTTCGCGGACCGGATGGTCGCCGCCGCCGAGCGCGCCGTGCCGGGGCTGCACGAGCGCGTGCTGTGGCGCGAGGTGCGCACGCCCCTGCACACCCGTCAGGAGACCGGCGCCGAGTTCGGAGGGGTGCCCGCGCCCGCGCTCGCGGCGGCGGAAGGACGCCTGCTGCGTCCCGCCAACTCCACTGCCGTACCGGGCCTGTTCGGTGTCGGCGGCTGGTCGCACCCTGGCGGCGGGCTCCCGCACGCGGGCATGTCGGGCGCGCTGGTGGCCGGACTGATCGTGGAGGGCCCGGAGTTCCGCGGCTCGCAGTGATTCGGGAGGCCGCGGCTGGTGGTGACCTGGGGGTCTATAGCTCCCAGTGACGCGGGAGTTCGGCGGCTCGCGTGATCCGGGAGTCCGCGGCTGGTGGTGACCCGGCGCGGACTCCGGACGGAGGCGGTGCGCCGGGTTGCGCGGTGCGGGAAGGGGCGTTCAGCGGGCGGAGCGCGCGGCGCGCCCCGGAGCGGGTGGGTCAGAAACGGTACTGCTGCTCGTCGTAGCCGCTGCCGTTGTGCTGCTGGCTCTGACCGTTGCCCTGGGGGTTCTGCTGGTCGCCCTGGTACGGGTACTGCTGCTCCGGCGGGAGTTCGCCGCCGTAGGAGTCGTCGGCGCGCTGCTGCGGGACCCAGACCCCGCCGGCCGGGGTCTCGGCGCCGTAGCCGCCGGCCGCGTACTGGTCCTGGCCGTAGCTCTGCTGCTGGTCGTACTGGCTGTACCCGGAGTCGTAGCCGCCGTAGGTCTGGGTGCCGATGTACGGGTCGGAGTAGGCCGCGTACTGCTGCTGGCCGGTGCCGTCGTAGGTGTACTGCTGCTGGTCGTAGCCGGTGTAGCCGTCGTAGCCGTACCCCTGGTCGGTGCCCTGGGCGGCGGTGGCGTACTGCTCCTGGGACTGGCCGGGGTAGCCCGCGTCCTTGTACACGCCGTAGGAGCCGGTGTCGTCGGGCAGCGGCTGGGGCTCGTAGACCGCGGTGGTCTCGGCGGCCGTGGGCTGCGCGGAGCGGGCCGGGGTGAAGACGTCGTCGCGGTCGTACTCGCTCTCGGCGTCGAAGGAGCGGCCGTAGCCGTGCTCGTCGCCGTGTCCCGGGTCGGACCGCTCAGGTCCCGGGTCGTCCGGGTGCGGGTCGTCGTCGAGGTCGGGTCCGCCGCGGCGGCGCTTGCTGACGCCCTCGGCTCCCGGCCCCCTGACCGCCCAGCCGGACTCGAAGCCCTGGCGGAAGGAGAGGGTGACGTAGGTCTGCCCGACGGCGAACGCGATGGCGCCGAGGCCGATCACGATCACATTCGGGATCAGGACACCGAGGACCACGCAGAGGAAGCCGCCGAAGGCGAGCAACCGCCAGCGCAGCCGCGCCTTGTACTGAAGCAGCACCTCGCCGAGCAGCCACAGCGCGACGATGCCGAACGCGATGTAGAGGACCGTCCAGCCCATGTACGCCCCTCTCCCAGTGGCCGCTACGCAGTGTGTCGTATGTCTGTGCGGCCGGTCTAGGCCCGCGGGGGGTGGTGCAGGCCCAGGTTCTCGTGGATTTCCAGCGTCGCCGTGGAGTTGTTGAGCGTGATGAAGTGCAGCCCGGGAACTCCCTCGGCCAGCAGTCGCGCGCAGAACTCGGTGGCGAACTCGATTCCCATGGAGCGTACAGCCGCCGGATCGTCTTTCGCTGTGAGGATCCGCTCTTTCAGGACGGACGGGACAGCGGCGTTGCTGAGTTGTGGCAGACGTTCCAGCATCTTCACACTCGTCACCGGCATGACCTCGGGAATCACCGGGGTCTCGCAGCCCGCCGCGGCGACCCGGTCGCGCAGCCGCAGATAGGACTCGGGCTGGAAGAACATCTGTGTGATGGCGTAGTCGGCGCCCGCCCGGCACTTGTCGACGAAGTGGGCGACGTCGCTGTCCCAGTCGGGTGAGCGCGGGTGCCGCTCGGGGAAGGCGGCGACACCGACGCAGAAGTCGCCCGACTCCTTGATGAGACTCACCAGTTCGGCCGCGTAGGTGAGACCTTCGGGGTGCGCGACCCAGTCGCCCATCGGGTCGCCCGGCGGGTCGCCGCGCACCGCGAGCATGTTCCGGATCCCGGCGTCCGCGTACTGGCCGATGATGTTGCGCAGTTCGGCGACGGAGTGGTTGACGGCGGTGAGGTGCGCGACCGGGGTCAGCGTGCTGTCGGCGGCGATCCGCTCGGTCGCCCGCACGGTGCCCGAGCGGGTGGAGCCGCCCGCGCCGTAGGTCACGGAGACGAAGCTGGGGGCCACCGCCTCGACCCGGCGGAGCGCGTTCCAGAGGTTGCGCTCCCCCTTCTCCGTCTTGGGAGCCCAGAACTCGAAGGAGTACGTCGTCTCACCGGCCGCGAGCATGTCACGCACGGTGCGTGCGTGGTCCGTCCTGGTGGATGCGGTTCCGAGGGCCATACTCGCAGGTTAGCCAGGGTGGGACGGTCACCCAACCGGACGACGCCGATTTGCCGGAATTGCCGACTTGTTGTCCACCCCTCGGACAGCACGGCTCAAGTCCGGACACCGGTGCCCGGCATCCGGCAGGCGGCGCTCGGCGCACCGGGCCGGACAGTTCCGGGCGCGCCTCAGGCGGCGCGCAGCCGCTCGGCGAACTCCGCCGCCGCCGCGCCGGGGTCGGCGGCCTCGGTGATCGCGCGGACGACCACGACCCGGCGGGCGCCGGCCGCCAGCACCTCGTCGAGGTTGCCGAGGTCGATGCCGCCGATGGCGAACCAGGGGCGGTCGGTGGAGAGGGCGGCGGTGGCGCGGACCAGGCCGAGGCCGGGGGCGGCCCGGCCCGGCTTGGTGGGGGTGGGCCAGCAGGGGCCGGTGCAGAAGTAGTCCACGCCGGGCTGGACGGCCGCGGCGGCGGCCTCGGACTCGGTGTGCGTGGAGCGGCCGATCAGGATGTCGTCGCCGAGGATCGCGCGGGCGGCGGGGACCGGGAGGTCGCCCTGTCCGAGGTGGAGGACCCCGGCGCCGGCGGCGTGGGCGATGTCGGCCCGGTCGTTGACCGCGAACAACCTGCCGTGCCGGGCGGCGGCCGCGGCGAGGACGGGCAGCAGCTCCAGCTCCTCGGCGGCCTCGATGCCCTTGTCCCGCAGCTGCACGATGTCGACACCGGCGGCCAGCACGGCGTCGAGGAACTCAGGGAGGTCGCCCTGCCGCTTGCGGGCGTCGGTGCACAGGTAGAGGCGGGCGTCGGCGAGCTGGTCGCGCGCGGTGTCGGACATGGGTGGTCTCCCCCGTGGAGTGTCGGTGGAACTGGCGTTTCCGGAACCTCGGCGTGTCCACGCCCCCGGCACGGTGAGCCCGCTTAAGCGTCAGCCGGGGGCCGTCCGGTCGCCGTCGATCCGGAGAGGGGTCGCCCACTGACCGTCGGAGCATCCCGCCGCAGGCCATCACCGCCGGAGCGTCCGGCATTGGAGCGTGCGCCACCGGGAGGGCCCGATGACCGTCGCAGCATGCCCCGAAGGGCACCCACCGTCGGAGCGTCCGGCACCGGAGCACGCGCCACCGGAACGACCGTCATCGCGGCGCCGACCGCGGAAGACTGAGGCGCCGCCGCCGGACCGGAGCAACCGCACCCCCGGAGCGCTCGGAGCGACCTGGGCAGCTAAAGCAGCGGGAGCAACCGGCGCCGTGGCACCCGCCGTCGAGGCCCCGGTGTCGCCCGGCCCGGTGGCCGCGCGGAGCCCGGAGGCTTCGGGCGGGCACCGGTGGGCGGGGTTCAGGTCACACGGCGAGCGCCTGGGCGCGGCGCTTCACCTCCGTGCCGCGGTTCTCGCTCAGCGCCTGCGCGGGCGTGCCGGGCAGGGTGGGGTCGGGGGTGAAAAGCCATTCGATCATCTCGTCCGGCGTGAAGCCGTCGTCCCTCAGCAGCGTCAGGGTCCCGGTCAGGCCCTTGACGACCTTGTCGCCGTCGATGAAGGCGGCGGGGACGTGCAGCGCGCGGTTCTCCCCGCGGCGTACGGCGATCACCTGGCCGTCCTTCACCAGCTGCCGCACCCGGGTCACCTCGACACCGAACCGTTCGGCGATGTCGGGGAGGGTGAGCCACTCGGGGACGAGAGCATCGATCCTTGCGTCAATCTCGGTCACGGGACAAGCCTGCCATCTCCCACTGACAGTCGGAAGCCGGACCCCCGTGACCTGCGTCTTTCCGGGCGACTCAGAGCGTCGCGGCCTTCAGCGGGCGGGCGTGGTCGGCGAGCAGCGCGGGGTCCATCGCGGCGCCCGCCTCGATCAGCCGGCGGCCCTGGGCGAGGTCCCGCGGCCTGCCCACCGCCAGCAGGGCGACCAGGCGGCCCTCGCGCAGCCAGCAGACGGACCAGGCGGGCCCGGTCGGGTCGCCGCGCCACAGGAAGGTGTCGGCGGCCGCGTGGTGGCCCGCGTACTGGACGAAGCGGCCGAACTGCTCGGACCAGAAGTACGGGACGGGGTCGTAGGCCACCGGCGTCTCGCCCACGATGTCGGCCGCGACCGTGCGCGGGCCCTGGAGGGCGTTGTCCCAGTGGTGCACGAGCAGGCGTTCGCCGTAGCGCGCGGACGGGAAGGAGGCGCAGTCGCCGACCGCGTAGACGTCGGGCGCCGAGGTGCGCAGATGGTCGTCGGTGACGATCTCGCGGTGGTCGCCGAGGGCGATGCCCGAGCCGGTCAGCCGGTCGGTGGCGGGGCGGGCGCCGATGCCGACCACGACCGCGTCCGCGGCCAGCCGGCTGCCGTCGTCCAGGACGACCGCGCCCGGCTCGACGCGCGCCACGCGCGCGTGGGTGCGCAGGACGGCGCCCGCGTCGGCGTACCAGCCGGTCATCATGGCGGCCACCTCGGCGGGCAGGGCGCCGGCCAGCGGCCGGTCGGCGGCCTCCACGACGGTCACCGCGCACCCCGCCTCGCGCGCGGCGGTGGCGAACTCCGCGCCGATCCAGCCCGCGCCGACGACCACGACGTCCCGCTGGTCGGCGAGGACGGGACGCAGCCGTTCGGCGTCGTCCAGGGTGCGCAGCAGATGGACGCCGGGCAGGTCCTCGGTGCCCGGCAGCCTGATCGGTTCGGCGCCGGTGGCGAGCACCAGGGCGTCGTACGGGACGGGTCCGTCGGCGGTGTCGACCTCGTGGTCGGCGGGGCGGACGGCGAGGACCTCGACGCCGAGCCGCAGTTCGATGCCGAGGGCCGCGAAGTCGACCTCGAAGGCGGCGCCGTCGGCCTTGCCGAGCAGGACGGCCTTGGACAGCGGAGGCCGGTCGTAGGGCCGGTGGGGTTCCGCGCCGATCAGGGTGACGGTGCCGGCGAAGCCCTGTTCCCGCAGGGCGACGGCGGTCTGCACCCCGGCCATGCCCGCGCCGACCACGACGACTCGGCGCCCGGCCGGAGTCGCCCGTTCCTGCGTCTGCTCGCTCACCGGATCACCATAGTCACCTGACAATCCGTCAGTCAGGGCCCGCGCCCCGTGACCTGCTCCACACGGCTGGTCCCTCGGCCCGCCCGCGCTGTCCATGCCAGGTCTCCTCACGTCGCACCGGAAGTCCGGTCGCTCACCCTTCCGGGTACCCACCGGACGGCCGCGCACGGCGGCGGCGCCCTGTGGTGTCGATCTCGCGTGCCGCGCGCGGAGTCAGGCGACCTCTCTCGCGCTCCGCGCGCGCGGAAGCACACCGCGCCGTCCCCGCCGTCCCCTGCCGCGCCGCCCCGCCCCGTCGTCCCCGCCGCCGGCGGGAGGCTCCCTTACCCGGGCCGCCGGGCACGGGCTAGGGTGGCCGGCGTACACGCACTCGCGGGAGCCCGGACGCACCGGGCTGAGAGGGAGGCTGGCGGCCTCCGACCGTAGGAACCTGATCCGGGTCATGCCGGCGAAGGGAGGGGCTGGACGCCCATGTCGTCACGTACGTCGGATGTCCTCGTCGTCGGGGGCGGAATCATCGGTCTGGTCACGGCGTGGCGGGCCGCGCAGCGCGGTCTCTCCGTCGCGGTGGCCGACCCCGAGCCGGGCGGCGGGGCCGCGCTGGTGGCCGCCGGGATGCTGGCCGCCGTCACCGAACTGCACTACGGCGAGCAGACGCTGCTCGGCCTCAACCTGGCCTCGGCCCGCCGCTACCCGGACTTCGCCGCCGAGCTGGCCGACCTCACGGGCCGGGATCTCGGCTACCGCCGCTGCGGCACCCTCGCCGTCGCCCTGGACGCCGACGACCGCGCCGATCTGCGTGATCTGCACGCGTTGCAGCGGCGCTCCGGGCTGACGTCGGAGTGGCTGTCGGGCCGGGAGTGCCGGCGCCTGGAACCGATGCTCGCGCCGGGTGTGCGCGGCGGGCTCCGGGTCGACGGCGATCACCAGATCGACCCGCGCAGGCTGGCCCGCGCCCTGCTCGCCGCCTGCGAGGTGGCCGGTGTGGTCTTCCACCGGAGCTGGGCCGAGCGCCTCGACGTGGTGCGGGAGCGGGCCACCGGGGTGACCGCGGCCGACGGCACCGCGCTGGCCGCCGGGCAGGTGGTGCTGGCGGGCGGCAGCCTCAGCGGGCGGCTCGCGGGCGTTCCCGAGCCGGTGCTGCCGCCGGTGCGGCCGGTGAAGGGCCAGGTGGTGCGGCTGACCGTGCCGCGGCGGTACGCGCCGTTCCTGAGCCGCACGGTACGGGCGGTGGTGCGCGGCAGCCATGTCTACCTGGTGCCGCGCGAGAACGGCGAGCTGGTGATCGGGGCGACCAGCGAGGAGCTGGGCTGGGACACCACGGTGACCGCGGGTGGCGTCTACGAGCTGCTGCGGGACGCCCATGAGCTGGTGCCCGGCATCACCGAGCTGCCGCTGACCGAGACCCGGGCGGGGCTGCGTCCGTGCTCCCCCGACAACGCCCCGCTGCTCGGTCCGACCGCGCTCGACGGGCTGCTGCTGGCCACCGGGCACCACCGCAACGGGGTGCTGCTGACCCCGGTGACCGGCGATGTCCTCGCGCACGCCCTGGCGGGCGGGGAACTCCCCGACGAGGCCCGCCCGTTCACGCCCCTGCGTTTCTCCCGTTCGGAGCTGCCCGCATGAACGTCTCCGTCAACGGCGAGCCCCGCGACGTCGCGCCCGGCACCGCCCTGGACGCCGTCGTCCTGGCGCTCGCGCCCGCGCCCTCCGGGGTGGCCGCCGCCCTCAACGAGACCGTCGTCCCGCGCGCCGCGTGGCCGTCGACCCCGCTGTGCGAGGGCGACCGGGTCGAGATCCTGACCGCCGTCCAAGGAGGCTGACCCATGGCCGACGACCCCTTCGTCCTCGGCGGTACGTCCTTCACGTCCCGCCTGATCATGGGCACCGGCGGCGCCCCCGGCCTCCAGGTGCTCGAACGGGCCCTGGTGGCGTCCGGCACCGAGCTGACCACGGTCGCGATGCGCCGGGTTGACCCCTCGGTGAGGGGCTCCGTGCTGTCGGTCCTCGACCGGCTGGGGATCAGGGTGCTGCCGAACACCGCGGGCTGCTTCACCGCGGGCGAGGCGGTCCTCACCGCCCGCCTCGCGCGTGAGGCGCTCGGCACCGACCTGGTCAAGCTGGAGGTCGTCGCCGACGAGCGGACGCTGCTGCCCGACCCGATCGAACTGCTCGACGCGGCCGAGACCCTCGTCGACGACGGCTTCACGGTGCTGCCGTACACCAACGACGACCCGGTCCTCGCGCGCAGGCTCCAGGACGTGGGGTGCGCGGCGATCATGCCGCTGGGTTCGCCGATCGGTTCGGGGCTCGGCATCCGCAACCCGCACAACTTCGAGCTGATCGTCGAGCACGCGCGCGTACCGGTGATCCTGGACGCGGGCGCGGGGACGGCGTCGGACGCGGCGCTCGCCATGGAGCTGGGGTGCGCGGGTGTGATGCTCGCCTCAGCGGTGACCCGGGCGCAGGAGCCGCAGCTGATGGCCGACGCGATGCGGCACGCGGTGGAGGCGGGCCGCCTGGCGTACCGGGCCGGACGCATCCCCAGGCGGCATTTCGCGCGGGCCTCCTCACCGCAGGAGGGGCTGGCCCGGCTGGACCCCGAGCGCCCCGCGTTCTAGTCACAGCTCTGCTGCATTCGTCCCCCGGCGGCGGGAAGCCAGGGGCCCTGTCAGCGGCGGCTCGTAGACTCGTCCGCGTGGATACGACCCTTCAGGACCCTCTGGTCGGGCAGCTGCTCGACGGGCGCTACCGCGTGGACGCGCGGATCGCCGTCGGCGGGATGGCCACGGTCTACCGGGCCCTGGACACCCGCCTCGACCGCGTGCTCGCGGTCAAGGTGATGCACCCGGCGCTGGCCGCCGACGGCACCTTCGTCGACCGGTTCATCCGGGAGGCGAAGTCGGTGGCCCGGCTCGCCCACCCGAACGTGGTGCAGGTCTTCGACCAGGGCACCGACGGCACGTACGTGTACCTCGCCATGGAGTACGTGGCCGGCTGCACCCTGCGTGACGTGCTGCGCGAGCGCGGCGCGCTGCGGCCGCGCGCCGCCCTGGACATCCTGGAGCCGGTGCTGGCCGCGCTGGGCGCCGCGCACCGCGCCGGGTTCGTGCACCGGGACATGAAGCCGGAGAACGTTCTGATCGGGGACGACGGCCGGGTCAAGGTCGCCGACTTCGGCCTGGTGCGCTCGATGGACACGGTCACCCACACCAACGACACGGTGCTCGGCACGGTCTCCTATCTCGCGCCCGAGCAGATAGAACACGGCACCGCCGACCCGCGGGTGGACGTGTACGCGTGCGGTGTCGTCCTGTACGAGATGCTGACCGGCGACCGCCCGCACGCCGGGGACTCCCCCGCCATCGTCCTCTACAAGCACATCCACGAGGACGTCCCGCCGCCCTCGGCCGCCGTGCCGGGTCTGGCGCACCCGCTGGACGAGCTGACGGCGTCGGCCACCGCCCGTGACCCCGGGTCCCGCCCCCATGACGCGGTGGCGCTCCTCGCGGTGGCACTGGAGGTCCGCGCCGGGCTGAGCGAGGCGCAGCTGGACGCGGTGCCGCCGCGGGAGACGGCCGGCGCCCGCGACGGCTCCGAGGACCGGACGAGCGTCATCCCGCGGTCGCTGACCGTGCCGCGCCGGACGCCGTCCGACGAGGACGACCCGCAGGTGCTGCGGACCAGCCGCCTGGCGTCGCCTGCGCCGCTGCCGCCGCGGCGCCGCACGGCGGGCGGGCGGCGCGGGCCGCTGGCGCTCGTGGTCGCCGTGCTGCTGGTGCTGGGGGTCGGTACGGGGGTCTGGTACATCAACTCCGGCCAGTTCACGAAGGTCCCCGCGGTGCTGGCGAAGACGCAGTCCGAGGCGCGCGAGAAGCTGTCGGACGCCGGTCTCGACGTCGGGAAGGTCACCCACCGCTACAGCGACACGGTGGACAAGGGCATGGTCATCAGCACCGATCCGGAGCCGGGCAGCCGGGTGCGCGACCACGCGTCGGTGGCGCTGGTCGTCTCCGACGGCCCCGAGACGGTGCGCATCCCGGCTCTCGGGGGCGTCGCCCTCGACACCGCGCGGGAGCGGCTGAAGAAGGACGGCCTGGAGCCGGGCATGGTCACCCGGGAGTTCAGCGAGGACGTCCCCAAGGGCTCGGTGATCGCCACGGACCCGGCGGCGGGCACCGAGCGGCGCGCGGGCGCCGCGGTCGCGCTGACCGTCAGCAAGGGCAGCCCGGTCGACGTCCCCGACGTCACGGGCGAGGACCTCGCGGACGCCCGGCAGGAGCTGGAGGACGCGGGTCTGACGGTGAAGGTCGCGGACGGGCAGGTCAACTCGGAGTTCGACGAGGGCCAAGTCGCCGCGCAGACCCCGCAGGGCGACAGCCGGCTGGCCGAGGGCGACACGGTGACGCTGACGGTCTCCAAGGGCCCCGAGCAGATCGAGGTCCCCGACGTGGTGGGGCAGAGCGTGGACGACGCCACGCGCGCGTTGCGGGACGCCGGGTTCCAGGTCGAGGAGGACCGCGGTCTGCTCGGGCTGTTCGGCGACACCGTCAAGGACCAGTCGGTGAAGGGCGGGGAGACGGCCGCGAAGGGGTCGACGATCACCCTCAAGATCCGGTGACGGCGGGCTCGCGGCGGCGTGACACCCTGGTCGGGTGAACAGCCAGCACCTCTCCCGCAACCCCGTCGGCGGCCATGTCCCGGTGGCCGGCGGTCTGCACTCCGTCGGTCTGTCCTACGCCCGTGAGCTGCGGGCGGAGGCGGTGCAGGTCTTCGTCGCCAACCCGCGCGGCTGGGCCACCCCGGTCGGCAACCCGCGCCAGGACGAGGAGTTCAGGGCGGCCTGCGCGGACGCGTCGATCCCGGCGTACGTGCACGCCCCCTACCTGATCAACTTCGGCTCGCACACCGAGGCGACGGTGGAGAGGTCGGTGGAGTCGCTGCGGCACTCGCTGCGCCGCGGCCGGGAGATCGGGGCGCTCGGTGTGGTCGTGCACACCGGCAGCGCGACCGGCGGCCGGGAGCGCGCGGTGGCGCTGCGGCAGGTCCACGAGCGGCTGCTGCCGCTGCTCGACGAACTGACCCGTGACGACGACCCGTTCCTGCTCCTGGAGTCGACCGCGGGGCAGGGGGCGTCGCTCTGCTCGCGGACCTGGGACTTCGGCCCGTACTTCGAGGCGCTGGAGGCCCATCCCAAGCTGGGGGTCTGCCTCGACACCTGTCACATCTTCGCCGCCGGGCACGATCTGACCGGCCCGAGCGGCATGCACCAGACGCTCGACCTGCTGGTGGAGACCGTCGGCGCGGGCCGGCTGCGGCTGGTGCACGCCAACGACTCCAAGGACGTGGCGGGCGCGCACAAGGACCGGCACGAGAACATCGGCGCGGGCCACATCGGGGAGGACCCGTTCCGCGCGCTGATGACCCATCCGGCGACCGAGGGGGTGCCGTTGATCATCGAGACCCCCGGCGGCAAGGAGGGGCACGCGGCGGACGTGGCGCGTCTGAAGAAGCTGCGGGACGGCTGAACCGTCGGCCGCGGAGACGGACGCCAGAACGGCACAAAAGGGACTAAGGCAGCACTTACTTACTAAGTGAAGACTTACTGGACGATCTTCGTGACGGGTGCAATCATGCGGCGCAACCAGGCGCAACCTGCCCGTCATCCCGTGCGGAAGGAGCCTCTGCCATGCAGGGCGACCCCGAGATCATCGAGTTCCTCAACGAACAGCTCACCGGTGAGCTGACGGCGATCAACCAGTACTTCCTGCACGCCAAGATGCAGGAGAACTTCGGCTGGACGAAGCTCGCGAAGTACACCCGGCACGAGTCGTTCGACGAGATGAAGCACGCCGAGGTGCTCACCGACCGGATCCTGTTCCTGGAGGGGCTGCCGAACTACCAGCGCCTCTTCCATGTCCGGGTGGGCCAGACGGTCAAGGAGATGTTCGAGGCGGACCGCCAGGTCGAGGTCGAGGCGATCGACCGGCTGAAGCGGGGCATCAAGGTGATGCGCGAGAAGGGCGACATCACGTCCGCGAACATCTTCGAGTCGATCCTGGCGGACGAGGAGCACCACATCGACTACCTCGACACCCAGCTCGAACTGGTCGACAAACTCGGTGAGGCCCTCTACATCGCCCAGGTCATCGAGCAGCCGGAGAGCTAGGGGCGGGCTTCAGGCCGCTTCGTCGAGGCGGCCGGGTTCCGTCAGCTCGGCGAGGACCGGACGGCCCTGGTCGGCGAGGTCGCGGCGGGGGCAGGAGCCGCGGCCGAGGAGTGCCTGGATGGTACGGACGCAGGACCCGCAGTCCGTGCCGGCCTTGCAGGCGGAGGCGATCTGACGGGGGGTGCAGGCGCCGTCCGCCGCGTGTCGTTTCACCTGTGCCTCGGTCACTCCGAAACAGCTGCACACGAACACGCGGTGTCACCTCCCGACGGGATGGATTCGATTCGCCGCCCCGTTAGTCGGTGAGGCTAACCTAACCTTACCCGTCGTGCCGGGTCCGCAAAAGCGGTGTGGGGCGTGGATCGACTGTGATCCACGCCCCACCTGCGGACTTCCGTCCCCGCGGTGCCTACTGGTCCCGGTACATCTCCGCCACCAGGAACGCCAGGTCGAGCGACTGGCTGCGGTTGAGCCGCGGGTCGCACGCCGTCTCGTAGCGCTGGTGCAGATCGTCGACGAAGATCTCGTCGCCGCCGCCGACACACTCGGTGACGTCGTCGCCGGTCAACTCGACGTGGATGCCGCCCGGGTGGGTGCCGAGCGCCTTGTGGACCTCGAAGAAGCCCTTGACCTCGTCCAGCACGTCGTCGAAGCGCCGGGTCTTGTGACCGGAGGCCGCCTCGAAGGTGTTGCCATGCATCGGGTCGGTCACCCAGGCCACCACCGCGCCGGACGCGGTGACCTTCTCCACCAGCTCGGGCAGCCGGTCGCGGACCTTGTCGGCGCCCATCCGCACGATGAACGTCAGCCGGCCCGGCTCACGCTCGGGGTCCAGGCGCTCGACGTACTGGAGGGCGTCCTCCGCCGACGTCGTCGGACCCAGCTTGATGCCGATCGGGTTGCGGATCTTCGACGCGAACTCGATGTGCGCGCCGTCCATCTGGCGGGTGCGCTCACCGATCCACACCATGTGCCCGGAGACGTCGTACAGCGAGCCGGTGCGGGAGTCCACGCGGGTCAGCGCCGACTCGTAGTCCAGCAGCAGCGCCTCGTGCGAGGCGTAGAACTCGACGGTCTTGAACTCCTCCGGGTCGGTGCCGCAGGCCCGCATGAAGTTCAGCGCGTTGTCGATCTCGCGGGCCAGCTGCTCGTACCGCTGCCCGGACGGCGACGACCGCACGAAGTCCTGGTTCCAGGCGTGCACCTGGCGCAGGTCGGCGTAGCCGCCGGTGGTGAAGGCGCGGACCAGGTTGAGCGTCGACGCGGAGGCGTTGTACATCCGCTTCAGCCGCTCGGGGTCCGGGATCCGGGCCTCCTCGGTGAAGTCGAAGCCGTTGACCGAGTCGCCCCGGTAGGTCGGCAGCGTCACTCCGTCGCGGGTCTCGGTCGGCTTGGAGCGCGGCTTGGAGTACTGGCCGGCGATCCGCCCGACCTTGACCACCGGCACCGAGGCGGCGTACGTCAGCACGGCGCCCATCTGGAGCAGGGTCTTGAGCTTGGCGCGGATCTGCTCGGCGCCGACGGCGTCGAAGGCCTCGGCGCAGTCGCCGCCCTGAAGGAGGAACGCCTCCCCCTTGGCGACGGCCGCCAGGCGAGCGCGCAACTGGTCGCACTCACCGGCGAAGACGAGCGGCGGATACGACTCGAGCTCGGCGATCACCTTGCGCAGAGCCTCGGAGTCGGGGTAATCAGGCTGCTGCGCCGCGGGCAGGTCTCGCCAGGTCGCCTGCGCGGCGACGGCGTGGGAATCAGCGTTCACGGTCACGCCCCCACATTAAGGGGTCGTGTCGAGTGGTCTCCGTCCCGGCCCGACAGGTGAGACGGACGGCCGCTCATCTGTGGCCGGGCGGGTCGTGGGATAGAGTGCCCGGCATGTTCGCGCACTCGACCAGGAACTGGTGGTGGACCGCTCATCCGGCGGCCCACTGACTGCGCGTACGCAAGACTTCGCGAAGGCCGCCCGAGGGGCGGCCTTCGGTGTTCTCCGGGGTCGTTCCTCTCCACCGGGTCCGGCCGGTCCGCAAGGGCCGTGCGGGCCCCCGTGACCAAGGACACGACCCATGCACCGGTTCGATCCGGCTGATCTCCTCGCCGACTCCCGCCCGTTCGCCCTGCTGCACCGCCGCACCCCCGGCCACGACCAGGACACCGTCGAGGTGCTCGTCGGGCGGGTCACCGACCACGAGCGCCTCGCCGACCTGCCCGACACCTGTCTCGCGCTGGTGCCGTTCCGGCAGATCCGCGAGCGCGGCTTCGACGTCCGCGACGACGGCACCCCGCTCACCGCGCTGACCCCCGAGGAGACGTACACGCTGCCCCTCGCGGACGCCCTGGACCGGCTGCCCGCGCACGACGTGCGGGTGACGGACGGCGGTTTCGACGTCGCCGACGAGGCGTACGCCGAGATCGTCGGGCGGGTGCTGCGCGAGGAGATCGGGCGGGGCGAGGGCGCCAACTTCGTGATCAGGCGCACCTACACCGGGGGCGTCGACGGCTTCGACCGGGCCGACGCGCTCGCGCTGTTCCGGCGGCTGCTGGCGGGCGAGCGGGGCGCGTACTGGACGTTCGTCGTGCACACCGGGGAGCGCACGCTCGTCGGGGCGAGCCCGGAGGTGCATGTGCGGATGGCCGGCGGGACGGTCGTGATGAACCCGATCAGCGGGACCTACCGCTATCCGGCGGACGGTCCGACCCCCGAGCACCTGCTCGGTTTCCTCGCCGACGGCAAGGAGATCGAGGAGCTGTCGATGGTCGTCGACGAGGAGCTGAAGATGATGTGCACCGTCGGCGACATGGGCGGGGTCGTCGTCGGACCGCGGCTGAAGGAGATGGCGCACCTCGCGCACACCGAGTACGAGCTGCGCGGCCGGTCGTCGCTGGACGCGCGGGAGGTGCTGCGGGAGACGATGTTCGCGGCGACCGTCACCGGCTCGCCGGTGCAGAACGCCTGCCGGGTGATCGAGCGGTACGAGCCGCTGGGGCCCGACGGCGGCGCGCGCGGCTACTACGGGGGCGCCCTCGCGCTGCTCGGCCGGGACGCGGGCGGCGCCCAGACCCTGGACTCCCCCATCCTGATCCGCACCGCCGACATCGACGCGGCGGGCCGGCTGCGGGTGCCGGTCGGCGCGACCCTGGTGCGCGGCTCGGACCCGGCGGGCGAGGTCGCGGAGACCCACGCGAAGGCCGCGGGCGTGCTGGCCGCGCTCGGGGTGCGGCCGGCGCGGCCGGGCGGCGAGGCGGACCGGCCCCGGCTGGCCGACGACCCCCGGGTGCGGGCCGCGCTCGACGGGCGCAGGTCCTCGCTCGCGCCGTTCTGGCTGCGGATGCAGGAGCGCGACGACGTCCTGCGGAGGCACGCGCTGGTCGTCGACGGCGAGGACACCTTCACGGCGATGCTGGCGCACGTGCTGCGCTCGGGCGGCCTCGACGTGACCGTCCGCCGCTACGACGAGCCGGGGCTGCGGACGGCGGTCCTCGGGCACGCGGGTCCCGTGGTGCTCGGCCCGGGGCCGGGCGACCCGGGCGACCGGGCCGACCCCAAGATGGCCTTCCTGCGGGCGCTGGCCGCCGAGGTGCTGCGGGAGCACCGGCACGGGGTGCTCGGGGTGTGCCTCGGGCACGAGCTGATCGCGGCGGAGCTGGGCCTGCCGATCGTCCGCAAGGAGGTGCCGTACCAGGGGGCGCAGAGCGTGATCGACCTGTTCGGGCGCGAGGAGACGGTCGGCTTCTACAACAGCTTCACGGCCCGCTGCGACGACACCGCGCACGCCGCTCTCGCGGCCCGCGGGGTGGAGGTGTCCCGGGCGGCGGGCGGTGAGGTGCACGCGGTGCGCGGGCCCGGGTTCGCCGGGGTGCAGTTCCATCCGGAGTCGGTGCTGTCCCTGAACGGCGCCGCGATCGTGCGGGAGTCGGTGGCGCGGCTGCGGCGACCGCGCGGCACGGGCGCGTTCCCCGGGGCGGGCCGGGCGCGGTAGCGGGAGGTCGGCGCCGGTGGTGCGGCCCTCGCGCGGTTCGGCGCCGAGGGCCGCGGGGGGCGGGTGGGGGCTCGGTCTTCTTCGGGCGGCGGGCGGGGGCTCGGTCTTCCTCGGTCAGCCGAAGAAGACCGAGACCTCCTCGTAGAGCGCCGGGTCGACGGTCTTCAGCCGGGCCGTCGCCTCGGCGAGCGGGACGCGCACGATGTCGGTGCCGCGCAGCGCGACCATCACGCCGAAGTCGCCGTCGTGGACGCAGGTGACGGCGTGCAGGCCGAACCGGGTGGCCAGCCAGCGGTCGAAGGCGCTGGGGGTGCCACCGCGCTGGATGTGCCCGAGGACGGTGGTGCGGGCCTCCTTGCCGGTCCGTTTCTCGATCTCCTTGGCGAGCCATTCGCCCACCCCGGAGAGCCGGACGTGCCCGAAGGAGTCGAGGGACTCGTCCTTGAGGACCACCTCCCCGTCCCGGGGCACGGCCCCCTCGGCGACGACGACGATCGGGGCGTACGAGGCCCTGAACCGGGAGGTGATCCAGGCGCAGACCTGGTCGACGTCGAAGCGCTGTTCGGGGATGAGGATGACGTTGGCGCCGCCCGCCAGCCCGGAGTGCAGGGCTATCCAGCCGGCGTGCCGGCCCATCACCTCGCAGACCAGGACCCGCATATGGGACTCGGCGGTGGTGTGCAGCCGGTCGATGGCCTCGGTGGCGATGTTGACCGCGGTGTCGAAGCCGAAGGTGTAGTCGGTGGCGGACAGGTCGTTGTCGATGGTCTTCGGTACGCCGACGACGGGTACGCCGTACTCGTCGTGGAGCCGGGCGGCGACGCCGAGGGTGTCCTCGCCGCCGATCGCGACGAGCGCGCCGACGTCCAGGTCGGCCAGGTTCTCCCTGATCCGGTGGATGCCGTCGGCCCGCTCGAAGGGGTTGGTGCGGGAGGAGCCGAGGATGGTGCCGCCGCGGGGCAGGATGCCGCGCACCGCGGGGATGTCGAGCCGTACGGTGTCGTTCTCCAGGGGTCCCCGCCAGCCGTCCCGGTAGCCGACGAACTCGTAGCCGTACTCCTGCACGCCCTTGCGGACGATGCCCCGGATGACGGCGTTGAGTCCGGGGCAGTCGCCGCCTCCGGTCAGTACTCCGATCCGCATGGAAATGTCCCTTCGCCGAGGGTGCCGTGAGGCCACGCTAATGGTGATCCAGGTCACACACGATGGGTGGGACGGCAATTCCCGCGGCGGAGAGGAGAGTTGGGCTACGCGTCGTCGAGGCCTCGCTCGATCGCGTAGCGCACCAGCTCGACCCTGTTGTGGAGTTGGAGCTTGCCCAGGGTGTTCTGGACGTGGTTCTGCACCGTGCGGTGGGAGATCACCAGGCGCTCGGCGATCTGCTTGTAGCTGAGGCCCTTGGCGACCAGCCGCAGCACCTCCGTCTCCCGGTCGGTCAGCCTGGGCGCGCCGGAATCGTCGGCTCCCGCCGGTCCCGGCGCGGGTTCGGAGGCCAGCCTGCGGTACTCGCCGAGGACGAGACCGGCCAGGCCCGGCGTGAACACCGGGTCCCCGACGGCCGTGCGGCGCACCGCGTCGAGCAGTTCCTCGGTGGAGGCCGACTTCAGCAGATAGCCGGTCGCGCCCGACTTGACGGCCTCCAGGACGTCCGCGTGCTCGCCGCTCGCGGAGAGCACCAGGACCCGCAACGCCGGGTTGTGGGCGACGAGTTCCTGGCAGACCCGCACGCCGGGCAGGGCGGGCAGGTTGAGGTCGAGGACCAGCACGTCGGGGGCGGCGGCCTTGGCGCGCCGCACGGCCTGCTCGCCGTCGCCCGCCGTGGCGACCACGTCGAACCCCGACTCGGCCAGGTCCCGCGCCACCGCGTCGCGCCACATCGGGTGGTCGTCGACCACCATCACCCTGATCGGGTCCCGCTCGCTCATCGTCGTCCCGCCTTCCCCCGTGGGTCCTTCGTCCGCTTCGGTACGGTCAGTTCGACCTCGGTGCCCTGACCCGGCACCGAGAGCAGTTCGGCCCGGCCGCCGAGGTCCCGCAGCCGGCCCCTGATCGACTGGGCGACCCCGAGCCGCCCCTCCCCCTCGGCCTGCGCGAGCCGCCCCTCGGGGATGCCGGGACCGTCGTCCCGCACGGTCACCACGACCTCGTCCGGCTCGTCCTCGACGAGGATCCAGGCACAGGCGCCCGCGCCCGCGTGCCGGTCGACGTTGTCCAGGGCGGCGCCGACCGCCGCCGCCAGCTCCCGCGCCTCGGGCGCCGGCAGCAGCACGGCCGCGCCGGGCTCGGCGAGGCTGACCCGGGCGGAGGCGTAGGGGGCGAGCAGCGCCCGCAGATCGAGGGGGGAGCCGGGACCGTCGTCCGGGCCGGGACCGCCGCCGACGACGGTGCCGACGCTGCCGGTGCTGCCGGTGCTGCCGTCGGTGTCGGCGGTGGCCGCGCCGGTCCGTGCCGTGCGCGCCACCGGCACCAGGCCGCCCGAGACCAGCATGCGCAGCGCCACCTCCTGCTCGCCCGCCAGCCGGCCGAGGTCGGCCGCCTCGCCGCCGAGGACCGCGCCGCGCCGCTGCACCATGGCCAGCACCTGGAGCACCCCGTCGTGGATGTCACGGGCGAGCCGCTCCCGCTCCCGGGTCGCGGCCTCGATCTCCAGGGCGCGGGCCAGGGTGCGCTCGGAGGCGCGGGCGACCTCGACGACATAGCCGATCGCGATGGACGCGACCCAGACCAGCACCACGTTGTGGACGGTGTCGCGGGCCGGGGCGCCGCGCTCGACCAGGTTGGCGGCGGCGACCAGCGTGGAGGCGACGGCGGCCCAGCGCCAGCCGCCCTTGATGGCGAAGGCCAGCACGGCGCCCGCCGTCCATATCGACGGCAGGGTCGGGCCGCCGTCGAGCACCCGCGCGGGCGAGTCGGCGACCGGGGTGAGCAGGATGCCGGAGAGCGCGACCGTCAGGTCGGCGGCGAGGAACCGCTTGGTGCAGGCCGCCGCGTTCGCCACCCGGGGCAGGGTGGCCAGCGTCCACACCGACAGGACGGCGTAGTAGCCGATGGCGACGCCCGGCCGGCGGAAGTGCTCGTAGCCGGAGACGAAGAGTCCCACCGCGTACAGCATGGTGAGCACCCGGTAGCCGCTGAGCGCGCGCCACAGCGGCTGCTCGACCGACATCCTCATGACCCGCTCGCGCTCGGCCATCTCCCCCGCCCCCCGACCTCGGCGCCCCCCGGCGCCGACCGCCTTGTACCGCCGGGCGTCAGCTCCCCGACGTCCCGTTCTTCTCCGCCTGCGCGGCGGCCGCCCTCGCCGCCTTCGCGGCTTTGTCCGCTTTGGCCTCGTCCGCGATCTTCCGCTTCGCCGCCGTCGCGTAGATGTCGACGTACTCCTGGCCGGAGAGCTTCATGATCTCGTACATGACCTCGTCGGTCACCGCGCGCAGCACGAAACGGTCGTGCTCCATGCCCTGGTAGCGGCTGAAGTCCAGCGGCTCGCCGATCCGGATGCCGGGCCGCATCAGCTTCGGCATGACCTGTCCCGGCGGCTGGATCTTCTCCGTGTCGATCATCGCGACGGGGATCACCGGGGCGCCGGAGGCGAGCGCCACCCTGGCCAGGCCGCCGGGCTTGCCCCGGTACAGCCTGCCGTCGGGCGAGCGGGTGCCCTCCGGGTAGATCCCGAACAGCTCCCCGCGTTCCAAAACTTCGAGGCCGCTCTTGACGGCCGCCTCGCCCGCGCCGCGCGCGCCCGAGCGGTCCACCGGGAGCTGGCCGACGCCCTTGAAGAACGCCGCGGTCAACCTGCCCTTCACCCCCGGGGTGGTGAAGTACTCGGCCTTCGCGATGAAGGTGACCTTGCGCTCCAGGACCGCGGGCAGGAAGAAGGAGTCCGAGAAGGAGAGGTGATTGCTCGCCAGGATCGCCGCGCCCTCGGCGGGAATGTTCTCCATCCCCTCCACCCAGGGCCGGAAGGTGACCTTCAGCGGTCCCCCGATAGCGACCTTCATCGCGCCGTACATCACCCGAGTGCCTCCTGTGTCCGTCGGTCAGACCTTAACCCGGTCCACGGCCCGAGGAGCCGACGACCCTGGTCGGTGTCAGTGCGGTCGCGTACCGTGAAGGTCCTGCGAACAACGCCCCGCACACCGTCTGCCCCTCGTTCGCGCCCTTGTGCCGTTGTCCCCTTGTCCCGTTGCCCCGCTGTCCCGCTCTCCCGTTGTCCTTCATGTATCGCCCCTCCCACACGAACAGGAGACCGAAGGTGCCGGTCCTTCCTGGAGCCGAGCCGTACCGCCACGAGGGCGGCAAGGTCGGCGTCCTCCTCTGCCACGGCTTCACCGGGTCCCCCCAGTCGCTGCGCCCCTGGGCCGAGCGGCTCGCCGAGCGTGACCTCACCGTCTCGCTGCCCCTGCTGCCCGGCCACGGCACCCGCTGGGAGGACATGCAGCTCACCGGCTGGCAGGACTGGTACGCCGAGCTGGACCGCGCGCTGCGCTCCCTGGCCGACCGCTGCGACCAGGTCTTCGTGGCCGGCCTCTCGATGGGCGGCACCCTCGCCCTGCGCCTCGCCGCCCGGCACGGGGACACGGTGAGCGGGGTCGTGCTCGTCAACCCCGCGATCCGGATGCACGGCCCGGCCGGGTACGCGCTGCCGGTCCTGCGCCATCTGGTGCCCTCCACCAAGGGCATCGCCAGCGACATCGCCAAGCCGGGCAGTGCGGAGCTGGGCTACAGCCGGGTCCCGCTGCACGCGGCGCACTCGCTGCGCGCCCTCTTCCGGGTGGTGGACCGCGAACTGCCGCAGGTCACCCAGCCGCTGCTGCTGCTGCGCAGCCCGCAGGACCATGTGGTGCCGCCCGCCGACTCGGCGCGCGTCCTCAGCCGGGTCTCCTCGCGCGATGTGCGTGAGGTCCTGCTGGAACAGAGCTACCACGTCGCGACGTTGGACCACGACGCGGACCGGATCGCGCAGGAGAGCCTCGCGTTCATCGGCCGGCTCGCACCCAGTGTCGGCAAGGAAGGGACGGCCACAGGTGGCTGAACACGACTCCGAGCGCGAGGACCGTGAACCGGAGGAGCGTGGCGTGCCGTTCGACGAGGACGCGGCCTGGGCGGCGATCGTCGCGGGGTACGGCGAGGAACCGAAGGACCCGCCGGGCGCCAAACCGTTCAAGTCGGTCGAGGACCTGGCCCTGTTGGAGCCGGGGACGAACGACCCGGTGGAGCCGGAGGGCCGCACCGGGCCGAACAAATCCGGCAGACCTGACGGACCCGACGGACCTGACGGACCCGGTGCTTCCGGTGGACCTGACGGACCCAATGGACCCGACGGAATCGGTGCTTCCGGCAGAACCGAGGCGCCTGCGGAGACCTCCGGCCCGGTCGCACCCGGCGCGGGCGGGACCGGGACCGGTGAGGCCGACGCGGGCACGGCCGAGAAGGCTGAGCCCGCCGGACCCGCAGGACCCGCCCGGCCCGCAGGACCCGGCACGCCACTGGGCGGCTCCATCTCCTTCGCCCCCGGCGTCGGTCCGCGCGACTACACGCCGAAGGAACCCGCCGAGGGCGACTTCGACGAGGACGACGAAGGGCACTTCGTGCCGCCGGAGCCGCCGCCGCTGCCGGACGCCGACGCCACCGCCAAGTTCGCCTGGCTGGGCCTGATCGGCGGCCCTGTGCTGCTCCTGGTGGCGGTGCTGCTCGGCTGGGACATGACCTGGTGGCTCGCCACCCTCTGCATCGGGGGCTTCCTCGGCGGCTTCGCCACCCTGGTCGTCCGGATGGGACCGGACGACGAGGACGACGGCAATCCGGGCCGGGGGGCGGTCGTCTAACCCGCCGCCTGCTGAACGGGCCTGCCCCGGGCGGGGATCCGGAGGGCGGCCAGGACCGGGAGATGGTCCGTGGCCGCTCTCAGGTCCGCCTCGGTCACGCCGGGCTGGTCGAGCGGGACCCCGCAGCCGAGCACCTCGACGCCCGGGGTGGCGAACAGCGCGTCGATGCGCTGGTGCGGGTCGGCCGGTGTCGAGGTGTGCTCGCCGCCCCAGGGCGCGGTGGCCCAGCCGTCCTGGAGTCCTTCGGAAAGCCGCTGGAAGGTGCGCCCGGTGGGGCGTTCGTTGAGGTCGCCGCCGACGACGGCGTGCTCGGTGCCGAGGGCGGCGAGCCGGTCGAGGAGCAGCCCGCCCTGGGTGCGGCGCTCCTTCTCGTTCAGCGACAGATGGCAGCTGAGCACGCCGAGCCTGGCGTCGCCGAAGCGGACCACGGCGGTGGCGAAGCCGCGCCGGTGCAGTCCGGGGGTGAGCGGCAGCAGCACGTCCTCGGTCTGTTCGACGGTGGCCCGCAGACCGCACAGGATCGCGGGGCCCGCGGCCGTGCCGCCGCCGGTGAGGACGACCTGGCCCGAGGCCGCGGCGAGGCGCGCGAGCTTCTTGCGCCAGCGGAAGAAGCGTGGGGCTTCCTGGAGGAGGACGAGGTCGGGTGCGCAGGCGCCGATGACCCGGGCCAGGGCCGCGGTGTCGTCGCGCAGGGAGCGGATGTTGTAGCTCAGGACCCTGATGACCGCGGAGCCGTCGGGCTCGGTGCGGGAAGGGGGGAGCAGCGGCATGGTGATCAATGTACGCCTCACGCGCGGGGGCGCGAGACCCGCGTCGCGAGCCGGGGATACGGCTCGCGCGCCGGTCTCGCGCCCCGGGGTGCGGGTGCTTCCCCGCGGTGGCCGGTCGCGGACCGCGTCACATGATGGGGTCGGGCTCCCGGGCCAGGTCGGCGGCGCCGACCAGGCCGGCCTCGTTGCCGAGCTTGGCGGCGATCACGTCGGCGACCGGGCGCCAGTTCCCGCCGACCAGCCAGCGCTTGTACGACTTGCGGATCGGGTCGAGGACCAGTTCGCCCTCGTCCGAGAGGCCGCCGCCGACGATGAACGCGGACGGGTCGAAGAGCGAGGCGAGGTCGGCGAGGCCGGCCCCGGCCCAGCGGGCCAGCTCGCGGTAGGAGTCGACGGCGACCGGGTCGCCCTGCCGGGCGGCCATGGAGATGTGCTTGCCCTCGATGCCGTCCGGGCTGCCGTCGCCGAGGCCGAGGAGGATCTCGGCGTGCTCCGGGGTGGCGTTGGCGCGCTGCTTGGCGTAGCGGACCAGGGCGCGGCCCGAGGCGTACTGCTCCCAGCAGCCCTGGGAGCCGCAGCCGCACAGCAGTCCGTCGGGCACCATGCGGATGTGGCCGAACTCGGCGGCGACCCCGAAGTGGCCGCGGCGGAGCTTGTTGCCGATGATGATGCCGCCGCCGAGGCCGGTGCCGAGCGTGATGCAGATGACGTTGCGGTGGCCCTTGCCCGCGCCGAACCGGTACTCGCCCCAGGCCGCCGCGTTGGCGTCGTTCTCGACGACGACGGGGAGGCCGACGCGGGCCTCGACCTTCTCCTTGAGCGGCTCCTGGCGCCAGTCGATGTTCGGCGCGAAGTACACCGTGGAGCGCTGGCGGTTGACGTATCCGGCGGCACCGATGCCCACGCCGACGATCTCGTGTCCGGCACGCGCGCCCTCCACGGCGGCGGCGATCGCGTCCACGATGGCGTCGGGCGTGCCCGGAGTCGGCACCTTGTGCGTCGAGAGGATGTTGCCGTCCTCATCGACCACGCCGGCCGCGATCTTCGTGCCGCCGATGTCGACGCCGATGGTGAGTCCCATGAATCCCTCAGTTTCGGTCGAGCCCCGCTATGGCCAACCGTACCCGAGGGGGAGTTCAGTCCACGTCGATGCGTTCGCCCGTGGACGGGCCGTCGTCGCCGTCGTCGGGGCCCTTCGCGGGCTTCCGGTCGCGGTCCTGGTCCGCGGCGCGGGTGGTCCAGCGCCCTTCCTGGGTCTGGACGGCGGAGCGGTAGGCGGCGAGCAGTTCGCCGCCCGCGGCGGCGAGGTGGTCGAAGACGTCCGGGTTGCGTTCGATGACGGGTTCGACGGCGGCCCTGGCCTGCTGCACGACCTGGCGCACCACCTGCTGGGCGGCCGGTCCGCCGACCGCGCCGAGCAGCGGTGAGCCGGACGCCGAGAGCCGGTCGGCGACCGCGTCGACCAGCTTGCGCAGTTCCTCGGCGGCCGAGCCGGGCGGCGGGCCGTGCCGTTCGCGGCGGCGGGCCTTCTCCTCGGCGAGGTCCTCGGCGCACGCGGTCGCCCAGGCGTCGGCGTCGGTGGCCCGCGCCTTCTCGGCGGCCTGCGGCTCGTCGTCATCCGACCGGGGGAGCTGTTCGCTCATGACGGACTCCTGACTACGGTTCGTCCCTCCGACGTTACCCGAACGGCCGCCGGAGGTTCACCGGCCGCCCGGCCACAGCGCGGGATCGGGCGCGAACCGGATGCGCAGCTCGCCCTCGCGCAGCGACGCCCCGGCGACGGTGCAGCGGCGCAGGGCGGACGGCAGGGCGACGATCCGGCGGAACGGGCCGACGGTGAGGACGAGTTCGTCGCCGCGTCTGATCAGGTCGAGTTCGTCGCGTATCGCGCCGGGCAGCGGGAGGTGCCAGACGAGGACGCCCTCGTCGGCGAGGGCGTCGGTGACCGGCCAGTCGACGGCGGAGGTGGTGTCCCCGGGGCCCGGGACGGCGAGGGCGGTGAGGTCCTCGGGGCCGCGCGGGTCCTGGCCGAGGTGGGCGACGGGGCGGACGTCGTGGCCGCCGCGCCACTCGTCGAGCACCTTGCGCTGCTGGGCGACCGGTCCGGCGAGCCAGCCGTCGGCGGCGGCCTCGGGCAGCACCCGGCTGGCGACCAGCAGGTCGGGGCGCAGGCCGCGGACGGCGAGCGCGAGGACGGCGGTGCGGACGGCGTCGGCGCCGGCCGGTCCTGGTTCGGCGACCAGCCGGACGACGGTCGCGGGGTCGGCGAGGACGGCCTCGACGGCGCCCAGCTCGACCTCCCAGCGGGCCGCGGTCTCGTAGAGCCACTCGGCGGGCATGGGGACGCCGGCCAGCCGGCCGAGGACCGGGCGCAGGGCGCGGGCCGCCTGCCGTTCGGAGGGCAGCAGCCGGCGCAGGTAGCGGCGCAGCTCGCCGGGGAGGGCGAGCAGCGCGAGGGCCTGCGCGGTGGGTGGCAGGTCGACGACGAGGAGGTCGTGGGCGTCGGAGAGGGAGGCGTCCCGCAGGGCGCGCAGCAGGGTCAGCTCCTCGGCGCCCGGCAGCGGGGTGACCTCTTCGGCGTCCAGGCGGGCGGCGCCGAGCAGGTCGAGGACGCTCGCCGCGCGGTCCTGGAAGGCGGTGAGGTCGGTGCGGAACCCGGCGGTGGCGTCCGGGCGCCAGGCGGTGAGGCCGGGGGCGACGGTCACGGGGGCGGGGCCGGTCGGGGTGCCCAGTGCCGCGCCCAGGGTGTCGGCGCGGTCGGCGCCCAGGAGCAGGGTGCGGGTGCCCGCGCGGGCGGCGGCGACGGCGGTGGCCGCGGCCACGGTGGTGCGGCCGGCGCCCCCGGGGCCCGTGATCAGGATCGTGCGCATGGGGGTGAACGCTACCGTCCGGCGGGGTTGGCGCCGGGCGCCGTCACTTCTCCCCCGACTCCACGCGGGTCTTCAGCCCGGCCAGCGCGCGGTCGATGATGACCTTCTCGGCCTTGCGCTTGATCATGCCGAGCATGGGGATCTTGACGTCGACGGTCAGCCGGTAGGTGACCTCGGTGGCGTCGGCGCCGACCGGCTTCAGGAGGTAGGAGCCGTCGAGCGAGCGCAGCATCTGGGACTTGACGAGGGTCCAGGAGACCTCGTGGTCGCCGGTCCAGGTGTAGCCGAGGGTCTGGTCGTCCTTGATCGCGCCGGCGTCCATGACGAGGCGGACCTGCTCGGCGCGGCCCCGGTCGTCGGTCGCGAGGATCTCGGCCTCCTTGACCTCGCCGGTCCAGTCCGGGTAGCGGGCGAAGTCGGCGATCACCGCCATGACGTCGGCCGGCGCCGCCTCGATCGTGATGCTCGAACTGGTGTGTTCCGCCATCGCCGTGGCTCCTCCGGATACGTGCCGGTAGACAGGTCGTCGTGCGCACGAGTGTGCAGCGTGAAGGCTACCGCGCACGGGAGTGGCCGCCGTCACCCCCCACCTGCGTCAGGTCACCATTCGAGGGCCCAGGGACGGCCGGTCGAGGCGAAGTGTCCGACGTTGACGCACTCGGTCGCGCCGATCCGCATCCGGCGGGCCAGCGGCTGGTGGACGTGGCCGAAGAGGGAGTAGCGGGGGCGGGTGCGGCGGATGGCGTCCAGCAGGGCGCGGCTGCCGCGTTCGAAGCGGCGGGCGACGGTGTCGTAGACCAGTTCGGGCACCTCGGGCGGGATGTGGGTGCACAGCACGTCGACCTCGCCGACGGCCTCGATCTTCGCCGCGTACTCCTCGTCGCTGATCTCGTACGGGGTGTGCATGGGGGTGCGCAGGCCGCCGCCGACGAAGCCGAAGGTGCGGCCGCCGATCTCCACCCGCTGCCCGTCGAGGACGGTGGTGCCCCGGGCCGCGTACTCGGGCCACAGGGGCGGGACGTCGACGTTGCCGTAGGTGGCGTACGTCGGGGTCGGGAAGGCGGCGAAGAGTTCGGCGTACTGCTTGCGCACGGCGCTCTCGATGGCGGCGGCCCGGCCGGTGCCGATGGAGCCCCAGAGGCGGGCGCCGAACGCGCGGGCCTCCTCGAAGCGGCGGGCGGTGCGCAGCTCGACGATGCGGTCCGCGTTCTCCTCGCCGAAGAGGTCGGGGAAGATGCCGCGCGAGTGGTCCGCGTAGTCGAGGAAGAGGACGAGGTCGCCGAGGCAGATCAGGGCGTCGGCGCCGTCGCCCGCTCTGGCCAGGTCACGGGCGTTGCCGTGCACGTCACTGACCACATGGACGCGTGTTCTGCCGCGAGCGGGCGGTGTGGGTGCCATGGCGATCAAGGGTAGGCGGGCGGGGCGGGCGTGAACAGTGCCGACCGGAGCCGCTGTTACTGGCCAGTCAGTTAGCGGGTGGACTACCGTACGCGCAGGAACACCCATGGGTGTGATGCGGCGAACATCTCGCCGGGACCCCCTGTCGGAGGAGCCATACCGGCGGGTAACGTCCGGGCGGTCCAGTCGTGCTCGGACTCTCGACAGCGAGATCCCCGAGCACCTGCCCGAGCCTTGGACCGCACCGTCGCATCGCACAACGTCGTGGCGCCGGCGCCCTATGAGGAGCAGCAGTCTTGCGCGAGTTCAGCCTTCCGGCTCTGTACGAGGTCCCGGCGGACGGCAACCTGACCGACATCGTCCGCAGAAACGCCGCGCAGCACCCCGAGGTCGCCGTCATCGCCCGCAGAGCCGGCGGGAGCTGGCAGGACGTGACGGCGACGGCCTTCCTCGCCGAGGTGGTGACCGCCGCCAAGGGCCTCATCGCCTCAGGTGTGCAGCCGGGCGACCGGGTCGGCCTGATGTCGCGCACCCGCTACGAGTGGACGCTGCTCGACTTCGCGATCTGGAGCGCGGGCGCGGTCACCGTCCCGGTGTACGAGACCAGCTCGCCCGAGCAGGTGGAGTGGATCCTCTCCGACTCGGGCGCGACGGCCTGTGTGGTGGAGCTGGACTCCCACACGGCGACCGTCGAGTCGGTGCGCGAGCGGCTGCCCGCGCTCAAGCACCTGTGGCAGATCGAGGGCGGTGGCATCGAGGAGCTCGGCCGGCTCGGGCAGGACGTCTCGGACGCCACCGTCGAGGAGCGCGGCTCGCTCGCCAAGGCCGACGACCCGGCGACCATCGTGTACACGTCGGGCACCACCGGCAGGCCCAAGGGCTGTGTGCTGACCCACCGCAGCTTCTTCGCGGAGTGCGGCAACGTCGTGGAGCGGCTGCGGCCGCTGTTCCGCACCGGCGAGTGCTCGGTGCTGCTGTTCCTGCCGCTGGCGCACGTCTTCGGGCGGCTGGTGCAGATCGCGCCGATGATGGCGCCGATCAAGCTGGGCTGCGTCCCGGACATCAAGCACCTCACGGACGAGCTGGCGTCGTTCAGACCGACACTGATCCTGGGCGTCCCGCGGGTCTTCGAGAAGGTCTACAACGCGGCGCGGGCCAAGGCGCAGGCGGACGGCAAGGGCAAGATCTTCGACCGGGCCGCCGACACCGCCATCGCGTACAGCAAGGCGCAGGACACGCCGTCGGGTCCCTCGCTCGGCCTGCGGATCAGGCACAAGGTGTTCGACAAGCTGGTCTACGGCAAGCTGCGCGCGGTGCTCGGCGGGCGCGGCGAGTACGCGATCTCCGGCGGCGCCCCGCTGGGCGAGCGGCTCGGCCACTTCTTCCGCGGGATCGGCTTCACAGTTCTTGAGGGCTACGGCCTCACCGAATCCTGCGCGGCGACGGCGTTCAACCCGTGGGACCGCACGAAGATCGGCACGGTCGGGCAGCCGCTGCCGGGCTCGGTGATCCGGATCGCGGACGACGGCGAGGTGCTGCTGCACGGCGAGCACCTGTTCAAGGAGTACTGGAACAACCCGGGGGCGACGGCGGAGGCGCTGACCGACGGCTGGTTCCACACCGGCGACGTCGGCACCCTCGACGAGGACGGGTATCTGCGGATCACCGGCCGCAAGAAGGAGATCATCGTCACCGCGGGCGGCAAGAACGTCGCGCCCGCCGTGATCGAGGACCGGATCAGGGCGCACGCGCTGGTCGCGGAGTGCATGGTGGTCGGTGACGGGCGGCCGTTCGTGGGCGCGCTGGTCACCGTGGACGACGAGTTCCTCGGCCGGTGGGCGGTCGAGCACGGCAAGCCGGCGGATGCCACCGCGGCGTCGCTGCGTGACGACCCGGATCTGCTCGCGGAGATCCAGACGGCGGTCGACGACGGCAACGCCGCGGTGTCGAAGGCGGAATCGGTGCGGAAGTTCCGCATTCTGCCCTCCCCGTTCACGGAGGAGTCGGGCCACCTGACGCCGTCCCTGAAGCTCAAGCGGAACGTGGTGGCGAAGGATTACGCGGCCGAGATCGAGGCCATCTACGCCAAGTGACCTCCCGGCCCGCTCATGGCGCGGTGTCCTCGGCGAGGACCCGCGCCATCGTGCGTTCCGCGAGCGCGGTGATCGTCACGAACGGGTTCACGCCGATGGATCCCGGCACCAGCGAGCCGTCGGTGACGTAGAGCCGTGAATAGCCCTTCACCCGGCCGTAGGCGTCGGTCGCCTTGCCCAACACGCAGCCGCCGAGCGGGTGGTAGCAGAAGTCGTCGGCGAAGACCTTGCTGGACGAGCCGAACAGGTCGTAGCGGTAGATGGTCGCGTTGGCCGCGTTGATCCGGTCGAAGAGCTTCTTGGCCATGGCGACGGAGACGGCGCTCTGCGCGGCGCTCCAGCCGAGCTTCACCGTGCCCGAGGCGGAGTCGTAGGTGAAGCGGGCCCGTTGCGGGTTCTTGGTGATCGCCAGGTAGAGGCTGATCCAGGTCTCGAACCCGATGGGCAGCGGGGCGATCTCCGCGAAGACCGGGTTGTCGGTGTTGGCCCAGTCGTCGATGCCCATGACCGGCATGGTCGACTGGCTGGCGCCGACGGTGTCCCAGACGTGGTTGGCGCGCGCCACCATCGTGTTGCCGTTGGTGCCCCAGCCCGCGCCGACGCTCGCGTCGAGGTCGGGCAGGGTGCCGGTGTCCCGTGCCCTGACGAGGAGTTCGGTGGTGCCGAGGCTGCCGCCGCCGAGGAAGAGCGAGGCGCAGCCGTACTGCTTGGTCTCGACGACCGCGCCCGTGGTGTCGATCCGGTCGACGGTGAGCAGGTAGCCGCCGTCGGCGGCCCGGGTGATGTCCCGCACCTTCTCCAGGGTGTGCAGGGTGACGTTGCCGGTGCCGAGGGCGGCGGCGAGGTAGGTCTTGTCGAGGCTGCGCTTGCCCTGGTTGTTGCCGTAGATGACCTCTCCGGCCAGCGCGGACCTGGTGGCGGTGCCGGCCGCCTCGCGCTGCATGTACCCGAAGTCGTAGACGTTGGGCACGAAGGTGGTCTTCAGCCCCGCGGCGCCTGCCGCCTTCCGCGAGGTGCGGGTGAACCGGTACCAGTCGGTCGACTCGAACCAGGCGGGGTCGACGGTGTTGACGCCGAGCATGGCACGGGCGCGCGGGAAGTACGTGCCGTACATCTCGGCCGCGTCGACGGCCGGGAACTGCTCGGCGAAGTAGGACGGGAGCGGGGTGACGGCCATGCCGCCGTTGACCAGGGAGCCGCCGCCGACCCCGCGGCCGACGTAGACGGACATGTTGTCGTAGTGCACCCGGTCCAGGACTCCGGGGTAGGGGGTGATGTCCCGGTTGACGAGGTCGAGCCAGAGGAAGCTGGCCAGCGGGGCCTCGGTGCGGCCGCGGAACCACATGGAGCGCTGGTCGGGGGCGCTGGTGGCGCAGAAGACCTTGCCGTCGGGGCCCGCGGTGTTCCACAGCCGGCCCATTTCGAGGACGACGGTGCGGATGCCGGCCTGGCCGAGGCGCAGGGCGGCGACGGCACCGCCGTACCCGGAGCCGACGACGATCGCGGGGGCGCTGTCGACGGCGGCGGGTTCGACGGCCTGTGCGGACTGGAGGCCGATGCGGGTGAGGCCGGCGGCCGCGGCGGTCTGGAGGGCGACCATGCCCAGGATGTGACGTCTCGTCAGCTGACGCTGCATCAGTTTTTCTGTCATGCGCGCAGCATCGGCGGATTATCCGCTTCCGCCTAGAGCAGCGTCCTCAATGTCTGGGCCAACAAATCCCAGCGCCACTTCTCCTCGACCCACGCCCGGCCCCGCTCCCCCATCCGGCGCCGCAGCTCCGCGTCGCCGAGCAGGGCGACCACCCGCTCGGCGGTCTCCTCGGCGGAGCCGCCGCGCACCACCCAGCCGGTCTCGCCGTCGAGCACCGCGTCGGGGGCGCCGCCCGAGTCGCCGGCCACCACCGGCAGCCCGGTCGCCGACGCCTCCAGGTAGACGATGCCGAGGCCCTCCACGTCAAGACCGCCGCGCCGGGTCCTGCACGGCATCGCGAAGACGTCGCCGGCGCCGTAGTGGGCGGGCAGCTGGGACCAGGGCACGGCGCCGGTGAAGCGGACCGAGCCGTCGACCCCGGTCTCCCGCGCCAGCCGCCGCAGCTCCTTCTCGTAGGGCCCGCCGCCGACGATCAGCAGCACCGCGTCCGGCTCGGCGGCCAGGATCCGCGGCATCGCCAGGATCAGCGTGTCCTGCCCCTTGCGCGGGACCAGCCGGGAGACGCACACCACGACCGGCCGGTCGGTGAGCCCGAGCGCGGCCCGCACGGCGTCGCCGCCCGAACCGGGGTGGAAGGTCTTCTCGTCGACACCCGGCGGCAGTTGGACCATCCGGCCGGCCGCCCGCGGGGTCAGCGCGGCGGCGATCCGCGACCGCGTGTACTCCCCGAGGTAGGTGATCGTGTCCGTCGACTCCCCGATCCGGCGCAGCAGTTGCCGTGATCCGGGCAGTTGGGCCCAGCCCGCCTCGTGGCCGTGGGTGGTCGCCACCAGCCGCTCGGCCCCGGCCGCGCGCAGCGCGGGCGCCATCAGCCCGAGCGGCGCCGCCGCCCCGAACCAGACGGACGTGCAGCCGTGTTCACGCAGCAGCCCGACCGCGCGCCTGGTCGCGCCGGGCGTCGGCAGCAGCATCGTCGTACGGTCCCTGACGACGGTGAAGGGCTGTTCGGCGTCGAAGGCGGCGGTGGCCTCGACGCCCTCCCGGGTCCGCTTCCAGGTGGAGGCGTAGACCACGAGCCGCTCCGGGTCGAGGCGCAGCGCCATGTTGTGCAGGAACGCCTGGATGCCACCGGGGCGGGGCGGGAAGTCGTTCGTGACGATCAGGGTCTTGTGCATCGCCGCCGACCCTATCCAACGGCGGCCTGGCGGCCGGGCCTGGCACGTCGTGTGGCACGCTCGCAGTCGGGCGGGACATCATGTTCCCCTCAAGACGGGACGCGGACGGCAGGGGATCACGTGAAGACGACGGCGCGGCCACCGGTGTGGCTGCTGGGGACCTGGGGTGCGACCCGCCTCCTGCTGCTGTTGTTCGTCTTCAAGGTGTGGGTCTTCCCGGGACCTGACGTCACCAGTGACGTCTCCGTCATCTACCAGGGCTGGTTCGAGGTGCTGCGCACCGGTTCCTTCCCGCTGGACGACGTGACGTGGCAGTACCCGCCGGCCGCCGCCCTCGCGATCCTCTCCCCCGGCCTGCTGCCGTTCCTCGACTACGCGCACGCCTTCTTCGTGCTGGCCTTCGCCGCCGACCTGGCCGCCTTCGCGCTGCTCGGCTGGGCGGGCGGGCGCCCCGGCAGGTCCCCGCGCGGCGCCTGGGTGTGGGTGGTGGGCGTACCGCTGCTCGGCCCGACCGTCTACGCCCGCTACGACGTGATGGTCACCGCCGTCGCGGTCGCCGCGCTGCTCGCCGGGGCCCGGCACCCGCGAGTCATGGGCGCGCTGATCGGCCTCGGCGCGATGCTGAAGGTGTGGCCCGCGCTGCTGCTGGTCGGGGTGCGCCGGTGGACCGTGTGGCTGGCGGCGCTGGTGAGTGTCGCCGGGCTCGCCGCGCTGTTCGCGGTGTCGATGCCGGGCGCGTTCGCGTTCCTGACCTTCCAGCGCGACCGGGGCACCGAGGTGGAGTCGCTCGGCTCGCTGGTCTTCCACATCGCCAGGCACCACGGCTGGGGCGGGCAGGTGCTGCTGAACTACGGCTCGGTGGAGTTCGTCGGCCCGTACGTGGGTCTGGTGAGCACGGCCGCCCTCTTCCTGACCGGCATGGCGTTCGGCTGGCTGCTGCTGTGGCGGCTCGCGGCGACCCGGTTCGACGGGCGCACGGCGGCGGACGCGGCGTTCGTGGCGGTGCTGCTGTTCACCGTGACCAGCCGGGTGATCAGCCCGCAGTACCTGGTGTGGCTGATCGGCCTCGCCGCGGTCTGCGTCTGCTTCCGGGGCAGCCGGATGGGGGTGCCCGCGGTGCTGGTCCTGGCGGCGAGCGGGGTGACGCTGCTGGAGTTCCCGATCTGGTTCTCGCACGTCGTGCAGAGCGACACCCTCGGCGTCAGCCTGCTGGTGGTGCGCAACGGCCTGCTGGTCCTCGCCACGCTCGTCGCGGCCCGCACCCTGTGGCGGGCGACGGCCCGCCGCGACACCCCGGCCCGGCTGCCCGGCCAGGCGACCCGCGACAGGGAGTCGTCCGTCCCGTCCTGAACGGTCAGCCGAACTGTTCGTCCAGGTAGTCGCGCCACCGCTCGGTGAATTCCTCCGGGGTGGTGCCGAGGGTCCGGCGCAGCGCGTCCGCCACCGAGCCCGACCGGCCGCGGTGGTCGCCCACCGCCCGGTAGAACCGGCCGAGCCGCTCCTCGCCCCACTCGTCCGCGATCATCCGGCAGGCCAGCCAGCCGCCCTCGTAGGCCCGCGCCAGCTCCGTCGCGTCCCGGCCGAACCCGAAGTCCTCGTCGGTCGGCAGCGCCTTCGGCAGGTCGCCCTCGGCCACCGCGCGCGCCAGCTCGGGCGCCGCCTGCCGCGGGGTGCGGCCGGTGCCGCGGTAGCCGACCCAGTCCGCGTACCCCTCGGACAGCCAGAGCGGGGTGGCGGAGCTGGTGTGGGCGCGGCTGGCGACATGGGTCGTCTCATGGGTGAGGACGACCTGTCTGCCGAGGTCGCCGAGGACGGCGTACGCCTCCGGGTTGACGATGACGCGGTCGGCCGGCGCCTTCGCCGCGCCGCCCACCTCGCCGGTGGTGACGGCCGCGATGCCCCGGTAGGCGGAGGCGGGCGTGCCCAGGAGCCCCGCCATGCCCTTCAGCGTCCCGGGGACCAGCACCATGACGTGGGCGGCCCAGCCGCTCCCCCAGGCCGCGGAGACGGCCGGTACGGCCCGGTCGGCGAGGTGCGCGTAGGAGCGCAGCGCGGCCTGCGGCTGCCCGACGCCGAGCACCAGGGCGTGCGCCCCGCGCACCGCCGTCACCCGGCCCTGGTCCCAGAGCTGCTGGGGCGTCTTCGCGGCGGGCCGGTCGGCGTCCACGGACCACTGCCCGTCGGCCCGCCTGGAGAGGGCGAGGGCGCGGCGCACGGTGACCGGGGCGGTGTCGTAGCCGCGCACCCGGTAGCTGAGTTCGGCGTCGGCGGTGGCGTCGTCGCCCGAGCCGTGCACCGAGGTCACCCGGTACGACCAGGCGGCCAGCGGCACCGCGCGCACGTTCTCGAACCAGCCGAGCGTGCCGGTGGCCAGGAAGGCGGCCCTGTCCCCGGCGAGGACGGCGGCGGCCCGCCGGTCGAGGACCCGCTGGAGCCGCGCGGTGTCGGGGCTCCCGGTGCGCTGCCCGCCGCACGACACCAGACCGGCGAGCAGCAGCGCGAGAAGCACCGCCGCCCTCGTCGACCCGCGCCCACGACCAGCCACGTCCCGATCGTACGGGCAGCGGCGCGGGGAGGTCAGACCCGCGTGATCGAGGAGATCGGCATCATGCCGACCCGGTCGTAGCGGACCGGGGCGCCCGGGTAGGGCGCGTGGATGACCTGGCCGTTGCCCACGTACATCGCGACATGGCTGGCGTCGGCGCGGTAGGTGATCAGGTCGCCGGGGCGGGCCTGGGAGAGCGGGACGTGCTGCCCGGCGGACCGCTGCTCCTGCGAGGTGCGCGGCAGGGCGACGCCGGCCCGCGCGTACGACCACTGCATCAGGCCCGAGCAGTCGAACCCGGAGGGGCCGTTGGCGCCCCACACGTACGGTCTGCCGAGGGCGGAGCGGGCGGCGGCGACGGCGGCCGCGGCGCGCGCCGAGGGGGCGGCGGCGCCGCCGAGGGAGGGGAACCCGAGGCTGTCGCGGGTGGAGCGGGAGGCGCGGTCGTAGGCGGCGCGTTCGGCGTGCGGCAGGGAGGCGAGGAGCCGGCGGGCGGTGGCGAGCTTCCTCTCGACGGTCCGCTTGTGGGCGGCCACGGCCTTGCGGCTGCGGTCGAGTTCGGCGAGGCTCCCGAGGGCCTCGGACCGCTCCTGGTCGAGTTCGCGCATCGCCGAGGTCAGGTCCCGCAGCCGGCCCGCCTCACGGGCGTTGATCCGGTCGAGGGCCGCCGCCTTGTCGAGGTAGTCGGCCGGGTCGTCGGAGAACAGCAGCGCGAGCGAGGGGTCCATGCCGCCGGAGCGGTACTGGGCGCCCGCCAGCGAACCGAGCGTGTCCCGGAGGGAGTTGACGCGCTCCTGCTGCCTGGCGATGCGGTCCTGGGTGTCGGAGACCTCGCGGCGCAGCTCACCGGCGCGCTCGTCGGCCTTGTTGTAGGCCTCGGTCGCCTTCTCGGCGGCCGCGTAGAGCCGGTCGACCTCGGTCCTGGTGTCGGTGTGCGGCGCGGCGTCGGCGGGTGCCGCGCAGAGACCGGCGGCGGCGGCCGACAGGACGCACAGGGCGGTGCCGGCGCCCCGGTTGAACCCGGACGACGGTGCAAGGCGGCGATGGGAACCCACGAGAAGCCGCACTCCTTCCGCTGGCGGACGAGGAACGCGGCAGACAGTAGCCCCGTGACAGGGGGTCGGCCAAAGACCGCCGTGCGCACAGACGGTGACGCCCCGCCTCTGACGCAGGTCATGGGCGGGGCGTGGGGTCAGCGAAGGCTCACCGGATTCGCCCGTTCGGGCGGTGTGTCGCCCGGATCCCGGGGGAGCCGGACGACCGGGAGGCGACTCAGATGCGGACGCCGAACTGGAACGGCATGTTGCCGATCGACTCGTAGCGCACGACGGTGCCGGTGCGCGGGGCGTGCAGCACCTGGCCGTTGCCCGCGTAGAGGCCGACGTGGTGCTGGTCGCCGTAGAAGATCACCAGGTCGCCGACCTTGAGGTCGCTCGCGCTGTAGATCCGGGTGCCGGCGTTGGCCTGGGCCTGGGAGGTGCGCGGGATGGTGACGCCGGCCTGGGCGTAGGCCCAGGAGGTCAGGCCCGAGCAGTCGAAGGACGACGGGCCGGTGGCGCCGTAGACGTAGGCGCTGCCCAGCTTGGTCTGCGCGGCGGCGAACGCGGCGGAGGCGCGGCCCGAGGCGCTGGTCGCGTTGCCGAGGTCGACGCGGGTGGTGGAGGAGCGGCTGGCGCGCTCGTCGGCCGCGGCGAGCGCGGCACGCTCCGCCGCCGTCAGCGAGTTGAGCAGCTTCTGCGCCTCGGCGAGCTTGCCCTGGACTTCCTTCTTCTTCTTGCCCAGTTCGGTCCGGGTGGAGGCGAGGTCCTTGAGCTTGCCCGAGGCCTCGGAGCGCTCCTGGGCCAGCTCGCGCTGCTTCTCCTGGATCTTCTTCAGCGCCTCGACCTGCTGGCCGCTGAGCTGGTCGGCGGTGGACGCCTTGTCCAGGTAGTCCTCGGGGTCCGAGGACAGGAACAGCTGGAGCGAGGAGTCGATGGAGCCGGTGCGGTACTGGGCGGCCGCCGCGAGACCCATGGAGTCACGCAGCTCGTTGAGCTCCTCCTGGCCGCGGGCGACGTCGTCCTGGATGGTGGAGATCTCCTTCTGGAGCTTCTCCTGCTTCTCCTTGGCCCCGTTGTACTTCTCGGTGGCCTGCTCGGCCTGCTCGTAGAGCTTGTCGACCTTGGACTTGACCTCGTCCTTGCTCAGCTTCTCGCTGGGTGCCGCGTTGGCGGCCTGGGAACTGAGGGCGACAGCGGCGGCGGCTGCGGTGGTGAGCACAGTCACACGAGCGCGGCTCGGCTGCTTCGGTCGACGATGGGACGCCACGGACGCGGGCTCCTTCATGTGAGTGATCACCCGTTCGGAGGTTCGAGCCCAGACCATAGTGATGTTCTTGTGATCAGTTCAAATCCTCGAGTGAAAAATGTCTGTCACCGACCGCATTCTTTACACTCAATTCACGTGCAGTGATGCTCGGTTGACGCTACGTTGCGTCACGAAACCATCAATTCGGGCATTGAGCCTGTTCGTTGACGTTCGGGACAGCCACGGTGAACGGACACCGGAACGGGCGCCGCGACAGCGGTCAGATCAGCCGCTTCAGGAGCATCGCGGACGCGATCGGGCGGGCGCCCGCACGGGCCACCCCGTCGGCCACCTCACGGTCCGTCGAGGCCACGATGACCGGACGCCCCGGCGGCTCCGCGCGCACCAGCTGGCGGATCAACTCGTCAGCCGTGACACCGGGTTTGGAGAACAGCACCCGCACCCCGCGCGGCGGCGCGAGCAGCACCGGGGCGAGCAGTTCGGCGCCGTCGAAGACACAGGTGACCTCGGCGCCGGTCTGCGCGGCGAGCTGGGAGAGCTGGCCGAGCAGCCGCAGCCGCTGCTTCTCCAGCGGCATCTGCGGATAGCCGGTCTTGGTGACGTTGTAGCCGTCGACCACCAAGTGCGCCTGGGGCAGGGCGAGAAGCTGGTCGAGAACGGCCGGATCGTGCTCCGACAGGGCCCGCGCGGCGATGTCCTTCGGGGTCATCCGCCCCGGCTCGACGGCGTCCACGGTCTCCGCGGGGCGCACCGCGACCGGCGGCAGCGCCAGCTCCCTGCGCAGCCCCTGGGCCGCGTCCAGCACGGTGTCGAGCAGCAGCCGCAGCCGCATGTCCTCGACGCTGCGCCCCTCGCGGGCGGCCTTGCGGGTGGCTTCGAGGGCCGCCTCCGCCTCGCCGAGCCGCGCCTTGAGGCGCCGGGTCTCGCTCTCCGCCGCGGACACCTGGGTCTGCCCCTCGGCGCGGGCGGCCTCGGTCTCGGTCCGCAGTCTGCGCAGGGCCGCCTCGCCGCGCTTGACGTCGCTGAGGGCGGCGCGGAGCTTGCGGTGCAGCGACTCCGCCTCCCGCCTGACCGCGTCGAGGTCGGCGCGCAGCCGCTCGGTCTCGGCCCGGGTGTGCTCCCGGGCGGCGGCCAACTCCTCGCGCAGCCGGTCCAGTTCGGCGCGGCTCTCCTCGTCGGCGCGTTCGGCGTGGGCCCGTTGGGCCTCCTCGCCCGCCGCCGTGACGAGCTTCACCCAGCCGGTGGGGCGCAGCACATAGGCCGCGGCCGCCACGTCGAGCGGGTCCGCGGCCGGGGGCGGGGCGCCGGAGTCGAGGGCGCCGGCCAGTTCGGGCTGGGCCTCTCTGAGCCGTTCACCGATACGCTGGCGGAACAGCGCGTCGGTCTCCAGCGCGGAGGCCATCGCGTTGCCCGCGAACTTGGCGCGGCGGCTCGGGGTGAACCGGGCGTACTGCCGCAGCTGCGCGGGCAGCTCGCCGACGGTCAGCCCGCCGAAGCCGTCCGAGGCGATCTGGACGACCCGTTTGCGCACGCCGTCGGGCAGCGGACGGTCGAGCACCTCGGCGGCGCCGTCGCCCGGCGCCCCGCCCGTGGTCTCCACCATCCGTCACACCCCTATGCCTGTGCGGGGCCCGCTCCTGTCAGGAGTCGGCGCCCGGCCTGTCCACTAGTTCCACCTGGTCCACCGCGTTGCACCACCGGCAGCGCACCGACTCGATGGTCTCACTGACCACCTCGCGCTCCTCGACCTTGGGCTCGCCCGCGAGGTCGAGGTGGACGTACTCCACGACCTTCGAGGAGCGGGTCACGTCGAAGCGGGTGAGGTTGCCGCAGAGCGTGCAGCGCCACCGCGTCGAGGCGGTCGGCAGGGGAACCGTCATCGTGGCGTGTTCACTTTCCTTCTAGTGTCCGTGACGCGCCAGCTTCCCTGGAGCGTGTGGCGGTAACCCTACGGCCTGCCGGACGGTCGCCGCCCGCCCGTCCACGGCGGCGAGGCGGTCAGGTCCCGTGCGTCCCGTTACGTCATGCTCTGTAGTCATGACCAGCAACTGGAGCACGACGGTCGGCAGGGCGGCCGGCCTGGCCCGCAGGCCCTCGGCACCGGTCACCCACGGGCTGATCGCCCTGTGCTGTCTGACCTTCGCGATCAGCCCCGCGTCGGGCCTGAACCCCGGCTACGGCTCGGGGGAGACCCTGCTCGCGGCCCAGCAGGAGTACTTCCACCACTGGGGCGTCGTACCAGCACAGTTGTTCGACTGGTCCCCCAGGGGAGCGCTCACCCCGGCCACGGCGCTCTTCGTCCACGGCAGCTGGGTGCATCTGCTCGGCAACATGCTGTTCCTCTACGTCTTCGGGGCGATGACCGAGGAACGCATGGGCCGCCTGCGCTTCACCCTCTTCTACCTCTGCTCCGGCGCCCTCGCCCTGCTCGGCTACGCCGTCGCCAACGCCTCTTCGCAGCAGTCGCTGGTCGGCGCGTCCGGGGCGATCTCGGCGGTCCTGGGCGCGTTCCTCTTCCTCTTCCCCCGCGCCCGGGTCACCAGTCTGCTGCCGTTCCTCTTCTTCCTGCCGCTGCGCTTCCCCGCCTGGCTCGTGCTGCCGTTCTGGGCGGCCCTGCAATGGCTGGCGGCGGGCCGGGCCACGGAGGGCCCGGGGGTGGCCTACCTGGCCCACCTGGTGGGGTTCGGGCTCGGGTTCCTCTACGCGTGGGTGGCCTTCGGCCGGACGACTAGAGTGAGGGCCGCCCCAGCTCCGGCCCCCGAGGGAGAGAACCAGCCGTGATCACCGCGATCGTCCTCATCAAGACCAGCGTGGACCGGATCCCCGAGATCGCGGAGTCGATCGCGGCGCTCGATTCGGTGAGCGAGGTGTTCTCCGTGACCGGCACCTACGACCTGATCGCGATGGTGCGGGTGAGCCGGCACGAGGACCTCGCGGAGGTCATCCCCGGCCGGATCAGCAAGATCCCGGGCGTCGAGGGCACGGACACGCACGTCGCCTTCCGCACCTACTCGCAGCACGACCTGGAGGCCGCCTTCGCCATCGGTCTCGACTCCTGACGGGCGGCCTCCGGGGCGCCGGGCGTCAGCCCAGCGCGGGCACGCAGCGGCCGTTCTCCGTGCGGTAGTTCCAGCGCGCGCCGTCCGCCACCAGCTCCCGCACCGCGGTCACGAACCGTTCGATGTGCTCGTCGGGGGTGCCCGCGCCGAAGCTCACCCGGATCGCGTTCAGGGACTTCTCCCCCGGCGCCGCCTCGGGGGCACCGCACTCGCCCTGCGCCTCGGGGGCGCTGTCCAGCAGGGTGCGGACCAGCGGGTGGGCGCAGAACAGGCCGTCGCGGACGCCGATGCCGTACTCGGCGGAGAGCGCCGCGGCGAAGTGGGAGCTGTTCCAGCCGTCGACGACGAAGGAGATCACCCCGACCCGCGGCGCGTCGTCGCCGAACAGGGAGAGCACCCGCACCTCCGGAACCTCCGCGAGCCCGGCCCTGACGGTCTCCACGAGGTGCTGCTCGCGGGCGACCAGGGTGTCGAAGCCGGCCTCGGTGAGCGCCTTGCAGGCGGCGGCGATGGAGTAGGCGCCGATCACGTTCGGCGAGCCGGCCTCGTGCCGGGCGGCGGTCTCGTGCCACTCCACGTCCACGCCGCCGTCCTCGCGCCGGGTGACCTTGCGGCTGGCGCCGCCGCCCGCGAGGTAGGGCTCGGCGGCGGTCAGCCAGTCGGCGCGGCCGGCGAGGACGCCCGAGCCGAACGGCGCGTACAGCTTGTGCCCGGAGAAGGCGACCCAGTCGACGTCGAGGTCCCGCACGGAGACCGGGTGGTGCGGGGCGAGCTGGGCGGCGTCCAGGACGATCCGGGCGCCGTGCGCGTGCGCGGCGGCGGCCAGCTCCCGCACCGGCCACAGCTCGCCGGTGACGTTCGACGCGCCGGTGACGCAGACCAGGGCAGGGCCGTGCGGGTCGCGCGCGGCGAGCGCCCGCTCCAGCGTCTGGACGGCCTGGCGCGGGGTGCGCGGCGCGTCCAGGTAGCTGACCCGGGCGTCCTTCCAGGGCAGCAGCGAGGCGTGGTGCTCGGTCTCGAAGACGAAGACCTGGCAGCCGTCGGGGAGGGCGGCGGCCAGCAGGTTCAGCGAGTCGGTGGTGGAGCGGGTGAAGACCAGCTGGTCGTCGGCGCGGCAGTCGAGGAACTCGGCGACGGTCCTGCGGGCGTTCTCGAAGAGGTCGGTGGAGAGCTGCGAGAGGTACCCGGCACCCCGGTGGACGCTGCCGTAGTAGGGGGCGTAGGCGGCCACGTCGTCCCAGACCCGCTGGAGGGCGGGGGCGCTCGCGGCGTAGTCGAGGGCCGCGTAGCCGACCTCGCCCCCGGTGACGAGCGGAACGGTGACGTCCCGGCCGAGCACCGGCAGCGGAGCGCAGACGGCCTGGTCGGCGGCAGGGGTGGTGACAGACATGGCGGACTCCCGTGAGAGGCGTACGGATCCACCGCGCGAGCGGACAGGGCTCGAAGCGCGGAAGGACACCGCAGAAGGGTGAAGAGGTGAAAGGGATGCGGAGGCGGGGCTCGACGCCCTAGCGCATTCGCTTGCTCACGGAAGGCTCCTCGACGACCAGGACCCCTGGAGGTTCGAGGGGTCCGCGCTTGCCGTGGACCTCGCTGCCCACGACCTGGTCTTCACCCGGGGCACCCCGCCACGGACGGAGGGTTGCCGGACAGTCGGCCGGGGCCTCATGACTGTCACTCATGACCTGGTCAGGAACCTACGCGAAACGCGCGCGGTCCCGCAACCCGTGTCCGGATCGCGGGACCGACGGCGTCCGGTCAGGCGTTGCTCGCCGCCACCCAGCGTTCGAGGGCCCGCTTGGCCGCGCCGGAGTCGATCGACTCGGCCGCCTTCGCCATGCCCGCGCCGATCCGCTCGGTGAGTGTGCCCGAGCCGCGCTCGAGGGCCACCAGCGCGGCCGCCGAGTTCAGCAGGACGGCGTCCCGCACCGGGCCGCTCTCGCCGTCCAGGAGCCTGCGGGCGACCTCCGCGTTGTACGACGGGTCGCCGCCGCGCAGCGCCTCCACGGGCACCAGGTCGAGGCCGACGTCCCGGGGGTCGAAGCGCTCTTCGGCGACGTGCCCCTCGGCGACCGTCCAGACCCGGGAGGTGGCCGTCGTGGTCAGCTCGTCGAGACCGTCGTCGCCGCGGAAGACCAGCGAGGAGTTGCCGCGCGCGGCGAAGACGCCGGCCACGATCGGCGCCATCCGCGGGTCGGCCACCCCGACCGCCTGGGCCCGCACCCGGGCCGGGTTGGTGAGCGGGCCGAGCGCGTTGAAGACCGTGCGGATGCCCAACTGGCCGCGGGCCGCGCCCGCGTGCCGCAGCGCCGGGTGGAACTTCACCGCGAAGCAGAAGGTGATCCCGGCCTCCTCGGCCACCTCGGGCACCCGCTTCAGCGGCAGGTCGAGGTTGACGCCCAGCTTCTCCAGGACGTCGGAGGCCCCGGACGCGGAGGACGCGGCCCGGTTGCCGTGCTTGACGACGCGCGCGCCGGTGCCGGCCACCACGATCGCCGACATGGTGGAGATGTTCACCGTCTTCGCGCCGTCGCCCCCGGTGCCGACGATGTCGACGCAGGGGCCGGCCACCTCGATCACGTTGGCGTGCGCGTACATCGTGCGGACCAGGCCGTCGATCTCCTGGACCGTCTCGCCCTTGGCGCGCAGCGCCACCACGAACCCGGCGATCTGCGCGTCGGTCGCCTCGCCGCGCATGATCAGGTCCATCGCCCAGGCGGTGTCGTCCGCGCTGAGGTCCTGGCCGTTCAGCAGGCCGTTCAGCAGGGCGGGCCAGGAACGGCCCGCCGCGGTGTCGCCTCCAGCGGGGGTCACAGCGCTCATGAGGCCGCTCCTGGGTGTCGTAGAAGAGTCGGGGAGAGAAGAAGGCGGTGCGGGCTCCACCCTATCCAGCCCGGGGCACGCCGAAGGGCCCCCGTCCGGAGACCGGACGGGGGCCCTTCGGCCGTCGTGTGGCGACGCGGTGATCAGTGGTGGCCGTGGCCGCTGGTGATCTCCTTGTACTCCTCGACGGTGGGCTTCGGGATCTGCGACTCCTCGCCGTAGTACGACTCGCTGAGCTTGGCGCGCAGCTTCTCGGAGCCCTTCACCTTGCGCTCGACGCCGTTCTCGTCGACGGTGCCGCCGATCTCCACCGGGCGGTACTGCTCGTGCGCGGTGAGGGTGTGCAGCGCGTCCTGGCTGAGCGGCTCGTGGACCTCGATGAACTCACCGTGCGGCAGCCGCTTGATGGTGCCGGTCTCGCGACCGTGCAGCACCTTCTCGCGGTCCCGGCGCTGGAGGCCGAGGCAGATGCGCTTGGTGGCGATGAAGACGAGGACCGGCACCACGAAGAAGCCGATGCGCACGAACCAGGTGATCGCGTTGATCGACAGGTGGAAGTGGGTGGCCCAGAGGTCGTTGCCACCACCGACGAGCAGCACGAAGTACCAGGAGATCCAGGCCACGCCGAACGCGGTGCGGGTCGGGGCGTTGCGCGGACGGTCCAGGATGTGGTGCTCGCGCTTGTCGCCGGTGACCCAGGACTCGATGAACGGGTAGACCGCGATCGAGACCAGCACCAGCGGGAAGATGACCAGCGGGATGAACACACCCAGGACGAGCGTGTGGCCCCAGAGGTTGATCTCCCAGCCAGGCATCACCCGGATCAGGCCCTCGGAGAAGCCCATGTACCAGTCGGGCTGGGCACCGGTGGACACCTGGTCGGGCCGGTACGGTCCGAGGGCCCAGATCGGGTTGATCGAGGCGATCGCGGCGACGACCGCGATGACACCGAAGACCAGGAAGAAGAAGCCGCCCGCCTTCGCCATGTACACGGGCAACAGGGGCATGCCGACGACGTTGTTGTTCGTCTTTCCGGGGCCCGCGAACTGCGTGTGCTTGTGGTAGAAGACCAGGATCAGGTGGCCGACCACCAGGCCGAGCATGATGCCCGGCAGCAGCAGGATGTGGATCGAGTAGAAGCGGGCCACGAAGTCGCCGCCCGGGAACTCGCCGCCGAAGAGGAAGAACGACAGGTACGTGCCGACGATCGGCACGGACAGGATCGCGCCCTCCATGAAGCGGACACCGGTGCCGGAGAGCAGGTCGTCGGGGAGCGAGTAGCCGGTGAAGCCGGTGAACATGCCCAGGACGAACAGCAGGAAGCCGAACAGCCAGTTGATCTCGCGGGGCTTGCGGAACGCACCCGTGAAGAAGACGCGCATCATGTGCACGAACATGCCGGCCAGGAAGATCAGCGCGGCCCAGTGGTGGATCTGCCGGATCAGCAGGCCACCGCGCACCTCGAAGGAGATGTGCAGGGTCGAGCTGAACGCCTCCGACATCAGCTGCCCCTGGAGCGGGACGTAGCTGCCGTGGTACTCCACCTCGTTCATCGACGGGTGGAAGAACAGCGTCAGGTACACACCCGTGAGGATGATGATGATGAAGCTGTAGAGGCAGACCTCACCCAACATGAACGACCAGTGGTCGGGGAAGATCTTGCGCATGTTGGACTTGGCGAGGGAGTAGATCCCCAGCCGGCCGTCGGCCCAGTCGGCGACGCGCTCGCCGGCCGGCGCTTTGCCGCGCCGGGTCTCGGTGCTCTCGTTGGTGCTCATCCGCGCTCCCAGAATGCAGGACCGACGGGCTCATCGAAGTCGCCGAGCGCCTCGAGGTAGCCCTCGTCGTTCACGCCGATGCGCAGCTGCGGCAGGGCGTGACCGGCGGGGCCGAAGATCACTCGGGCACCGTCGGAGAGGTCGAAGGTGGACTGGTGGCAGGGGCACAGCACGTGGTGCGTCTGCTGCTCGTACAGCGAGATCGGGCAGCCCACGTGGGTGCAGATCTTCGAGTACGCGACGATGCCCTCGTGCGACCACTGCAGCTCGCGCTTGTCCTTGATGTTGTCCGGCTGGATACGGACGATCATCAGGGCGGCCTTGGCGATCTCCTTCTGGAAGTCCTCGTCGTGCTCCTCCAGGCCCTCGGGCTTGGCGAAGGTCAGCGAGCCGACGGCGACGTCGGAGGCGCGCAGCGGCTCGTTGGTGTTCATGTTGACGAGCAGCTTGCCCTTGGACCACAGGGTGTGGCGCAGCTTGGTGCCGGGCAGCGGGCCGAGGTCGCGCAGCAGCATGACGCCGGAGAGCGGGAACAGGGCGAGCGCGCCGAACATCGTGTTGCGGATCAGCTTGCGGCGGCCGAGCGCGGACTCCTTGGCGCCCTCCTTGAAGTCGGCCATGACCTTGGCCTTGACCTCGGGTGCCGCCTCGATCGGGTGCCGCTCGTCGGCGACCTCCACGTCGGACATCAGGGTGCGGGCCCAGTGGACCGCGCCCGCGCCGATCGCGAACAGCGCCACCCCGAGGGTGAGGCCGAGCGCGAAGTTCAGCGCGTTGATGTGGCCGATCGGGAAGACGTAGACCGCCTGGTCGTGCGGGATCGCCACGTAGGAGGCGATGAAGCCGACGGTGGCGAGCATCGACAGCGTGAACAGCAGGGCGACGGCGCGCTCGGAGCGCTTGGCGGCCTGCTCGTCGATGTCCTGGACACGGTGCTCGTGGGGCGGCAGGCCGGGGTCCGCGAACGGGTCCGTGTCGTCCGCGACGGTCACCGCGCCGTGCGCGTGGTCCTGCTCTGCGGGCAGGTTCTCTTCTGGAATGTCTTGGCTACTCATGACTTCTTGGCCTTTGCGGTCCGAGCGGCGACCCAGACGGCGACCGCGATCAGGGCACCCAGTCCGAAGATCCAGGCGAACAGACCCTCACTGACCGGCCCGAGGCCGCCCAGCTCCAGGCCGCCGGGGCTCTCGGTCTCTTCCCCGTTGACCGCGTTCAGGTACGCGATGATGTCCTTCTTGTTCTGCTCGGTGAGCGTGGTGTCGTTGAAGGACGGCATGTTCTGCGGGCCGGTCTGCATGGCCTCGTAGATGTGCTTCGGGCTGACGCCCTCGAGGCTCGGCGCGAACTTGCCGTGCGTCAGCGCGCCACCCTTGCCGGTGAAGTTGTGGCACTGCGCGCAGTTGGTGCGGAACAGCTCGCCGCCCTTGGCGATGTCGGCACCCTCGGGGCCGTACTGGGCCTTCGTCGGGACGTTCGGGCCCGCGCCGAGGGACGAGATGTACGCGGCGAGCTGGTCGATCTCGGCCTGCGAGTAGATGACCTTCTTGCTCGGGATCTGCGCGCCGGGCTGCTGGGCGGGCATCCGGCCGGTGCCGACCTGGAAGTCGACGGCGGCGGCGCCCACGCCCACGAGGCTCGGCCCGTCGGAGGTGCCCTGACCGCCGGTTCCGTGGCAGCTGGCGCAGCCCACGGAGTACAGCTTCTTGCCCTCGTCGATGGCGAGAGACTGGGCGGTGTCATCGGCCTGCGCCTTGCTCGCGGGCGCGAACGCGGCGTACAGCCCCCCGGTGGCCGCCAGCGCGAGGAGTAGGACGACGACGGCCGCCAGCGGATGGCGTCGTCGTGCGGAGAGCTTTTTCACGGATTACCCCGGTGTCAGGATCTTCTGCGTCGATGCTTCTGGAAAGTGCGCTTCGGCTGTGCGCGTGGGAACGGGCCCGGCTACTTGATCATGTAGATCGTCGCGAAGAGGCCGATCCAGACGACATCGACGAAGTGCCAGTAATAGGACACGACGATGGCCGCGGTCGCCTGCTCGTGGGTGAACCTCTTGGCCGCGTACGTCCTGCCCAGAACGAACAGGAAGGCGATCAGGCCGCCCGTCACGTGCATGCCGTGGAAGCCGGTGGTCAGGTAGAAGACCGAGCCGTACGGGTCGGAGGAGAGCGAGAGGCCGTCCTCCTTCACCAGCTCGGTGTACTCGTAGATCTGACCGCCGATGAAGATCGCACCCATGATGAAGGTGACGATGAACCATCCCCGGAGCTTCTTCACGTCCCCGCGCTCGGCGGCGAAGACGCCGAGCTGGCAGGTGAGGGAGGAGAGCACCAGGATCGTCGTGTTGGTCGCGGAGAACGGGAAGTTGAGATGGCTCGCCATCGCCTTCCAGTGATCCGGACCGGTCACCGATCGCAGGGTGAAGTACATCGCGAAGAGGGCCGCGAAGAACATCAGCTCGGAACTCAGCCAGATGATGGTTCCGACGCTGGTGAGGTTCGGCCGGTTGACCGACGGGTGCGCGTGCCCGGTTTCTACTGTCGTTGCTGTCGCCACGACCGACATTATGTCGGTCGCTTATCCCGCCCTCACCTCCGGGGGTGCCGTTCGGAGTGTCCGTACCCCGTGTACTGCCCGTATGGCCCATCCGACGGGTCCTCGAAGCCGTGTTCGCACAGGTGTTGACGGGGTGTTCAAAGGAGTAGCATCCGGCGCATCGCTCCTGTCCGTAAGACGACGACGTCCCGCCGGAGGAAGAATGCAGCCGACCGCCACGGTGCTGGTCTACAGCGACGACTCCAACACCCGCGAACAGGTCCGGTTGGCCACCGGGCGCAGGCCGGCCCCTGACGCGCCCGTGGTGGAGTTCGTGGAGTGCGCGACGCCCGCCGCCGTCCTGAAGGAGCTGGACCGGGGCGGCATCGACGTGTGCGTCCTGGACGGCGAGGCGGTGCCGATGGGCGGCATGGGCCTGTGCCGGCAGATCAAGGACGAGATCTTCAACTGCCCGCCGTCGCTGGTGCTGATCGGGCGCCCGCAGGACGCCTGGCTGGCCACCTGGAGCCGCGCGGAGGCCGCGGTGACCCTTCCGGTGGACCCGGTGGAGTTCGCCGCCGCGCTGGCCGCCCTGCTGCGCGAGAGGCGCGCGCTGCACGCCTGAGAGGTCCGGCTGCCGGCCCGCGGTCGTGCGACCGCGGGCCGTCGTGCCGCTGACGCTCACACGGCCGTCGGGCGGAGCCTGGCCGCTTCCTCCGGCCGGGGGCCCTCGGCCTTGCCGCCCACCAGGGCGCTGCCGTCGCGCCATTCCTTCCAGTCGAGGTTCCAGTCGCCGTAGCCGTTCCCGAACGGCTCCATGTCGTCGCCGTACGAGTTGATGACCTTCACCACGTCGCCGTCCTGGACGTTCTCGTAGAACCAGGCGGCGTTGCCGGTGCTCATGCCGGTGCAGCCGTGGCTGACGTTGGCGGAGCCCTGCGACCCCACCGACCAGGGCGCGGCGTGCACGTACTCGCCGCTCCAGGTGACCCGGGTGGCGTAGTACACGGGCAGGTCGTAGCCGTCCGACGAGCCCGCCGAGATGCCGACGGTGGTGCCGCGCATCCGTACGAAGTACTCCTTGCCCAGCACGACCTTGACGCCGTTGCGGGTCTCGAAGCCGGGCTTGCCGGTGGTGACGGGGATCTCGTTGATCTCCTCGCCGTTGCGGTAGACCGTCATCGAGTGCGCGGAGGCGTCGGTGACGGCGATGACCCGGTCGCCCGTGGTCAGCTTCAGCGGCTTGGCGCCCGCGCCCCACAGCCGGTCGCTGATCTTGACGCCGTCCAGTTCGCTGCGCGCCTGGATGGTGGCGTGGGCGGGCCAGTACTCCTTGGGCCTGAAGTGGAGTTCCTTGTCGTCGACCCAGTGCCAGGTGCCCTGGGTGGCGGGCACCGAGGTGACCCGCAGCCCCCGTTCGACGATGGCCCGCTGGGCCTTGTCCTTGACCGGTTCGCTCAGTTCGGCGGTGACCGGCTGGCCGACGCCGTACTCGCCCGCGTCAGGACCGAACTCGACGGTCAGCCGCTTCTTGGTGGTGGGCTTGCTGGTGTCGAAGGTGAGGACCTTGCGGCCGGGTGCCCCGTCCTCGTTCTCGGTGCTCACGTGGACCGTGTAGCGGGCGGCTGCGGCCAGGGCGGAGGTGGAGTGCCAGCGACGGCCGTCGGCGCTGAGTTCGCCTGTCACATAGCGGCCCATGGCGTCGGTGGCGGTGACGTCGGTGATGCGGTTGTCGTCGCCGGACGCGGTCACCTCCAGGGGCTTGTCCGGGTCGACCTTCTTGAGGCCGCCCTTCGGACCGTTGAAGGAGATCTGGGCCGACGCGTCGTACGGCTTGGAGGACAGCGGGTTGCCGCTGTCGCCGCACGCGGTGACGCCCGCACCGAGGGCGATCACCAGCAGCGTGCAGCTGACGACGGTGCGGGTGCGCGGAGAGTGGCTCATGGCCTCACGCTAAGGAGTCGAGCCCGGTCCGGCACGCCGGGTAATCCGGACGAGGTACGGACCGTGCGGCAAAAGCACGAGCCCGGACCCTCCTGACGGAGAGTCCGGGCTCAGCGGGGTTCCCGCCGGTGCTACTGGGTGCGGTTCTCACCGCGGTAGTACTCGAAGACCCAGCCCCACAGGCCGATGAGGACCAGGGGTGCCGAGAAGTACAGCAGCCACCAGCCGAGCGCCACCCCGAGGAAGGCGAGCGCGCCGCCGACCGCGAGGGAGAGCGGCTGCCAGCTGTGCGGGCTGAAGAACCCGACCTCGCCGGCCTCGTCCGCCACGTCGGCTTCCTTGTTGTCCTGCGCGCCCGCGTCGACCCGCCGGGCGGTGAAGCCCAGGTAGAAGCCGATCATGATGCACAGGCCGAAGGCCAGGAAGAGGGCCGTGGTACCGGCCGGCTCCTTCGACCACACGCCATAGACGACCGCCATGGCGAGGACGAAGACGCTCAGCCACATGAACATCTTGCCCTGGATCTTCACTTGCCGGCCTCCTTGCCACCCGCGAGAGCCTTGTCACCGTGAGGCGCGTTCTGGAGCTGGTCCAGGGCGGCGATCTCCGGGTGGTGCAGGTCGAACGCCGGGGATTCGCTGCGGATCCGCGGCAGGGTGAGGAAGTTGTGCCGCGGCGGCGGGCAGGACGTCGCCCACTCCAGGGAGCGGCCGTAGCCCCACGGGTCGTCGACCTCGACCGGCTTGCCGTACTTGGCCGTCTTCCACACGTTGTAGAGGAACGGCAGTATCGACAGACCGAGCAGGAAGGAGCTGATCGTCGAGATCGTGTTCAGGGCGGTGAAGCCGTCGGCGGCGAGATAGTCCGCGTACCGGCGGGGCATGCCCTCGGCGCCCAGCCAGTGCTGGACCAGGAAGGTGCCGTGGAAGCCGATGAACAGCGTCCAGAAGGTGATCTTGCCGAGCCGCTCGTCGAGCATCTTGCCGGTGAACTTCGGCCACCAGAAGTGGAAGCCCGAGAACATCGCGAAGACGACCGTCCCGAACACCACGTAGTGGAAGTGCGCCACCACGAAGTAGGAGTCGGAGACGTGGAAGTCCATCGGCGGCGAGGCCAGGATGACACCGGTCAGACCACCGAAGGTGAAGGTGATCAGGAAGCCGGTGGCCCAGAGCATCGGTGTCTCGAAACTCAGTGACCCCTTCCACATGGTGCCGATCCAGTTGAAGAACTTCACACCGGTCGGTACCGCGATCAGGAAGGTCATGAAGGAGAAGAACGGCAGGAGGACACCGCCGGTGACGTACATGTGGTGCGCCCACACCGTCACGGAGAGGCCCGCGATGGCGATGGTCGCGCCGATCAGACCCATGTAGCCGAACATCGGCTTGCGGGAGAAGACCGGGATGACCTCACTGATGATGCCGAAGAACGGCAAGGCGATGATGTACACCTCTGGATGCCCGAAGAACCAGAACAGGTGTTGCCAGAGCAACGCCCCTCCGTTCGCGGCATCGAAGACGTGCGCGCCGAACTTGCGGTCCGCCTCCAGCGCGAAGAGGGCGGCGGCGAGCACCGGGAAGGCGAGCAGGACCAGCACCGCGGTCAGCAGCACGTTCCACACGAAGATCGGCATCCGGAACATCGTCATGCCGGGCGCGCGCATGCAGATGATCGTGGTGATGAAGTTGACCGAGCCGAGGATCGTGCCGAAGCCGGAGAAGGCCAGACCCATGATCCACAGGTCGGCGCCGACGCCCGGCGAGCGGACCGCGTCGGAGAGCGGGCTGTAGGCGAACCAGCCGAAGTCGGCCGCGCCCTGCGGGGTGAGGAAGCCGCCCACCGCGATCAGCGAGCCGAACAGGTAGAGCCAGTAGGCGAACATGTTCAGCCGCGGGAACGCGACGTCGGGCGCGCCGATCTGGAGCGGCATGATCCAGTTGGTGAAGCCCGCGAACAGCGGCGTCGCGAACATCAGCAGCATGATCGTGCCGTGCATCGTGAACGCCTGGTTGAACTGCTCGTTCGACACGATCTGGAGCCCTGGACGGGCCAGCTCGGCGCGCATGACCAGCGCCATGACGCCGCCGATCAGGAAGAACGCGAACGACGTCGCCAGATACAGCGTGCCGATCGTCTTGTGGTCCGTGGTCGTCAGCCACGACACCACGACCTTGCCTGGCTGCTTGCGCCGGACCGGCAGCTCATCCGCGTAGGTACCGCTGTCGGCCGCCGCGGCACCCTGGGGTTCGTTGAGGATGCTCACAGGTTGTTCGTCTCCCGGTTCTTCTCGTGGCTCGTCTGCGCGATGCCGGCGGGAACGTAACCGGTCTGCCCCTTCTTCGCGAGGTCCTTGAGGTGCTGCTGGTACCGCTCGGGGGAGACGACCTTCACGTTGAACAGCATCCGGGAGTGGTCGACGCCGCACAGCTCGGCGCACTTGCCCAGGAACGTGCCCTCACGGTTGGGGGTCACCTGGAAGGAGTTGGTGTGCCCCGGGATGACGTCCATCTTCATCAGGAACGGCACCACCCAGAAGGAGTGGATGACGTCACGCGAGGTGAGGACGAAGCGGACGGTCTTGCCCTCGGGGAGCCAGAGGGTCGGACCCGGGTTGTTGGTCTGCGGGTTCCGCGTGCCCGGGGTGCCGACGTCGTAGACGCCACCGGCACCGGCCGGGAACTCCTTCTTGAACCGGTCCGGGATGGCGGCCAGGTTCTTGTCGGTCTTCGCGTCTCCGGTGGAACCCGCGACGGGCTCGATGTAGTTGAAGCCCCAGCTCCACTGGTAGCCGACGACGTTCACCGTGACGTCCGGCTTCTTGTCGAGGCTCAGGAGCTGCGTCTCGTCACGAGCCGTGAAGTAGAACAGCACCGAGACGATGATGAGCGGAACGACCGTGTACAGCGCCTCGATCGGCATGTTGTACCGGGTCTGCGGAGGTACTTCGACCTTGCTGCGGCTGCGCCGGTGGAACATGGCGCTCCACAGGATCAGGCCCCACACCAGCACGCCGACGGCGAGCGCGGCAGCCCAGGATCCCTGCCACAGGGAGAGGATCCGCGGAGCCTCTTCCGTGGTCGGGGTGGGCATACCAAGGCGGGGGAAGTCCTTGTATGTGCAACCGGTCGCGGTCGCAAGGACCAGGCCCGCGGTCATTGCCTGCAGCAGCTTCCGCCGCATCGGGCGCCGCGGCGAGCGGTCGGAGCCGTTGGGACTCACGTAGCGCCTTCCCGAGAGTCTCGCCCGCGCGCGCGGCTGCGGCCTGGCCTTACTCCTGGTCGGTCGCCGCCCTGCGTCGGGCAGGGGTTTGGATGTTTATGCGGACCAAACCCTAGCCGACGCCTTCCGGGGGTTCGCGGGGAGGGTGGCATACGCGCCGCCGGTCACTCCGAAGAGGGGTCGATGGACCCAATAGCTCGGGAGATCGGGTGGTTTGGCAGGTGCGGGCCGGTGCCCGCCGTCGCGCGGAGCCGCCGCCGCGCCGCCGACGGACATCACCGTGGCGTCGCACGATCTACCGTTGCCTGGTGTCCTACTTCGACGCCGCATCCGCCGCCCCGCTCCACCCCGTCGCCCGGCAGGGCCTGTTGGCCGCCCTCGACGACGGGTGGGCCGATCCGTCCCGGCTGTACCGGGAGGGGCGGCGGGCCAGGATGCTCCTCGACGCGGCGCGCGAGACGGCCGCCGAGGCGGTCGGATGCCGCTTCGACGAACTGGTGTTCACCTCGTCGGGGACCCGGGCCGTGCACGACGGGATCGCGGGTGCGACGGCCGGACGGCGCCGGGTGGGACGCCACCTGATCGTGTCATCCGTCGAACACTCCTCGGTACTCCATTCGGCCGAGCGGTATGCGGCGGCGGGTGGTGCGGTGACCGAGGTGGCGGTCGACAGGTCGGGGGCGGTGGACGCCGAGGGGTACGCGCGGGCGCTGCGCCCCGACACCGCGCTGGCCTGCCTCCAGTCCGCCAACCACGAGGTGGGCACCGAGCAGCCGGTGGCGGCGGTGGCCGAGGCGTGCCGGGCGGCGGGGGTGCCGCTGCTGGTGGACGCGGCGCAGTCGCTCGGCTGGGCGCCGGTGGCGGGCGCGTGGTCGCTGCTCGCCGCGAGCGCCCACAAGTGGGGCGGGCCCGCGGGGGTCGGGCTGCTCGTGGTGCGCAAGGGGGTGCGGTTCGCGCCCCAAGGGCCCGCGGACGAACGGGAGTCGGGGCGGGCGGCCGGTTTCGAGAACCTGCCGGCGATCGTGGCGGCGGCGGCCTCGCTGCGGGCGGTGCGCGCGGAGGCGGCACGGGAGGCGGCGCGTCTGCGGGAGCTGACGGCGCGGATCAGGGCCCGGGTGCCCGCGCTGGTGCCCGACGTGGAGGTGGTGGGCGATCCGGAACGGCGGCTGCCGGGGATCGTCACCTTCTCCTGTCTCTATGTCGACGGGGAGACCCTGCTGCACGAGCTGGACCGCGCCGGGTTCTCCGTCTCGTCCGGCTCGTCCTGCACGAGCAGCACGCTGACGCCCAGCCATGTGCTGAGGGCGATGGGGGTGCTGAGCGAGGGGAACGTGCGCATCTCCCTGCCGCCCGGCACACCGGCCGAGGAGGTGGAACGGTTCCTCGACGTGCTGCCTGGCGTGGTGACCGGGGTGCGGGAGCGGGTGGGGGCCCCGGTGGGCGCGGGGCACCCGGCGGCGCCCTCAGCGGGCCCCGCCGCGGCAGGGGCGGACGACGGCACCTCGCCCGACTCCCCCACCGACCTCTCGCCCAGCTCCTCCACCGGCACCTCGCCCGACTCCCCCGGCGACTTGCCCGGCGGCTCCGTGTCCGGTGCTCCCGCCGAGGGGCCGGCCGGCGGCGCCCTGGTCGTGGACGCGCTCGGCAGGCGGTGTCCGATCCCCGTCATCGAGCTGGCCAAGGTCATCGGGGACGTGCCGGTCGGCGGCACGGTCCTGGTTCTCGCGGACGACGAGGCGGCCCGGCTCGACATCCCGGCGTGGTGCGAGATGCGCGGGCAGGCGTACCTGGGCGAGGAGCCGGCGGACCAGGGCTCGGCCTATCTGGTCCGCCGGGTGTCGTGATCCGCGACCGGAGCCTCGTCTAGACGAGGTGCGCACGCACCTCGGCGGCGGCCTCGTGGCCGTACGCCTTGGTGAAGCGGTCCATGAAGTTGGCGCGGCGCAGCTGGTACTCCTGGGTGCCGACCGTCTCGATGACGAGGGTGGCCAGCATGCAGCCGACCTGGGCGGCGCGCTCGTGGGAGACGCCCCAGGCGAGCCCGGAGAGGAAACCGGCCCGGAAGGCGTCGCCGACTCCGGTGGGGTCGGCCTTGCGCTCCTCCTCGGCGCAGCCGACCTCGATCGGGTCCTGGCCGACCGCCTCGATGCGGACGCCGCGCGAGCCGAGGGTGGTGACGCGGTGGCCGACCTTGCCGAGGATCTCCTCGTCGCTCCAGCCGGTCTTGGACTCGATGAGGCCCTTCTCGTACTCGTTGGAGAAGAGGTACGTGGCGCCGTCCAGCAGGATGCGGATCTCGTCGCCGTTCATCCGGGCGATCTGCTGGGAGAAGTCGGCGGCGAACGGGATGGAGCGGGAGCGGCACTCCTCCGTGTGGCGGAGCATCGCCTCCGGGTCGTCGGCGCCGATCAGGACCAGGTCGAGGCCGCCGACGCGGTCGGCGACGGTCTTCAGCTCGATGAGCCTGGCCTCGCTCATCGCGCCGGTGTAGAAGGAGCCGATCTGGTTGTGGGAGGCGTCCGTGGTGCACACGAAGCGGGCGGTGTGCAGGGTCTCGGAGATGCGCACCGAGTCGGTGTCGACGCCGTGCCGCTCCAGCCAGGCGCGGTACTCGTCGAAGTCGAAGCCGGCGGCGCCGACCAGCAGCGGGGTGGCGCCGAGCTGGCCCATTCCGAAGGCGATGTTCGCGCCGACGCCGCCCCTGCGTACGTCCAGGTTGTCGACCAGGAACGACAGCGAGACCGTGTGCAGCTGGTCCGCGACCAACTGGTCGGCGAAGCGGCCGGGGAAGGTCATGAGGTGGTCGGTGGCGATGGAGCCGGTGACTGCGATGCGCACGGCGTGGACTCTCCTGGGGGGAGGTGGAATGACAGTTCACGCTACCGGGTGGGCCGCACCCGTTGAAGCGGCGAAAACTACCCGATAGTAGATCTTTCTTCGCGGCTCCGTCCGTGCCTACGGTTCGGCTATGACGAACCTCAAGTTCCACTCCTCGTCCCCGGCGGACCTGGAAGGCGATCTGGCGTCGCTGCGCGGTGACTGCGCGCGGATGGCGTCGCACTGGTCGGTCCCGGCCGAGACCGTGGCCGAGCCGGTCTCTCCCGCGCTGATCAACGGGGTGCGGGTGCCGGCGGGTTCGGCCCGGCTGCTGGACTCGATGTCGGACTACGGCGACTGAGTCCCGCCCGCCCTCCGCGCCCCGATCCCCGCGACGCGCCCTCCTCGGAGGGCGCGTCTCCGCGTGAGGGCGCGTCGCGGGGGGAACCGTGCGCTCCCCTGCCGCGTCTCATCGCCGTCCCTCGTAAAGAGGATGCGGGATACGACCCCTCGACCGTCGCCTTTGTCAGGGCCAGGTCAGGGTCGGAGGAGAGTTGCGGAGCCGAAGGAGCGATGCGGTGAACACCGACCGACCCGACCACGACGACGAGACCGGCCCCGAGCGGCAGACGGGACCCGCGGCGGCGGACGCGGCGGGAGAACCGGCGGCGGAGGAGGCTCAGGCGGCGTCCGGTGCTCAGGCGAAACCGGCGACGCCCGGTGCTCAGGCGGCGTCCGGTGCTCAGGCGAAACCGGCGGCGCCCGACGCTCAGGCGGCGTCCGGTGCTCAGGCGGAACCCGCGGTGTCCGGGGCTCCGCGGGGCGCGAAGGCGACGGTGCCCGCGGCCGACGAGGCGCCACCGGCGCAGGCGCAGGGGCAGGACGAGGCCGCGCGGTCCGGCCCGAAGGACACCGGGGCGCGGGCGGCGGCCGGTACCGGGGAACGGACGGGCACCGACCCCGACCCCGCTGGGGCCGACGGGCGGCGGGAGCCCGTCGCTGGTTCCGGCCAGGACCGGGTGCCGGACGTCAGCGGTGACGCGGGCGCCTCCGACGGCGGCGGGCTCACCACCCGGCCGCCCCGGCGGTGGTCGCCCGTGCTCATCGCCTCGGTGGCCGCCGCCGTGCTGCTGGTCGGCGGGGGCGGGGCGTACCTCGCGTCGTCGGTCTCCGGGGACCGGACGGCGTCCGCCGGGGCCGGCGGAGCGGACGGCAGCCCTCCCCCGCCGCTCGCCCTCGACGGGTACGACACCGGCGGCGGAGGCGACTCGCGCGGCATCGCGGCCGGGGAGCCGAACCCGTACGGCGTCCACTACCGCGCGGACGGCGATCTGCCCGCCGGTCCCGGTTCCGCGCCCGTCTACCGGGCGTCGGGCGAGGTGACGGAGGCCGAGGTCGCCCGGCTGGCGAAGGCGCTCGGCCTCGACGGGACGCCGGTGGCCCGGGGGGAGTCCTGGCAGGTCGGGTCGGTCAAGGACGGCTCGGGCCCTGACCTGACCGTGGACAGGGCCGCGCCCGGCACCTGGACCTTCCACCGGTACGCGGCGGGCACGGACGCCTGCGGCGCCGCCGTCACCTGCGCCGAGGACCCGGCGGGCCCGGCCGCGGAGCCGGTGGACACGGCCGCCGCGGAGAAGGCCGCCGCGCCGGTCCTCAAGGCGATCGGGCAGGACGGCGCGAAGCTCGACGCGGGCCAGGTGAGGGGCGCCCAGCGGGTGGTGAACGCCGATCCGGTGGTCGGCGGGCTGCCCACCTACGGCTGGACGACCGGGCTCACGGTCGGCGCGAGCGGCGAACTCGTCGGCGGCACCGGCCGGTTGAAGGCGCCGGTGGAGGGCGCGAGCTACCCGGTGCTCGGCGCGGCGAGGACCCTCGCGCTGCTGAACGCGGCGCCTGAGGCAGGCCACCGGATGGGCATCGGCGGCTGCGCGAGCGCCGTCCCGCTCAAGGACCGGCTGGAGCAGCCGTGCGGGAGCGGCGCGGGGACCGGTACCGGCACCTCCGATGTCCCGTCGGGCGGGACGGCGACCGTCGAGGACGCCGTGTTCGGGCTCGCCCTGCGGACGCGGCAGGGGCAGCCGCTGCTGGTGCCGTCCTGGCTGTTCCAGGTGCGGGGCGCGGACGGGCGCGGGGTGTTCACGGCCGCCCATCCGGCCGTCGATCCGGCGTACCTGACGTCACCGTCGTCACCGTCGTCACCGTCGTCGGCCGTGCCCTCGGCGCCCTCGGCCAGTGGGTCCGCGGGGCCGCGTGACGTCGAGGTGGACGGCTACACGGCCGAGGGGCGGGAGTTGACCGTGGGCTTCACGGGCGGGGTGTGCGCCGACTACACGGCGACGGCCGAGGAGAGCGCGGGCGCGGTGACCGTGAAGGTGACCGAGCGGCCCTGGAAGGGCAAGGTCTGCGTGATGATCGCCAAGGAGATGCGGCAGAAGGTGACGCTGGACGCGCCGCTCGGCGGCCGGAAGGTCGTGGGCACCGGCGGCGAGGGCGTCGCGCCGCTGAAGGCCGGCGCGCGGCTCCCGGAGGCGTCGGACGCGCGGTGACCCGGACGCCGTCGGCGCGGCGGCGGTGCGCGGGACATGACGGAGGCGGCGACCCGGTCGTGGGGTCGCCGCCTCCGTCATGGCGCGCGGGGTGGCTCAGTTGAAGGAGTCACCGCAGGCGCAGGAGCCCGTCGCGTTCGGGTTGTCGATCGTGAAGCCCTGCTTCTCGATGGTGTCGACGAAGTCGATGGAGGCGCCGCCCAGGTACGGGGCGCTCATGCGGTCGGTGACGACCTTGACGCCGCCGAAGTCCTTCACCACGTCGCCGTCGAGCGAGCGCTCGTCGAAGAACAGCTGGTAGCGCAGGCCGGAGCAGCCGCCGGGCTGGACGGCGACCCGCAGGGCGAGGTCCTCGCGGCCTTCCTGGTCGAGCAGGGCCTTGACCTTCGCCGCGGCGGCGTCGGACAGGATGATGCCGTCGGTGACGGTGCTGGTCTCGTCCGATACGGACATCTACATCTCTCCCGGGTTGTACGGAGACTGCTTGCCGACGTGGTCAACCGTCGGGGCCGCTGATTCATTCCGCGCGGAGCACAGGTCTTTGCGGAGCGCTTGTCTTTTCGGCTGTCACTTCATGCTCGCACACACCCGGGGAAGCGAACAGCGACCGCCGCCGCCGGGAACGGCCGCCGGGATTCACGTCACATGGACGTTATCGCCGTCGTCAAAGTGACGTGAAGCGGATATGATAGATAGCGTCATTTCGACGAGAAGTGCCGCCGCTCCGACCTCCCGGACCGGCGGGCCGCAGAACAGAAAGGGTGCGTGTCGTGACCACCGCCCAGCCCCAGGAGCTCGACGTACAGCCGACGCCCCTCGCCCTGCTGCTCCTCGGCCGTGAGGCCGACCCGCGGAGCGAGCGCGGCGTCGAGTGCCCAGGCGACCTGCCCTCGCCGTCCGACCCGGACCTGGTGGCACGCGCCCGCGCGGCGAAGGAGAGGCTCGGCGACAAGGTGTTCGTGCTGGGCCACCACTACCAGCGCGACGAGGTCATCCAGTTCGCGGATGTGACGGGCGACTCGTTCAAGCTGGCCAGGGACGCGGCGGCCCGCCCCGAGGCCGAGTACATCGTCTTCTGCGGTGTGCACTTCATGGCGGAGTCCGCCGACATCCTCACCGGCGACGACCAGAAGGTCGTGCTGCCCGACCTCGCGGCCGGCTGCTCGATGGCCGACATGGCCACCGCCGAGCAGGTCGCCGAGTGCTGGGACGTGCTGACCGAGGCCGGGATAGCCGAGCGGGTCGTGCCCGTCTCGTACATGAACTCGTCCGCCGACATCAAGGCGTTCACCGGCAGGCACGGCGGCACCATCTGCACCTCCTCCAACGCCGAGCGGGCCCTTCAGTGGGCCTTCGAGCAGGGCGACAAGGTGCTCTTCCTGCCCGACCAGCACCTCGGCCGCAACACCGCCGTGCGGGACCTCGGGATGTCCCTCGACGACTGCGTCCTGTACAACCCGCACAAGCCGGGCGGCGGCCTCACCGCCCAGCAGTTGCGCGACGCGAAGATGATCCTGTGGCGCGGCCACTGCTCGGTGCACGGCCGGTTCAGCCTGGAGTCCGTCGAGGACGTGCGCGCCCGCATCCCCGGCGTCAACGTCCTGGTGCACCCCGAGTGCCGGCACGAGGTCGTCGCGGCGGCCGACCAGGTCGGCTCGACGGAGTACATCATCAAGGCGCTGGAGGCCGCGCCCGCCGGCTCCAAGTGGGCCATCGGCACCGAGCTGAACCTGGTGCGCCGGCTCGCGAACCGGTTCGCGCCCGAGGGCAAGGAGATCGTCTTCCTGGACCGCACGGTCTGCTTCTGCTCGACCATGAACCGCATCGACCTGCCGCACCTGGTGTGGACCCTGGAGTCGCTGGCCGACGGCAAGCTGGTCAACCGGATCGAGGTCGACCGGGAGACCGAGAAGTACGCGAAGCTCGCCCTGGAGCGGATGCTCGCCCTGCCGTAGGCGCCCCGCACGGGCCGAGGCCCCGCCCGCGACGCTCTCGGCGTCGGGGGCGGGGCCTCGGTCGCCGCCGCGCACAGCGGTGCGGCGGGCGCGCGTCAGACGTTCGCGGGCTCCCGCACCTCGGGGGTCTCGGCGCGCTTCTCCTTCTTCGCCGCGCGCTTGGCCGCCCGGCGCTCCTTGCGCAGCTCCAGCATCGCGTAGAGCGTCGGGACCAGGAGCAGGGTCAGCAGCGTCGACGTGATCAGACCGCCGATCACCACCACGGCGAGCGGCTGGGCGATGAAGCCGCCCTCGCCGGTGACGCCGAGCGCCATCGGGAGCAGGGCGAAGATCGTCGCGAGGGCCGTCATCAGGATGGGCCGCAGCCGGTGCCTGCCGCCCTCGACGACCGCCTCGACGATGCCGTAGCCGTCCTTGCGGTACTGGTTGATCAGGTCGATCAGCACGATCGCGTTCGTCACCACGATGCCGATCAGCATCAGCATGCCGATCATCGCGGGCACGCCCATCGGGGTGCCGGTGACGAGCAGCAGGCCGATCGCGCCGGTCGCCGCGAACGGCACCGACACCAGCAGGATCAGCGGCTGGGCGAGCGACCGGAACGTCGCGACCAGCAGCATGAAGACGATCGCGATCGCCGCGAGCATCGCCAGGGCGAGGTTCTTGAACGCGCTGTCCTGGTCCTCGGAGACACCGCCGATGGAGGCCGTGGCCCCCTCGGGGAGCTTCAGCGCGTCGAGCTTGGTCGTCAGGTCCTGGCTGACCGCGCCGGTGTTGTCGCCGGTCGGCCGCGCGGTGATGGTGGCCGCGCGCTGGCCGTCGATGCGGGTCATGGAGACCGGCCCGTCGACGACCTTCACGGTGGCGATGTCACCGAGCTCGACCGGCCCCAGCGGCAGCGCCTTGAGCTGCGCGAGGGTCCTGGCCGGCTTCGCGGAGACGATGACGACGTCGCGCTCGGCGTCGTCGAGGATCGCCTTGGCCGCCGTGGTGCCCCTGACCGCCTGGGCGACGGCCGCGCCGAGCGTCTGGTCGTCGAACCCGGCAGCGGCGGCACGGGAGTTGGCCTTGACCGAGATGCGCGGCACGCTCTGCGACAGGTTGCTGCTGACGTCGGTGACGCCGTCGAGTTCCGCGACGGCGGAGCGGACCTGCTCGGCCGCCGTGCGCAGCGTGCCGGCGTCGGCCGCCTTCACGACCACGCTGAGGTCCTGGCTGCCGAAGCCGTCACCGGCGGAGACCGTGGTGGTGCCGATGCCGGAGAGCTTCTTCAGACCGGACTCGATGCTGTCCTGGACATCGCCGGAGGAGGCGCTGTCGTCCAGCATGACCTGGTAGGACGCCTGGTTGGTGTCGGTGCCGCCGCCGAACGCCGCCATGAACCCGGACGAGCCGATCGTCACCTGGTAGTCCTTGACGCCCTTGACGCCGGCGAGCAGCTTCTCGACCTTCTTGGCCTGCTCGTCGGTGGCCGCCAGGCTGGCGCCGGGCTTCAGCGTCTGCTTGACGGTGAGGACCTCCTGCTCGCCCTGGTCGAAGAAGTTCGTCTTCAGCAGCGGCGCCATGCCGAACGTGCCGATCAGGACGACGGCCGCGATGGCCACGCTGGTGAGGCGGCGGCGGGTCGCGAAGCGCAGGACGGGCACGTAGACGCGCTGGAGGCGGCTCTTGGCCTCCTTCTCCTCGGCCAGCCTGCGGGCCTCCTCGGCGTCGGCCGGGGTGTCCTTCGGCGCCCGCAGGAACCAGTACGACAGCACCGGCACGACCGTCAGCGACACCAGCAGCGACGCCAGCAGGGCCGCCGTCACGGTCAGGCTGAAGGAGCCGAACAGCTCGCCCACCATGCCGCCGACCAGACCGATCGGCAGGAAGACGGCGACCGTGGTGAGCGTCGAGGACGTCACCGCGCCCGCCACCTCGCGGACCGCCTTGAGGATGGCCTCCTCGCGCTCCTCGCCGTAGCCGAGGTGGCGCTTGATGTTCTCCAGGACCACGATCGAGTCGTCGACGACCCGGCCGATCGCGATGGTCAGCGCGCCCAGCGTCAGCATGTTCAGCGACAGGTCGCGCGTCCACAGCACGATCAGCGCGAGGACGACGGAGAGCGGGATGCTGACCGCGGTGACCAGGGTGGAGCGGACCGACGCCAGGAAGACCAGGATGACGAGGACCGCGAACAGCAGGCCGAGCCCGCCCTCGGTGGTCAGTCCGCTGATCGCCTTGGAGACCGCGGGGCCCTGGTCGCTGACGACCGTGATCTTCGCCGCGGAACCGAGGTCCTTGCGCAGGTCGGGAAGCTTGTCCTCGACGGCCTTGGAGATCGCGACGGCGCTGCCGTCGTGGTCCATGGTGACCATCACGGCGAGGCTGGGCTCGCCGTCGGTGCGGGTGAGCGAGGTGGCGGTGGCCTGCCGCTGCTCGACGGTGGCGACGTCCCCGAGGCGGACCGGCTTGTCGACGCCGGGGCCGCCCACCATCAGGTCCTTGACCTGCTTCAGGGAGGTGTAGCCGCCGCCGACCTGGACGGTGCGGTTGGCGCCGCCCTCGTCGAAGGAGCCGCCGGTGAGGGTGGCGCCGCCGGCCTGGAGCGCCTGCGCGAGGGACTGCGTGGTGAGACCGGCCTTCGCGAGCTTCGCGTCGTCGGGGGTGACGGCGACCTGGAGGTCGCGCACGCCGTCGACGGTGACCTGGGCGACGCCGTCGATGCCCTTCAGGGCCGTGACGACCGTGCGGTCGAGTTGGTCGGCCAGCGCCTGCTGGTCGCGGTCGGAGGTGACGGCGAGGACGACGGTCGGGATGTCGTCCGTGGAGCCGGCCACGACCTGCGGGTCGACGCCGTCGGGGAGCTGGGCGCGGGCCCGGTTGACGGCCTGCTGGACGTCGGCGACGAGCTGCTTGGTGTCGTTGCCGAAGTCGAAGGACGCCATGATCAGGGCGTTGCCCTCACTGGCGGTCGAGGTGACGCCCGAGATGCCGTCGACCGCTTCGAGGTTGTTCTCGATCGGCTCGATGACCTGCTTCTCGACGACGTCGGGCGAGGCGCCCTGGTAAGGCGCGATCACCGAGACCATGGGGAGTTCGATGGAAGGCAGCAGCTGCTGCTTCAGCTGAGGTATCGCGATCGCGCCGAAGACGAGCGCGACGAGCGAGATCAGCCCGATCAACGCCCTTTGCGCGAGGCTGAATCTGGACAACCCTGACATGGGGCTCATGGGTGGGGATCTCTCTCCTCTGGAAGCGGCAGACGCGGCCCTCTCCACCCTGTGCCATGCGCGGGGCCCGTTCCGTAGCTCCCAGGTCCAGTTCCTTATCCGGCGCATACTCCGCCCGCAGTACGGCCGGGTCGGGGTCACTCCACCCTCGGGCGGACCAACCCCGACTCGTAGGCGATGACGACCAGCTGGGCCCGGTCGCGGGCGCCCAGCTTGGCCATGGCCCGGTTGACATGCGTCTTGACCGTCAGCGGACTCACCGCGAGCCGCTCCGCGATCTCGTCGTTCGAGTGCCCGCCCGCCACCTGCACCAGCACCTCGCGCTCGCGCACCGTCAACGCGTCGAGCCGCCGGGCGCGGGCCGGGTCGCGGCCGTCGTCGGACGGGTCGCCCTGCGCGAGGAAGCGGGCGATCAGGCCCTTGGTCGCGGCCGGCGACAGCAGGGCCTCGCCGCCCGCCGCGATCCTGATGGCCGCGAGCAGCTCCTCCGGTTCGCTGCCCTTGCCGAGGAACCCGGAGGCGCCCGCGCGCAGCGACCGCACCACGTAGTCGTCGACCTCGAACGTCGTCAGGATCACCACCCTGACATGGGCGAGGGAGGCGTCGGCGCTGATCATGCGGGTGGCGGCGAGACCGTCGGTGCCGGGCATCCTGATGTCCATCAGGACGACGTCGGCGCGCTGCTCCCTGGCCAGCCGTACCGCCTCGGCGCCGTCGGCGGCCTCTCCGACGACCTCCATGTCGGACTCGGAGTCGACCAGCACCCGGAAGGCGCTGCGCAACAGGGCCTGGTCGTCGGCGAGCAGGACACGGATGGTCATACGGGCTCTCCCCTGGCGGCCGTGCGGGTGGTGACCGGCAGGATCGCATGGACGCGGTAGCCGCCTCCGTAGCGGGGACCGGTGGTGAGGGTGCCGCGCAGGGCGGTGACCCGCTCGCGCATGCCGAGCAGCCCGTGGCCGCCGGAGTCGGGGACGACGCGGTCGCCCGAGCCGTCGTCGAGGACGGTGACCTCGATGTCCGGCCCCACCCTGACGACGCTGACCTCCGCCGTGGCCCCGCTGCCCGCGTGTTTCTGCACGTTGGTGAGGGCTTCCTGGATGACCCGGTAGGCGGCCAGGTCGACGGCGGCGGGCAGGGTGGTGTCCTGGTCGGCGCGGGCCGTCTCCACCCGCAGGCCGGCGCTGCGGAAGGTGCCGACGAGTTCGTCGAGGCGGTCGAGCCCCGGCGCCGGTTCGGTGGGCGCCTCGGGGTCGCCCGACTGCCGCAGCAGGCCGACGGTGGCGCGCAGCTCGCTGAGCGCGGAGCGGCCGGCCTCCCGGACGTGCGCGAGGGCCTCCTTGGCCTGGTCGGGGCGCTTGTCCATGACGTGCGCAGCGACCCCGGCCTGGACGTTGACCAGCGCGATGTGGTGGGCGACGACGTCGTGCAGGTCGCGGGCGATGCGCAGGCGCTCCTCCGCGACCCGGCGCAGCGCCTCCTCCTCACGGGTCCGTTCGGCGCGCTCGGCGCGTTCCCTGATGGCCTGCACGACGGCGCGACGGCTGCGGACGGCGTCGCCCGCGGTGGCGCCGATGCCGGTCCAGGCGAAGATCGCCAGGTTCTCCTGGGCGTACCAGGGCAGCGGTCCCGCGAGCATCGAGGCGCCGGTCAGCACGGTCATGGTGAGCAGTCCGAGGCGCACGGTGGTGACCCGGTCGGTGGTGGCGGCGACCGTGTAGAGGGCGATCACCGCGGACATCGCGACCGGGGCGCGGGGATCGCCGACGACGCTCTCGATCAGCGCGACGGTCCCGGTGAGGGCGAGGACCGTGCGGGGGGCGCGGCGGCGGAAGACGAGGGCGGCGGCGCCGAGCACGATGAGGACCAGGGCGAGCGGGTTGGGCGTGCGGACGGCCCAGGTGACGGTGGAGCCGCCGTGCAGGTCCTGATTGTGGGCGTCGACGAAGGTGGCCCCGACCATGCAGACGAGCACCCCGACCGCCAGGACCGCGTCGAGCGCCAGAGGGTGCGCGACGACGTGACAGCGGGCTCGGGACAGGGTGCGACTCACGGATGAACGATACGGGCCACGACGGCGGGGCGGGATGGCCCGGGGGCGGATGGGGCGCACGGGCACCAGGCAGGCCGGCCCGGCCGGGGCCTAGCCCGGGATCAGGCCGTCGTCGCCGAGCATCTCCCTGACCTCGTCCAGGGTGGCGTCCGGGGACGGGAGGATGAGGTCGGAGGGGGCGAGGGAGTCGTCGGGGACCGGGGTGCCCAGGTCCCTGACCTTGTCGAGGAGCGCCTGGAGGGTGCGCCGGAAGGCGGAGTCGTCGCCCGACTCCACCTCCGCGAGCAGCTCGTCGTCGAGCCGGTTCAGCTCGGTGAGGTGGCTCCCCGCCAGCCTCACCTGTCCCTCCCCCATGATCCGTACGATCATGTCGCCCATGTCGGCCTCCTAGGCGTGGGCCCTCACTGCTTGTCGAAGCGCGGGGTGTCCTGCGGCTGCTGCTGGGACTGCGGCTGCCCGGTGCCGCCCTCGATCGCCTGCTGCGACGACGAGCCGCCGGCCAGCTCGGCCTTCATCCGCTGCAGTTCCAGCTCTACATCCGTACCACCGGACAGCTGGTCGAGCTCGGCCTGGATGTCGTCCTTGCGCATGCCGGTGGGGTCGTCGAGGGCGCCGGAGGCGAGCAGCTCGTCGATCGCGCCGGCCCGCGCCTGGAGCTGCGCCGTCTTGTCCTCGGCGCGCTGGATGGCCAGGCCGACGTCGCCCATCTCCTCGGAGATGCCGGAGAACGCCTCGCCGATCCGGGTCTGCGCCTGGGCGGCGGTGTAGGTGGCCTTGATGGTCTCCTTCTTGGTGCGGAAGGCGTCCACCTTGGCCTGGAGGCGTTGCGCCGCGAGGGTGAGCTTCTCCTCCTCGCCCTGGAGGGTGGCGTGCTGCGTCTCCAGGTCGGTGACCTGCTGCTGGAGGGCGGCGCGGCGGGAGAGCGCCTCGCGGGCGAGGTCCTCCCGGCCCAGCGCGAGGGCCTTGCGGCCCTGGTCCTCCAGCTTGGAGGACTGGCCCTGGAGCTGATTGAGCTGAAGCTCCAGGCGCTTGCGGGAGGTCGCCACGTCGGCGACGCCCCTGCGGACCTTCTGGAGCAGCTCAAGCTGCTTCTGGTACGAGTAATCGAGGGTTTCGCGAGGGTCCTCGGCCCGGTCAAGGGCCTTGTTCGCCTTCGCGCGGAAGATCATCCCCATACGCTTCATGACACCGCTCATGGGCTTCGCGCGCCCCCTTCTGACGGACTCAAGCTCCAGCTCTGCGACAGAACCCACAGTACGGGCCCTGCATCCATTGACGCACTGTTCGGGGGCAGATGCGCTCATCCCCAAGGACGACTGCCTCCGCTTCCGCTCCGGCGTAGGGAGTAGGTGTCCCCCGGGGGTACCGGTGCCGGAAGCGGGTGCGGCGTCCGCTCTGTCCCCTTGGAGGACGACTGGTGTTGCCGGATCGTTCCCCGCCGGGCTGGGGTCCAACCCCGGGCACCCCGTACCCTTGGGTTTTGTGTTCCGTAGCCGCGCCAAGGAAGAGAAGGCCGCGGGTGTCGTCAAGGCGCCGCCGTCCGACTCCAAGCAGACCCGTGACCCGCAGGCCCCCAAGGGCCGCCCCACGCCCAAGCGCAGTGAGGCCCAGACCCAGCGCCGCAGCGTCGCCAACACGACGCTGACGCGCAAGGACGCGGCCAAGCGACAGCGCGAGGAGCGCCGCGTCCAGCTGGAGCGGCAGCGCCAGGCGCTGGCGAGCGGCGACGAGCGGTACCTCCCGGTCCGTGACAAGGGGCCGGTGCGCAAGTACGCGCGGGAGTTCATCGACTCGCGGATCAACGTGGCGGAGTTCTTCCTGCCGATGGCCGTGGTCATCCTCGTGCTGAGCATGGTGCGGGTGGGCGCGCTGCAGAGCATCGCGCTGCTGCTGTGGCTGGTCGTGATCGTGCTGATCGTGCTCGACTCGATCGTCAACGGCATCCGGCTGCGCAAGCGGCTCGCCGAGCGCTTCCCCGACCAGAACCGTCGCGGCGCCGTCGCCTACGCGCTGATGCGCTCGCTCCAGATGCGCCGTCTCCGGCTGCCGAAGCCGCAGGTCAAGCGCGGAGAGCGGCCCTGAGCACGACGCCGTCAGCCGAGGACGAGGGCGGTACGGCCGCCGCCTCGGCGGGTTCCTGGTCAGCGGGCCCCGGCGGTCTGCGGACCGTCGTACGGCAGGAGCTGGTCACCCGGCAGCTCGACGAGCAGATATCCGCGCGCTTCCCGGTCGGGCGGCGGCTGCGGGTGCTCGACGTGGGCACCGGGCAGGGCGTCCAGGCGCTGCGGCTGGCGCGGGCCGGCCATCAGGTGACCGGTGTGGAGCAGGACCCGGCGATGGTGTCGGCGGCGCGTGCGGCGCTGGCCGCCGAGCCGCGCGGCATCCGGGACCGGGTGCGTCTGGTGCAGGGCGACGGCCGGGACACCGGGGTGCACTTCCTGCCGGGCAGTTTCGACGTGGTGCTCTGCCACGGGGTGCTGATGCACGTGGAGGAGCCCGACCCGCTGCTCGCGGGTCTCGCCCGGATGGTCGCGCCCGGCGGGCTGCTGTCGCTGCTGGTGCGCAACGCGGACGCGCTGGCCATGCGGCCGGGCCTCGGCGGCGACTGGGCGGGCGCGCTGAACGCGTTCGACGCGACGGCGCGGCGCGACGGGCTCGGCCAGGAGGTGCGCGCGGACCGGCTGCGGACGCTGACCGCGACGCTCGACGGCATCGGGGCGCCGTTGCACGCCTGGTACGGGGTGCGGGTCTTCACGGACACCGCGGCCGACGACGTGCCCGCCCCCGACGACCTCGGGACGCTGCTGGCCGCCGAGGAGCGGGCCGGGCGGACCGACCCCTACCGCGGGGTGGCGGGGCTGCTGCACCTGTGCGGGGTGCGCGGCTGACGGGTCGGGCGCGGTGCCCCGTTCGGGCGCCCACCGGGGGCCGGGCGCGGCGGGCACGGTGAGACTCGGGGCATGGACGCTTCCCGTACCCGTGCCCGCAGGCCGTTCGTCCCCCTCGCCGCCCTGGCCTGTTCGCTCGCGCTGCTGAGCGGCTGCTCGGGGCTGGACGACGCGGCGGGCGAGGAGGGGACCACCGCGCAGGCGGCGCGGGCCCGCGCCCCGCGGTCGGGGACCGATCTGCAGAGCGACTACCTGAAGGTGATCAAGGACGTCCTGCCGTCGGTGGTGCAGATCCAGGCGCGCAGCGACCTCGGCTCCGGGGTGGTCTTCGACGACCAGGGGCACATCGTCACCAACGCGCACGTGGTCGGCAGCCAGAAGACGTTCAAGGTGACGGCCGCGAACACCGAGGAGGCGCTGTCCGCGCGGCTCGTCTACTCCTACCCGGAGCAGGATCTCGCGGTCGTGAAGCTGGACAAGGTGCCGCACGGGCTGCGGGCGGCCACGTTCGGGGACTCCGCGAAGGTGGAGGTCGGGCAGCTGGTGCTGGCGATGGGGTCGCCGCTCGGGCTGTCGTCGAGCGTGACGGAGGGCATCGTGTCGGCGACCGGCCGGACCGTCACGGAGGGCAGTTCGGGCGGTGGGACCGGCGCGACGATCGGCAACATGGTCCAGACGTCGGCGGCGATCAACCCGGGCAACAGCGGCGGCGCCCTGGTCAACCTGGCCGGGCAGGTCATCGGCATCCCGACGCTCGCCGCCACCGACCCCGACCTCGGGGGCAGCGCGGCGCCCGGTATCGGGTTCGCGATCCCGGGGTCGATGGTGAAGACGGTCGCCGACCAGATCGTGAAGGACGGCAAGGTGACCGACTCGGGCCGGGCGGCGCTCGGCATCACGGGCCGGACCGTCGTCAACGACGACTACCAGGCGGCCGGGGTCGCGGTCGCCGAGGTGAAGGCCGGGGGCGCGGCCGCGAAGGCCGGCATCGAGAGCGGGGACATCATCATCGGGCTCGACGCCACGCCGATCACCACGATCACGTCGCTGACCGAGGCGCTGGCGGCCGAGCGGCCGGGTGCCAAGGTGACGGTGACCTACACCCGCAACGGGAGCCGGAAGAAGGCCGACGTCACGCTGGGCGAGCAGTGAGCGGTGTTCGCGGCGGGCGGCGCGGGCCGGGGGCGGGCCGGGCGGGTGCCCGGTCCGCCCCCGCCGCGGGGCCTGCTACGGCTGCGACGGCGCGGCGTCCTCGCCGTGCAGGCTCATGGGGCCGTAGATCTCCGTGCCGTCCTCGAACAGCCGCACCTGGTCCGCGCCGCCTTCCATGAGGTCCTTCCAGTACTCGCCGATCCAGGACTCGGCGTCGCCCTGGGTGGTGAACTCCTCGGGCTGGACCGCGGGCTGGACCTCCGCCCCGTCGGTCTTCTCGAACCGCCACGTCCATGCCGCCATGTACGCCTCCCGTGTCTGAGCGCCTGCCGAGCGGGAGCCGGATCTTGGTCCCGCTCCCGCCAGCAGACTAGTCGGACGCGCGGCACCCGCGGGGAGACGCGAAAATCACTTCCGTGGAAGTGACTCTGCTCGGCACCGGCGCCCCCGCGGGCCTGCCCCGCCCCGACTGCCCCTGCGCGGCCTGCGCGACCGCCCTCGGCGCCGACGCGCGGGCGGCCACCGCCCTGCTGGTGGACGGCACCCTGCTGCTCGATCTGACGCCGGGCGCGGCGTTCGCCGCGGCGCGCGCCGGGCACTCGCTCGGCGGGGTGCGGCAGGTGCTGCTGTCGCATCCGCACGACGGTCCCGCGGTGGAGGTGCCCGCCGGGCTGCCGCAGCCGGGGCGGGTGCCGGACGGGCGGGAGCTGGCGCTGCTGACCGGGCACCGGGTGCGGGCGGTGGCGATGGACGCGCCGGGCACCGGGTACGCGGTGACCGGCCCTGACGGGCGCAGGCTGCTGTACCTGCCGCCCGGCGGGGCGCCCGCCGGGCTGGAGAACGGGCACGGCGCGACGCAGACGTACGACATGGTGCTCGCCGATGTCGTGGGGCGCCCCGACGGGCTGGCGAAGCTGCGGGCGGTGGGCGCGGTGGGGCCGACGACGGATGTGGTCGCCGTCCATCTGGACCATGACGTGCCGCCGGGACGTGAGCTGCGCAGACGGCTGGCCGCGGACGGGGCGCGGGCGGTCGCCGACGGGACGACGCTGATCGTGGGGGTGTACGAGGACGTGCCCGACGTGCCGCGCAGGACGCTGGTCCTCGGCGGTGCCAGGTCGGGGAAGTCGGTGGAGGCGGAGCGGCGTCTGGAGTCGTTCCCCGACGTGCTGTACGTGGCGACGGGCGGCACCAGGGGCGGGGACACCGAGTGGGCCTCGCGGGTGTCGGCGCACCGGGAGCGGCGGCCGGGTTCGTGGCGGACCGTCGAGACGTGCGACCTGGTGCCGCTGCTGAAGGACGACGGGCCGCCGCTGCTGGTCGACTGTCTGTCGCTGTGGCTGACGGACGCGATGGACGCGGCGGGCGCCTGGGACGACGCGGTGTGGGCGGACGGCGGTGAGCGGGCGCTGCGGGCGCGGGTGCGGGAGCTGGTGGCGGCGGTCCGGGCGAGCGGGCGGACGGTCGTGGCGGTGTCCAACGAGGTGGGGTCGGGGATTGTCCCGGCGACCGCGTCCGGGCGCCGCTACCGCGACGAGCTGGGCCGGCTGAACGCGGCGGTGGCCGCGGAGTGCGAGCAGGTGGTGCTGGTGGTGGCCGGGCAGGCGCTGGTGCTACGGGGCTGAGGCGCGGCGGCGGGCGATGATCCGGTAGGTGGCGGCGAGGCGGCGGCCCGGCGGGGTGAGCGTCGCCCAGCCGGCCGCGGTGAGGTAGGCGGCCAGGTTGGCGCGGGGCGGCAGATGGAGGTGGCCTGCGCGGTCGCGGGAGGTCCGTCCGAGGGCCGTGAGGGCGGCGAACGGCGCGTCGGGGTCGGGCAGTTCGAGGACGAGCAGGCCGCCGGGGCGCAGCAGGGTGAGGGCGGCGCGCAGTTCGGCGCGCGGGTCGGGGACCCGGGTCAGGTGGTGGAGCAGGCTGACGACGTCGTAGCGGGCCCGCAGCGGGTCGGTGAGGGCCCGGTCGGTGAGCCGGCCGACGTGGGCCTCCTCCACCCGCTCGGCGGCGCGGGCGCGCACGACGCGTGGGGTGGCGTCGAGGCCGTCGAAGGCGGTGTAGGGGAACAGTGTCCTGGCGGCGGCGGGGAAGCGGGCGTCGCCGGTGCCGACATCGAGCCAGCTCTCGGGTTCGTCGCGCAGGGCGCGCAGCACCGCGCGGGCGGTGGCCAGGTGCCGGCCGGGACGGTCCCGGTCGGGGGCGGGTCCGGGGGCGGGCGGCGGCGGGTTGCGGAACACGTGGGCGCAGCTCTGGCAGCGGTCGAGGGCGGGGGTGCGGGCGCGCAGGCGCCGGGCGCCGCACCAGGGGCAGTCCTCGCGCGGTGCGGTGGTCAGCGGGGGGTGCGAGGGGGCGGGCGGTGCGGACATGGGGCGACTCCCGAAGACGTACGACATTCCGCTGCAAACCGGAACGTATGGGAAGTTCATCCGGCGGGCAACGATGTGCCGTGCTCGTGGTGCACCTGTGGCGCGGGACCTGTCCGACGGGTGCCGGTACTGTTCGGCGAATGAGCTCGCTTAATCTCGACGACTTCACCGATCTGATCGAGCGCCCGGACGGCGGGGTGCGCCGCGACGCCGAGGCACGCAGGGAGCGTCAGGTCGTGCCGCCCGGGTCCCTCGGCCGCCTCGACGACCTGGGCGAGTGGCTGTCCGCGGCGCAGGGCGCGGTCCCGGTGCGGCCGGTGCGGCGGCCCCGGGTGGTGCTGTTCGCCGGTGACCACGGGATCGCCGCGCTCGACGTGTCGGCCAACCCGGCGGGCGGCGCCGACCGGCTGGTGCGGGACATCCTGGAGGGTGGCCGGCCGGTGTCGGTGCTCGCGCGCCAGCTCGACGTGCCGGTGCGGATCGTCGACATGGCGCTCGACTGCGACCCCGGGACGCTGCCGGCCGAGGTGGCGGGGCACCGGGTGCGGCGCGGCAGCGGGCGCATCGACATCGAGGACGCGCTGACCCTCGACGAGGCCGAGGCCGCCTTCCTGGCCGGGGTCGCGGTGGCCGACGAGGAGGCCGACTCCGGTACCGACCTGGTGGTCCTCGGTGATGTGAGCGTGGGCGGCACCACCGCGGCCGGGGTGCTGGTGGCCGCGCTGTGCGGGACGGACGCCTCCGTGGTGACCGGGCGCGGCGGGCTCGCCATCGACGACCTGGCGTGGATGCGCAAGTGCGCGGCGATCCGGGACGCGCTGGTGCGGGCCCGCCCGGTCCTCGGCGACCAGCTCCAGTTGCTGGCGACGGTGGGCGGCGCCGACCTGGCGGCCCTGACCGGCTTCCTCCTGCAGAGCGCGGTGCGCAAGCTGCCCGTCGTCCTGGACGGCGTGGTGACGGCGGCCTGCGCGCTGGTGGCGCAGCGGGTCGCGTTCCGGGCGCCGGACTGGTGGCTGGCCGCGCACGACAGCGGCGAGCCGGGCCAGGCGAAGGCGCTGGACCGGATGGCCCTGGAGCCGCTGCTCTCGCACGGGGTGACCGTCGGCGAGGGCGCGGGCGGTCTGCTGGCGCTGCCGCTGGTGCGGGCGGCGGCGGCGCTCGCCGCCGAGCTGCCCGAACTGCCGCCGCCCTACCAGGAGTCCGAGCCGGAGCCGGAGCGCGGCGGCGACGGGATCTCCGGGGGCGCGCAGGAGGCCGCGGACGCCGAGGCCGTCGAGTAGCCCGAAAGGGCCGAAAGTCGACAGCACCCGAGACGAAGGATGGAGGGGCTCGTCGCGCCATCGCCCATATGATCTTTCTCTATGGGAGATGCCCGAATTGCCCCGCGGCGGGCCGCCGCCTTCGCTGTCTGGTACCTGCGGGCCGTCGCGTTCGTGAACTTCCTCAGTGCCGTGTGGGTCTCCCTCGGTCAGGACGTCCGACGGCACAACCAGGAGAACTTCTTCACCCCGTACCTGCTGACCGCGGGCTTCGCCTCCGGGGTCTTCACGGTCTTCCTGGCGATCACGATGCGCCGCCGCAAACGGGCCGCGTGGATCCTGAACCTGGCGCTCGGCGGACCGTTCCTCGCCCTCTTCGCCTTCGCCATGGCGTTCCCCGAGATCCGCCAGTACCCGCAGAACTGGATCTCGCTGATCCTGACGGCCGCCTTCGTCGCCGCCCTGGTCGTGGGCCGCAAGGAGTTCTACGCCAAGGGCGACCGCGCCAACCCGCGGCTCGCGGGCGCCGTCGCCCTCGGTGGCACGCTGGCCTGCTCGCTGCTGGCCGCGCTGCTGGTGACGGTCACCAACCAGGCGCCGCACGCGGCCCGTTCGACGTTCCTCGAGCGCTGGCACTACGGCACGCTGCGGCTGGTCTCGGTCGCCGCCGACGAGTCGCGCTTCCCCGGCGTCGAGACGCCGAACTGGGTCAACGTCGGCATCAACGTGCTCAGCACGGCCCTGGTGCTGGCCGTCTTCTACGCCGCGTTCCGCTCCCGGCGCGCGGTCGACCCGCTCACCGAGGACGACGAGAAGCGGCTGCGGGTGCTGCTGGAGCGCCACGGCGAGCGGGACTCGCTCGGCTACTTCGCGCTGCGCAGGGAGAAGAGCGTGGTGTGGTCGCCGACCGGGAAGGCGGCCGTCGCCTACCGGGTGGTGGGCGGGGTGTCGCTGGCCTCGGGCGATCCGATCGGCGACCCGGAGGCGTGGCCCGGCGCGATCGAGCCGTGGCTCGCCGAGGCCCGCGCGCACGGCTGGATCCCGGCCGTGATGGGCGCGAGCGAGGAGGCCGGCACGGTGTACGCGCGGCACGGGCTCGACGCGCTCGAACTGGGCGACGAGGCGCTCGTCGAGGTCGCCGAGTTCACCCTGGAGGGACGGGCCATGCGGACCGTCAGGCAGGCCTACAACCGGGTCAAGCGGGCCGGGTACACGGTCAGGGTGCGGCGCCACGAGGACATCCCGGCCGACGAGCTGGCGTATCTGCTGGAGCGCGCCGACGACTGGCGCGACGGCGCGACCGAGCGCGGGTTCAGCATGGCGCTCGGCCGGCTCGGGGACCCGGAGGACGGGCGCTGCGTGATGCTGGAGTGCGTGGACGCCGAGGGGCGGCTGCGGGCGGTGCTGTCGTTCGTGCCGTGGGGGCCGCACGGCCTCTCGCTCGACCTGATGCGGCGTGACCGGGACTCCGACAACGGGCTGATGGAGTTCATGGTGATCGAACTGCTGCGCCGCGCGGCCGAGATCCAGGTCACGCAGGTGTCGCTCAACTTCGCCATGTTCCGCTCGGTCTTCGAACGTGGCGCGCGCCTCGGCGCGGGACCGGTGCTGCGGCTGTGGCGGTCGCTGCTCAGCTTCTTCTCGCGCTGGTGGCAGATCGAGTCGCTGTACCGGGCCAACGCCAAGTACCGGCCCATCTGGGAGCCGCGGTTCCTTCTCTTCGAGAAGAGCGCGGACCTCCCGCGCATCGGCATCGCCGCGGCCCGCGCGGAGGGTTTCCTTGAGGCGCCGGGGCTGCCGAAGTGGCTGCACCGCAAGCACCTGGAGACCCACAGATGACGACCCTCGCCCGCTGGGCCCGCGCCGAATGGGGACTGCTCCATGTCACCGTGCGCGAGCCGCTGCTGAAGCGGCACTGGCGGGCGGTCCCGATGACGCTCGGGGCGGTGGCGCTGACGGCCGCCATACAGGTCGTGCAGAACCAGTCCTGGGGGTACGGGTTCGTGCAGGACGTCGGGGCGGTGCGGGCCGAGGACCCGCTCTGGCTGGCGCTGCTGCGCACCCCGCTGTCGCTGTTCGTGCCCGCGCTCGACCTGCCGGTGTGGGGCGCGCTCGCGCAGGTCCTGCTGGTGTTCGGGATCGCGGAGATCTGCCTCGGCTGGTGGCGCACGCTGGTCATCGCGTACGCGGCGACCCTCGCCGGGACGCTGTACGCGCGGGCGGGCATCGCGCTGGGTCCCGGCACCCCGTTCGGGCTGCCCGCCTCGGACGCCCAGGTGGTCGACACCGGCCCGTCGGCGGCCGTGGTGGGCCTCGCCGTCTTCCTGGCCTGGCGCTACGGCGCCTACGTGACGGCCGGCGCGGTGGTGGCGGCGATGCTGCTGGAGGTCGTCGTCAAGGAGAACCTGGCGGGCCGGGAGCATCTCGCGGCGATCGTCACCGTGGTGGTGCTGATCGGGATCTCGACGCTGCGGCGCCGCAGGCGGGGTCAGCGGGAACGGTTCAACTCGGGTCCCGGTCCTGGGTCCGGCTTACCGCCGATCCAGTCCTGAACCCGGCGGCTGGGGCCCGACCAGCGGCGGTCGTGCCGGTAGGCGCGCAGCACGGCGCGGGCGCGGGCGCGCGGACGGCGCCGGTAGAAGCGGCGGGCCCAGGGCGAGCCGGGGCGGGCGAGCCTGACCAGGCCGATCAGACCGACCAGCGGGACGATCACGCTGAACAGCGCCGTCTTGGTCTTGCCCTTGCTCAGCACGGCCAGCGCGAACACGAAGTTGACGGCGACCGTGGCGATGACGCCGCCCCGGTCCTGGAGCTCCTCCTGCGACAGGTCGTTGACGCCGAACGGCGCGAACCCCGACAGCACCAGGCCGACCAGCGCGGCGGTCAGCACCACCACCTCGACGCTCTTGCGGCCCTGCTCGGTCCAGTAGACGTCGTCGAGGTGCAGGATCAGCGCGAACTCGTCGAGGACCAGGCCCGCGCCGACCCCGAAGACGATCGCGAACACGGCGGCCCCGAAGCCGTGCCGGCCGCTGGCGACCGCGCCGAACCCGCCGAGGACGGTGAGGATGATCCCCGGCACCACGTGGTGGATGTGCAGCCCGCCCGCCTTCACGTTGCCGAACGGCCCGCGGCCCGCCCGGATCAGCCGGGTGATGATCCGGGTGACCACGAACGTCAGGACGAAGGCCGCGAGGGCGAGCAGCAGGGGCAGCTTGCCCGGCTCGACGATGTTGCGGTACAGCCAATGTCCCATGTGCGCACTTTATCCACGCCCCGCCGCGGTGCCCGGGTGTGCGCCGGATAATCTGCGCCGATGCCCGCACCCTCAGCCCCGCCCTGGTCCGACGGCCTCCGCTTCGCCTTCGGCACCCTCACCGTCTTCCCGGTGCGGGTCACCCGCTGGGACCGGGACGCGGCCCGCGGCGGCATGCTGGCCGCGCCGCTGGCCGGGGTCGCGGTCGGCGGCTGCGCGGCGCTGCCCGGGGTGCTGCTGCTCGCGCTGGGCGGCGGCCCGCTGCTCGCGGCCGTCGCCTCGGTCGCCGTCCCGGCCGCGCTGACCCGGGGGCTGCATCTGGACGGGCTCGCGGACACCGCGGACGGGCTCGGCAGCGGGAAGCCCGCCGAGGACGCGCTGCGGATCATGAAGCGGTCGGACATCGGCCCGTTCGGTGTCGTCACACTGCTGCTGGTGCTGCTGGCCCAGGTCGCCGCGGTGGCCAGGGCCTACGACGACTCGTGGGCCAGGGGCGCCCTCACCGTCGTCGTCGCGGCGGCCGCGGCCAGGCTCGCGCTCACCCTGGCCGCGAGGGCGGGGGTGCCCGCCGCCCGCCCCGAGGGGCTCGGCGCGGCGGTCGCGGGCACCGTGCCCGTGCCGGGCGCGGTCCTCGCGGCGGCGGTGGTGACGGCGGCAGCGGCGGCGGCCGGCGCGCTGCTCGGGCCGGCCGGGGCGGTGCGCGCGGCCGCCGGGGTGGTGCTCGCCCTCGCCGCCGCCGAACTCCTGCTGCGGCACTGCGTGCGCCGGTTCGGCGGGGTGACGGGCGATGTCTTCGGCGGGCTCGCGGAGACCGCCGCGACGGTCTGCGCCGTCGTCCTCGCGCTGGGCCGCTGAGGGCCCGTCAGCAGGCCCTGCGCCACCCGCCGGGCTCGTACCTCTTCGGCACCGAACTCGGCTTCAGCTCGCGGGACCCGGGGCAGGAGCGGCTGGTCGGGATCTCGTACCCGACGTGGGGAACCGCCTTGTCCGCGTCCGCGGCGGCGCCCCCGGACGGAGCGTCGGTGCCGCAGCCCGTCAGCGGGAGGAGCAGGGCGAACAGCAGAACGGGGCGCTGCACGGGACGGGCTCCGGGCGGTGGGGGACGTACCGTGTGATCATCCCCGGCGTCCGGTGCGCCACAGGGCGGCGGGGTGGCGCACGACGCGCGTAGGCTCGTCGGGAGTGTTCGCCGCACCGGGGAAGGCCCCGCTGAGACCGGATTCAAGTCCAGGTGGAATCGAGGGTCGGCCGCCGGGCCGGTCGACCCACACGTCCGACTCACGCAACTTCACATCGGAAGCGAGATTTCACCACCGTGACTGCTCTCACTCTCAGCACCGCCGCGGCGCCCGGCCTGCGGGCCGACGCGATCGTCGTCGGTGTCGCCAAGGGCGCCAAGGGCCCGGTCGTCGCACCGGGCGCCGAGGCCGTGGACAAGGCCTACGACGGCCGGCTCGCCGGCGTCCTGGAGACCCTCGGTGCCTCGGGCGCCGAGGGAGAGGTGACCAAGCTGCCGGCACCCGGCGGCTTCAAGGCCCCGCTCGTGGTGGCGGTGGGCCTCGGCCCCGAGCCCGAGAAGGGCGCCGGCTACGCCCCCGAGGCGCTGCGCCGGGCCGCGGGCGTCGCCGCCCGCACCCTGGCCGGCGCCAAGAAGGCCGCCGTCGCCCTGCCGGTCGCCGACGCGGCCGACGTCGCCGTCATCGGCGAGGGCCTGCTGCTGGGCGCGTACTCCTTCGACGCCTACAAGGACAACGGCAAGGACGCCAAGGGCCCCCTCGGCGAGGCCGCGCTGCTCGGCGCCAAGCCGCGTGACAAGGAGCACAAGGCCGCCCTCGAACGCGCCACCGCCGTCGCCGAGGAGCTGAACCGCGCCCGCGACCTGATCAACACCCCGCCGAACGACCTCACCCCCGAGGCGTTCGCCGCCGTCGCGCAGACGGCCGCCAAGGAGCACGGCATCAAGGTGCAGGTGCTCGACGTCAAGGCGCTGGAGAAGGGCGGCTACGGCGGCATCCTCGGCGTCGGCGCCGGCTCCGCGGCCGGTCCGCGTCTGGTGAAGCTCTCGTACACCAGCTCCAAGGCGAAGAAGCACCTCGCCTTCGTCGGCAAGGGCATCACCTACGACTCGGGCGGCATCTCGCTGAAGCCCGCCGGGCACAACGAGACGATGAAGTGCGACATGAGCGGCGCCGCGGCGGTCTTCGCGGCCGTCGTCGCCGCCGCGCGGCTGAACCTGGAGGTGAATGTCACCGGCTGGCTCGCGCTCGCCGAGAACATGCCCTCCGGCTCCGCCACCCGCCCCGGTGACGTGCTGCGCATGTACAGCGGCAAGACCGTCGAGGTCCTCAACACCGACGCCGAGGGCCGGCTGGTCCTCGCGGACGCGCTGTGGGCTGCCTCGCAGGAGAAGCCGGACGCCGTCGTCGACGTCGCGACCCTCACCGGCGCGATGATGGTGGCGCTCGGCAGCCGCACCTTCGGGATCATGGCGAACGACGACGCGTTCCGCGCCGCCGTGCACGAGGCGGCCGAGGAGGTCGGCGAGCCGGCCTGGCCGATGCCGCTCCCCGAGCACCTGCGCAAGGGCATGGACTCCCCCACCGCCGACATCGCGAACATGGGCGAGCGGATGGGCGGCGGCCTGGTCGCCGGCCTGTTCCTGCGCGAGTTCGTCGGCGACGGCATCAGCTGGGCCCACCTGGACATCGCGGGCCCCGCGTTCAACGAGGGCGGTCCCTTCGGCTACACCCCCAAGGGCGGTACCGGCACGGCCGTGCGCACCCTGGTGCGGCTCGCGGAGCTGACCGCCGCGGGCGACCTCGGCTGATCCACACGCACCGTCACGGGGCCCCGCGCGCGGGTAGGGCGGGGCCCCGTTCTCGTACCCTCGACCGAACGTGGGACGTCTCACACCCCGGCCCGGCGTCTCTTCCACCTCCGACAAGTGCGAAGATGGGGCTCGGCAGGACAGGGCCCCCATCACAGGGCCGAAGAAAGAGCGGCCGGACACCAGCCGCCGACCGGTCGCCGACGACCGGCGTGGCGCAATGCATGGAGGACGTGACGTGGCGAACGACGCCAGCACCGTTTTCGACCTAGTGATCCTCGGCGGCGGTAGCGGTGGTTACGCCGCGGCCCTGCGCGGGGCCCAGCTGGGCCTGGACGTCGCCCTGATCGAGAAGGACAAGGTCGGCGGTACCTGCCTGCACCGGGGTTGCATCCCCACCAAGGCCCTGCTGCACGCGGGCGAGATCGCCGACCAGGCCCGCGAGAGCGAGCAGTTCGGCGTGAAGGCGACCTTCGAGGGCATCGACGTCCCGGCGGTCCACAAGTACAAGGACGGCGTGGTCTCGGGCCTCTACAAGGGCCTCCAGGGACTCATCGCCTCCCGCAAGGTCACCTACATCGAGGGTGCGGGCCGGCTCTCCTCCCCCACCTCCGTCGACGTGAACGGCCAGCGCGTCCAGGGCCGTCACATCCTGCTGGCGACCGGCTCCGTGCCGAAGTCGCTGCCGGGCCTGGAGATCGACGGCGACCGGATCATCTCCTCCGACCACGCCCTCGTCCTGGACCGCGTACCGAAGTCCGCGATCATCCTGGGCGGCGGTGTCATCGGCGTCGAGTTCGCCTCGGCGTGGAAGTCCTTCGGCTCCGAGGTCACGATCATCGAGGGCCTCAAGCACCTCGCCCCGCTCGAGGACGAGAACTCCTCCAAGCTTCTTGAGCGCGCGTTCCGCAAGCGCGGCATCAAGTTCAACCTGGGCACCTTCTTCTCGAAGGCCGAGTACACCGCCGACGGCGTCAAGGTCACCCTCGCCGACGGCAAGGAGTTCGAGGCCGAGGTCCTGCTGGTGGCCGTCGGCCGCGGCCCGGTCTCGCAGGGTCTCGGCTACGAGGAGCAGGGCGTCGCCATGGACCGCGGCTACGTCCTGGCCGACGAGTACATGCGCACCAACGTCCCGACCATCTCCGCCGTCGGCGACCTGGTGCCCACGCTCCAGCTCGCGCACGTCGGCTTCGCCGAGGGCATCCTGGTGGCGGAGCGGCTCGCCGGCCTGAAGACGGTCCCGATCGACTACGACGGCGTTCCCCGGGTGACGTACTGCCACCCCGAGGTCGCCTCCGTCGGCATCACCGAGGCCAAGGCCAAGGAGATCTACGGCGCGGACAAGGTCGTCGCTCTCAAGTACAACCTGGCGGGCAACGGCAAGAGCAAGATCCTCCAGACCGCGGGCGAGATCAAGCTCGTGCAGGTCAAGGACGGTGCCGTGGTCGGCGTCCACATGGTCGGCGACCGCATGGGCGAGCAGGTCGGCGAGGCCCAGCTGATCTACAACTGGGAAGCGCTGCCGGCCGAGGTCGCCCAGCTCATCCACGCCCACCCGACGCAGAACGAGGCGCTCGGCGAGGCCCACCTGGCGCTGGCCGGCAAGCCCCTGCACGCGCACGACTGACCCCCACCCCCAGTCGTACTCCGTCGATCGCGACGACACAGACTTCCGCAATTCGTAAGGAGCAACCGAAACCATGGCGGTTTCCGTAACCCTTCCGGCGCTCGGTGAGAGCGTCACCGAGGGCACTGTCACCCGCTGGCTGAAGGCCGAGGGAGAGCGCGTCGAGGCCGACGAGCCGCTGCTCGAGGTGTCGACCGACAAGGTCGACACCGAGATCCCCTCGCCCGCCGCCGGTGTCCTCGCCTCCATCAAGGTCGCCGAGGACGAGACCGTCGAGGTCGGCGCCGAGCTGGCCGTCATCGACGACGGCACGGGCGCTCCCGCCCCGGCCCCCGCCGCCGAGCCCGCCGCGGCTCCGGCACCCGAGGCCGCCCCGGCGCCCGCCGCCGAGGCCCCGGCCGCCCCCGCCCCGGCCCCCGAGGCTCCGGCGGCCCCCGCCGCGAGCGGTGGCGCCGAGGGCACCGACGTGGTCCTGCCCGCGCTGGGCGAGTCCGTCACCGAGGGCACCGTCACCCGCTGGCTGAAGGAGGTCGGCGAGGAGGTCTCCGAGGACGAGCCCCTCCTTGAGGTCTCGACCGACAAGGTCGACACCGAGATCCCGGCGCCCACCTCGGGTGTGCTCCTGGAGATCGTCGTCGCCGAGGACGAGACGGCCGAGGTCGGCGCCAAGCTGGCCGTGATCGGCGCCCCGGGTGCCGCTCCCGCGGCCGCCGAGGCCCCCGCGGCCCCGGCCCCGGCGCCCGCCGCCGAGACCCCGGCTCCCGCGCCGGCGGCGCCGGCGGCGCCCGCGGCCCCCGCGGCTCCGGCCGCACCGGCTCCGGCGCCCGCCGCTCCCGCCCCGCAGGCCGCCGCCCCGGCTCCGGCCGCACCGGCGCCCGCCCCGGCGGCCCCGGCCCCGCAGGCCGCCGCTCCCGCCGCCCCGGCCCCGGCGCCCGCCGCGACCGCCGGTGACGACGGTGCCTACGTGACCCCGCTGGTGCGCAAGCTCGCCGCCGAGAACGGCGTGGAGCTGGGCTCCGTCAAGGGCACCGGCGTCGGTGGCCGCATCCGCAAGCAGGACGTCCTGGCCGCCGCCGAGGCCGCGAAGGCCGCCGCCGCTCCCGCGCCGGCCGCCGCCGCTGCCCCGGCCGCCAAGAAGTCCGCGCCGAAGCTGGAGGCCTCCCCCCTCCGCGGCCAGACCGTCAAGATGCCCCGCATCCGCAAGGTCATCGGCGACAACATGGTCAAGGCGCTGCACGAGCAGGCGCAGCTGTCGTCGGTCGTCGAGGTCGACGTCACGCGCCTGATGCGGCTGCGGGGCCAGGCCAAGGACTCCTTCGCCGCGCGCGAGGGCGTCAAGCTCTCCCCGATGCCGTTCTTCGTGAAGGCGGCGGCCCAGGCGCTGAAGGCCCACCCGGTCATCAACGCCAAGATCAACGAGGCCGAGGGCACGATCACCTACTTCGACTCCGAGAACGTCGGAATCGCGGTGGACTCCGAGAAGGGCCTGATGACCCCGGTCATCAAGCACGCCGGCGACCTCAACATCGCGGGCATCGCCAAGGCCACGGCGGAGCTGGCCGGCAAGGTCCGCGCCAACAAGATCACCCCGGACGAGCTGTCCGGCGCGACCTTCACCATCTCCAACACCGGTTCGCGCGGCGCGCTGTTCGACACGATCATCGTGCCGCCCGGCCAGGTCGCGATCCTCGGCATCGGTGCCACGGTCAAGCGCCCGGCGGTCATCGAGACCGAGGAGGGCACGGTCATCGGCGTCCGCGACATGACCTACCTGACCCTCTCCTACGACCACCGTCTGGTGGACGGCGCCGACGCGGCCCGTTACCTGACCGCGGTCAAGGGGATCCTGGAGGCCGGCGAGTTCGAGGTCGAGCTCGGCCTGTAGGCGCCCTCCCCGCAGTGCGTCGATGCCCCCGTCCGGATCATCCGGACGGGGGCATCAGGCTTTCCCGGCGACCCCGTGTGCGCCTCGTCTCACCTGGAGAAAAGCACCCCCACGCGCCCTTCCCGGGGCGCGCTCCGGCCTTATTGTCTAAACGTCGAACGCCCCGGGGGCCGATGGGCGGCCCCTGTCGAAGGAGCCCTCATGACCGCGCCCGTCGTCCACTCGCTGCGCGAACAGATCCGCGAGCACATCGTGGAGGGGATCGTCAGCGGGCGCTGGAAGCCGGGCGAGCGGATCGTGGAGCGGCGCATCGCGACCGAGCTGGAGGTCAGCCAGACGCCGGTGCGGGAGGCGCTGCGCGAGCTGGAGTCGCTGCGGCTGATCGAGTCGGCCCCCAACAAGGGCGTGCGGGTGCGCAACCTGACCGCGGCCGACCTGGAGGAGAGCTACCCGGTGCGGGCGGGTCTCGAGGCCATCGCGGCCGAGCTGGCGGCGCAGCGGCTCGCGTCGGACTGCTCGGCCCTCGAACCGCACGTCGTCGCCCTGTACGAGGCCGACAGGGCCGCCGACGGCACCGGCCAGGTGCGGCACACCGTGGGCTTCCACCGCGAGCTGGTGCGGGCCGCGGGCAACTCGGTGCTGCTGCACACCTGGGAGGGCCTGGGCATCGAGGTGTTCACGGCGCTGTCGATCCGGTGGCTGGGGACCGTGCAGCAGTCGTACGCGGAGGAGCACGAGGAGCTGGTGGCCGCGTTCAGGCGCCGGGACCCGCGGATCGCGGAAATCGTGAAGGCGCACGTCCTCGGCTGCGCCCCGCGCCCCTGACGCAGCCGAGCACCGCCCCGCTCACCTGCGAGAACGCCCGAAATGGACGGCACGGCGTGTCCAGGAGGCAGGCACCGCGTGCCTACTTTCTCGGAATCAAGAGGTTTTACCCTTCAACCCTTTGATCGATCATCGATCAGCGAGTTAGAGTCGCCGACGGGCTTGCACCCGAGCCCTCCGCCCTGTCCTGCCAAAGACAAAGGGCACCCCCGAACCCTTACCGATGAGGGAACCCCCTTCGACTGAGGAAGGCGGCGACATGACCGACCCCAACGCCATCCAGCCGAGCGAGCTCGACCAGCTCCCGGACCGCGACCCAGAAGAGACCGCCGAATGGCAGGCCTCGCTGGACGCGGTCACCAAGGCGGCCGGCCCGCACCGTGCCGCGTACCTGATGCGACGCACGCTGGAGCGCGCGGAGGGCAACGGCATCGCGCTGCCCAAGCTGCTCGAGACGGACTACGTCAACACCATCCCCACCTCCGCCGAGCCGTCCGCGCCCGGTGACGAGGCGATGGAGCAGCGCATCACCGCGTGGAACCGCTGGAACGCGGCGGCGATGGTGACCCGCGGCAGCAAATACGGCGTCGGTGGCCACATCGCCACCTTCGCCTCCGCGGCCTGGCTCTACGAGACCGGCTTCAACCACTTCTTCCGGGGCAAGGAGGCCGACGGCTCGGGCGACCAGCTCTACATCCAGGGCCACGCCTCCCCCGGCATCTACGCCCGCGCCTTCCTCGACGGCCGGCTCACCGAGCACCACCTGGACAACTTCCGCCGGGAGTCGGGCGGCGAGGGCCTCCCGTCGTACCCGCACCCGCGCCGGCTGCCCTGGCTGTGGGAGTTCCCGACGGTCTCCATGGGTCTCGGCCCGCTCTCCGCGATCTATCAGGCGCGCTTCAACCGCTACCTGACCAACCGCGGCGTCAAGGACGTCTCCGCGTCGCACGTCTGGGCCTTCCTGGGCGACGGCGAGATGGACGAGCCGGAGTCGACGGCGGCCCTCGCGCTCGCCGCCCGTGAGCAGCTCGACAACCTCACGTTCGTCATCAACTGCAACCTCCAGCGCCTCGACGGCCCGGTCCGCGCGAACTTCAAGATCGTGCAGGAGCTCGAGGCGCAGTTCCGCGGCGCCGGCTGGAACGTCGTCAAGTCGCTGTGGGGCACCGCCTGGGACGAGCTGTTCGCCCTGGACACCACGGGCGCGCTGGTCCGCCGGCTGCGCCAGGTGCCGGACGCGCAGGTGCAGACGTACCAGACACGCGGCGCCGCCTACATCCGCGAGGACTTCTTCGGCAAGGACCCGGCGCTCGCCGAGATGGCGAAGCTGCTGAGCGACGACAAGATCCTCGACTGTTTCCACCTCTCCCGCGGCGGTCACGAGGCGCGGAAGGTGTTCGCCGCGTACAAGGCGGCCGTCGAGTTCAAGGGCGCGCCGACCGTCATCCTGGCGCAGACCGTCAAGGGCCACACCCTCGGCGAGGGCTTCGCGTCGAAGAACGCCAACCACCAGATGAAGAAGCTCACGGTGGACGAGTTCAAGACGATGCGCGACCTGCTCGAACTGCCCATCCCCGACAGCCGGTTCGTGGACGGCCAGGTGCCCTACGGCCACCCCGGCGCCGACTCCCCCGAGGTCCGCTACCTCCAGGAGCGCCGCGCGGCACTCGGCGGCCCGGCCCCGGCCCGCCGCACCCAGCCGCTGCCCGCGCTGCCCGCCCCCGCCGACAAGGCGTTCGCCTCGTTCGACAAGGGCTCGGGCTCGCAGAACGTGGCGACCACCATGGCGTTCGTCCGGCTGATCAAGGACCTGGTCAGGGACAAGGAGACCGGCAAGCGCTGGGTGCCGATCGTCCCCGACGAGGCGCGCACCTTCGGTATGGAGTCGCTGTTCCCGTCGCTCGGCATCTACTCGCCCAAGGGCCAGACGTACGAGCCGGTCGACCGTGACCAGCTGATGTACTACAAGGAGGCCAAGAACGGCCAGATCCTCAACGAGGGGATCACCGAGGCCGGTTCGATGGCCGACTTCATCGCCGCTTCGACGTCGTACGCGACGCACGGCGAGGCGATGATCCCGTTCTACATCTTCTACTCGATGTTCGGCTGGCAGCGCACGGCCGACCAGATGTGGCAGCTCGGCGACCAGCTCGGCCGCGGCTTCCTGGTCGGCGCGACCGCCGGACGCACCACGCTGACCGGCGAGGGCCTCCAGCACGCCGACGGCCACTCCCCCGTCATCGCCGCGACCAACCCGGCGGCGCTCTCCTACGACCCGGCGTTCGCCTACGAGATCGCGGCGGTCGTCAAGGACGGTCTGCGCCGGATGTACGGCGAGGCGGCACCGGGCGAGGACCCGAACGTCTTCTACTACCTGACCGTCTACAACGAGCCGATGCCGCAGCCGGCGAAGCCGTCGGGTCCCGGTGTCGACGAGGGCATCGTCAAGGGCCTGTACCGGTTCAACACGGCGGAGTCGGCCGGTCTGAACGTGGCCGCGGCCAACGCCCCGCGCATCCAGCTGCTCGGCTCGGGCACCGCGATCCACTGGGTCCTCCAGGCGCAGAAGCTGCTCGCCGAGGAGTGGGGTGTGGCCGCCGACGTGTGGTCCGCGACCTCCTGGACCGAGCTGCGCCGGGACGCCCTCGAAGCGGACGCGGCCCTGCTGCGCGGCGAGGAGCGGGTGCCGTACGTACGGCAGGCGCTGCACGGCGCCGAGGGCCCGGTGCTCGCGGTCTCCGACTACATGCGCCAGGTCCCCGACCAGATCGCGCAGTGGGTCGAGCAGGACTGGTCGTCGCTGGGCGCGGACGGCTTCGGCCTCTCCGACACCCGGGACGCGGCCCGCCGCCACTTCGGTGTCGACGCCCAGTCGGTCGTCGTCGCGGCCCTGGCGCAGCTGGCCAGGCGCGGTGACGTGAAGGCGACCGCGGTGAAGGAGGCCAGGGAGCGCTACGGCCTGTAGCCGCCCCGCGAGCCGTACGACGAGGCCCCGCCCGGATCTTCCGGGCGGGGCCTCGTTGCATGATGGGCCGTATGCGCGCTGCCCGCCTCATCAAGATGGTGCTGCTCCTCCAGTCGAGACCCGCCATGACCGCCGCCGAACTCGCCCGTGAGCTGGAGGTGTCGGAGCGGACGGTGACCCGGGACGCGCAGGCGCTGTCGGAGGCGGGGGTGCCGGTCTACGCGGACCGCGGGCGCGGCGGCGGCTACCGGCTGGTCGGCGGCTACCGGACCCGGCTGACGGGGCTGGCGCGCGGTGAGGCGGAGGCGCTGTTCCTGTCCGGGGTGCCGGGCGCGCTGCGCGAGATGGGTCTCGAGGACGCGGCGTCCGCGGCCCGCCTGAAGGTGTCGGCCGCGCTGCTGCCGTCGCTGCGGGACGCCTCAAGGACGGCCGCGCAGCGCTTCCATCTGGACGCCCCGAACTGGTTCGCGGAGCCGGGGACGCCCCCGCTGCTGCCCGCGGTCGCGGACGCGGTCTGGGACGACCGCGGGATCACCGCCCGCTACCGGGGCCGGGAGGCGGGGGTGGAGGTGGAACGGGAACTGGAGCCGTACGGGCTCGTGCTGAAGGCGGGCGTCTGGTACCTGTGCGCGCGGGTGGCGGAGACCTTCCGGGTGTACCGGGTCGACCGGTTCACGGCGGTCGAGGCGCGGGAGGAACGGTTCGCCCGGGACGCCGAGTTCGATCTGCCCGGCTTCTGGGAGGAGCGGGCCGCGCAGTTCGCCCGGTCGATCCTGCGGGACGAGGTGGTGGTGCGGCTGTCGGCGGAGGGCGTGCGCGCGCTGCCGCACGCCGTCGACCCGGTGGCGGCCCGGGACGCGCTGGCGTCCGCCGGGCCGCCGGACCCGGCGGGCCGGGTGACGGTGACGCTCGGCGTGGAGTCGCAGGAGGTCGCCCACGCCCAGCTGACGGCCCTGGGACCGGAGGCGGAGATCCTCTCCCCACCCGCCCTGCGCGCCCGCTTCACGGAGGACGCGGCCCGGTTGCGAGGACTGTACGAGGGGTGAGGGGCGGCGGGGGGGCGGGGACGCGAGGCTGCTCGGCGGGGGGGGAGAGAGAGCGTGAGGGTGCGCGGCGGGGCGGAGTTGAGGCTGGGGTGAGGCTCGGTTGCTCGGTTGCTCGGCGGCTCGGTTGCGCGGTTGCGCGGTTGCGCGGTGATGGGCCTCGGCCCGTGACGGTGAACGGACACCGGTCGGGCGGGGCCGGGGCGTGGGCCAGGTGGTGGGCCCGGTGGTGGTGGGCCGATACCGGCGTGCGGGACGGCCAGGGGGCGCGGTGTTCCGGTGATAACAATCCGCCGCACTCCGCGTGCGCCCCACCCGCCCAGGACGGATGCTGGACCCGTGATGGACGAGACGGAGTTCTGGGAGCTGGTGGACGCCACCCGCGAGGCCGCCGAGGGCGACCCCGAGGAGCAGAGCGACCTGCTCGTGGAGCGGCTGCTGCGCCTCGACCCGGAGCAGGTGCTCGACTTCGCCCGGCACTTCGAGGCCCGCTTCAACCGGGCGTACACCTGGGACCTGTGGGGCGCGGCCTGGGTGCTCCTCGACGGCGCGGGCGACGACGTCTTCGACTTCTTCCGCTGCTGGCTGATCGGCCAGGGCCGCGAGGTGTACGAGGGCGCGGTGCACGACCCGGACGCGCTCGCCGAACTGCTGCCCGACTTCGACGAGGAGATCGACGGCGACGGCGAGGAGCTCGGCTACGCGGCCGACGAGGCCTACGAACAGCTCACCGGTGACGTCGCCCCCGACCTCGGCATCGCGCCCGCGCCCGCGGAACCGGCGGGCGCCCCCCTCGACTTCGAGGACGACCGGGTGCTCGCCCAGCGCTTCCCGGCGCTGTGGGGCCGCTTCCGCGACTGACCGGCGGGCCTCAGCAGGGCGTGCCGGGAGCTTCCTGGGCCGCCGCGCGGCGTCGGGTGGTGTCCGAGGGGAGGTACGCCTGGTTCTGTTCGGCCTTCACGGCGTGGTGCAGCGGGGCCGCGTTGGCCTGGTCGAGCGCGGACGCGGTGGCCGCGGCCGGGCCGAGGACCACCGCGACGACGGCGCCGAGCACCGCCCACGGCTCGCCCGTGACCCGCGTGCGGCCCGCCGTCTCCTCCGAGGACCCCGTACGGCTGCTGTTCACGTTCCCCACCTCCGGTCGGCTTCGATGTCACTGACGGTAGGAGCCGGAGTTCTCAGGACTCTGCGGGCCGGCTGTGGCGTTCCTGTGGAAGGTGCCGGGCCGGTCGGGCCCCGCCGGCCCTGGAGTCCGGCGGCCGCCTCGCGCACGGCGGGCAGCCTGGCCATCAGGGCGGCGCCAGGACAGGTGGTCGCGTAGCCGTCCTGGTGACCGGCGAGCGCCGGCAGGACGGCCTCGTGTCCCGCCGGGTAGAGGCTGAGGTCGTTGCTGGAGACGAGCCGGGCGACGCCCCGCGGGTCGACGTCGGCGAGGCCGAGCTTCCAGGCGGCCAGCGCGGCGATCGCGTCGGTCATCGCGCGCGGCACCTCGGCGCCCGCGGTGAAGGTGCCGATCGCCGCGACGCCGGTGGTGCGGTGGTTGAAGCCCTGGGTGTGGGCGCCGGTGACGGGCCGGTCGACGCCCCCGGCGCGGCCCTCGTAGACGGTGCCGCAGCGGTCGACGAGAAAGTTGTAGCCGAGATCGTCCCACTGCCGGCCGCCGGTCTGTCCCGAGTACAGGTCGCGGACGATCCTGGGGGTGTCGGCGCAGTCGTAGCCGTTGGGCGTGTCGGTGTGGTGGACGAAGACGGCGACCACCTTGTCGTCGTAGCGCGGTGGCGGCTGGGCGTGCCGGGTGAAGTCGTCGAGCCAGGCCGAGCGGGGCACCACGCGTGGCTCGGGCGCGGTGTGCGGGGCGGGCCGGGTGGTCGGCTCGGGGGGCGTGCGGCGCGGGCGGGTGCCGTCGCCGCCGCAGGCGCTGAGCAGCAGGGCGAGGACGGCGGCGAGCACGGGCAGGCAGCCGAGCAGGAACGGGCCGGCGCCGGATATCCGGACCGGCCGCCGGCTCCTGGTCCGGCCGCCGCCTGACGCCCTTCGGAGCACGCGCATGGTCCCACTCTCGGGTCGATCGGCGCCGTCCGCGATGTGTGCTGTGCCACCCGGTGGAACCATCGTCCTGGTCCGAGACGTTTCTCCCGGTGCACGCGCGCGTGGCCGGTTCCCTGACCCGCACGCGCGCGTGGCTGATCACTGGCGACGCCCCGCCCGTACTGAGGGGTCCGAGAGAAAGGCGGCTCCGTGGATCTGCTCGACGTCCTGTTGTTGCTGGTGGTGGTGGTCTACGCGGCGTCCGGCTACCGGCGCGGCCTGGTGGCCGGGTGTGTGTCGCTGGCCGGTTTCGTCGGCGGCGCGGTCGTCGGTGTCTGGGTGCTGCCGTGGGTGATGGACCTGGTGACGGCCGGCACCCGGGCGGCGACGGTGACCGCGGTGCTCACCGTGCTGGTGCCGGCCGTCGTGGGGCACGAGCTGGCGGGGCGGCTGGCGCTGCGGCTGCGCCGGGAGCTGGACCGGGGGCCGCTGCGGGTGGCGGACGGCCTCGGCGGCGCGGCGGCGAACTCGGTGGCGGTGCTGATCGTGGCGTGGGTCGCGGCGAGCGTCCTCGGGGCGTCCTCGTCGTCGCTGGTGACGTCGGCGATCCGGGACTCGCGGGTGCTGGGCGCGGTGCAGGACGTCATGCCGGACACCACGCCCGTCTGGTTCTCGCGGGCCACCTCGGCGCTGAGCGAGGCGGGGTTCCCGCAGGTCTTCAACCCCTTCGAGAACGAGTCGACGGCGGAGGTGGCGAAGCCCTCGGGCGACAGCGTCACGGCCGGGGCGACGGAGGCGGCCAGGCGCAGCACGGTGAAGGTCGAGGGGGTCTCGGGCGACCAGGGGCGCGAGGGCAGCGGGTTCGTGTACGCGCGGGAGCGGGTGATGACCAACGCGCACGTGGTGGCCGGGATCGACGCGCCGACCGTGCGGGTCGGCGGGGTGGGGCGGTCCTATCCGGCGCGGGTGGTGCTGTTCGATCCGCAGAAGGACGTGGCGGTGCTCTTCGTGCCGGGTCTCGACGCGCCGGTGCTGCAGTTCGACGACGACGCGGGGCGCGGCGACGCGGCGGTGGTGGCCGGCTATCCGCAGGACGGCGGTCTGGACCTCCAGGCGGCGACGGTCGCCCAGCGGGTGCGGGCGACCGGGCAGAACATCTACAACGACGCCATGGTGACCCGGGAGATCTACTCGATCCGCTCCACGGTGCGGCCGGGCAACTCGGGCGGGCCGCTGCTGACCACGGACGGCCGGGTGTTCGGCGTGGTCTTCGCGCGCTCCACGTCGAACGCCGAGACGGGCTATGTGCTGACGGCGGCCGAGGTGGCGCAGGACGCGAGGCGGGCGGCGTCCGCGACGGCGGCGGTGGACACCGGGCCGCTGATCACGTCCTGAGCGTCCGGCCCCCGGGCGTCAGGCCGGGGCGCCGCCGGTCACAGGGCGCACCCCATGAGGACGTCGTCGACGTAGGCGCCGTCCAGCAGGAACTCGCCCGGCAGCACGCCCTCCACGGCGAACCCCTCGGACGCGTAGAGGGTGCGGGCGGGCGTGTTGTGCCCGAGGACGCGCAGGGTGAGCCGGCGTGCGCCCTGCCTCCTGGCCTCCTCGCGGGCGGCCCGCAGCAGGGCCCGCCCGACGCCCGCGCCGCGCGCCTCCTCGGCGACCAGGAACCCGAGGATCTGCCGGACGTGCGCGTTGCAGGCGAGGGAGGTGGGAAACCCGAGCCTGACGTATCCGACGACCCGCCGGTCACGTCCGGCGGCTCCGACAGCTCCGTCGGGTCCGGCGGCTCCATCGGGTCCGGCGGCTCCATCGGGTCCCGCGGCTCCGTCGGGTCCCGCGGCTCCGTCGAGTTCGGCGACCAGGTGGTCCCTGGGGCCGAACCGCTCGGTGAAGAAGGGCGGGTACGGCGGCTGCGGACGCGGCTGTACGGCGTGCAGCGGAGACCAGGCGATCCGGTCGAGACGGCTCAGGGTCTCCTCGTCCGCGGGGACGGCGTGGCGTATGTACGGCTCCGGCATGACGGTCACCCTACGTCGGAGTGCCCGGGTGCCGACGGGGTGTTCCTGGCCGCCGCGCGCAGAATGGGCCCATGGAACCTTCGCGAGTGGTGGTGGCCGGCGCGTCCGGGCTGATCGGTGGCGCCCTGGTGCGGTCTCTGACCGCCGACGGGCACGAGGTGGTGCGGCTGGTGCGCAGGGCGCCCAGGGGGCCCGACGAGGTCCGCTGGGACCCGGAGGCCGGGCGGGTGGACGCGGCGGGGCTCGCCGGGTGCGACGCGGTGGTGAACCTGGCGGGCGCCGGGGTGGGCGACCACCGCTGGACGGACGCGTACAAGACGCGGATCAGGGAGAGCCGGGTGCGCGGCACGACCGCGCTGGCCGAGGCGGTCGCCGGGCTCGACCGGAAGCCGCGGGTCTTCGTGAACGGCAGCGCGGTCGGCTACTACGGCGAGACCGGTGACCGCGCGGTGGACGAGGGCGCGCCCGCGGGCGAGGGCTTCCTGCCGTCGGTGTGCGTGGCCTGGGAGGGTGCGGCGGACCCCGTGCGGGAGGCCGGGGTGCGGACGGTGTTCGCCAGGACCGGGCTGGTGGTGGACCGGCACGGCGGCGCCTGGGGGCGGCTGTTCCCGCTGTTCAAGGCGGGGCTCGGGGGGCGGATGGGGGACGGACGGCAGTACTGGTCGTTCATCGCGCTGCACGACGAGGTGGCGGCGCTGCGGCACCTCATCGACTCCGACGGTCTCTCGGGGCCGTTCAACCTGACCGCGCCCGCCCCGCTGACCAACCGTGAGATCACCGCGGCGATGGGCCGGGTGCTGCGCAGGCCGACGCTGTTCGCGGTGCCCGCGCCGGTGCTGCGGACCGTGCTGGGCGAGATGTCGGGGGACGTGCTCGGCAGCGCGCGGGTGCTGCCGAAGCGGCTGCTGGAGTCCGGGTTCACGTTCGCGTTCCCGGACATCGAGGGGGCGATCAGGGCGGCCGGCTGAGCCTCGCGCGGCGCCGCCCGCGCCGTCCCGCGACCTGTATGCGACCGGCATGCGACCGCCGTGCGTCCGTGCCCTGTCGATGCGCGACTTCCGTCGGCCGATCACACGCCTACCCTCGACCCGAACTCGGGTATTCGACAAGCCAGTTGGGGGGCACACCTCCGCACTGGCCGCTCAATCGCGAGGAGGGGCACGTGCTTGAGCCCGCGTACCAGGCGGACGTCGTCGTCGTGGGAGCCGGAGTCGCCGGACTCTCCGCGGCACATCGTCTGATCAGCGCAGGAGTGACGACCGCGGTCCTGGAGGCCGCACCGTGCCCGGGAGGCAGGATGTCGACCGACAAGGTCGACGGGTTCCGCCTCGACCGGGTCGGGCAGCTCCTGTCGACGGCGTATCCCGAACTACGTCTGACACCCGGTCTGAACGCGCTGGTGCTGCGCCCGTTCGCGCCGGGAGTCCTGCTGCACGGGGACGGCCGGCACCACCGGGTGGGCCCGCCGGCCAACACCCGGGGCGCACGGGGCGCACTGAACGTGGCGCGCGCTCTGGCGAGCGCCCCCCGGTCACCGTCGCTACCGCGCGGGCGCTCCGGCGGGCCGCTCGGCACGGCCGTGGACCAGGCCCGGCTGGGCGCGGCGCTGGCCCGCTTCGCGGGGCTGCCGGTCGAACGGCTGCTGGCCCGCCCCGAGTCGGCGGCGGGGCCCGCGCTCGCCTCCCGGGGGCTGCCCACCCGGGCCGTCGAGGGCTTCCTGCGTCCGCTGCTGGCCGCGCTGCTGTGCGACCCGGAGCTGACCACGTCGAGCCGGTGCGCGGACCTCGCGCTGCGCTCCTTCGCCTCCGGCCGGCTCTGCCTGCCGGAGGGCGGCGCGGAGACCCTGCCCGAGCTGCTCACCCGGGCGCTGCCCGCGGGCACCGTGCGCACCGGGGTGCGGGTCACCTCCGTCGCCACCAACACCGTGACGACGGCGGAGCACGGGACGTTCCGGTGCCGCGCGGTGCTGGTCGCGACGGACGCGCGGGCCGCCGCCGAGCTGCTGCCGGGGCTGCGGGTGCCGCGGTTCCACCCGGTGACGGTCGTCCACCACACCACCGACGAGGCGCCCGACACGGGGGCGTCGCTGCTGCTGGACGCGGACCGGGGCGGGCCTGTGGCGCACACGGCCGTGGTCAGCCGCGTCGACCCGTCCCGGGCGCCGGCCGGCCGCGCGCTCGTCACCTCGACGGTCCTCGGCACTCCCCCGCCGGACGTCGACACCGCCGTCCGCGCCCATCTGGCCCGCCTCTACGGCACCTCGACGTCGCGCTGGGAGACCCTCGCGGTCCACCACACCGCCGAGGCGGTCCCCTCGATGCGGCCCCCGCACGACCCGCGGCGCCCGGTGCGGCTCCTCGCGGGCCTGTACGTGTGCGGCGACCACCGGGACACCAGCTCCGTCCAGGGCGCGCTGCACTCGGGGCACCGGGCGTCGGCGGCGATCATCAGGGACCTCGGCGCGTCCGGCTCCCTCAACCGGGCGGACCCGCCGCGCGCCACCCCGCAGCCCGAGCCGCTGGCCCCGGCCCAGGAACCCACGGAATCGGCGGAACCGGCGGAAGCAGCCTGAGCGGGACGGGAGGCCGCGAGGACGGAGGCCCGGCAGCGGACGCCGGCGGGCGCCCGGACGCGGACGGGGGCCAGGACCGGTCCACCTGGCCCTGGCCCCCGTCGCGTCGCGCGGACCGGTCCGCCGGACGGCGTCAGCCGAGGGCCGCCACCTTGTCGCGGTAGCCGCGCACCGGCGCCGCGTCCTTGTACGGCTCCAGACGGCGTTCGAAGTCCCTGACGTACTCGACGGCCCGGACCGAGCGCATCTCGGCCGCCTGGCCCGCCGCCTCGGCGCCGAGCTGGCAGGCCTGGTCGAGTTCGCCGAGGCCGAGCCTGGCGGTGGCCAGGACCACCCGGCAGAACAGCCGGCTGCGGGCGAAGGCGGGCGCCCGCAGTTGCAGGGAGCGCTCCGCGTGCTGGGCCGCCGCGCGGTACTGCTGGAGGTCGCGGTGGCAGTGCCCGAACTCGTCGGCGAGCTGCGCCTCGTCGAAGAACCTGGCCCAGTACGGCACCTCGTCCCCGGTGCGGGACGTCTCCAGGGCGCGTTCGGCGCGGACCAGCGACGCGGTGCAGCTGCGCACCTCGCCGAGCACCCCGTGCCCGCGCGCCTCCACCGCGTGCAGCAGCGCCTGCACGACCGGCGGCGCGTTGGTCCCCACTCCCTGCTGCGCCACCCGGGCCAGCTGGACGGCCTCCCGGCCGTGCCCGAGGTAGACGGCCTGGCGGCTCATCGTGAGCAGCACGTAGGAGCCGTACGCCCGGTCCCCGGCCGCCTGGGCGAGCCGCAGGGACTGCACGAAGTACCGCTGCGCGAGCCCGTGCGCGGCGATGTCGTACGACGTCCAGCCGACCAGCCTGGTCAGGTCGGCGACCGCGCCGAACAGCCGCCGCCCGGTCTGCTCGCCGTAGCTGCCGCGCAGCATCGGCTCGCACTCGTGCTCCAGGTAGCGCACGAGGGCCTGGCGGGCGTGGCCGCCGCCGTACATGTCGTCGAGGGTGCGGAAGAGTTCGCCGACGGAGCGCAGCGCGGCGATGTCCCCGCCGGTGACCTTCTGTCCCGGGCCGCGGTCGCCGGGCGGACGCGGGCGGTGCGGGGGGCCGCCCGGCTCGGGCGGGGCCGGGAGCCGGGCGGCGCCGGGGCGGCCCTGGGCGGGCACCCGGACGAGCGGCTCGCCGTGGGCGACCTTGTCGTCGGGCCTGCCGATCAGCCAGTCCCGGCTGGGCACCACGAGCCCGGCCGGGGTGAAGGCGATCTTCCGCAGCTCGGCGTGGCTGCCGGAGTCCTTGCGCCACAGGCCGCTGACGATGTCGACGGCCTCCTCGGGCGTACCGGCGAACTCCAGGCCCGCGTAGACCGGGGCGCAGGCGTCGAGGCCGAGGTCCTGGGCGGTGAGCCGGCGGCCGAGGCGGCGGGTGAAGACCTCGGCGATCAGGGCGGGGGTGGTGCCGCGGGGCTGCTGGCCGCGCAGCCATCGGGTGACGGAGGTCTTGTCGTATCTGAGGTCGAGTCCGTGTTCCAGGCCGAGCTGATCGACCCGACGGGCCAGACCCGCGTTGGAGAAGCCCGCTTCTGCGATGAGCGCGGCGAGCTGGCGGTTGGGAGTGCGCTGCGCGGGTCGTTCCGTCATCGGCGGTGCGGTCTCCTGCCTTCCGGACACGCGAAGTGCCGGGATTGCCTGTGAGCAGCCCCTTTTGGGCCCACGAACGGCGCGAATGTAGCGGAGAGTGCACGTACCGTCGCACACTTCCTCGCCCATTCATCCGATCGTGTGAGGATTGGCACCAGGGCTGACGTACACCGGCCGGACGTACAGTGGCGTGGGCGGGTCACAGACCTGACACCGGTTCACCGAGGAGGCGCTTGCCGTGAGTGGGTTGCGGTTCGTCCGCATGGGATTCGGCGCGGAGGCCGTCGAGTACCAGGAGGCGTGGGACGAGCAACGCCGGGTGCACGCGGCCCGGTTCACCGACGAGGTGCCGGACACCGTGCTGCTCCTCGAACACCCCCCGGTGTACACGGCCGGCCGCCGCACCGCGGACAGCGAGCGCCCGCTGGACGGCACCCCGGTCGTGGACGTCGACCGCGGCGGCAAGATCACCTGGCACGGCCCCGGGCAACTGGTGGGCTACCCGATCCAGAAGCTGCCCCGCCCGGTGGACGTGGTGGCGCACGTGCGCCGTCTCGAGGAGGCGCTGATCCGCGCCTGCGCCGAGTACGGCGTGCGGACCAGCCGGGTCGAGGGCCGCAGCGGGGTGTGGGTGCTGGGCGACCCGGTCGAGGACCGGCCGGCCGCGGGAGGGCTCTCCCTCGACTTCGACCCGCGGCTGACGGACGACGAGTTCGACCCGCGCCTCGACGGCCCCGAGTACGCCCCGTCCAACGCGGGCCAGCGACGCGAGGACCGCAAGATCGCGGCGATCGGCATCCGGGTCGCCAAGGGCGTCACCATGCACGGCTTCGCCTTCAACGTGAACCCGGACAACCGCTGGTTCGACCGGATCATCCCGTGCGGCATCAGGGACGCCGGGGTGGCGTCCCTGGCGAACGAGCTGGGCCGCGACATCACCGTCGAGGAGGTCCTCCCGGTGGTCGAGCGCCATCTGCGGGACGTCCTGGAGAACGCGGAACTGAAACCGCGCGAGACCGGCGGGGCGGTGGTGCGGAGCGCGGTCCCAGGACCGGCTCCGAGCGCCGCCGTCCCGAGCGGCACGCCAGGCACCTGACGACGCCGGCCGACCACGACACCGGCCGACCGCATCGCCGGGCGACCGCATCGCCGGGCGACGGCGCCCGGCGCCGGTCCTGGCGGACGGTGCTCGACGACTTTGAGGACCAGGCCCCTGGGGGCCGCGGCGGGGAGCGGGGCGCGAGCCCCGGCGGAGGGGCGAGCACCGCCTCCGGCCCACCGAATCGACGGGCGTACCCTTGGGATCGCCGAAGAATCAATCGCTAGGGAGCGGTCGTGTCCGCAGTCTCACCCGACGGACGCAAGATGCTGCGCCTGGAGGTCCGCAACAGCCAGACCCCCATCGAGCGCAAGCCCGAGTGGATCAAGACCCGGGCGAAAATGGGCCCCGAGTACACGAAGATGCAGGCGCTCGTGAAGAGCGAGGGCCTGCACACGGTCTGCCAGGAAGCCGGCTGCCCGAACATCTACGAGTGCTGGGAGGACCGCGAGGCGACCTTCCTGATCGGTGGCGACCAGTGCACCCGCCGCTGCGACTTCTGCCAGATCGACACCGGCAAGCCCGAGGCCCTCGACCGTGACGAGCCCCGCCGGGTCGGCGAGTCCGTCGTCACGATGGACCTCAACTACGCCACCATCACCGGCGTCGCCCGCGACGACCTCGCCGACGGCGGCGCCTGGCTGTACGCGGAGACGGTCCGCCAGATCCACGCGCAGACCGCGGGACGCGAGGCCGGCCGCACCAAGGTCGAGCTGCTCGCACCCGACTTCAACGCGGTGCCCGAGCAGCTCGCGGAGGTCTTCTCGTCCCGCCCCGAGGTGTTCGCGCACAACGTCGAGACGGTGCCGCGGATCTTCAAGCGGATCCGCCCCGGCTTCCGCTACGACCGCTCCCTGAAGGTCATCACGGCCGCCCGGGACGAGGGCCTGGTCACCAAGTCGAACCTGATCCTCGGCATGGGCGAGACCCGTGAGGAGATCAGCGAGGCGCTGCGCCAGCTGCACGAGGCGGGGTGCGAGCTGATCACCATCACGCAGTACCTGCGCCCGACCGTGCGCCACCACCCCGTGGAGCGCTGGGTCAAGCCGCACGAGTTCGTGGAGCTGAAGGAGGAGGCCGAGCAGATCGGCTTCTCCGGCGTGATGTCCGGCCCGCTGGTGCGCTCCTCGTACCGCGCGGGACGGCTGTACCAGATGGCGGTCGAGAAGCGCGGCACGTACATCGCGGCGCAGGCGGTCTGACCGCCCGCCCCGGCCGGGACGGCGGTCCGAGCGCCCGTCCTGGTCCGGGCTGCGCGACCGGCACACGGGCCCATCCCGTGTGAATTCGCGCACAAGATACTACCGGACAGTAATAGCCGTACCGACGCGGCCCTGACCGTCCCCGCTGATGGGGGCGTCCGTCAGGGCCGCGTCAGCCTTTCGGCCCCGCGCGTCAAGGTTTCATTCCTGTTTGACCGGTCGGTCACGCCCTGGTAACACCAATCAGTGACGCTGGACTCACGCCACACACAGCCGCTCCCAGAGGGGACTCCCGCCATGCAGGCCGCGCCCGTTCGCGCCACCGCCATCCCGTCCTTCACCGACGCCCTGCGGGCCGTCGAGTCGCTGCTGATGAGCGGCGGCCAGCGCACCGCCCGTCGCAACGCGTGGACGTCCGTCCTGGAGGACCGCCGCCGCGCCAAGGACCGCGTCGAGGCCCAGCGCGTCATCGACCAGACCCTGGACAGCCACCTGGCCCCCGTCGCGCCCTTCTCCACGCGCCCCTGAGGCGGCCCCTCACCCTTCCCTCCGGGCACTGCCGTCGATCGCGCTCCCGGGGCCACGTAGACTTCTGCGCATGGCGAGGAAGGAAACCGCAGCGGACGCTGCGAACCCCGGGCGACTGAAGCAGATCGCCCTGACCTACAAGATGACCCGCAAGGCCGACAAGAAGATCGGTCTTGTACTCGCGGCTGTCGGAATCGTCACCTTCGGTGTCTTCCTCGCGATCGGTTTCTTGATCGGGCACCCCATCTATCTGGGCATCCTTGGCCTGTTCCTCGCGCTGCTCGCTACGGCGATCGTGTTCGGACGCCGGGCCGAGCGGGCCGCCTTCGGGCAGATGGAGGGCCAGCCGGGCGCGGCGGCGGCCGTGCTGGACAACATCGGACGGGGCTGGTCCACGACCCCGGCGGTGGCGATGAACCGCAGCCAGGACGTCGTGCACCGGGCGGTCGGCAAGGCCGGCATCGTCCTGGTCGCCGAGGGCAACCCGAACCGGGTGAAGGGCCTGCTGGCGGCCGAGAAGCGGAAGATGGCCCGCATCGTGGCGGACGTGCCGGTGCACGACGTGATCGTCGGCACGGGCGAGGGTCAGGTCCCGCTGAAGAAGGTGCGGACGACCATGCTGAAGTTCCCCCGCGTCCTCACCGGCCCGCAGGTCACGGCGACCAACGACCGGCTGCGCGCGATGGGCGACCTGATGAGCAACATGCCTCTGCCGAAGGGGCCCATGCCGAAGGGCATGAAGCTCCCGAAGGGCGGCCCGAAGGCCCGCTGACGGCGAGACACCCACACGAGGGGGGCCGCCCGGATCACTCCGGACGGCCCCTTTCCCTTGTGCTGTCCGTCTCTTTCACCGGCCGCAGGAACCGCAGGGTTCCGAGCGGGCAACGTATTGCCTGTCGCCGTTCTCGTCCGTTGTCCACACGTCGGCGCGCGACCCGTCACAACCGGGGGTCGGGCAAGAGATATTCTCTCGCACCTCGGGCATTTCCAGGCTCCTTCGCTTCGATGGAACGACAGAACTGGCATGCCTTCTTTGTGATCCGGATGAGTCGACCCCGCTGGTTATAGACGTACTCGTCCTGCACCGACCCCTGACAATGCCTCGTGGCGCAGGGAGCCGACCCCATGAGGGTCGATCCCGGCTGCGCCCGGATGGTGCTCGCCGTGCATTCCAGGCAGGGGAAGGGGTGGATTCCTGAGTCGTTCTCGACGTACGCGATTGCCTCTGGAGCATGGCAATCGGGGCAGGTGCCGGCCATGGTTGGCTACTCCTCGTTGAACCCGAACGGGCGATGTACGGCCAACGACCGTGCCCCCCGCTGGTTACCCTCGGCCGACACCAGCAGGTCTGCCCCACGCCCTACCGGGATTTCTCACAACGGGGAGTTCTTCGAACAGTCGACCGTCGGGCGGGGTAGGCAGAGGTGCCGGTCACCGGTGGCACGGACGAGAATTCGGTTCCGGCCGGATCGAAAAAACCCCCCTCCAGAAGGAGAGGGTTTCTGCCGTCCCAGGTCACGGCGACCGACGACCGGCTGCGCGCGACGGGCAACCCGATGAGCAACAGGCCGCTGCCGGGGCGACCCCTGCCGAAGGGCGTGAAGGTCCCGGAGGCCGCCAGGATCAGATCCGGACCTCGACCGTCCTTGCCAGGCGGTCGTGGAGGCCGCGGCCGTCGCGGTCCCAGATCAGGGCCGGGACGGCGAGGCAGAGCAGGGCGGTGCGCAGCAGCGCGCGGGCCGGGTGGACGCGGCCGGTGTCCTGGCCGACGACGCGCAGGCCGAGCAGGCGCTTGCCGGGGGTGAAGCCGAGGGTGCCGACGGTGAGGGCGCCCATGACGAAGAAGACGAGCAGCGCCCAGTTGCCGGTGGCCTGCTGGTAGCCGTCCGTGATGAGGCCGTATGCGATCAAGAGGCAGAGGCCCCAGTCGACGGCGAGCGCGCCCATCCGGCGCCCCGGGCGGGCGACCGAGCCGGGTCCCTCCTCGGGCAGACCGAGCTGTTCGCCCCGGTACCCGAAGTCGACACCGGCGCTCTCGGCGGCGGCGCGGGGGCCCGACAGCCACGACCCAACTGCTTCCCTCTTGTCCACCCGACCACCGTACTGCCCGCGTTTCGGGGTAGGGACAGGAGGGGTGACCGGGACATGGTCCGGTTAACTTGTGCGAAACAAATGGGTCACGCCCGAGAAATCACGCGTCCTTAGGGTCGGGCACAGCGTGTGCCACCGCACTGGCCGCACGAACGAACTACCACCCCGGCGGGACGGTCGGGAGTAGGAGGAGCTGGATGTTCCAGAACGCCGACGAGGCCAAGAAGTTCATCGCGGACGAGGACGTCAAGTTCGTCGACGTCCGATTCTGCGACCTGCCGGGTGTGATGCAGCACTTCACCATCCCGGCCGAGGCCTTCGACCCGGCCGAGGAGCTCGCGTTCGACGGCTCCTCGATCCGCGGCTTCCAGGCCATCCACGAGTCCGACATGGCGCTCCGCGCCGACCTGTCCACCGCGCGCGTCGACCCGTTCCGCCGCGACAAGACGGTCAACATCAACTTCTTCATCCACGACCCGATCACGGGCGAGCAGTACTCCCGCGACCCGCGCAACGTGGCGAAGAAGGCCGAGGCCTACCTCGCCTCCACCGGCATCGCCGACACCGCGTACTTCGGCCCGGAGGCGGAGTTCTACGTCTTCGACTCGGTGCGCTTCGCGACCAGTGCGAACGAGTCCTTCTACCACATCGACTCCGAGGCGGGTGCCTGGAACACCGGCGCCGTCGAGAACAACCGCGGCTACAAGGTCCGCTACAAGGGCGGCTACTTCCCGACCCCGCCGGTCGACCACTTCGCCGACCTGCGCGCGGAGATCTCCCTCGAACTGGCCAAGTCCGGCCTTGAGGTCGAGCGCCAGCACCACGAGGTGGGCACGGCGGGCCAGGCGGAGATCAACTACAAGTTCAACACGCTGCTCGCCGCGGCCGACGACCTCCAGCTCTTCAAGTACATCGTGAAGAACGTCGCGTGGCGCAACGGCAAGACCGCGACCTTCATGCCGAAGCCGATCTTCGGTGACAACGGCTCGGGCATGCACGTCCACCAGTCGCTGTGGGCCGGCGGCTCGCCCCTCTTCTACGACGAGGCCGGTTACGCGGGCCTGTCGGACACCGCCCGCTACTACATCGGCGGCATCCTCAAGCACGCCCCGTCGCTGCTCGCCTTCACCAACCCGACGGTGAACTCCTACCACCGCCTGGTCCCGGGCTTCGAGGCGCCGGTCAACCTGGTGTACTCGCAGCGCAACCGGTCCGCCGCGATGCGTATCCCGATCACCGGTTCCAACCCGAAGGCCAAGCGCGTCGAGTTCCGCGCGCCCGACTCCTCCGGCAACCCGTACCTGGCCTTCTCGGCGCTGCTGATGGCCGGCCTCGACGGCGTCAAGAACAAGATCGAGCCGGCCGAGCCGATCGACAAGGACCTCTACGAGCTGGCCCCCGAGGAGCACGCGGGCGTCGCCCAGGTCCCGACCTCCCTCCCGGCCGTCCTTGACCGCCTGGAGGCCGACCACGAGTTCCTGCTCGCGGGCGACGTCTTCACGTCGGACCTGATCGAGACGTGGGTGGACTACAAGCGCACCAACGAGATCGCCCCGCTCCAGCTCCGTCCGCACCCGCACGAGTTCGAGCTCTACTTCGACGTGTGATCGAGCCACGCCCGCACACCGGCGTCCGGACGCCCCCGTTCCCCTTTCCCGGGGGCGGGGGCGTCCCCGTAGGGTCTTCTGTGCGTATGTTCGATACGGGATGACACGGGGAGTCACGGGGATGGGTGGACAGGACGACGCCGAGCGGGAGTTCGATCTTCGGTGGGCCGAGGGTGCCGTGCACAAGGAGCCCTCGGCGCGGGCCCGGATGCTGGCCGCCCGCTGGAAGGAGAACCCGCCCGCGCCGCAGCCCTTCAGGGCCGACCCCGATCCGGTCGGCGGGCGCCGGTCGTCGTGGGTGTCGACGGTGATCGTTCTCGGTGCGGTCGCCGCCGTCATCGTGCTGCTGGGCTGGGCCGGGTTCCGGGCGCCCTTCTAGGCCGCGCGACCGCTCGGGCGGCGGCGACCCGACGACCCGGGCCCGGGGTCGCGTCACCGCGCTGAGCTGCGGCGATCCACAGGTACCTTTTGCAGCTCCTAGGGCTGATCGCAACCACTTCATGGGCCTGGCCGGGTGCACACTGGACGGTGGGACGAGTGCCTGACTGCGGGGTGATCCAGATGCAGAGCCGCTTCCGGAGCGATCGGCGCCTGACGGCGCGGATGGGGGTCACCCTGTTCCTGCTCGGGCTGCTGTACGTGGCGTTCATGGCCGCGCTGATCGTGTTGCTGAAGTCGTGGATCCTGGTCGTCGTGATCGCGGCGGTCCTGCTGGGCTGCCAGTACTGGTTCTCCGACCGGATCGCGCTGTTCGCGATGCACGGGCGGGTCGTGGAGCGGGAGGAGTATCCCGAGCTGCACGGGGTGATCGACCGGCTGTGCGCCGTCGCGGACATGCCGAAGCCGGTCGTCGCGGTGTCCCAGATGGAGATGCCGAACGCGTTCGCCACCGGGCGCAACCCCAACAACGCGGTGATCTGCGTGACCACCGGGCTGCTGCGCCGGCTGGACAGGTCCGAGCTGGAGGGCGTGCTCGCCCATGAGCTGTCGCACGTGGCGCACAAGGACGTCGCCGTGATCACCGTCGCGTCGTTCCTCGGGGTGATCGCGGGGCTGATGGTGCGGTTCGCGTTCTACTCGTCGATGTTCCGCGGCCGCAAGGACCAGAACACGCTGGCCGTCTTCGCCGCCGTCCTCGGGATCTCCGCCGCCGTCTACGCGCTCAGCTTCCTGCTGATCAGGGCGCTGTCCCGGTACCGGGAGCTGGCCGCCGACCGGTCCGCCGCCCTGCTCACCGGGCGGCCCTCGGCGCTGGCGTCGGCGCTCACCAAGGTCACCGGCGACATCGCCCGCATCCCCAGCAAGGATCTGCGGACCGCCCAGGCCTTCAACGCCTTCTACTTCACTCCCGCGCTGGGCAGCGAGCCCGGCCTCGCGCGGCTGTTCTCGACCCATCCGCCCCTGGAGCAGCGGCTCGACCAGCTGGGGCGGATCTCCGCCGAGCTGGGTGAGGCGGCGACCCCCGGAAAGGCGTGAGCATGGGGTTTCTGGACATTCTGCTGGGCCGGACGAAACCGGCCCTGCCGGATCTCGACCAGCTCTTCGCGCTGCCGTCGGCGGCCGTGACCCTTGAGGCCGCGGCCGGTTTCACGCCGACCGGCAGCGGCGCGGTCTGCTTCGCGACGGTCGAGGGCTCGGCCTTCGAGCAGACCCACCGCGAGGTCCAGGCCCTGCTCGACGCGGACGCGGAGCGCGACGGGCCGCCGGTGGAGCTGCGCCAGGACGAGTACGGGTACTCGTGGCTGGTCTCCCGCCGCTCCCCCGAGCAGCTCCCGATGCTGGTCAACGATCTGCACGCGGTGAACAGCTCCATGGAGGTCAACGGCTTCGGACCGCAGCTGCTGTGTTCGCTCGCCGGGTTCCGTGATCCGGCGGGCCGGTCGATCGCGCTGGTCTACCTGTACAAGCGCGGCACGTTCTATCCGTTCGCGCCGCTGCCCGGGGGCGGGCAGCGCCGTGACAACGCGCTGGAGCTGCGGGTGAAGGCCGCGCTCGGTGAGGATCTGCGGATGGAGCAGGATCTCAGCCGCTGGTTCCCGGTGTGGGGTGCGCCCGGCCTCTGAGCCGACCGGCGCGTGAGCGGTCACTCGGCCCAGCGGCGACCGGGCGTCCGCGCGGCCGGTTCGGAGGGCGACCGGCGCCCGCGCGTCCGCTCAGCGCGACCAACGCCTGAGCGTTCGGCTCAGCGGCCACCGGCATCCGCGCGGTCGGCTCAGCGGCGACCGGCGTCTCCGCGGTCGGCTCAGCGGCGACTGGCATCTGCGCGGTCGGCTCAGCGGCGACCGGCGTCTCCGCGGTCGGCTCAGCGGCGACTGGCATCTGCGCGGTCGGTTCAGCGGCGGCCAGCATCCGTGCGGTCGGCTCAGCGGCGACCGGCATCTGCGCGGTCGGCTCAGCGGCGACCGGCGACCGCCCGTCCGCGCGTCCGATCCGGTCGGGTCCGTGCCTCCGCCTCCGCCGCCTCCCCCGGCCCGACCGGGGAGGGGGCGGCCCGGTCTGGCGCTCAGCTGTCCGGTGCCGACGGGAGCACACCCGCCGCGACGGCCGCGCCGAGCGCCGCGTGGTCGGCCGTCGTCTGGTCGGCGTACCGGAGCGCGAAGTCGGCGACGGCCTGGTCGAAGGTGTCGGCGCCGCCCAGGTAGGCGGCGATCGCGATGCGGTCGCCCGAGCGGGCGTGCGCCCGCGCCAGGGCGGTGCCGCAGAGCCGCCCGTACCCCAGCAGGTCGGCCGGGCTCATCCCGGCGACCTCGGCGGAGCCCTTCATGTCGCGGAGCTGGCGCCAGTAGAAGGCGCGGCCCTGCGGTCCCGTCATCCAGCCGAGGAAGATGTCGCCCGCCGCCTGGAGCAGCCGTTGGCCCGCCACCACCCTGCGGCCCGGGTGGACGTAGGGGCCGGTCGGCAGGTGCTCCTCGAGGACGGAGCTGCCGGCCTCCTTGATCTGGAGGAACAGCGGGTCGTCACCGTCCCGTCCGGCCAGCAGCACGATGAAGCAGCGGGTGCCGACGCTCCCGACACCGACCACCTTGCGGGCCGCGTCGACGAACCGGTAGCGGTCCAGGAGCAGTCGGCGTTCCTCGGCGAGGGTGGACCGGTAGTCGCTGAAGATCTTGCGCAGCGCGGCCATGTCGGAGACGCCGGCCGGTTCGAGCAGCGGCGGGTCGCGGACGATGCGACGGCGGCCGTCGACGGTCTCGGTGAGTTTGCCGAGCGCCTGGATGCTGGTGCGGCGGCGGGCCCGGGTGAGGTTGGCGGCGACCTCGCGGCGGCGGCGCGCGGAGCGGGTCAGCGGCAGCAGGCTGTCGGCGTCGACGCGCTCGTACCAGACGGCGAGTTCGCCCAGCTCCGCCAGGCGCCGGATCGCGGTGCGGTAGGCGGCTACGGTCCCGACGACCGTCCGGCGGACCTTGGCGTCCGGGTGCCCGTTCTCCCGGCCCGCGACGGCCACGGAGGCGGCGAGCCGCTGGACGTCCCACTCGAAGGGGCCGGGGAACGTCTCGTCGAAGTCGTTGAGGTCGAAGAGAAGGGTGCGTTCCGGTGAGGCGTGGACGCCGAAGTTCAGCAGGTGGGCGTCCCCGCAGAGCTGGACGGTGAGTCCGGTGTGCGGGCGGGACGCCAGGTCGGCCGCCATCACGGCGGCGGAGCCGCGCAGGAACGCGAACGGCGACGCGGACATCCGCCCGTACCTGATCGGCAGCAGCTCGCTGAGCCGGTCCCGGCCCTGGCGTTCGAGGACGGCGACCGGGTCGCGGCGGTCGACGGACGCGACCCAGCCGGCGTGTCCCGAGCGGGGGACGCGCTTGCGGGCGGCCCTGCCGCGCTCGGCGCGTCCGGCGGGCGTGTTCACGCCCGCCACCGCCGCCCGTCGTGGCCGCACCACCGTCGTCGCCGTCGCCGTCCCATCGGGCCTCCCGCCGCGCGCCTCCTGCATCGCAGTCAAGGCGGCGCCGGGGGCTCGTGCACGCCGGGTACGGCGTCCGGGTGAACCGACGGTCGTGCGGAGGCGGGACGGGGGCGGAGGTGGTAGCGGCCGGCTGACGGCCGACGGCCGACCGTCAGCCGTCGGCCGCCAGCCGTCAACCTTCCGCCGCCGGCCGCCGGCTTTCCGCTGTCCGCTGTCAGCGGGTGTAGCGCATCAAGGCCCGCACCATGTGGCACGTGGTGTCCGACGGCGGGCGTACCCCGATCAGTTCGGCGGCGCCGCGGATCGTCTCGTCGCGGGCCTGGGCGGGCAGGTAGACGCCCAGGTCGAGCAGGGCGATGGCGAGCCGCATCGCCTTGAGGCGGCGGTTGTGGGTGAGATACCACTCGCGCGGGCGCCCGGCGGGCAGCGGCCGCTTGAGGACCGGCGCGCAGGGCAGTTCGAGGGGGAGCGGGTGCTGGACGGTGGACTGGGTGGGCGACGGCTTCGGGGTCAGCGCGGCTGCGGGCACGGGCATCCTCCTGTTGCGGCCAGGGCGTCGCACCGGGGGCCACGGCGACCGTTCCGGTCTCCGCGACACCCCGGCGACTGTCTCGAACACTCCCCTTATTCTACTGCCCGCCACTGACAATCGGAGGGTCCGCAGGAGTGGTAAATGGCCCGGTGAGAGCGGAAGTTGGGCCGATGTCACAGCCGTAAGACCCGCCACAGGAGACGCGGCGAAAAATCGAACGGACGCGCTGCCCCCGCACGCCGTCGAAGCTCTGGAAGCGCTCAAATCACTTCACCCCTCCACGCGGGGACGGCACCATGATCTGGATGAACATCACGGGACTGAGCGGGAAGTCGGACGCCGTACTGGTGATCCGGGACACGGAGCCGATCGTCGCGGCGCTGCGCGGGGCGCTGGCCGAGGCGTCGCCCGAGGAGCGTCCGGGGCTCGAACGCGCCGTCGCCCTCGTCGAGGCGGCGGCCGATGCCAGCGAGGAGCGGCTGCGCGCCGACTGGGTCAGGACCCGGCTGGCCGACGTCGGCTACGACGGGGAGATCGACTCGGTCCGCGCGGTGCGCGCGCTGCGCCAGGCGGAGCCGCGGCTGAGCCTGCTGGCCGCCGTGCAGTTGCAGAAGGCCGCCGTGGCCCACCCCGAGTGACCCGCCGGGTCGGGACGGGAGCCCAGGCCGGCCGCGGGCGACAGGCAACTCCCTTGTGACGTAAGCCACTTCGGCTGCCGGCGCGGTGGCTGAGCAACTCCGTTCGGTATCTCGTACCTAGCGACGTACGCTCCCCTATCTCTTCAGGAGGCGCGCATGTCGCGCAGGAGAACGCTCGGCACGAGGAAGAAGGTCGCCCTGCTCGTCGGCGCGGTCGCGGTGGCGGGAGGCGGCGCCTTCGTCATGGCGAGCACCTCGAACGCCGCGCAGAGCCCGCGGACGCTGTCCGCCGCGGACTCCACCGTGTGCCTGGGCCTCGCCACCGCGCTGGGCAACAACCAGACGTTCATCGACGGGCAGCGGGCCGCGCCCGACGCGCAGTCCGAGGCCAGGATCGCGAACCGGGAAGCGGTGATCGCGCAGATCAAGGTCCAGCAGCAGGCGTCCGGTTGCGCCGTTGGGGAGTCGGCTCAGGACTCCCAGCCCGCGCAGCAGGAGCAGCCCGCGCAGCAGGACCCGACGCCCCAGGAAGGTCAGCAGACCGGGCAGCCCCCGGCGCAGAGCGAGCCCGCTGCGCCCGCGGCGCCCGCCGGTTCCGCGCAGCAGGTGTGCGCGGGTTCCACCGTCACCCTGTCGGGTGAGGCCGGTGCGCCCGCCGCGTCCAGCAACCAGTTCCCGGCCGGTACGACGTTGCGGGTCACCAACCTGGACAACGACAAGTCCACGACGGTGAAGGTCACTTCGGTCTCCGGGAGCTGCGCGCTGCTGAACGACGCGGCCTTCGAGCAGGTTCGGGAGCCGGGCAAGTTCCTGATCCGCAGGGCCCTGATCGAGAAGGTGGGGTGAGGTTCCGGAACGGAGCTGACCGGTGAGCCATGGATCCCGCCGTTCCCGGCCAGGAACGGCGGGATCCGTGCGTCGGGGGCGGGCGCGGCGGCGGCGTAACCCGCTCGCATACGAGTCGTTCGGGTCGTACGGGTCCTGGACGGCGTGAACCGGCCCACACCACCACCAGGTAACACGGGGTTCACGCTCGGGCAATGGCCGGGAAATCGCCTGTTGACAGGCTGCCCGGCATCGAACGCGGTGCCCAGGTGCCGCAGCGCGCACCGCCCGCCCGTGCGCCAAGACCCACCCCGAAGGATGTGGCCCCGTGAGTTTCAAGGCTGAGTACATCTGGATCGACGGCACCGAGCCGACGGCCAAGCTCCGTTCCAAGACGAAGATTCTTGACGACTCAGCCAAGGGCGCCGACCTGCCGATCTGGGGCTTCGACGGGTCCTCGACCAACCAGGCCGAGGGGCACGCCTCGGACTGCGTGCTCAAGCCGGTCTTCTCCTGCCCCGACCCGATCCGCGGCGGTGACGACCTCCTGGTGCTGTGCGAGGTCCAGAACATCGACTTCACGCCGCACGCCTCCAACACCCGTGCCGCGCTGGCCGAGGTGGCGGAGAAGTTCGCCGCGCAGGAGCCGATCTTCGGCATCGAGCAGGAGTACACGTTCTTCAAGGACGGCTACCCGCTCGGCTTCCCCAAGGGCGGCTTCCCCGCGCCCCAGGGCGGCTACTACTGCGGGGTCGGCGCCGACGAGATCTTCGGCCGTGACGTCGTCGAGGCGCACCTGGAGAACTGCCTGAAGGCGGGACTCGCGATCTCCGGCATCAACGCCGAGGTCATGCCGGGCCAGTGGGAGTTCCAGGTCGGCCCGGTCTCGCCGCTCGAGGTCTCCGACCACCTGTGGGTGGCGCGCTGGCTGCTCTACCGCACCGCCGAGGACTTCGGTGTCTCCGCGACGCTCGACCCGAAGCCGGTGAAGGGCGACTGGAACGGCGCGGGCGCGCACACCAACTTCTCCACCAAGGCCATGCGCGAGGGCTACGACGCGATCATCACGGCGTGCGAGTCGCTCGGCGAGGGCTCGAAGCCGCTCGATCACGTCAAGAACTACGGCGCGGGCATCGACGACCGGCTGACCGGCCTGCACGAGACCGCCCCGTGGAACGAGTACTCGTACGGCGTCTCCAACCGCGGCGCCTCGGTGCGCATCCCGTGGCAGGTCGAGAAGGACGGCAAGGGCTACATCGAGGACCGCCGTCCGAACGCCAACGTCGACCCGTACCTCGTGACCCGGCTCATCGTCGACACCTGCTGCTCGGCGCTGGAGAAGGCCGGCCAGGTCTGATCCGCACCCCGGTCCGACGCGAAGGGGCGCCCGCCAGGACGGCGGGCGCCCCTTCGCGTCGTCGCGGTGGTCCCGCTCCCGGCCGGTTCGCGTCAAGAACGCGTCCAACCCGTGAGAGGAGGGTCCTGTCCGGGGCCGGTGTCTGCTTCAATGGGCCCATGGCCAGCTTCCAGAAATACGGTGCGACGGGTCGCCATGACCTGGAGCCGTTCTGGCCTTCCCGTCAGCACCACGATTTCGACCGGGTGTGTTGCCGCGCGACGAACGCGCCGGCCCTCTAAAGCCGTACCCCGGTCTTCGGCCGGCGCGACACGACGTACGTCCCTCGACGGACCCCGACCACGAACTCAGGGCCGTCGATCCTCCCGACGAACTCCTCGCGCGAAAGAGCTGACGTCTCATGGCGACCACTCGTTCTCTCACCTCCGCCGCCCACACCCCCGCCGCCTCCCCCGCGACCGCCGCCCGGCACCGGCTGCGCGCCGTCGACCGGGACGAGGTCGTCGACGTGACGGACTTCCTGCCGCCCGGCGCCACCTGGCTGCCCGCGCCGCAGCACACCCTGCCGACGCTGCCCGGGCAGCCGCCGATGATCGGCTACCTGGTGCTGGTCCCGGCCGACCAGCGGCCGCCGTTCCTGCCGGTGGCGGTGCCCGCGCCGGCCGACGGGACCGAGCCGGCCGCCGGCCAGGACGACGGCGACCCGCTGGTCCGCATCGACGCGGTGCGGCGCACCGTCTCCGTGGACGGCCGCCCCCTCGACCTCACCTACCTGGAGTTCGAGCTGCTCGCCCACCTGGTGAACAACCCGCACCGGGTGCACAGCCGGGACCAGTTGGTCACCACGGTGTGGGGCTACGGGCATGTCGGCGACGGCCGCACGGTCGACGTCCATATCGCCAGGCTGCGCCGCAAGTTGGGCGCCGAGCACCGCCGCACCATCCAGACGGTCCGCAGGGTGGGCTACAAGTACACGCCTCCGACGGGTCGTTGAGGTTCCGCACACCGAGGACCTCCCCAGCGGTCCGTCCGACGGGGGTCTGCCGACGGCAGATCCCCGTTCCCTCGGCCGCCGTCCGGCGGGCAGAGTCCTCCCATGAGACTTCTGGTGCTGGGCGGGACGGAGTTCGTCGGGCGGGCCCTGGTGGCGGGCGCGCTGGAGCGCGGCTGGGAGGTGACCGTCCTCAACCGGGGACGGCGTCCCGTGCCGGACGGGGTACGGGCCGTGCGGGGCGACCGCACCGCGCCGGGCGGGCTCGACGCGCTCGCGGCGGGCGGCGGGTGGGACGCCGTCGTCGACACCTGGAAGGGCGCGCCCCGGACGGTGCGGGACGCCGCGCGGCTGCTGCGGGAGCGCGCCGGGCGGTACGCGTACGTGTCGAGCTGCTCGGTGTACACCTGGTCGCCGCCCGCCGGGTACCGGGAGGATGCGCCCGTCGTGGAGGGCGCGGCGGCGGACGCGGACGCCACCGACTACGCCCGTGACAAGCGGGGCGGCGAGCTGGCCGTGCTGGACGCCTTCGGCGCGGACCGTTCGCTGCTGGTGCGGGCCGGGCTGATCCTCGGCCCGCACGAGAACGTCGGCCGGCTCCCCTGGTGGCTGACCCGGATCGCGCGCGGCGGACCCGTACTGGCCCCGGGACCCCGCGCGTTGCCGCTCCAGTACGTCGACGCGCGCGACCTCGCCGGGTGGACGCTCGGCGCGCTGGAGCGCGGCACGAGCGGGCCGCACAACCTGATGAGCGAGCGGGGGCACACGACCATGGGCGGGCTGCTCGACGCCTGCGCGGCGGTGACCGGCTCCGCCGCGGACCTCGTCTGGACGCCCCCGGAGGCCGTGCTCGGCGCCGGGATCGCGCCGTGGACCGAGCTGCCGGTGTGGGTGCCGCCGAGCAGCGCGGAGCATGACGCGCTGCACTCGGCGGACGTGTCGCGCGCGGTCGCGGCCGGGCTGGTCTGCCGTCCGGTCGCGGAGACCGTCGCCGACACCTGGCAGTGGCTGCGTTCGCTCGACGGCGCGGCCCGGCCGTGGGGCGCGGGCATCGGGCTCGACCCGCGGAAGGAGGCGGCGGCGCTCGCCGGTCGGACGGGCCGCACGGGCGGGGGCGGTCCTCCACGGCGATCGCGGCCCGACTCGTCGTGACGGAACGGGCGATCGCGAAACACACCGCCCGCATCCTCGCCAAACCGGGCCTCCGGGTGTCGGACGACGACAATCGCCGCGTCCTCGCGGTGCCCGCACGCCTCGACGGCGGGCGCTGATTCTCGTGAACTTCCGCTGCTCATGCGGGTGTTGTGACACCTGGGGCCGCCAAACCTCTGATGTTTTTGGGCGTCGGCTGAACACCACCGAGGCGGCCTCCGTATGAAAGGGCGCCGCTTCACTCCTGTCGGGCGCCTCGATGCCCCGCCAAGCCCGCAAGGAAGTCAGAGGAGTTCCATGGGACGCAACACACGAAAGCGCCGTACGCCGCTGGCCACCAAGGCCATAGCCGCATCGGCGGCCCTAGCGCTCGGTGGGGGCGGGCTGATCTGGGCGAACTTCTACGCCTCGGCGCACGAGTCGAACGCGGGACAGAACCAGACCAAGGCCGCCACCGCGACGGTGGCCACGATCTCCTGCCCGGACGTCGGACAGAAGCTGACCAGCGTGCCGAGTGGCGCCACCAACGGTGTGGCCAAGGAACTGGCGAACCTCGACAAGCAGATCACCGAGGCCTACGCCCGTCTCGCCTCCACGCGCCAGGCGCAGACCAACGACGCGAGCTTCGTCCAGAACGCGATCGTCGGGCCCCTCAAGGAGAAGCGGGCCGCGACGATCGACCGGATCAGGATCGACATCCAGCGGGTCGGCGGCACGTTCGACAGCCGGCTGTCCCAGCTCTCCGCCTGCACCACCCAGACCGCGAACCAGACCAACGCCGGTGGTGGCAACAACGGCCAGGGCAACAACGGGCAGAACGGCAACGGCCAGAACGGCAACGGCCAGAACGGCCAGAACGGGAACGGCCAGAACGGCAACGGGCAGAACGGTGGCGGCCAGGCCACCGCGGCGCCGAGCGACCCCGCGGCCGGCGGCAACATCGGCGGCCAGGCGGGCAACGGCCCGGTCGCGGCCGACTTCGTGGACATCACCAAGGTCCAGCGCAACGTGGCGGCCAAGCCGCGCGCCAAGCGGGGCGGTTCGACGGGTACGTTCACCACCCGCTGCGGTGTGAACACCAACAAGAACCACAACACCGACAACGTCATCGTCGCGCCCGGCGTGACCAACGGCGCGCACCACCTGCACGACTACACCGGCAACCAGAAGGTCAACGCCTTCTCCACCAACGACACGTTCCTCCAGGGCGGCACCAGCTGCGCCAACAAGAGCGACCTGTCGTCGTACTACTGGCCGGTCGTCCGCGTCCAGGACGGCACGCAGGACTTCGACCAGAATGCGGACGGCGGTGGCAAGGAAGGCAACGTCGGCAAGATCCTCACGCCGATCAAGTCGGAGCTGACCTACGTCGGCAGCCCGACCAGCAAGGTCGTCGCGATGCCGCAGTTCCTGCGCATCATCACCGGTGACGCCAAGACCACGACCAACGGTCTGGCGAACGCCAACGCGCACTGGTCCTGCACCGGTTTCGAGAACAAGGTCCAGCTGACGGAGCAGTACCCGATCTGCCCGCAGGGCAGCAACGTGGTGCGCCTCTTCTCCTTCCAGAGCTGCTGGGACGGCCAGAACACCGACAGCGCCAACCACCGCTCGCACGTGGCGTTCGCGGACGCGGCGGGCAACTGCGGCAACGGCTTCAAGGCGATCCCGCAGCTGACCGCGCGCCTGGTCTACAAGATCACTCCGCCGGTCGTGCAGAACGGCGTGGTGAAGAACGCGTACGCGGTCGACGGTTTCCCCGAGCAGCTGCACAAGGCGGCCACCGACCACGACGACTTCATCAGCGTCACGACCAACGGCCTGGCGAACAAGATCGCCAACTGCATCAACCGGGGTCAGCGGTGCCAGTGAACTGACACCCGGGTGATCCCGGCGGTCAGGTGAGACGGAAGCGGGCGGTGGGAGTGATCCCACCGCCCGCTTCGGCGTCGCCGGTGCCGTCCACGCGCCCGATCCGCCCCTCGGGGGCCGGGCGCGCGGGGTCAGCTGGTGTGCTCGGAGTGGTCGGTGCCGATCTCCACGGCCCCGCCGAGCGTGCCGCGCAGCGCCGTGACGACGCCGTCGTCGCCGACCGCGACCCACTTGCGGCCCACCAGGTAGTAACCGCCGTAGTCCTTCGCCTCGTTGATCCACTCGCGCTGGCCGCGGTCGGTGGCGAAGGTGGCGAGGACGAACTTGCCGTCGCCGTTCTTGCAGATGGCCTGGCGGATCTCGTCGGCGTCGGTCTGGATGTCCGGCGCGCACTTCACCGCCGCGGCGAGGCTCTCCAGGCTGCCGCTCGCGGTCGAGGGCGCCTCGGCGGCGCGGTCACCGCCGCCGTCGCCGGATCCGCAGCCCGCCAGCGTCAGGACGGCCGCGGCGGCGGCCACGGCGAGTGTCGGTCGGGTCAGCCTCATCTGTTCCTCCGGTCCCGTGCGGCCCCGGCGAGGGGCCCGTCCCCTTCGATACGGCTGCGGAGCCCGCCCCGCTCACCGTACGGGTGCGCGAATCCAGGCGCGGGTGTGTGAGGGTGGCCCGGTGGACCGAGACTGGGAAGACCGTGTGACCGCCGCCTGGGCCGCCTTCGACGCCGATCCCGGGCAGGACGGGGCGCGCTTCAGGGCCGGGATCGAGGCGCTCGCCGCCGAACTCCCCGCCGGCAGCCCGCTCGCCCTGTTCGAGCGGGGCTGCGCCTGGGACTCGACGGGGCACTCGGACCGCGCGGTCCCGCTGTACCAGGAGGCCCTGGCCCGCGGGCTCGACGAGGTGAGCCGGTACAAGGGCCGCCGGACGAGGATCCAGCTCGCCAGCTCGCTGCGGAACACCGGCCGCGCCGAGGCGGGCGTCGCCCTGTTGACGCCCGAACTGGACGCGCCGTCGGACGAGTTGGACGACGCGGTACGGGCCTGCCTCGCGCTGTGCCTGTCCAGCCTCGGGCGGGACCGCGAGGGCCTCTCGCTGGTGTTGGGCGCGCTCGCCCCGCATCTGCCGCGGTACCGGCGGTCGATGGCCGCCTACGCGCGCGGACTCGTCGAGCCCGAGGGCGGGGCAGGATAACGGCGGGGCACGCTTCCCTCAAGTGCCGGTGACCATCGGTGGATTCGCTCGTTCTGCTGAACGTGCAGTCACAGGATGTCGCCCCGCGCCCCGCCTCCGCCTCCGCCGAACCCGCCGTCGACGTCGAGCAGGCCGAGGCCGCGCTCGTCGAGCACTACCCGCGGCTCGTCCGCCTCGCCTACCTGGTGCTTCCGCCCAGCCTCGGCCGCAACCGGCGCGTGGTGACCGCGCACGCCCTCACCCAGCGCGCGCTGCCCAGGGGGCGCAGCACGGCGCCCCTGATCCCGGCCCAGTCCACCGGCAGGGACGGCGACCTCGGGTACACGTTCGTCCGGCTGCGGGTGGTGCGGACGGCGCTGGAGGCGGGCCTGCCGCTGAGCCTCCGGACGCTGTCCAAGCGGGCCAGGCTGCCCGCGCTGCTGCCGCAGGTGCGCGGCCTGCGGCTGCTCCCGCTCTCCGGCGGCGCCGACGAACTCGCCCTCGACCAGCGGCTGTCGACCCTGTCGGGGGCGGGCCGTGCCGCCTATGTGCTGCGCGGTCTCGAACGGCTCCCCGACACCGAGGTGTGCCGCGTCCTCTCGGCGGCCGGGGTCTCCGACACCGCCGCCGCGCTGCGCGAGGCCGACACCGTCCCGGCGCGGTACGCGCTGCTCGCCTCACCGGAGTTCGACCCCTGTTCGCTCCAGGCCAGGCCCACCGATCTGATGCGGCGCCGTCAGCACACCAGGGCGGCGGTCGGCGCGGCGGCGGCCCTCGCGGTGTGCGGGGCGCTGGTCCTGCTGCCCGGCGGCGGCTGGGGCCCGGACGGCGCCGCCGCGCCGTCCTACGCGCAGAACCCGTCCGCGCGGGCCGCCCTCGATCCGGCGCGGCTGACCCGGGTGGCGCCCACGGCGTGGGAGAAGTCGGCGCGCGCCGACTTCTCGGTGTGGCCGGCCAGGGGTGAGCTGGCCAAGGACACGGCGCTGCTGCGCCGGGCCCTCGCGGTGTGGGCGCGGCCCGGCGCCGACGTGCGGGTCTCGGCGACCCCTGGCACCGCGTCGGGCGGTCCCGCGGGGCCGCCGCAGCTGCTGTACGCGGGCGCGGTCGACAGCGCGCGGGTGGTGCTCCTGTACGACGGGCTGCGGATCGTCCGCTACGCCGAGCCGGCGGAGGGCACCCGGGGCGCGGCGCTGGACCTCGCGCGGGTCGACGGCGCCGACCGCGCCGCTTCCGGCGCGCTGGTGCTCGGCCGCGCCGACGGCAACGTCCGCTATCTGACGGCTCCTTGGGTGAAGGAGGCGGCCGAGCGCGACCTGATGAAACCGTCGGCGGCGGCGACCGCCGTCCCGCTCGCCGGCGGCATCACCGCGCCGGTGGCGGCCTCGGCCACGGGGACCGGCGCCTGCACCTCGTGGAACGTCCTCCAGCTCACCGACGCCTCCGGCACCCGGGTGCTGACCGACCTCGGTGAGCTGCTCCCGGCCCGGCTGACCACCGGGCGTCCCGGCGCCGTCACGGACGCGTCCGGCGCCGGGGCGCTGCGCACCTGGTCGCCGTACGCGTGCTCGCTGACGGCGATGCGCTCCGCGGGGGTGCGCAGCGTCAACGCGTGGGCGTTCGCCCGGCAGCCGCTGCCGGACGGGAGCGGCTCGGCGCAGTGGGTGTGCACCCGGTCGGAGACCTGGCGGGGCGACGGCACCCGGGTGCTGGCGCAGTTCCTGCAGCCGGGCGGGGAGTACGGGGCGGTCACGGCGAAGGCCGAGGACGTGCCCGCGTGCGGTGAGCGCGATCCGCGGGCGCTGGCCGGGGTGTTGTGGAAGTCGGCGGGCGGCCACTGGTATCTGCTGGCGGCCGGCGATCCCGACGTCACGTCGGTCACGGCGAGCGGCGGCATCACGGCGACCGCGCGAGGCAACCTGCTGATCACGAAGGCCGAACAGGGCGCACGAGCCAAGCTGCGGGGCACGTCGGCGGACGGCGGCTCGGTCGACGGGCTGGGGTGAGGCGGGGACGCACCGCGCACAGCCCGGGGCGGGCTGAGGTGAGGCGGGGGCGGGTTTCTCGGCGGCGGGCTGAATGAGGCGGGACGAGGGCGAGCGACCCCGCGGCAGGCGTGCGGAGTCCCGACGCCCTTCCCTCCCCGCCGGTGGCCACAAGGCCCTTGCTGACATGAACGTAAACAAGACCGTGCAAAGGGGTTCACCTCGGGGCTACTCGTCAGTACATTGACGCCATGTCTCACAAGCAGGCCCGGGTGCCCCAGGCGGACGACGCGGAGCGGGTCGCGCTCACCGCGCGCAAGGTCTCCTTCTCCTGGGAGGACACCCCGCTCCACTGGGTACCGGGCGACCCCTTCACCACGCACACCATCAACGTGCTGCACCTGCTGCTGCCCGCGGGTGAACGGTGGTTCGTGCACGTCTACCGGCAGGTCCTGCCGTACATCACGGACGAGCGGCTGCGCGAGGACGTCATCGGGTTCATCGGGCAGGAGGCGACGCACTCGCAGGCCCATGACGAGGTGCTGCCGCATCTGCGGGAGCAGGGGCTCGACCCGACGCCGTACACCGCGCAGGTGGACTGGCTGTTCGAGAAGCTGCTCGGGGACCGCACGCTGCCGCCCGGCCGGGCCCGCCACTGGTGGCTGATGGAGCGGGTGGCGATCATCGCGGCGATCGAGCACTACACCGCGTTCCTCGGCGACTGGATACTGAACGCCGAGGAGTTGGACCGGCGCGGCGCCGATCCGACCATGCTGGACCTGCTGCGCTGGCACGGCGCCGAGGAGGTCGAGCACCGCTCGGTCGCCTTCGAACTGTTCCTGCACGTCGACGGCGACTACCGGCGCCGGGTGCGCACCTGGGCGACGGCGTTCGGCGCGCTGATGTTCCTGTGGCAGCGCGGGATTCGCTTCTTCATGGCGAACGACCCGACGCAGGTCGCGGGCAAGGCGTCCGTCAAGGACTTCTATCTGCGCGGCCGCAGCGGCACGCTGCCCGCGACCGGGGAGATCGTGAAGTCGATCCCGCGCTATCTGGCCCGCTCCTACCACCCCTCCCAGGAGGGATCCACCGCGCAGGCGCTCGCCTATCTGGCCGTCTCCCCCGCCGCCCGCGCGGCCGAGGCGGCGCTCGACGGCGGCAGGGGGGCCGCGTGATGCCAAGGCTGCGGACGGTCCTGGCCGTCGCGGGCGCCACCGGCGTCGCGGGCGCCGTCGTACGGCGGGCGCTGCGGCGCCGCGTCCAGGGCTCGCCGCTGTGGCCGCTGCCCGCGCTGGAGGAGCCGGTCTCGGGCCGGCCGCGCTCGCGGGCGCTGCGGCTGTCGGTCACTACGCGCGAGACGGTCGCCGACGGCGTCGTCCTGCTGCGGCTCGAAGGGCGGGAGCTGCCGCGCTGGGAGCCCGGCGCGCATCTGGACGTCGTGCTGCCGTCCGGGCAGGTGCGGCAGTACTCGCTCTGCGGTGACCCGGCGGACACCGGCGCGTACACGGTCGCCGTCCGGCTGGTCACCGACGGCCGGGGCGGCTCCCGCGAGCTGCACGAACAGGTGCTTGAGGGCGCCGAGTTGGAGGTGCGGGGGCCACGGAACCGGTTCCCGCTGGTGGCGGCGGACGGCTATGTGTTCGTGGCCGGCGGCATCGGCGTCACCCCGATCCTGCCGATGCTGCGGTCGCTGCCGGACGGCACCCCGTGGCGGCTGCTGTACGGCGGGCGCAGCCGGGCGTCGATGCCGTTCCTCGACGAGGTCGAGCGGCTCGGCGCGAGCGGGGCCGGGCAGGTCACGGTGGTCGCCGAGGACGAGGCCGGACTGCCCGACCTGGACGGCCTGTTGGCGGACCTTCCGGAGGGGACGGCCGTCTACTGCTGCGGGCCCGAGGGGCTGATGGCGGCGGTCGGTGAGCGGGCGCCCGGGGTCCGCCTCGAACGGTTCGGACCTGCCTCGGGCACCGGCGGCGACGGCGCCTTCGAGGTCGAACTACGGCGCAGCGGGCGGACGTTGACGGTCGCGGCCGGTCAGAGTGTGCTCGCCGCGGTGCGCGCGGAGCTGCCCGACACCGTCTACTCGTGCGCGCAGGGGTTCTGCGGAACCTGCCAGCAACGCGTCCTGGAGGGCGAGGTGGACCACCGCGACGAGCTGCTCACGGACGGGGAGCGCGACGACTCGATGTTGATTTGCGTCTCTCGGGCGCGGGGTGATCGAATCGTGCTGGACATGTGAACACCCTTGGCCGGACCGGTTCATGGGCGTCCGGATCCGATCAGTAAGGTGTTCGTATGGGTACCGGGGTGCGCCGCAGGATGGGAGTCGAGGAACGGCGCCAGCAGTTGATCGGCGTCGCTCTCGACCTGTTCAGCCGGCGCTCCCCCGACGACGTCTCCATCGACGAGATAGCGTCCGCCGCGGGCATCTCACGGCCGCTGGTCTACCACTACTTCCCCGGCAAACTCAGCCTGTACGAGGCCGCGTTGCAGCGCGCCTCGGACGATCTGGCGTCCCGGTTCGTGGAGCCGCCCGACGGTCCCCTCGGCGCCCGGCTGCTGCGCGTGATGCGCCGCTACTTCGACTTCGTGGACGAGCACGGGCCGGGTTTCGCGGCGCTGATGCGCGGCGGCCCGGCCGTCGGCTCCTCGGCGACGAACGCGCTCATCGACTCCGTCCGGCAGGCCGCCTATGTGCAGATCCTGTCGCATCTGGGGGTCGAGAAGGCGCCCGCGCGGCTCGAACTGGTCGTCCGCTCCTGGATCTCGCTCGCCGAGTCGACCGCGCTGATCTGGCTGGACGGCCGGCGCATCCCCCGTGCCGAGCTGGAGGTGCAGCTCGTGCAGGACTTCGCCGCGCTGGCCGCGGTGAGCGCCGCCCAGGACGAGGAGATGGCGGCGCTGCTGCGCGGCGCGCTCCACCAGGAGCCGGCCGGCGGGCCGTTCACCGACCTGGTCACCAAGCTGCTCGCGCTGGCGACCTGAACGGCCCGCGGGCAGCTAGAACTTGCGGTACGAGGCGTCGAGGTCGCGGATCTCGGCGGAGGCGTGCAGCACCGGACCGTCGTCCTCGATGTGCTCGCGCAGCAGCGCGAGGACGGCCTCGGTCAGCCGGGCCTTGGTCTCCTCGGACCGCCCGGCGAGCAGCCCGATGGTGACGTGCACGACGGCGTGCTCCTCGGCCTCCGGGTCCTCGTAGCCGTAGGCGGTGAACCCGGAGGCCCTGAACTGGGTCTTGCACGCCTCCGGCTTGGCCGCGGCGATCTCGACCGTGGCGCCGTGCAGCGCCCGCGCGAAGCCGGCCCGGTCGAAGGCGTGGTCGATCGCGTGCGAGTAGTCGACGGTGATCTGCGGCATGGGGCGCTCCTGTTCTCGGTGTCGCCTCACCCTAGTTGCCCGGCCGCCGCGTGCCGCAGCAGATGTCAGCCGCGCAGCCGCAGGGCCAGCATCGCGATGTCGTCCTCCCGGTCGTGGCCGAAGGAGGCGAGCAGGGTGTCGCAGAGGGCGTCGAGGCCGGGCAGCGCGCCGAGCGAGGCGGAGCGGAGCTGCTCCATGGAGACCTCCAGGTCGATGCCCCGGGTCTCGATCAGCCCGTCGGTGACCATGAGGAGCCGGTCCCCCGGTTCGAGGAACAGCTCGGTGGGCGCGGGGTGCGGCAGGCCGGGGCCGAGCAGCGGGCCGTGCGCCTTGACGTAGTCGCCGGTGCCGGTGCCGCGCAGCAGCAGCGGCGGGATGTGGCCGGCGTTGGCGATCCGGGTGCGGCCGGTGGCGGGGTCGGTGAGGGCCAGGCAGACGGTGGCCGTCAGTTCGGGGTGGTAGCGCTGGAGCATCCGGTCGAGGCGCTCGGCGAGGACGCCAGGGTCGCTGTCGTCGACGCAGTAGGCGCGCAGGGCGTGCCGTATCTCGACCATCACGGTGGCCGCGTCGAGGGAGTGTCCGACGACGTCGCCGACGGCGGTGAGCATGCCGTCGTCGGTGGCGAGGGCCGCGTAGAAGTCGCCGCCGATCTCGGTCTCCCGGGAGGCGGGGACGTAGCGGACGGCGATGTCGAGCCCCGGCAGTTCGGGCAGCCGGTGCGGCTGGGGCAGGAAGCTGTGCTGGAGGGTGAGCGCCACATGCCGTTCGACCTGGTACATCAGCAGCGGCTCGGCGGCCAGCGCGGTGGCCTCGGCGAGCTGGGCGAGCAGTGCCTCGCTCTCCTGTCCTGCCCGCCGCATGCCGCGCGCGGGCACGGCGAGGCAGATCGGGGCGCGGCCGTCCTGGGTGAGGGCGAGGGCGAGCCGCGCGTCGTGCTGCACGCCCGGTCTGAAGAACCCGGTGGGCCACAGCGGTGCCGGGACGGTGGTCAGCTGGACCCCGGACTGGCCGCGGGAGAGGCGGCGCAGCAGCGCGGAGACGGCGAGGTGGGCGCCGTCGTCGGGGAGCGCGACCAGGGTGCGGTCCCGGGACAGACCGCGGTACAGCTCGTCGTCGGGGTCGAGGACGAAGACGGCGGCGGGGGTGCCGGTGAGGCGGGCGGCGCCGTCGGCCGCGGCGTCGGCGAGTTCCTGGAGGGAGCGGGCGGACTGGATGGTGACGATCGTCTCCGACAGCAGGGTCAGCCGTCTGACCAGGGCGCGGTTGTCGGCGCGCAGCCGCGCCCCGCGGACGGCGGCCCGGACGACGGCCTCGATCTCCTCGGGTTCGGCGGGCACCGTCAGATAGGACTCGTCGCCGGTGTCGAGTCCCCGGCAGCGGTCGGCGGGTGCCACCGCCGCCGCCGAGAAGTGCACGACGGGCAGCCCGATCAGGTGCGGGCGTTCCTTGAAGCGGCGGCACAGCTCGAAGCCGCTCATGTCGGGCAGGCCGATGTCGACGAGGGCCACGTCGGGCAGGGTGCCCTTGCGCAGCCGTATGTCCAGTTCGGCGAGGGCCTCGGTGCCGCTGCCGGCCTCGATCACGCGGTGTCCTGCCCTGCGCAGCACGGTGGCCATGGCGTACCGGCCGGCGGGCACGTCGTCGACGACCAGCACCGTGGTGTCGGTCAGATTACCGTTGAGGTCCATCTACCAGCCTCGGAGCAACAGCGGTGGGACAGACCGGGGATTGGGGTCTGCCCCACCAAGGTAAGCCCGTTTCAGCTGGTCCGGGAGAATATCGCCACAGTACGACCCGGAACGGCGAACGTGCCCGAAGCCCGCGTGTACGACGACCGCTTCACGACCGGGTCGGCGCCGGTGGCCTGCACCGGGTGCAGCCGGTAGCCGGTGCCGGCGAGGGCGGCGATCCGCTGGTCCCGCGCGGTCGGGGCGGCGTTGAACACGACGACCAGGTCGCCCAGGCGCATGGTGATGACACCGGGCGTCTCGTCCTTCCCGGAGAGCGGGAAGGTGAGCGCGTTCTGCACCTGTGCCGCGGTGGAGAGGGCGAAGGCCGGTTCCGTGGTGCGGATGCGCTCCAGGTCGCGGTAGGCGGCCGAGGCGCCGGTGATCTCCGGGCAGCCCACCCGCACGCTCGTCAACAGGGGTGTGGCGTAGGGCCACTTGGGCGCGTTGTCGGCGGCGGGCGGCAGTCCGCGCCCGAAGCCGTTGCCCGCCGAGCAGTTCCAGTGGATCGCGTTGAACCAGTCGCCGCTGTCGTAGGAGTTGCGGTCGAGGGACTTGGAGCGCAGCAGGTCGGTGCCCGCCTGGGAGAGTGCGGGGCCCTGGGAGAGGGCGGCGGTGGCCATCGCGAGGACCTGCGCCCTGGCCCGGTCGGAGGCGCCGGTGCCCAGGGGCAGTTTGTAGGTGAGGGTGTCGAACAGCGACTCGTTGTCGTGGGCGTCGGCGTAGGCGAGGGCGTCGCCCGGGGCGTCGGCGTAGCCGGCGGGCGCGCCGTTGTAGTCGACCTGGGCGCCGGTGACCTCCTTGCCGTCGGTGTCGGTGAACCTGTATCCGGCGAGGTTGCCGGTGAGGCCGACCTTGATCAGGTCCTGGTAGTGCAGCAGGCGGGCCTTCTGTTCGGCCCTGCTGCCGTTCGCGGTCGAGGAGTTGGGGTCGGTGTAGAGGCCGGAGGCGAAGCCCTGGACGCCCGGGTCGTCGTCGAAGGGGCTGCCGCCGCGCACCGCGTCGCGGGCCCGGTCGGAGAAGGTCGCGATGCCGGTGCCGGCCATGTTCTTCTGGGTGGCCTGCGTGAAGCGGGCGTCGTCGGCGACCTCGCCGAAGTTCCAGCCCTCGCCGTACAGGATGATCTTCTTGCCGTCGACGCCGTCCTTGGCCGGGGTCAGGGCGTCGAGGGCCTTGCGGACGGCGAGGATGTTGGCCTTGGGGTGGTGGCCCATGAGGTCGAAGCGGAATCCGTCGACCTTGTACTGCCTGGCCCAGGTGACGATCGAGTCGACGACCAGCTTGCCCATCATGGTGTTCTCGGGGGCGGTGTTCGCGCAGCAGGTGCTGGTGGCGACCGACCCGTCGGCGAGGAGGCGCTGGTAGTAGCCGGGCACGATGCGGTCGAGGACGCTGGTGTCGCCCTGTCCGGCGGCGGAGGTGTGGTTGTAGACGACGTCCATGACGACCCGCAGCCCGTCCTGGTTCAGGGACTTGACCATCTCGCGGAACTGGACGGTGCGGGCGGTGCCGTTCGGGTCGGTGGCGTAGGAGCCCTCGGGGACCGTGTAGTGGTAGGGGTCGTAGCCCCAGTTGTAGGCGTCCTTCGCGGCGCTCTGGGCCACGCACGCCTGCTGGCGGTCGGAGTCGGCGGGGAGGGCGGCGAGGTCGCAGGCGGGGCTCGCCTGGTCCGACCTGGTCTCGGGGACGGTGGCGAAGTCGAAGACGGGCAGCAGGTGCACGTACGAGGTTCCGGCGGCGGCCAGTCGGCGCAGGTGCTTGGCCCCGTCGCCGTCGCGGTCGGTGAAGGCGCGGTAGGTGCCGCGGTCCCGGGCGGGCACGGTCGGGTCGGCCACCGAGAAGTCCCGTACGTGCAGTTCCTGGATCTGCGCGTCCCTCATCGGGACGGCCTTCGGCTTGGTGTACGTCGACCAGCCGGCCGGGGCGAGCGCCTTGTCGGCCAGGTCGACGACGAGAGCGCGGGCGGAGTCGGCGGTCAGGGCGACCGCGTAGGGGTCGGTGACCTTGTTGGTGACGGTCCTGCGGACGGTGGGCGCCCAGACCGTGACGGCGTACCGGTACTCCTTGCCCTTCCAGGACGCGGGCCCGGTGACGGACCAGACGCCGGTGGCGTCGTCGCGGCGCATCGGGACGGTGGTGCCGGCCACGTCGAGGGCGACCTTCCGCGCGGTCGGCGCCCACACCGACAGGGTCGGCCTGCCGTGGTGGAAGACCGGCCCGAGGCGGGCCTTCGACGCGTCGTAGAGGTCGTCGAGGACACCGGCGGTCTGGACGCCGGTGGCGGCGAGGACCGCGCCGTTCGCGGCGCGCTGCGAGGCGACGAGCTGTCCGCGCAGCGCCTGGCGCACCCGGCCCCGGTCGCGCGGGTCGACGGACCAGGCGGTGAGGTCCTCCAGATGCGGGAACCGGGTCTTCTGGGCGGCGCTGAGGGTGGTTCTCGTCAGCCGCAGCCAGCGTTCGTCGTCGCTGGTCAGGGCGCCGTCGCGGACGGTGATCGAGCCGCCGGAGGAGGCGAGGAGCTGGGTGGAGACGGCGCCCTCCGCGCCGTTCCAGACGACGGTGTCGCGGTCGATCCAGACCGCCTTGGAGGTGGTCAGGTCGAGGGCGGCGGCCGATCCGACGGGCTGCGGCAGCAGGTACTTCTGCCGGCCGCCGAGCAGCCACACCTCGTGGCCGTCGGCGGTGATGTCGAGGGACTGGTCGGTGGGCAGGTCCTTCTCGTCGCCCTTGTGCAGGATGTAGCTGAGGCTGGTGGCGCCGTCGGTGAGCGGCACCTCGTAGACCGCGCCGTAGGCGTCGGTGCGCGCCGGGGCGAGCGGCTTCGACCAGTCGGTGGGGGCGGCGGCGCCGGTCCACACGTGCAGGCCCCAGCCGTCGTAGTTCCCGTCGGCGCGGTGGTAGTGCAGGACGGCCTTGGCGGTGTCCTGCGGCGGGTAGGCGGGCCGTTCGGCGCGCACCTCGGGGTCGCCCTGCTCGATCCAGACCTCGCCGGTCTCCGTCAGGTCGATGGCGCGGTCGGAGGCGACGTCCTTGTCGCCGTTCTTGTCGATGACGAGGAACCCGACGTTCGAGGCGCCGGGCTTCACCTTGACGTAGGCGAAGGCGCCGTAGGCGTCCCGGCCGGTGAAGGGGTGGCTCGCGGGCCAGGTGGTGGACTCGCCGTCGGCGAGGTCGCCCCAGGCGTACAGGCCCCAGTCGGCGTAGTCGCCGTCGGCGCGCTTGTAGTGGACGATCGCGTAGTCGCGGGTGGAGACGGTGGGCGGCGCCTCGACGGGCGGGGTGCCGGTGCTGCTCGTGGCGGTGGCGCTCGCCGTGCGGCCGGACCGGTCGATGACAACGGCCTTGTAGCGCAGGGCCGTTCCGGCCGGGACGTCGGCGCCGACGGTGTCGGTGACGCGGTAGGGGGCGTGGTCGGCCGAGCCGAGGACCCGCCACTTCCCGGTGCCGGTCTGGGCGGCGAACACCACCCGGTCGAGGCCGCCGCCGGGGACGTCGGCGCTCACCTCGACGGTGCCGGTGGCGCCGGCCGCGGGGGGCGTGAGGGTGATCGACGGCTTGGCCGCGGGCTTCGCGAGCGGGCCCGCCGCCTTGAGGACGATCGCCCGGCCGGCCGGGACGGTGACGGTGACCTTCCGGTCGGCGCCTGACGTCACGGTGGCCGACGTGCCGTGGATCCCGCGGAACGTCATGCCCGCCGAGCCGGTGGCGAAGGTCGCGGAGCGGGCGCCCTCGGCGTTGTTGAGGGCGACGACGTACTCGGTGCCGGTGCGCGCGTCGGTGCGGGAGAAGGCGTACACGCCCGCGCCGTCGGCCGCGTACCGCTCGGTCTGGACGCCGTCGCTGAGCGCGGGTTCGGCCTTGCGGAGCGCGGCGAGTGCGCGGATCTGGCGGTAGAGCGGCGCGCCGGTGTCGTAGGCGTCGTCGGCGTGGGTGCGGTCGGTGCCGATCTCGTCGTCGTCGAGGTAGTCGGCGACCTTGGAGGCGAACATCGTCTGGCGGGCGTCCTTGTCGCCGCCCGCGCCGGTGAAGCCCTGTTCGTCGCCGTAGTAGACGACCGGGTTGCCGCGGCTGAGGAACATCACCTCGTTGGCGAGCCGGTCCTTGGCGAGGAGTTCGGCGTCGCCGGCCTTCGGGTTGTCCTGCTTCAGGAACGCGCCGATGCGGCCCATGTCGTGGTTGCCGAGGAAGGTGACCTGCTCGTAGGCGTTGGCCTTGTCGGTCGTGTACTTGTAGTCGTCGGCGAAGACGGCCGCGAGCCGCTGGGCGCTCCCGCCCTGGGAGGCGTAGGCGCGGGCCGCGTCCTGGAACGGGAAGTCGAGGGTGGCGTCGAGGCGGCCCTGGGTGACGTAGGGCGAGGTCACGGAGGTGTCGGCGGAGTAGACCTCGCCGAACATGAAGAAGTCGTCGCGGCCCTGGCGGGCGGCGTAGGCGTCGAGGGCGGTGGCCCACTGGGTCCAGAAGTCCATGTCGACGTGTTTGACCGTGTCGATGCGGAAGCCGTCGATGTCGAAGTCCCGCACCCAGCGCTGGTAGATCTTCTCCATCCCGGTGACCACCTCGGGACGCTCGGTCCACAGGTCGTCGAGCCCGGAGAAGTCGCCGTAGGTGGTGGACTCGCCGGCGTAGGTCGAGTCGCCCCGGTTGTGGTACATCGTCGGGTCGTTGAGCCAGGACGGCACCTTGGCGCCGCTCGTGGCGGTCGGGGTGCGCGGGAAGGAGCCCGCGTCGACGGCCGGGAAGCCGCGGTCGCCCTTGGCGTAGTCGGCGTCGTCGAACGGCTCGCCGTCCTTGGTCAGATACGGGAAGGCGCCCTTGGAGAGGTAGTCGTAGGACTTCTCCCGGTAGTCGACGACGTCGGCGGTGTGGTTGGTGATGACGTCGAAGTAGACCTTCATGCCCTGGCGGTGGGCCTTGGAGATCAGCGTCTCGAGGTCCGCGTTGGTGCCGAAGTGCGGGTCGACCTGGGTGAAGTCGGTGATCCAGTAGCCGTGGTAGCCCGCCGACGGCTGCCCGGCGTCGGCGCCCTGCACGGGACGGTTCTTGAAGATCGGGGCGAGCCAGATGGCGGTGGTGCCCAGGCCCTTGATGTAACCGAGCCTGTCGGTCAGGCCCTTGAGGTCGCCGCCCTGGTAGAAGCCCTTGTCGGTGGGGTCGTAGCCGGTGCTCAGCCGGGAACCCGTGAGGCCGCCCTTGTCGTTGGCGGTGCTGCCGTTGGCGAAGCGGTCCGGCATCACGAAGTAGAACTGCTCGCGGGTGGCGTCGTGGCGGGCCGGCTCGGCGGCGAGCCTGGCGTCCGAAGGGGGCGCGGGCACGGTGGCCGCCTGGGCGGCGATCGGCTGGACGAGGGCCGCGGTCAGCGCGGCCGCGGTGACGGCCGCGACCCGTCCGGGGTGCGCGGTGCGGCGCGTCCAGCGCGCCGGCCATCTCGGTCTCACAGGCGTGAACTCCTTGTGCGTGCGGCTCGGTCGGGTCCGGCCTCCGTGCCGTGGGACGGCTGCGTCGCCGGGCGCCCGCGCGACGGTACCGCTGCCGCAAGGGTTGCAGCAAGAGGTCTGCAACTCACAGCAAGAACTTTCAACTTCGACCTTGACGGCCCTTCCCCGCTACCGCACGCTCACGGGTTGTCAACCCCCAACCCCCGTTCACGGAGCCGCACATGACCGCACGACACCGGCCTCCCGACGCCCTGCGCCGGACCGTCACCGCCGCCGCGGCGGGCGCCCTCGCGCTGGCCGGCGCGATCGCGCTGCCCGCGCCCGCCGCACGGGCGGCCACCACCGCCAGGGGCGACGTGATCGCCAACCTCTGGGGCTCTCCGCCACCGGCTACCCGGTCTGGTCCGCCACGGTGAAGGCCGTGCCGGTCAGCACGGCCTTCACCTACAAGTACCCCAAGAAGGACGCGTCGGGGAACGTCACCTGGGAGTCCGGCACGAACCGCGCGTACACGACGGGCGGTTCGTCCGGCTACACCGTCAGCGACACCTGGAAGTAGCGCGGGCTCAGCAGCTCGACCGGCCGGCGTAGACCGCCAGCGCCGTGTTGCCGCCCAGGGTGGCGGTGAACTGCCCGGCGGAGTTCACCGTCACCGTCGTGTTGTTCTGCACGTTGCAGTAGGTGCCCGCGGCCAGCGACGTCTGGTAGGTGCGGCTCAGCGAGCCCGACTCGTGGTTGACGGCCACGAAGCCCTTGCCGCCCCGGCCGAAGGCGATCGCGTTGCCGCCGTTGTCCCACCAGTCCGTCAGCCCCTGGCCGCGGGTGGCGTTGCGGAAGGCGACCATGGACTTGATCTCGGGCCAGGCGTGCTGGCACTTCCAGCCGTTCTGCCAGCAGGCGCTCACCGCACCCCCGTTGGGCGGCCCGGCGTCCGCGTCCGACCACTCGTAGCCGGAGTTGATGTCCGGGGCGCCGTAGGGGTAGGCGAGCATGAACACGTTGGCCAGCGTGTAGTTCGCGCCGTCCTTGTAGCTGAGGGTGCTGCCGTTGCGCTCGGTGTCGTGGTTGTCGACGAAGACACCGGCGACCGAGTTGCTCAGATAGCCCCAGCCCTCACCGTAGTTCTTCAGGTAGGCGAGCTTCTCGGAGGTGAAGACCCGCTTGAGGTCGTAGGCGTACCGGAACTCCTGGACGTCGCCGTTGCGGGTGTACTCGGTGGGCTGGACGGCCTCGCCCGCGCCGTAGATGACCTCCTGCTTCCAGTACGCGGACGGATTGGTCAGCCGGGACTTGATGTTGGCGAGGTCGGCGGTGTCGATGTGCTTGGCCGCGTCGACGCGGAACCCGTCGACGCCGAGCGAGAGCAGGTCGTTCAGGTACCCGGCGATCGTCTTGCGGACGTACTCCTCGCCGGTGTCGAGGTCGGCGAGACCGACGAGTTCGCAGTGCTGGACGTTCCAGCGGTCGCCGTAGTTGCTGATCTGCGCGGTGCAGTCGTCGAAGTCGTACGAGGAGTACAGGCCGGGGTAGTTGTACTTGGTGTACGAGGAGCCGCCGGTGCCGGTGCCGCTGCCCGCCGACATGTGGTTGATGACGGTGTCGGCGACGACCTTCACACCGGCCGCGTGGCAGGTGCTGACCATGTTCTGGAAGGCGGCCCGGTCCCCGAGCCGCCCGGCGATCTTGTACGACACCGGCTGGTACGACGTCCACCACTGCGCGCCCTGTATGTGCTCGGCGGGCGGCGAGACCTGGACGTACCCGTAGCCGGCCGGGCCGAGGGTGGTGGTGCACTCCCTGGCGACCGAGGCGAAGTTCCACTCGAAGAGGACGGCGGTGACGTCCTTGGTGCCGGGCGGGGTCGCCTGGGCGGTGCCCGGGGCCATCACGGCGGCGGCCGCGGCGAGGGCGAGGGCGCCCGCAAGTGCTCTGGTTCTGGCCATGTGGGGGTTCCTTCTCCGTTGAAGGTTCTTGCAGAAAACTTCTGGAAACCTTGCGGTTGCGCAGATGTTAAAGGCCCGCCGCCTGAAAAGGCAGCGGGCCGACGGAAGTTGATGGAAGAAGTTTCGGTGGCGGCCGGCGGTAGGGGGACGAAGCCGGTCAACCCGCCGCCACCGGCGGTCAGTCGGTGGCCGTGGTCCACCAGAGCGTGGTGTCGGCGGGCACCTTCGCCTCGCCGTCCGTCTCGGCGATCTCGCCGCTGGCCAGCAGCACCCGCCCGCGCACCGGGACGGTCACGGGTTCGGTGCCGGTGTTGGCGACACACACGAACTCCCCGCGGCGGAAGGAGAGTACGCCCTCGGGGGCGCGCAGCCACTCCACCGCGTCACCCGCGCCCAGGTCGGGCTGGGCCCGCCGGACGGCGAGCGCGGCGCGGTACAGCTCCAGCGTGGAGCCGGGCACCCCGGTCTGCGCCTCGACGCTCAGCTCGCCCCACGACGACGGCTGCGGCAGCCAGCTGCCGCCCGCGCCGAAGCCGTAGGAGGTGCCCTCGCGGGTCCAGGGGATCGGCACCCGGCAGCCGTCGCGGAAGCCGTCCTGGCCCGCGCCCCGGAAGTAGGCGGGGTCCTGGCGGACCTCGTCGGGCAGGTCGACGACGTCCGGGAGGCCTAGCTCCTCGCCCTGGTAGACGTAGGCGGAGCCGGGCAGCGCCAGCATCAGCAGGGTGGCGGCGCGGGCCCGGCGCAGGCCGAGTCCGCGGTCGCCCGCGGTGCGGATCTGGGTGCCGAGGCCCGGCGGGTTGGCGAACCGGGTGGCGTGCCGGGTGACGTCGTGGTTGGAGAGCACCCAGGTGGCGGGGGCGCCGACCGGGCGCATCGCCTCCAGGGTGCGGTCGACCACCGAGCGCAGCTGCTCGGCGTCCCATTCGGTGGTCAGGTACTGGAAGTTGAACGCCTGGTGGAGTTCGTCGGGGCGGACGTAGTTCGCGGTGCGCTCGACGGTCGGCGTCCACGCCTCGGCGACGAAGACGCGCTCGCCCGAGTACTCGTCGAGGATCCTGCGCCACTGGCGGTAGATCGCGTGGACGCCGTCCTGGTCGAAGAACGGGGTGACATCGTTGCCCAGCAGCTTGAGCTGGTCGTGCGAGCCGAGGTCGGGCAGCCCCTCGGCCTTGACCAGGCCGTGGGCGACGTCGATGCGGAAGCCGTCCACGCCGATGTCGAGCCAGAACCGCAGGATGGAGCGGAACTCGTCGCCGACGGCGGGGTGTTCCCAGTTGAAGTCGGGCTGTTCTGGGGCGAAGAGGTGGAGGTACCACTCGCCGTCCTCGACCCGGGTCCAGGCCGGGCCGCCGAAGACGGACTCCCAGTCGTTGGGCGGGAGTTCGCCGTTGTCGCCGCGTCCGGGGCGGAAGTGGTAGCGGTCCCGCAGCGGGGAGCCGGGCCCTTCGGCGAGCGCCCGCTTGAACCACTCGTACTGGTCGGAGGAGTGGTTGGGGACGAGGTCGACGATGATCCGCAGCCCCAGCGTGTGGGCGTCGCGGATCAGCGCGTCGGCGTCCAGCAGGGTGCCGAACATTGGGTCGACGGCGCGGTAGTCGGCGACGTCGTAGCCGGCGTCGGCCTGCGGGGAGGCGTAGAAGGGGCTCAGCCAGACGGCGTCCACGCCCAGGTCGCGCAGGTAGGGAAGTCGGGAGCGGATGCCCGCCAGGTCGCCCATGCCGTCGCCGTCGCCGTCGGCGAAGCTGCGCGGATAGACCTGGTAGATCACCGCGTCCCGCCACCAGTCGCGGCGCCCCGCGACGGTGGCGACGGTGGGGTGGGGGGCCGGGTCGGCTGCGTGCTGGCTCATGTCGTCCTTGCAGATGACGGAGTCATCGGTCGTTGGGGTGGGCGTGGGGCGGCGGGCACGGTCAGCCCTTCGTGCCGCCCGCGGTGAGGCCGGTCACCAGGTTCTTCTGCACGAGGTAGAAGAACGCGGAGACGGGTATCGCGATCAGCACCGCGGTGGCCGCCATCAGGTTGCGCTGCGCGTCGTGTTCGCTGACGAAGGTCTGCAGTCCGACGGCGAAGGTGTACTTGGTGTCGGAGAGCATGAACGTCGAGGCGAAGGCGACCTCGCCGAAGGCGGTGAGGAAGCTGTAGAACGCGGCGACCGCGAGTCCCGGCCTGGCGAGCGGCAGGATCAGCCGGGCGAAGGTGCCGAACGGCGAGAGTCCGTCGACGCGTCCGGCCTCGTCGATCTCGAACGGGATGGTGTCGAAGTACCCCTTGAGCAGCCACGCGCAGTACGGCACCGCGGTGGTGCAGTAGACGAGGACGAGGCCGAGGTAGCTGTCGACGAGCTGGAGGTCCGAGAGGATCTGGTACATCGGCACCATCAGGACGGCCACCGGGAACATCTGGGTGACCAGCAGGACCCACATGAACTTCCGGTAGCCGGGGAAGCGCATGCGGGAGACGGCGTAGCCGGTGGTCGCGGCGATCAGCACCCCGATGACGGTGGTGCCGAGCGAGACGATCAGCGAACTCTTCAGCCAGTCGAAGAACTCGGTGTGCTGAAGCACGAACGAGTAGTTGGCGAACGTCATCTTCCGCCAGATGCCGCCCGGGTGGAGGTAGTCGTCCTTGTCGGGGCCGAGCGAGAGGAAGACGAGCCAGGCGATCGGGAAGAGCGCGATCAGGCTCGCGACGGTCAGGACGCCATGGGAGACGAGGCTGCCCAGCGGGGTGTTCTCGCCGCGCCTGCGGGTCCGGCGCGGCGGGGCGGCGGGGGTGCCAGGCCCGGTCGTCGCGGCGGAGGTCTCGACGGTGGTCGTACTCATGGGGCTCCCGCCTCAGATCGCGAGCTGCTGGTCGTTGCGGTTGAGCCAGCGGCGGTAGAAGGAGGTGAAGACGATCAGGATGGCCAGCAGCAGGATGCCGTAGGCGGCGGACTGCGCGAAGTCGCGCGGCTGCTGCCCGAAGCCGAGGTAGTAGGCCCAGGTGACCAGGATCTGCGCGTCGGGCGCGGTGTTGCCGAACAGCAGGAAGATCACGGCGAACTGGTTGAACGTCCAGATGATGCCCAGCAGGACGACGGTGGAACCGACCGGGCGCAGGCCGGGCACGGTGACATGGCGGAAGCGCTGCCAGGCAGTGGCGCCGTCCATCTCGGCGGCCTCGTAGAGGGAGGCGTCGATGGACTGGAGGCCGCCGAGCAGGGAGACCATCATGAACGGCACCCCGCACCAGGTGTTGACCATGATGGCGGCGAACCGCTGCCAGAAGGTGTCCTCCAGCCAGTTGGGCGAGGGCAGGTGCAGGGCGTGCAGGACCGAGTTGAGGACGCCCCCGTCGGCGAGCATGAAGCGCCAGCCGAAGACGGTGACGAAGGTCGGCACGGCCCACGGCAGGATCAGGACCAGCCGGTAGACGGTGCGTCCGCGCAGCTTCTGGTTGAGCAGCAGGGCGAGGCCGAGCCCGATGGTGTAGTGCAGGGCGACACAGATGGCGGTCCAGGCGATCGTCCAGATGAAGTGCGACCAGAAGCGGTCGTACGCCGTCGCGCCGAACAGGATGTCCTTGTAGTTGTCGAGCCCGATGAACTTGTAGGTGGCGTCGATGTGGTTGACGCCGATGGTGCGGGCCGTGTTCAGGCTGTTGGCGTCGGTGAGGGTGAGATAGAGGCCGTACAGCAGGGGGTAGAGCACGAGGACGCCGAGCACGACGGCCACCGGCGTGATCATCGCGTAGGCGTACCAGTGCTTCTGGTAGCCGCGCCTGAGGCGATGGCCAAGGCCGGGCCGGGGCGCGCGGTCACCGTGGCGCTTGCCGGTCGCGCGGTCGATGGCGACTGTCATGGTTCGACAACCTTCTGGGAGGTCTGCTTCTGGGGGCGGGCCTGGCACGGCCGCCGGACCCCTCCCCCCGGGGGCGGTCCGGCGGCCGGCGCGATCACTTGCTGAAGTCGGGCACCAGCTTGGCGATGGCGAGTTCGGCGTTGCCGAGACCCTTGTCCAGGGACTCCTTGCCGCCGGCGATCTTGGGCAGCTCGGTGTCCAGCGGACCCCACAGGGAGCTGTACTCGGGCAGCGCGGGGCGCGGCTGCGCGGCGGCCAGGACGCCCTGGAAGCCGGCGATGCCCGGGTCGGCCTTGACCTCGGCGGTGTAGGCGTCGTCGCGGGTCGGCAGGGTGGAGTTCTTCAGGGCGATGGCCGACTGGGACTTCGCGGACGTCATGAAGTTCACGAACTTCAGCGCGGCCTTCTGGTGGGCGGCGTCGGAGCCGGCGTAGACGGACAGGTTGTGGCCGCCGGTCGGGGCGCCCGCCTTGCCGGTGGAGCCGGCCGGGACGGTGGCGATGCCGAGGTTGGCCTTGTCCTTGAACGCGGAGCCGTTGTAGAAGTTCGTTATCTCCCACGGGCCCTGGACGATCGCGGCGACCTTGCCGTTGACGAACGCGTCCTGGATGTGGGCGTAGGCGTCGGCGGTGGTGTCCGCCTTGTGCAGGCCCTTGCCGTCGAAGAGGCTCAGCCAGGTGCCGTACGCCTTCTTGGCGGCGGGCGAGTCGACGGTGACCTTCTTGGCCGCGGCGTCGACGGTGTCGGTGCCCTCGCCGTAGAGGAAGGACTGCGCGTAGTAGGCCTGGGTGGAGCCCCAGTAGCCGTCGACGCCGGTCTTCGCCTGGATGGTGGCGGCGGCCTTCTTCAGGCCGTCCCAGGTCTTCGGCGCCTCGACGCCCGCCTTCGCGAAGAGGGCCTTGTTGTAGACGAGCGCGAGGGTGTCGGTGACCAGCGGGACGCCGTAGGTCTTGCCCTCGTACTGGGCCTGCGTGATCAGGCTGGACTGGAACTTGGCCTGGTCCTTGAGGGCCTCGGTGCCGTCGAGCGGCAGGAAGAAGCCCTTCTTGGCGAAGGCGGGGGTCCAGCCGACCTCGGAGCGCAGGATGTCCGGGGCGCCCTGGGAACCGGCGGCGGTGTCGAACTTGTTCTGCGCCTGGTCGAAGGGGACGTTGACGTACTTGACCTTGACGTCCTTGTTGGCGGCCTCGAACTCCTTGACGAGGGCCTTGTACGTGGGCGCCTCGTTGGTGGCGTTCGAGGTGTCCCACCAGGTGATCGTCACCGGGCCCGAGGCCTTGTCGCCGCTGTCGCTCCCGCCGCAGGCCGTCGCCGCGAGGGCGAGGGACGCCACCAGCGCTGTGGCCGCTGTGCCACGCCGCATGAGTTCTCCTTGAGGGTGTGAGCCCGTGTGGTGCGAGGGCGGCCCCGTCCGCCGCCTTCGCCTACTTGCCGACTGCGCCGTTGCGGCGACCGGGCGACGTGAACGTAACAGCCAGGTAAGCGGCGCGAAAGACCTTGCTGAAAAAAATTGCAAGGCAATGCGGAAGTTATCCGCGTGTGATCTGTCGGCGATCGTCATGAGACGCTTGTTTACGGCGGTGGAGCGCCACAGGACCGGTTGTGCAAGACTCTGCAAGCTCTTGCCATCACGTTCACGAGGGAGTGCGATGACGCAGCAGCCCGGACCGGGCCGCCCACCAGGCCGCACCAGGCGACCTATTGGTGTGCAAGGGCAGAGACGACCGGTACAGTCCGGTGCCGTGACCACACGGCTAGCCGACATCGCCGCCCAGGCGGGGGTGAGCGAAGCGACCGTCAGCCGCGTCCTGAACGGGAAGCCGGGCGTCGCCGCCACCACCCGCCAGTCCGTGCTCGCCGCCCTCGACGTGCTGGGCTACGAGCGCCCGGTACGGCTGCGGCAGCGCAGCGAGGGGCTGGTCGGGCTGATCACGCCGGAGCTGGAGAACCCCATCTTCCCCGCGCTGGCCCAGGTCATCGGGCAGGCGCTGACCCGGCAGGGCTACACCCCGGTGCTGGCGACGCAGACGCCGGGCGGGTCGACCGAGGACGAGCTGACCGAGATGCTGGTGGACCGCGGGGTCGCCGGCATCATCTACGTCTCCGGGCTGCACGCGGACACCACGGCCGACATGGAGCGCTACGAGCGGCTGCGGGCGCAGGGCGTGCCGTACGTGCTGGTGGACGGCTTCTCGCCGAAGGTGCAGGCGCCGTTCATCTCGCCGGACGACCGGGCCGCGATGACCCTGGCGGTGACGCACCTCGTCTCCCTCGGCCACACCCGGATCGGCCTGGCGCTCGGCCCGAAGCGGTTCGTGCCCGTGCAGCGCAAGATCGACGGGTTCGTGCGCGCGATGCAGGACCAACTCGGGCTCGCCGCCCAGGAGATCGAGTCGGATCTGGTGCAGCACTCGCTGTACACCCTCGAAGGCGGCCAGGCCGCGACCGCCGCCCTGATCGAGCGGGGCTGCACGGCGGTGGTCTGCGCGAGCGACATGATGGCACTCGGTGCCATCCGGGCGGCCCGGCAGCGGGGCCATGAGGTCCCCCGGGACATCTCGGTGGTCGGCTTCGACGACTCCCCGCTGATCGCGTTCACCGACCCGCCCCTGACCACGGTCCGCAAGCCGGTTCCGGCGATGGGACAGGCGGCGGTCCGCACGCTCCTCGAGGAGATCGGCGGGACACCCGCACCGCACAGCGAGTTCGTGTTCATGCCGGAACTGGTGGTGCGCGGTTCCACCGCGTCGGCGCCCGGGGAACGGAATCGTCCCTAGGGTGGAGACGGCGGACTCCCCACCGCGCGGCGGGGGGTCCGGACGGTGGTCCCCTCGGCGCAGGACATGCGACCCGGACCCGACCAGGGGATGATCGGTGAGGGAAGCTGTTTCTGGCAGAATTGACGCCTATGGGTGACTCGACCGTGACCAGTCTGGAAGACCGCGAACCGGTGGCCGTCCCGCACTCCGTCACGGGCCGAGGAGGGCGGGATCTGCTGCGCCGGATGCGCACTCCGCGACGTCCCAGGCTCTGGTTCGAGATCCTGCTGATCGCGGTGAGTTACTGGACGTACTCCCTGATCCGCAACGCGGTTCCGGAACAGCGGGCCGAGGCGCTGCGCAACGCCGACTGGATCTGGCGGATCGAGCACGACCTCGGGATCGCCGTCGAGGACTCGGTCAACCACGCGGTGAACGCGGTGTCCTGGCTGATCGTCGGGATGAACTACTACTACGCGACGCTGCACTTCGTCATCACGCTCGGCGTCCTGGTCTGGCTGTACCGCTGCCATCCGGGACGCTACGCGGCGGCCCGGCTGGTGCTGTTCGCGACGACGGGTGTGGCCCTGGTCGGCTACTACCTGTTCCCGCTCGCCCCGCCCCGGCTGATGAACGGCGGCGACTTCGTCGACACCGTGTCGGTCCACCAGACCTGGGGCTCGATGGCCTCGGGCGATCTGAAGCACATGTCGAACCAGTACGCCGCGATGCCGTCCATGCACATCGGCTGGTCCCTCTGGTGCGGGCTGACGATCTTCGCCCTGGCGAGCGTCCCGTGGGCGCGGGTGCTCGGCCTGCTGTACCCGGCGGTGACGCTGCTGGTCATCGTGGCGACGGCCAACCACTTCTGGCTGGACGCGGTGGGCGGCGTCCTCTGCCTCGCCTTCGGGTTCGCGGTGTCGCGGCTCTGGTACGGCACGCTGCCGTACCGGCTGCCGAGGACGGTGCCGGAGAACCCACCGGAGGACCGGGCCGACGCGACGCCCGCCTGACCCGGCGCCTGTCTGCCCGGCGCCTGTCTGCCCGGTCCCGCGTCACGCGCCGTAGAACAGTTCCTCCACGACCGTGCGGGCCCGGCGCGCGGTGCGGCGGTAGGCGTCCAGCATGTCGCCGACGTGACCGGACCCGTACCCCAAGTACCGTCCGACTGCCGCGAGTTCACGCCCGTCGGTGGGGAAGGTGTCACCGGCCCTGCCGCGTACGAGCATCACCGCGTTGCGCACCCGGGTGGCCAGCACCCAGGCCTCGTCCAGGGTCTCGGCGTCCTCCGTGGACAGCAGTCCGGCCGCGCGGGCGGCGGCGAGCGCCTCCCGGGTCCTGGTGGTGCGCAGACCGGGTTCGGCCCAGCCGTGCCGCATCTGGATCAGCTGCACGGTCCACTCGACGTCCGACAGGCCGCCGGGGCCCAGCTTGGTGTGGAGCTTGGGGTCGGTGCCGCGCGGCAGCCGCTCCGACTCCATGCGCGCCTTCAGCCTGCGGATCTCCCGCACCGCGTCCTCGCCGAGCCCCTCCGCCGGGTAGCGCAGCGGGGCGATCAGGTCGACGAAGCGGCGCCCGAGGTCCTCGTCGCCCGCCACCGGTTCGGCGCGCAGCAGGGCCTGCGCCTCCCAGACCAGGGACCAGCGGCGGTAGTAGGCCGCGTAGGAGTTCAACGTCCTCACCAGCGGGCCCGACTTGCCCTCCGGGCGCAGGTCCGCGTCGATGAGCAGCGGTGGGTCGGCGCTGGGGACCTGGAGCAGCCTGCGCATCTCGGAGACGACCCTGTTGGCGGCGTCGGACGCCTCCCGCTCGGGGACGCCCTCGCGCGGCTCGTGCACGAAGAGCACGTCGGCGTCGGAGCCGTAGCCCAGCTCGTGGCCGCCGAAGCGGCCCATGCCGATGATGGTGAAGCGGGTCGGCAGGGTGTCGCCCCAGCCGGCCCGCACCACCGCGCGCAGGGTCCCGGCGAGGGTGGCCCCCGTCAGGTCGGAGACCGCGGCGCCGACGACGTCGACCAGGGCGCCCTGGTCCGCCTCGGCCGGCCGGGCGTCGGTGCCGTAGGAGCCGACGATGTCGAGGGCCGCGGTGCGGAACAGCTCCCGGCGCCGCACCCCGCGGGCCGCGGTGACGCCCTGTTCGGCGTTCTCGGCGCGGCCCGCCGCCGCGAGCGCCTCCTGCTCCAACGGGCCCCGCCCGCGCGGGCGCAGGCCGCCTCCCGGGCCGTCGCCGAGGAGGGCGACGGCCTCCGGGGCGCGCATCAGCAGGTCGGGGGCGAGCCGTCCGGCGGAGAGCACCCGGGCGAGGTTCTCGGCGGCGGCGCCCTCGTCCCGCAGCAGCCGCAGGTACCAGGGTGTCTTGCCCAACGCGTCCGACACCTTGCGGAAGTTGAGGAGTCCGGCGTCCGGGTCGGCGGAGTCCGCGAACCAGCCGAGCAGCACCGGCAGCAGGGTCCGCTGGATCGCCGCCTTGCGGGTGACGCCCGAGGCCAGCGCCTCCAGGTGCCGCAGCGCCGCCGCCGGGTCGACGTAGCCGAGCGCGACGAGCCGTTCCCGCGCCGCCTTCGGGCTCAACCGCACCTCGCCGGGGGCGAGTTGGGCGGCGGCGTCGAGCAGCGGGCGGTAGAACAGCTTCTCGTGCAGCCGCCGGACGACGCCCGCGTGCCGCCGCCACTCGCGGTTCAGTTCGGCGACCGGGTCGACGCGCAGCCCCAACGAGCGCCCTATGCGCCGCTGGTCGGCGTGGTCCTCGGGCACCAGGTGGGTGCGGCGCAGCCGGTAGAGCTGGATGCGGTGTTCCATGGACCGCAGGAACCGGTAGGCGTCGTCGAGCTGGACGGCGTCGGCCCGCCCCACGTAGCCGCCGGCGGCGAGCGCCTGGAGGGCGTCGAGCGTGGTGCCGCTGCGCAGCGTCGGGTCGGCCCTGCCGTGCACCAACTGGAGCATCTGGACGGCGAATTCGACGTCCCGCAGTCCGCCGGGGCCGAGTTTCAGCTCGCGGTCGACCTCGGCGACGGGGATGTTCTCGACGACCCTGCGGCGCATCTTCTGCACGTCGGCGACGAAGTTCTCGCGTTCGGCGGCCTGCCAGACCAGGGGGTCGACGGCGGCGATGTACTCGGCGCCGAGGTCGAGGTCGCCGGCGACCGGGCGGGCCTTGAGCAGGGCCTGGAACTCCCAGGTCTTCGCCCAGCGCTGGTAGTACGCGAGGTGGCTGCTGAGGGTGCGCACCAGGGGTCCGTTGCGGCCCTCGGGGCGGAGGTTGGCGTCGACGGGCCAGATGGAGCCCTCGACGGTGGTCTCGGAGCAGATCCGCATCAGGTGCGCGGCGAGCCGGGTGGCGGCCGGTACCGCCTTCGCCTCGTCGACGCCCTCGACGGCCTCGCCGACGAAGATGACGTCGACGTCCGAGACGTAGTTCAGTTCGTGGCCGCCGCACTTGCCCATCGCGATCACGGCGAGCCGGCAGAGCGCGGCGTCCTCGGGCGCGGCGGCGGACGCGATGGCGAGGGCGGCGCGCAGGGTGGCGGTGGCGAGGTCGGCGAGTTCGGCGGCGGTCTGCGGGACGTCGGTGGTGCCGCACACGTCACGGGCGGCGATGGAGAGCAGGCAGCGGCGGTAGGCGACGCGCAGCGCGACGGGGTCGGCGGCGTCGGCGAGCCCGCGCTCGAACTCCAGCACGCCGGGGTGGAGGTCGCTGGGCTCGTAGGTGACGAGGACCTCCCAGTCGCGCGGATGCCGGGTGAGGTGGTCGGCGAGGGCGGCGGAGGCGCCGAGGACGCCGAGCAGGCGGTCGCGCAGCGGTTTGGCCGCTATGACCGTGTCGAGGAGTTCCCTGCGGTCGGGGCCGGGCTGCGCCTCCAGGAGCCGGACCAGGCCGAGCAGGGCGAGATCGGGATCGGCGGTGGCACCGAGTGCCTCAAGGAGCACCGGGTCGTCGCGGACGCCGGCCAGCTCGACGCTGTCCAGCAGGCGTTCGGCGGCGGACGGGTCGGTGAAACCGTGCCGAAGCAGCCGCGTGAAGGTACTGCTCCTGCGCCCCGGCGCCGTCATCGCGGCCCTCCTGTCGGATCAAGGTCGTACGGGACGAGCCTAATGGCTGAGCTGGGGGGAGGCGCTGGGCAGGTGGGGGCAGGTCGGGTGGGGGCAGGTGGGGCGGCGGTGGTCGCGGTTGCGTTGCCGGGTGCGGGTGGGCGGGGGCCGGCCGCGCGGTTCCCGGCGCCCCTCAGGAGGTGGTCGCACGGTTCCCCGCCCCTCAGAGGGCGGAGGTCGGCGTTGGCCGCGCCCCTCAGAGGGCGGAGGTCGGCGTTGGCCGCGCCCCTCAGGGGGCGGAGGTCGGCGTTCATCAGGGGTTCATGTGGCGGGTTGGCGGGGGTCGGGTGCGGGCATGTTGGCGTGTGCATGCTCAGTCCGCACCGCCAACCCCGTCCCACCCCCCTCCGGAGGTTGATGTGTCCGGCACTCCCGTGTTCCGCCGCGGCCGAACGGCCATGGCGTCCGCGCTCGCCTTCACGGCCGCCGCCGTCGGCCTGTGGACCGGACTCGGCGGCTCCCCGTCCGCGTCCGCCGCGGCCGGCGTACCCACCCCCGATCACGTGGTCGTCGTGGTCTTCGAGAACCACGCCTACAGCCAGGTCATCGGCTCGTCGAGCGCCCCCTACATCAACACCCTCACGTCGGGCGGCGCCAACCTCACCCAGGCGTACGCCGAGACCCACCCGAGCCAGCCCAACTACTTCGCCCTGTTCTCCGGCTCCACCCAGGGCGTCACCGACGACAGCTGCTACACGCCCGGCTTCTCCTCGGCCGCCAACCTCGCCTCCGAGGTGATCGCCGCCGGGGGGAGCTGGGCCAGCTACAACGAGACCCTGCCGAGCCAGGGCTCGACCACGTGCAGCAGCGGCAACTACGCGCGCAAGCACAACCCGTGGTTCGGCTTCAGCAACGTGCCGACCTCCACGGCCCGCACGTTCGCGCAGTTCCCCACCGACTACACCACCCTCCCCGACATCTCCTTCGTCATCCCCGACCTCTGCGGCGACATGCACGACTGCTCGGTGTCGACCGGTGACACCTGGCTGAAGAACAAGCTCGGCGCGTACGCGACCTGGGCGAAGACCCACAACAGCCTCCTCGTCGTCACCTTCGACGAGGACAACCGCCTCAGCGGCAACCGCATCCCGACGGTCCTGTACGGGCAGCCGGTCACCGCGGGATCGTCGAGCGCCACCACGTACAACCACTACGACCTGCTGCGCACCCTGGAGGACAGCCAGGGCCTCGGCGCGCACGCGGGCAACGCGGCGTCCGCGCGGGACATCACCGGGATCTGGACGTCCTGACATGTACGTAGCGGACAGCCGGGCGGGAACGCCGGCGTCCGCGGAGCACGCCGCCCGGCCCACCCGCGCCGGGCGGCGGCGCACCGCGCTCGCCCCCACCGTCCTCGCCCTCGGCACGGTCAGCCTGGTCACCGACGTCTCGTCCGAGATGGTCACGGCGGTGCTGCCGCTGTACCTGGTGGCGGGCCTCGGCCTGTCCCCGCTGGGCTTCGGGCTCCTGGACGGCGTCTACAACGGCTTCTCGGCGCTGGTCAGACTGGTCGGAGGGCATCTGGCCGACCGGGGCGGCGGCCGGCACAAGTGGGTGGCCGGCCTCGGCTACGGCATCTCGGCGGCCTGCAAACCGTTGCTGCTGCTCGTCCACACGCTCACCCCGATCGGCCTGGTCCTGGCGGCCGACCGCACCGGCAAGGGGCTGCGCACCGCGCCGAGGGACGCGCTGATCTCGCTGTCCAGCACGCCGGAGACCCGGGGCCGCGCCTTCGGGACGCACCGCGCGATGGACACGGCGGGCGCGCTGCTCGGCCCGCTCGCCGCGTTCCTGATCCTGCGGGCGACGGTGGACGGCTACGACGCCGTGTTCACGGTGAGCTTCTGCGTGGCGGTCCTCGGCGTCCTGATCCTGGTCCTGTTCGTACCGGCGACCGGGCCCGAGGCACCACCCCGCCCCGCGCCCGGGTCGGCTCCCGCTCCCGACCGCCCCACCCTCCGGGCGGCCCTCGCCCTGCTGCGCCGCCGCGACCTGCGCCGCCTCACGGTCTGCGCGCTGCTGCTGGGACTCGCCACGGTCAGCGACTCCTTCGTCTACCTGCTCCTCCAGCGCCGGCTCGGCGTCCCCGACCGCTGGTTCGCGCTGCTCCCGCTGGGCACGGCCGCCGCGTTCCTGCTGCTCGCGCTGCCGCTCGGCCGGCTCGCGGACCGCTGGGGCCGGCGCCGGGTCTTCCTCGCGGGCCACGCGGCCCTGCTGCTGGTGTACGGGCTGCTGCTGACGTCGTGGCACGGCGCCGCGCTGCCGTACGCGGTGCTGGCGCTGCACGGCACGTTCTACGCGGCGACCGACGGGGTGCTGATGGCGGCGGCCTCCGACAGCGTGCCCGAGGCGCTGCGCTCGTCGGGCCTCGCGCTGGTGCAGACCGGCCAGGCGCTGGCCCGTTTCGCCTGCTCACTGGCGTTCGGCGCGGCCTGGACGTGGTGGGGCGACCGGACGGCGCTGACGCTGTCCACGGCGGCGCTCGCACTCTGCGCGACGTACGCCCTCACCGCGCTGGGCCCGGCCCGGCAGCCCGGGTCATGACCGCCCCGCCCCTCCCCACCGCCCGGAAGGCCCTGTCATGACCCTCACGCTCCGCTCCCGTGTCCTGATCCTGACGGCGGCGCTGGCCGCGCTCACGGCGATCGCGCTGGCGGCCGTGGTGCACGCGTCGGCGCGGGCGGAGCGGCGCGACCGGGTCCAGTCGGGCGGCCCGCAGGTGACACCGGGCCCGGTCACGCTGGATTCCCCCGGCGCCCTCGTCTTCCGCAACCTGGCGTGGGGCCCGCACCGCGACGAGCTGACGACGGTCCCGGCCGCCGCGCCCGCCGGTCCGCGCACCGCGTCGGGCGTGAAGTGCCTGCGCTTCCACGCGGCGGCGGGCACCGGGGTCTGCCTCCAGGCGGTCCACGGACCGGTCTCGGACAGCTACCGCGCCCTGATCCTGGACACGCGCCTCAAGGAACGCGCGCGCTACGACGTGCCGGGCATCCCGTCCAGGGCCCGGGTCTCCCCCACCGGCCACTACGCGGCGTGGACGGCGTTCGTGGGCGGTGACTCGTACGCGGGTGCGAACTTCTCCACGCGCACCGCGCTGGTCGACGTCCGCTCGGGCCGCCTCACGCCGTCCCTCGAGGCGTTCCGCGTCGTCAAGGACGGCCGCGCCTACCACGCGGCGGACGTCAACTTCTGGGGCGTGACGTTCGCGTCGGACGACCGCACCTTCTACGCGACGCTGGCCACCAAGGGCCGCACCCATCTGGTCAGGGGCGATCTGCGCACCCGCACCCTGACCACCCTGCACGCGAACGTGGAGTGCCCGTCCCTCTCCCCCGACGGCAGCAGGGTCGCGTACAAGAAACGCGTGCCCGGCCTCCCGGAGGACGCGCCCTGGCGCCTGTACGTCCTCGACCTCACCACGATGCGCGAGACGCCCCTGGCGGAGCCCCGCAGCGTCGACGACCAGGCGACCTGGAAGGACGAGCGCACTCTGGTCTACGCCCTGCCGGGCGACTACGGGGCCGACCTGTACGAGGTCCCGGCGGACGGCACGGGAACACCGCGACGCGTCACCACCGCGGCGGTGTCCCCCGCGTACCCGCGCTGACGCCTACAGCACCGGCAGGTTCTTCCGCAGCTCGAACGCCGTGACCTCGCTGCGGTACTCCTCCCACTCGCTCTTCTTGTTGCGCAGGAAGAAGTCGAAAACGTGCTCGCCCAGGGTCTCCGCGACCAGGTCGCTGCGCTCCATCAGGGTGAGGGCCTCGCCGAGGTTCTGCGGGAGGGGTTCGATGCCCATCGCGCGGCGTTCGGCGTCCGATAGGGCCCAGACGTCGTCCTCGGCGCCGGGCGGAAGCTCGTAGCCCTCCTCGATGCCCTTGAGCCCCGCGGCCAGCAGCACCGCGTAGGACAGGTACGGGTTGGCGCCGGAGTCGAGGGAGCGGACCTCGACGCGGGCCGAGCCGGTCTTGCCGGGCTTGTACATCGGGACCCGGACCAGGGCGCTGCGGTTGTTGTGGCCCCAGCAGATGTACGAGGGGGCCTCGCCGCCGGCGCCCGCCGTGCGCTCCGAGCCGCCCCAGATGCGCTTGTAGGAGTTGACCCACTGGTTGGTGACCGCGGAGATCTCCGCCGCGTGCCGCAGCAGGCCGGCGATGAAGGAGCGGCCGACCTTGGAGAGCTGGTACTCGGAGCCCGACTCGTAGAACGCGTTGCGGTCGCCCTCGAAGAGGGAGAGGTGGGTGTGCATGCCGCTGCCGGGGTGCTCGGAGAACGGCTTCGGCATGAAGGTGGCCTGTACGCCCTGCTCCAGCGCCACCTGCTTCATGACCAGGCGGAACGTCATGATGTTGTCGGCGGTGGAGAGCGCGTCGGCGTACCGCAGGTCGATCTCCTGCTGGCCGGGGGCGCCCTCGTGGTGGGAGAACTCGACCGAGATGCCCATCGACTCCAGCATGGTGATCGCCTGGCGGCGGAAGTCCATGCCGATGTTCTGCGGGGTGTGGTCGAAGTAGCCGGAGTTGTCGGCCGGGGTGGGCCGGGAGCCGTCCAGCGGGCGGTCCTTCAGCAGGAAGAACTCGATCTCGGGGTGGGTGTAGAAGGTGAAGCCGAGGTCGGAGCCGCGGGTGAGGGCCCGCTTGAGGACGTAGCGGGGGTCGGCGAAGGACGGCGAGCCGTCCGGCATGAGGATGTCGCAGAACATCCGGGCGGTGCCGGGTGCCTCGGCGCGCCAGGGCAGGATCTGGAAGGTGGACGGGTCCGGCTTGGCGATCATGTCGGACTCGTAGACCCGGGCGAAGCCCTCGATCGCCGAGCCGTCGAAGCCGATCCCCTCGTCGAAGGCCTGTTCCAGCTCGGCCGGGGCCACCGCTACGGACTTGAGGAAGCCCAGCACGTCCGTGAACCACAGACGTACGAACCGGATGTCGCGTTCCTCCAAGGTCCGGAGCACGAACTCCTGCTGCTTGTCCATCTTCCGCTTCCCCATCCTTGCTGGTCAGGCCGCCTGTCTCCCGTACCACGGGAAGGCGGTCGGGCACCAGAGCATCCCACCACATCACCATTTCATGCGCGTTGCCGACCATGATCCGGAAGCCGGCCCCGGTGTGAACGCCTCGGGTCCGGCGGGTGTACCGCTCCACAGCCCATAGTGCCTGCTCGCACCCACGTACGTAATGCCCGGCCCGGTGGGCGGCGAACGCGGGAGCGGGGCGGGGCGTGAACCTGTGCGCGACACGCACAGGAGTTCTGGTCAATCCCGCGTCCCGGCTACGAGTGCCGCCATCATTCCCCTTACGATCAGTTGACCCGACCGGCCCCTTTCCCCAGAAGGACACACCTCATGGGTTCCGCCAAGGCCAAGAACAGCAGCAACGCGGCGCGCAAGGCGCGTATAGAGGAGATGCGGCGGGCCGACCAGGCCCGGGAGCGGCGCAACCGGGTCCTGGCGATCGGCGGGAGCGTGGTGGCCGTCGCGGCGCTGGTCGTCGGCGTGGTCCTCGTCGTGCAGTCCCAGGACGACGGCGGCGGCGCGACGACCGACGCCAAGACCGAGGGGCACTTCACGACCGGCGCCGACGGGGTGAAGACCTGGAAGGGCACGCTGGGCCGGACGCACGTCACCAAGACGGTGCACTACCCGACCGAGCCGCCGGTCGGCGGTGACCACAACCAGGTCTGGATGAACTGCAACGGCGACGTCTACACCAAGCCGCTGAACAACATGAACGCGGTGCACTCGCTCGAGCACGGCTCGGTGTGGGTGACGTACACCGACAAGGCGGCGAAGGCGGACGTCGAGGCGCTGGCGGCGAAGGTGCGGAAGACGCCGTACACCCTGATGAGCCCGGACGACAAGCAGGCCGACCCGATCATGCTGACGGCCTGGGGTCACCAGCGGACGGTCAAGAGCGCGAGCGACCCGGACGTCGCCTCGTTCTTCGAGAAGTTCGTGCAGGGCGAGCAGACGCCCGAGCCGGGTGCCGCCTGCACGGGAGGGCTCTCCCAGTGAGGCAGCTCGGACTGGTCGCGGGGGCGGCCGCGGTGGCGCTGATCGCGGCCGGCGCCATAACGTACGCGGTCGCCGAGGACGGCGGATCGTCGACGACGCCGGCCGCCGACTCGGCGGACGCCGGGTTCGCGCGGGACATGGCGGTCCACCACCAGCAGGCCGTCGAGATGTCGTACATCGTGCGGGACCGCACCAGGGACGAGGAGGTGCGGCGGCTCGCGTACGACATCGCGCAGACCCAGGCCAACCAGCGCGGCATGCTGCTGGGCTGGCTCGACCTGTGGGGGCTGCCGAAGGTGTCGTCGGACCCGCCGATGACCTGGATGGGCATGGGCGCCATGGCCTCGGGCGAGGACGGGTCGCTGATGCCCGGCATGGCGACCAACACCGAGCTGAAGCGGCTCGGCACGCTCAACGGGCGCAAGGCCGAGGTCTTCTTCCTCCAGCTGATGACGGACCATCACAAGGGCGGCGTGCACATGGCCGAGGGCTGTGTCGCCAAGTGCACGGTGGGCGTGGAGAAGCGGCTCGCGCAGGGCATGGTCGAAGCGCAGGAGTCGGAGATCCAGCTGATGGCCGACCTGCTCAAGGCCCGGCACGCGGCGCCCCGTCCGTAACCCGGCCATCCGGAGGAAAGCCCCAATTCGCCCTGTCTGACGGTTCTTTGGGCTTCTCTTGGCTTCCGCATTCCCCTGGCATGAACGGTTCATCGCAAGAGTGTGCGCAACCGCGTGATCCTTTCCCGCGCCTGCCGCCGCGGCGCGGACCCGAAGGGACCACCGCCGACCACACATGCGAAGAACCGCATCGCAGGGGGTTCTATGAGATCCAACCGCGCCCACATACGCGCCGGAGTGAGCATGGCGGCGACACTGCCGATGCTCGCCGGCGCGCTCGCGCTCGGCATGCCCGCGGCGCACGCCGCCGACAGTCCCGGGCGGGACGCCATCGCGGGCACCAAGCCCTTGTGGGCCACCGCCAAGGCGGACAAGGGCGCCGCCTCGAACGGCGCCCAGGTCTCCGCCCGGGTGTATCTGGCGGGACGCGACGCCTCCGGGCTCGCCGCCTACGCCAAGGCCGTCTCCGACCCGGACTCGGCCTCCTACGGCAAGTACCTCACCGCCGCGCAGACGCAGTCCCGCTTCGGCGCGACCAAGGCCCAGGTGACGGCGGTCAGGTCGTGGCTGACGTCGGCGGGTCTGAAGGTCACCGGGGTGAGCCGGCACTACGTCTCGGTCTCCGGTGACGTGGCCGCCGCCGAGAAGGCCTTCGGCACCCAGCTGCACAACTACGCCAAGGGCTCGAAGACCTACCGCGCCCCGGCGGCGACGGCGTCGGCCCCCGACAGCCTGAACGGCGCCGTCCTCACCGTCACCGGCCTCGACAACGCGCCCCACAAGGCCCGGCACGCCGACACGCTGCCCGAGCCGAGCGCGGTGTTCAAGAACGCGGGACCGTTCTCCTCGTACTACGGCTCGAAGACGGCGAGCACGCTGCCGAGCGCGTACGGCAAGAAGATCCCGTACGCCGTCGCGGGCTACACCGGCAAGCAGCTCCGCGCGGCGTACGGCGCCGGAAGCCACACCGGACAGGGCGTGCGGGTCGCCATCACGGACGCCTACGCCTCCCCGACCATCGCCTACGACGCGGCGACCTACGCGAAGAAGCACGGGGACGCGGCCTGGAGGACCGGCCAGCTGCGCCAGTCGCTGCCCGGCACCTACACCAGGACGGAGGAGTGCGACGCGGCCGGCTGGTACGGCGAGGAGACCCTCGACGTCGAGGCCGTGCACGCGGTCGCGCCGGCCGCGAACGTCACCTACGTGGGCGCCGCCTCCTGCTACGACGACGATCTGCTCGACTCGCTGAGCAAGGTCGTCGACAACCACCTCGCCGACATCGTCTCCAACTCGTGGGGCGACATCGAGGCCAACCAGACGCCCGACCTCGCCGCCGCCTACGACCAGGTCTTCCAGTTCGGCGCGGTCGAGGGCATCGGCTTCTACTTCTCCTCCGGCGACAACGGCGACGAGGTCGCCAACACCGGCACGAAGCAGGTCGACACCCCGGCCAACTCAGCGTGGGTGACCGCGGTCGGCGGCACCTCGCTCGCCGTCGGCAAGGGCGACTCGTACCTGTGGGAGACCGGCTGGGGCACCCAGAAGGCGAGCCTGTCGGCCGACGGCAAGTCCTGGACCGCCTTCCCCGGCGCGTTCACCTCGGGCGCGGGCGGCGGCACCAGCGCGACGGTGGCCCAGCCCTTCTACCAGAAGGGTGTCGTCCCGAACGCGCTCGCCAAGGCGCGCAGCGCCGCAGGCAACCGCGTGGTGCCCGACATCGCGGCGATCGCCGACCCGAACACCGGCTTCAAGGTCGGCCAGACGCAGACCTTCCCCGACGGGTCGCAGCAGTACAGCGAGTACCGGATCGGCGGCACCTCGCTCGCCGCCCCGGTGATCGCGGCCGTCCAGGCGCTGGCCCAGCAGGCGCGCGGCGGCAAGGCGCTCGGCTTCGCCAACCCGGCGATCTACGCCAAGTACGGCACGAAGGCGTACCACGACGTCACCGACCACCCGACCGGCTCGGGCCTCGCGGTGGCCAGGGTGGACTTCGCCAACGGCTACGACGCCGCCGACGGCCTGCTGACCTCGGTCCGCAGCCTCGGCAAGGACAGCTCGCTGTCCGCGGTGAAGGGCTACGACGACGTCACCGGCGTGGGCTCGCCCGCGAAGGGCTACGTCGACTCCTACCGCCGCCACTGAGCGGCGGAGCGGCCGGCCGGCTGAGCGGTTGACCGGCTGAGGGGCCGGGCGGCCGACACCCTGATGGGGTGGCGTGGGGTGCACCACACCTCGCGCCACCCCATCGCGTCGCTCTGACGATTACACTGGCGGGGTGCCTCAACTTCGTCTCGCCCTGAACCAGATCGACTCGCGCGTCGGCGACATCGCCAGGAACAGCCGGACGATCCTCGACTGGACCCGGCACTCCGCCGCCCAGGGAGCGCACCTCGTGGCGTTCCCCGAGATGGCGCTGACCGGATACCCGGTGGAGGATCTCGCACTGCGCTCCTCCTTCGTGGAGGCCTCCCGCACGGCCCTGCGCACCCTCGCCGCGCGCCTCGCCGAGGAGGGCTTCGGCGAGCTGCCCGTGGTCGTCGGCTACCTCGACAGGTCGGCCACCGCCCAGCCCCGCTACGGCCAGCCGGCCGGCGCCCCGCGCAACGCGGCGGCCGTCCTGCACGGCGGCGAGGTGGCCCTCACCTTCGCCAAGCACCACCTGCCGAACTACGGCGTCTTCGACGAGTTCCGCTACTTCGTGCCGGGCGACACCATGCCGGTGGTGCGGGTGCGGGGCGTCGACGTGGCGCTGGCCATCTGCGAGGACCTCTGGCAGGACGGCGGCCGGGTGCCCGCGGCGCGCTCCGCGCACGCCGGTCTGCTGCTGTCGGTGAACGCCTCGCCGTACGAGCGCGACAAGGACGACACCCGGCTCGAACTGGTCCGCAAGCGCGCCCAGGAGGCCGGCTGCACCACCGCCTACCTGGCGATGATGGGCGGCCAGGACGAGCTGGTCTTCGACGGCGACTCGATCGTCGTCGACCGGGACGGCGAGGTGATCGCGCGGGCCCCGCAGTTCGAGGAGGGCTGTGTGGTCCTCGACCTCGACCTGCCGGCCGCGTCCGCCGACGCGCCGACCGGCGTTGTCGACGACGGGCTCAGGATCGACCGGGTCGTGCTGTCCCAGGAGCCGGTCCCTGCCTACCCGCCGGAGGTCTCGGGCGGCTACGCGCAGCGGCTCGACGACTCCGAGGAGATCTACTCGGCGCTGGTCGTGGGGTTGCGGGCGTACGTCGTGAAGAACGGCTTCCGGTCCGTGCTGCTCGGTCTGTCCGGGGGCATCGACTCCGCGATCTGCGCGGCCATCGCCTGCGACGCGGTCGGCGCGGAGAACGTGTTCGGCGTGTCGATGCCGTCGAAGTACTCCTCGGACCACTCCCGTGGCGACGCGGCGGAGCTGGCCCGGCGGACCGGGCTCAACTTCCGCACCGTGCCGATCGAGCCGATGTTCGACGCCTTCATGGGGTCGCTGGGGCTGACCGGGCTCGCCGAGGAGAACCTCCAGGCGCGGCTGCGCGGCACCACGCTGATGGCGATCTCCAACCAGGAGGGCCACATCGTGCTGGCGCCCGGCAACAAGTCGGAGCTGGCGGTGGGCTATTCGACGCTGTACGGGGACGCGGTCGGCGCCTACGGGCCGATCAAGGACGTCTACAAGTCGTCGGTGTTCCGGCTCGCCGAGTGGCGCAACCGGGCCGCCGCCGAGCGGGGGCAGACCCCGCCGATCCCGGAGAACTCGATCAGCAAGCCGCCCAGCGCCGAGCTGCGCCCCGGCCAGGTCGACACGGACTCGCTGCCGGACTACCCGGTCCTCGACGCGATCCTGGAGCTGTACGTCGATCGGGACCAGGGCGCCGACGCGATCGTGGCGGCGGGCTTCGACCCGGCGCTGGTGGCGAAGACGCTGCGGATGGTGGACACCGCGGAGTACAAGCGGCGCCAGTACCCGCCGGGCACCAAGATCTCGCCGAAGGGCTTCGGCAAGGACCGGCGGCTGCCGATCACCAACGGCTGGCGCGAGTCGCTCTGACCGGGGCGGCCCGCCCCGGCCGTCGGCTCCGCCGCCGTCAGACGCTGTAGCGGTCGACGAGCGCCCGCAGGGTGTCGAAGGCGGGCTTGGGCGCGTAGTCGTCGGTGGTGAGCCCGAACCGGTGGAAGAGGCTCGCCCCTGCGCTGTCGGCGTCGCGCAGCGCGAAGTGCGTGTAGCCGCTCAGGTGGAGCCGCTCCGACCGGGCGGCGATCACCTCGACGACGGTCCCGACGACGTCGGCCTGCCGCCCCGGCGGGCGTCCGGGTCCGGTGGGCCAGCCGTGCTCGGTGACGTGCAGCGGCAAGTGCCCGAGGCCCGCGGGGGCCAGCACCGCGTCCCGGTTGTGGCGCAGCAGTCCCTCGACGGCCGGCGCGAGGTCGGCGGGGGCGACGGGGTGGAAGACGTCGGGGAAGAGGTCGAGGCCCACGTAGTCCAGGTCGGCGACGAACTCCGCTCCCCCGAGCTTCGTCAGCTCCGTGACGAAGGAGGCCCCTGGGCCGAAGAGGGGGGTGGTGTTGAAGCCGACCCGCAGCCGTGCGTACCCGAGTTCACGCGCCCGCGCCTTCGCGGCGGACACCCCGCGGACGATCGCCTCGCGCACCTGCGGGTAGAAGCCGTCGAGCGTCGGGTTCGAGGTGACATCGGGCTCCTCCGCCACTTGCAGCGTGCCGGTGAACGGGCCGTACTGCTCGACCAGTTCACGCAGGAAGGCGCAGTAGCCGTCGACGTCCCCGGACGGTGACCTGTACTGCGCGACCAGGTCGAGGCGGCGCCCGCGGACGGCGTACCGGGTGGCGTCGGCCGGGGTGGCGGTCGCGTGCGGCCCGCCGAGGCGGGTGGTGTCGTCGAAGCCGGTGTAGGCGCGCACCAGGAACGGCCGGTCGGGTCGGCCCTGGAGGCGGTCGAGGGCGTCCGACACGAGGGCCGGGTCGTCGGGCGGGCCGGCCGCGAGGCCGCCGGTGTCGTCACCGGCGACCCCGCCGGGGTAGATGCCGAAGAGGAGGCCGTCCTGCGTGGTCGGGGTCACTCGTCCGAGTCCTTTCGGTGCGGCGTCACGGGGGTTCACCGGGGTGCGGAGGTCGCCGGGCCGGTCGGCGACGTCAGGGAGCCGGTGCGGAGGTCGTCGATGACCGAGTCGATCCACGCCGTCTCGGCGCGGGCGAGGCAGAGCGCGTACTCGGCCTCGATGACGTGCAGTCGGGGCACGCCGGCCGCCAGGGCCCGCGCGAGGCGTTCCTCGTCGTCGGCGGTGCGCTGCCGCAGGCGCCGGGCGCGCTCGGCGAGCGCCTCCGCCGCGCCGCGCGTGCCGAGGGCGCCGAGGTGGGCGACCGCGCCCAGGAACCGTGAGAACTCCCGTTCCGGGGTGCGGATCTGGGAGTCGAGGCGGCGCACGAGTTCGTGGCGGCCCTCGTCGGTGAGGGCGTAGACGGTCCGCTCCGGGCGGTTGCCCGAACGCTCCCGGCCCGTCGAGGCGATCCATCCCGCCTCGGCCAGGGCGGCGACGGTGTTGTAGAGGGTGCCCCGGGTGATCGCGGCGGCGTGGTGGTCACTGCGTTCCCGCAGGTCGGCGAGGATCTGGTGCGGGTGCGACGGCTGTTCGAGCAGGAGCCCGAGCACGGCCGGGACGATCGGGTTGTCGAGAGCGCGACGCGGCATGGTCGAACCGTATCAGTCCAAATAGACTATGGGGCAGACCTGGCGGGGCCCTCGTTCCGGAGACCCCTCGTAACAGGGGCCCGCCGTTCCGGGGGCCCGCCGTCCCGGGGACCCGCCGTCCCGGGGACCCGCCGTCCCGGGAACCGCCGTCCCGGGAACCGCGCGCCCGGGTCACGTCCGCCGGAAGCGCACTGCCGCAGGCGCACTGCCGCAGGCGCGCGCGTCCGCGCCCCGGCGCGCCGGGCGGGCCGCAACAGCCCGTCCGGCGCGTGGAGTTCAGCCGCTCTGCCGTGCCGGTTCCCGGCGCCCCGGCACATGGGCCGCCACCAGCCGCTCGCGGCCGGGGAGCGCGCGGCGCCGGTCCACGATCGTCGCCGTCGCCGCCACCGCGAGCCCCAGGACCGCGAGGACCGCGCCCGCCAGGGCGGGGGACGTCGCCCCGAAGCCCGCCGCGAGGGCCAGGCCGCCGATCCAGGCGCCGCCCGCGTTGGCGAGGTTGAAGGCGGCCTGGTTGGCCGAGGAGGCGAGGGAGGGAGCCGACGCGGCCTTCTCCATCACCATCAGCTGGAGCGGCGAGCCGGTGACGAAGGCCGCCGCGCCCAGCAGGACCACGGCGAGCGCCGCGCTCCACTCGGCCCGCATCAGCACCGGGAACAGGGCGAGGACGACCGCGAGGGAGGTCAGACCGCCGAAGAGGGTGCTCCGCATCGCGTAGTCGGCGAGCCGGCCGCCGACGAGGTTGCCGATCGTCGCGCCGACGCCGAAGAGGGCGAGCAGCACGGTGACGCTGCCCGCCGCGTAGCCGGCCGCGTCCGTGAGCATCGGCGTGATGTAGCTGTACGCGGCGAACAGGGCGCCGAACCCGGCGACGGTGGTGCCGAGCGCCAGCCACACCGGCAGCGAGCGCAGGGCGGCGAGTTCGCCGCGCAGGCCGGTGGCGGGGGCGTGGTCGCGGTCGTGCGGGATCAGCAGGGCGAGCGCCGCGATGGCCACCAGGCCGATGGCGCCGACGCCGAGGAAGGCGGCCCGCCAGCCGAGGTGCTGGCCGACCAGGGTGGCCGCGGGGACACCGGCGATGTTGGCGATGGTCAGGCCGAGGAACATCAGGGAGACCGAGCGGGCCCGGCGTTCCGGTGCCACCAGGCCGGTGGCGACGACCGCGCCGACGCCGAAGAAGGCGCCGTGCGGCAGTCCGCTGAGGAAGCGGGCGGCGAGCAGGGTGTGCTGGTCGGGGGCGAACGCGGAGAGGGTGTTGCCCACCACGAACAGGACCATCAGGCCGATGAGGACCGTGCGGCGGGACATCCGCGCGGTCACGGCGGCGAGCAGCGGGGCGCCGATGACGACGCCGAGCGCGTAGGCCGAGACCAGGTGTCCCGCGCTGGGGATGGAGGTGTGCAGGTCGTCCGCGACGTCGGGCAGCAGGCCCATCATCACGAATTCGGTGGTGCCGATGCCGAAGGCGCCCACGGCGAGGGCAAGCAGGGCCAGGGGCATGGAGTGCCTGAGCCTTTCCGGTAGTGCGTGTTCCGTCCACTTTATGTTCACGGACGGAACAAAGCCTCCCAGGCCCAGTATTCCGGGGGGTTACGAGTCCGTGTCGAGCTTCACACGGGCAGCCACCGGGAGGTGGTCGCTACTGGTCCTCGGCAGCGTCCAGGAGGTGACCGGCTCGACGTCCTTCACCATGATCTGGTCGATCCGCGCCATCGGGAACGCGGCCGGCCAGCTGAAGCCGAACCCGTTGCCCGCCGCGCCCTGGGTGGAGCGCAGCTGCGAGGTGACGCCGTTGAGGGAGCGGTCGTTCATGGTGCCGTTCAGGTCGCCGAGGAGGATCTTGCGGGGCAGCGGCTCCTTGGCGATGGCCTCGCCCAGCGCGTCGGCGCTGGTGTCCCGCTGCCTGGCGGTGAACCCGGCCTCCAGCTTCACCCGCACCGAGGGCAGGTGGGCGACGTAGAAGGCGACGGCGCCCTCGGGGGTGTCCACGGTGGCGCGCATGGCGCGGGTCCAGCCGAGCTTGATGTCGACGGCCTTCACGCCGGTCATCGGGTACTTGCTCCACAGCCCGACGGTGCCCTGCACCGAGTGGTACCGGTAGGTGTCGGCGAGCGTCCGCACGTACACCGGGGCGGCGGCGGTGGACAGTTCCTCCAGGGCCACCACGTCGGCGCCCGAGGCGGCCACGTCGTGGGCGGTGCCCGACGGGTCGACGTTGTCGGCGTTGACGTTATGGGTGGCCACGGTGAGGTCGCCCGAGGCGCCCGCGCCCCGCTCGGACTTGTCGAACAGCAGCCCGCCGAAGAGGTTGACCCAGACCGCGCCGGTCAGCACCACGGCGATCAGCGCCGTGGCCGACCTGCGCACCAGCGCCAGCAGGAGCAGCACCGGCACGAACACGCCGATCCAGGGCAGGAACGTCTCGGTGAGGCTGCCGAGGTTGCCGATCCTGTTGGGGATCTGCGCGTGCAGCAGCATCACCAGGGCGAGGAGCACCGCGACGGCGGCGAGCACGAGACCGCGCCGCCAGATCCGCGGGTCGCCGCGCCACCCGGAGACGCCGCGGGACACCAGGCGCCGGAACCGGGCTCCCCGGCGCTCGGGCCCCGAGCCGCCGTCGTCCGTCTCCGCCACATACGCCTGTTGCGCCATACCGTCGCCTCACTGCCTGCCGTGCACGCCGTCCGTCCCCCCGTGACCCAAGACCCTAGGGGATGATCGGTTCCGTTCCGCCGTCCCATGACGGCCGTACGGGCACAAGACGAACGGGCGGGTGCCGGGAGTTCCGGTTCCGGCCGGGAAACAGCGCTCTGTGACACAACGCGCACAGCGGCGCTACGCGCTGGGCGAACTGACGGGGCGTAGTCCGGAGAGCAGTGTGTCGACGATCTGCTCGGAGAGCCCCTCGGGCAGTTCGGCGTCCGGGCGCATCACGGTGCGCAGCAGCATGGGGCCCACGAAGCAGTCGCTCAGGACATCGATGTCGACGTCGGAGCGGAGTTCGCCGGTGGCCTGGCCGCGGCGCAGGATCTCGTACTGGAGTCTGCGCCGCGGGTCGACGACGCTGGTGTGGTACGCCTTCCACACCTTGGGGCTGCTCTTCATCTGCGCGAACACGTTGTGCAGGAGCACCGAGGAGCGGCTCATCAGACCGCGTTCGCGTAGTTGTTCGAGGACGGCGACGAGGTCGTCCCGCATCGAGGTGCCGGGCAGCGCGGGGTCGGCGGGCTCGGCCTGCCGGACGACGTCGACGAAGAGTTCCTCCTTGCCCGGCCAGCGGCGGTAGATGGTGGCCTTGCCGACACCCGCGGTCCTGGCGATGCGCTCGATGGACAGCTCGGCGAGCGGGACGCCGTCCTCCAGGAGCTTCATCACCCCTTCCACGATGGCCCGTTCGACGGCCTCGCTGCGGGGGCGTCCGCGCGCGGGGCCTTCGGAAGCGGCTTCGCGGCCGGCCAGGTTCACCCTTGCGTCCCTTCGTCGACGTGCGGCGATTGTCCCCCGTCCGCCCCGCGCGCGCCGCGCGGGGCGTCCCGTCAGTCCATCGCGGCGGCCAACTCCTGCTCGTCCTCGCCCTGTTGGCGGGCCGGTGTGCGGCCGGGCAGGTAGCGGGCCACGACCACCGCGCCGATGAGCGCGACGCCCGCGCCCCAGAAGGCGGTGACGTGCATCGCGTGCAGGAAGGCGTCGTGGGCCGGGGTGACCAGGGCCGCGCCGCGCGGACCGAGCTTCGCGGCGACCCCGAGGGTGGCCTCGATGGACTCGCCCGCGGTGTCGCGCAGCCCGGCCGGGAGGGCGCCGAGCTTGCCCTCGATGCCGTTGCGGTAGGCGGTGGAGAGCACGGAGCCGAGGACGGCGATGCCGAGGGCGCCGCCGACCTGCCGGAAGGTGTTGCTCAGCGCGGACGCGGAGCCGGCCTTCTCCCGGGGCAGGGCCTGCATGATGACCACGCTGGTCGGCGTCATGATGTGCGCCATGCCGGTGCCCATGAGGAAGAAGATGACCTCCAGGAGCCAGATGGGGGTGTCGGCGTCCAGGGTGGCGAAGGCGGCCAGCATCGCCGCGATGAGGAGCATTCCCGCGGTGGTGGTGGCCTTGTTGCCGAACCGGTCGACGACCAGCCGGGCGCGGGGCGCGAAGATGAGCTGGGCGGCGGCCAGCGGCAGCATCAGCAGGCCGGTCTCGAGCGGCGTGTAGCCGCGCACGCTCTGGGTGTAGAAGACGGCGAAGAAGGTGACGCCCATCAGCGCGAAGAAGACCAGCGCGATGGCGGCCATGGCGGCCGAGAACACCTTGTTGCGGAAGTAGCCGACGTCGAGCGACGGGTGGTCGCTGCGCTTCTCGTGGACGACGAAGGCGACGAGGACGACGAGGCCGGCGCCGATGGTGGCCAGGACCTTGGCGTCGGTGAAGTCGGCGAGTTCGCCGCCCTTGATGATGCCGTAGACGAGCAGGACCAGGCCGACGACGGACAGGACGACGCCGACCGGGTCGATCCGGCCGGGCCTCGGGTCGCGGGAGTCCGGCACCAGCCACACCATCAGCGCGAGCGCGATGAGCACGATCGGCACGTTGATCAGGAAGACCGAGCCCCACCAGAAGTGGTCGAGCAGGACGCCGCCGGTGATCGGGCCGATGGCGATGGCGAGTCCGACGCCGCCGGCCCAGATGCCGATGGCCTTGGGCTGTTCGTCGCGCTCGAAGACGTTCATGAGGACGGCGAGGGTGGCCGGCATGACGAACGCGGCGCCGAAGCCCATGATCGCGCGGAAGGCGATGAGCTGGGCGGGCGAGCCGGACTCGGCGGCGAGGGCGGAGCCGATGCCGAACGCGACGAGCCCGCCGAGCAGCACCTTCTTGCGGCCGAGCCGGTCGCCGAGGAGCCCGGAGCTGAACAGCAGGCCCGCGAAGACGAGGGTGTAGGCGTTGATCGCCCACTCCAACTCGCTCTGGGTGGCGCCGAGTCCGGTCGGCGCGGGGGTGGAGATCGTCTTGACGGCGACGTTCAGGATCGAGTTGTCGAGCACCACGATCAGCAGGCTCAGCATCAGCACGCCGAGGATCGCCCAGCGGCGCCGGTGCACCGCCTCGGGTATCCGGGGGCCTTCGCCGACCCGGTCGGCAGGAGTAGTCATGCCCACGACCCTAAGAGCCATTCCAATACGGAACCGTCTCGTATTGGAATTTTTTTGGGAGAGGTGCCGAAAGTTTTACGCGGAGCTGAGAAACGGACCTAGGCCGCTGGTCGTACGCCCGCGGGTGACCGACCTCCCCTCCCCCGCTCTGGCCGCGCGCGGCCCGGGATGCCACCATGGAGGTGATCCGGGGACGCCGTCAGGGTGCCTCGAGATGACTGAAGGAGCCGTTGCGATGACGCAGCTTTCGGCTGCCCAGAACCAGCCTGCCGACAGCGGGAAGACGCTGTACGGAGGCAAGGGCACACGTCGCATCACCGTGCGCGACATCACCCTCGCCAAGGAACGCGGCGAGAAGTGGCCCATGCTCACCGCCTACGACGCGATGACCGCGTCCGTCTTCGACGAGACCGGCATCCCGGTCCTGCTCGTCGGCGACTCGGCGGGCAACTGCCACCTCGGGTACGAGACCACCGTGCCCGTCACCCTCGACGAGATGACGATGCTCTCCGCCGCGGTGGTCCGCGGCACCCGGCGCTCGCTGATCGTCGGCGACCTCCCCTTCGGCTCCTACCAGGAGGGCCCGGTGCAGGCGCTGCGCTCGGCGACCCGGCTGGTCAAGGACGCCGGGGTGGGCGCCGTCAAGCTGGAGGGCGGCGAGCGCTCGCACCGCCAGATCGAGCTGCTGGTCGAGTCCGGCATCCCCGTCATGGCGCACATCGGCCTCACCCCGCAGTCCGTGAACTCCATGGGCTACCGGGTGCAGGGGCGCGGCGAGGAGGCCGCGCAGCAACTGCTGCGGGACGCCAAGGCCGTGCAGGACGCGGGCGCGTTCGCGGTGGTCCTCGAACTGGTGCCGGCCGAGCTCGCGGCCGAGGTCACCAGGACGCTGCACATCCCGACCGTCGGGATCGGGGCGGGCCCCGACACCGACGCCCAGGTGCTGGTGTGGACCGACATGATGGGCCTCACTCCGGGGCGGGTGCCGAAGTTCGTCAGGAAGTACGCCGCGATGCGTGAGGTGATGGGCGACGCGGTACGCGCCTTCGCCGACGACGTGGTGGGCGGCGCGTTCCCGACGGAGGAGAACTCCGTCCACTGACGCCCCCGGCCGCACGGGCCGCACCCGCGGCCACCCGGACCACCGCGGCACGGAACGGCCCGCCGGACATCCCCCGCCGGCGGGCCGCGCCGCGCCTCGGCGCCCTGTCGGTGGCCGGCGGGCGGTTGTCGGTCCGCTGTCGGTCGTTTGTCGGTCGGCGGTGAGAGTGTCTGGGACATGACGCGAATCGACGACAACACCAGCGGCGCGGGGAGCGCTGTCACCGTACGGGGGCTGGTCAAGCACTACGGCGAGACCAGGGCGCTGGACGGTGTCGACCTGGACGTGCGCGAGGGCACCGTGATGGGTGTGCTCGGGCCGAACGGAGCGGGCAAGACCACCCTGGTGCGCATCCTCTCCACCCTGATCACCCCGGACACCGGCTCGGCCACCGTGGCCGGGTACGACGTGCTCCGCCAGCCCCGGCAACTGCGCCGGGTGATCGGCCTGACCGGGCAGTACGCCTCGGTCGACGAGAAGCTGCCCGGCTGGGAGAACCTGTACATGATCGGGCGGCTGCTCGATCTGCCCCGCAAGGCGGCGCGGGCCCGCGCCGACGAGCTGCTGGAGCGGTTCTCCCTCACCGAGGCCGCCAAGCGCCCGACGTCCACCTACTCGGGCGGCATGCGGCGCCGCCTCGACCTGGCCGCCTCGATGATCGGCCGCCCCCAGGTCCTCTTCCTCGACGAGCCCACCACCGGACTCGACCCGCGCACCAGGAACGAGGTGTGGGCCGAGGTCAAGACGATGGTCGGCGAGGGCGTCACCGTGCTGCTGACCACCCAGTACATGGAGGAGGCCGAGCAACTGGCCTCCGAACTGACCGTCGTGGACCGCGGCAAGGTCATCGCGGGCGGCGCCATCGACGACCTGAAGGCGAAGGTCGGCGGCCGGACCCTGCGGGTGCGGCCCGCCGACCCGCAGCGGCTGCGGGCGCTCGCCGCCCACCTCGACGGCCTCGGCATCACCGGCCTCGCCTCCACGATCGTGGACACCGAGAGCGGCAGCTGCCTGGTCCCGATCCTCAGCGACGAACAACTCACCGCCGTGGTCGGCGCGGTCACCGCGCACGCCATCACGATCAGCTCCATCACCACCGAACTGCCCAGCCTCGACGAGGTGTTCCTGTCCCTCACCGGCCACCGCGCCAGTGCCCCGCAGGACACCGTGCCCGCCGAGACCCGCGAGGAGGTCGCCGTATGAGCGCCACCACCGTCACCCCGCACGGCACCGCCGACGCCCGGATCCCGCTGCGCGGGCATCTGCGCCACACCGGCGCCCTGATCCGCCGCAACCTGCTGTGGATCAGGCAGGACCCCGAGTCGATGTTCGACGCGCTGCTGATGCCGATCGTCTTCACCCTGCTGTTCGTGTACGTCTTCGGCGGCTCGATCGGGCAGGCCCTCGGCGGCGGCCAGGACGGCTATGTGCAGTACGTGATCCCCGGCATGATCGCGATGATGAGCATGACGCTGTCCCAGGGCGTCGGCACCGGCTTCAGCCAGGACTTCAACTCCGGTGTGATGGACCGGTTCCGGTCGCTGCCCATCGGGCGCGGCTCGGTGCTGTTCGCGAAGATCTCGGTGGAGCTGACGCGGATGCTGTTCGCGACCGCCGTCCTGATGATCGTCGCGGTGCTGGTCGGCTTCGACATCACGAGCTGGACCGGGCTGCTCGGCGCCATCGCGCTCTCCACGGTCTTCGCCTCGTCGATCATGTGGGTGTTCCTCACCCTCGGCGTGGTCCTGAAGAACGCGCAGTCCGTGCAGGCGATGGGCTTCCTGGTGCTGTTCCCGCTCCAGTTCGGCTCGTCGATCTTCGCGCCGACCCAGTCGATGCCCGGCTGGCTCCAGCACTTCACCGACTACAACCCGCTCTCCACGCTCGCCGACGCGGCGCGCGGCCTGATGGTGGGCGGCCCGGTCGCCCACGACCTGTGGATCACGCTGGGCTGGTCGGTGGCGATCACCGCCGTGATGGCGCCGATCGCGATCCACAAGTTCCGCACCAAGAGCTGACCCGCGGGGCGGCTCAGACCAGGGCGGCGGCCTCCCGGGGGGAGAGGCCGCCGCCCTCGGCGTACGCGGCCTCGTAGCCGGCGTCACCGAGCGCGGCGCGGGCGGAACGGACCGCCCGCTCGTAGACGTCCCGTTCCAGGCTGTTCCTGAAGTGGCCGGGTTCGAGGTCCGCGTCGGCGGCGCCGAGGCAGCGGGCCGCGTCGCCGGCCCGGCGGCCACCGTCCATCACGGCGAGCGGGGACGCCGCGACCGTCAGGTAGAACGCCGGCATGTGCGGGGCGAGCGTCATGGAGAGCGGGTCGGCCGACCCCGCGAGCGCCGACCTCACCTTCTCCAGGGCCGCCTGCCAGTTCTCCTCCGCGATCTCGAGGCAGGCCTCGGCACCGAGGATCAGCGCGTCGAAGACGACGAAGTGCGCGATGCCGAAGTCGTTGCGCAGCAGCCGCAGTTGGTCACGGGCCTCGACCGTGCGGCCGGTCATGGCGAGCCAGCCCGCGAGGAACAGCCGGGCCGCGGGCATCGCCTGGTTGGCGTAGCCGTCGGGTCCCTCGATCACCCCTCGCAGCAGCCGCTCACCGCGCTCGACCTCGCCGCCCTCCAGCAGCGCGCTGCCCAGCCGGGATTCGAGGACCGCCAACTGGGCGCGGGCGCCGAGGTGTTCGGCGTGGTCCATGGCGGCCTGGTAGTCGGCCGCGGCCAGCGCCCACTCGCCCCTGCGCTCATGGGACTCACCGCGCGCCGAGAGCGCCTCGGCGGTGCCCCAGCGGTCGCCGAGGCGCTGGTAGATCTCCAGCGCCTCGTCGGCGTCCCGGGTGGCGCCGCCCGCCCAGTCGGAGCGGTTGGCGAGGATGTTGGCCCGCATCTGCAGGCCCGCGGCCAGCTCCCACTCGTACCCCGGGGTGGCGCGGCAGGTGCGGACGGTGGCGTCGACGATCTCCCGCACCCCGGCCATGTCCCGGGTGAGCATGACCGCGAAGAACCAGTACGAGCCGGGGATGCGGCAGGTCTGCGGCATGCCCGGCTCGTAGGCGGCGGCGATGGCCACCAGCCTGGCCCGCGCCGCGTCGCTCTGCCACGCGTCCAACTCGGTGTCCATGCAGGCGAGATGGACGAGATGGACCCCGCGCCGCGCCTCGGCGAGGACCGCGCCCTGCCAGGGCGGCGGGGTGTCCGTGCAGCGCTCGTAGAGCGGCGCGGCGCGGCCCTGCGACCCGTCGAAGGGGTCGGGGCCGAGCGCGATGACCTCCTGGGACCAGTTGCGGGCCTCGGTCCGCAGGTCGCGCATCTGCCAGTACCAGGCGAGCGACAGGACGAGGCAGACGGCGTCCTGCTCGGCCGCGGTGGTGACGGCGTGCCGCAGCGCGGTGCGCAGGTTCTCGTACTCCCGCTCCAGGGTCCTGACGGCGGCGAGCTGCCCCGGGCCGCGCAGCAACGCGTCGGTGGTGCGGGCGAGTTCGCGGTAGTAGACGAGGTGGGCGCGCTCCGCCTCGGCCCGCCCGCCGGACTCGTCGAGGCGTTCGCCCGCGTACTCGGCGACGGTCTCCAGGAGCCGGTAGCGCATCGCGCCGTCGTCCGAAGGGGCCGCCACCACCAGGGACTTGTCGACGAGCGTGCCGAGCGACTCCAGGGCGGCGGGGCCGGTGACCGCCTCGGCCGCGGGCAGGTCGCAGCCGCCCGCGAAGACCGAGAGACCGCAGAGCACGGCCCGTTCGTCGGCGTCCAGGAGGTCCCAGGACCAGTCGACGACCGCGCGCAGGGTCTGCTGGCGGGGCAGCACCGTGCGGCTGCCTGAGGTGAGGAGCCGGAACCGGTCGTCGAGGCGGTCGGCGATCTGCCGCGGGGTGAGCATCCGCAGCCGGGCCGCGGCCAGTTCGATGGCGAGCGGCAGGCCGTCGAGGCGGCGGCAGATCTCCGCGCAGGCGCGGGCGGTCTCCTCGTCGGCGTCGGTCCTGAAGCCGGGGCGGGCGGCGGCGCCGCGGTCGGCGAGCAGGCGGAGCGCGACCGGCTCGGGCAGCGGCTCCACCGGCCGCAGCAACTCCCCCGGCACGCCCAGGGGTTCGCGGCTGGTGGCGAGGACCGTCAGCTCGGGGCAGCGTTCGAGCAGCTCCTCGACGAGCCGGGCCGCCGCGTCGACGACGTGCTCGCAGTTGTCGAGGATGAGCAGCATCCGGCGCCGTCCGCAGTGCTCGGCGAGCCGCTCCACCGGGTCGTCGTGGCGGTCGCCGCCGGCCCGCAGCGCCTCGGCGCCCGCGCCGTACAGGACCGTCTCGCGGGCGCCGACGGCGGTGAGCACGGCCTCGGGGACGGCGGCCGGGTCGTCGACGGGGGCCAGCTCGGCGAGCCACAGGCCGTCCCGCGCGGTCTGCCGCGCGCTCTCGGCGGCCTCCTGGGAGAGGCGGGTCTTCCCGGCGCCGCCAGGACCCAGCAGGGTGACCAGGCGGGCCGTCGCGAGGTCGGCGCGGATGGTCTCGATGTCGGCCTCGCGTCCGACGAACGAGGTGAGCCGGGCGCGGAGGTTGCCCGGCGCGGCGGCGGCCTGCCTGCCCCGCGCCTGCGCCGGGGGCGCGGTGCCGAGCAGCTCCGCGTGCAGGGCGCGCAGTTCGGGCCCGGGGTCGGAGCCGAGCCGGTCGGCGAGCAGCCTGCGCACCTCGTCGTAGGCGGCCAGCGCCTCGGCGGAGCGGCCCGCCTCGCGCAGCGCGCGCAGCCGCAGCGCCTGAAGCGGCTCGTCGAGCGGGTGGCTGTCGCAGAGGGCGGTCAGTTCCGGCAGCGCCTGCTCGGCGTGGCCGAGGGCGAGGGCGGCGGTGTGCCGGGCGCGCAGGGCGTCCAGGCGCCTGGCGTCCCAGCGGGCCGCCTCGGCGGTGCGGTCGGGCAGGTCGGCGAGGGCGGGGCCGTGCCAGAGGGAGAGCGCGTCGTCGAGGACGACGGCGGCCTTGGCGGGGTCGCCGTCGGCGAGGGCGCGGGTGCCTTCGCCGGTGAGCCGCTCGAAGCGGTGCAGGTCGACGTCGTCGGGGGCGCCGGCGAGCCGGTAGCCGCCGTCGGCGGACTCGACGGCGCCCGCGCCCAGCACCCGGCGCAACCGGCCGACCAGGGCCTGGACGGCGGCGGGTGCGTCGGCGGGGGGTGCGCCGTCCCACACCTCCTCGACCAGCAGGCCGACCGGCAGCGTGCGGCCGGCCCGCAGGGCGAGCACGGTCAGCAGAGCGCGCAGCCGCGCTCCGCCTACCGGGACGGGGGTGCCGTCGGGGCGGAGTGCCTGGGTGGTGCCGAGGATGCGGTAGCGCACGGGGTCCATTCTCTCCGGTGACGCGGGGACGGGTCACGGGGTTACCTGGGGTCGGCGAGGCGGGCGGGTCGGTTGTCGGGCGGGGGCGGCGTTCGGTTGTCGGGCGGGTGCGGGACCGCGGGGGCTCGGCGCGCGGTTCCCCGCGCCCCTGGGCGGAGTGGTCCAGGTCAGCCTTCAGGAAGGGGATTCTCGTCGCGAGACGTTTTTCCTCCGGGACCGGTACGGTCGGGCATCCCACCGTGTGTACGCGAGCCGAGGAGTTCCATGACCACCGCCACCACCCGCCGCGGCGAGCGGCGGGTCAGCCCCGTCTTCCTCGGCATTCTGGCCGTCACGGCGGTCACGGGCTGGGCCACCTGGACGGGGTTCGCCGAGCAGCCCGGCGTGGCCGTGTTCCTGTTCGTGACGGCGGCCTGGATCGTCTCGCTCTGTCTGCACGAGTACGCCCACGCCCGCACCGCCCTGCACAGCGGGGACATCACGGTCGGCGCCAAGGGGTACCTCACGCTGAACCCGCTGAAGTACACGCACGCGCTGCTGAGCATCGTCCTGCCGGTGCTGTTCGTGATCATGGGGGGCATCGGTCTGCCAGGCGGCGCCGTCTTCATCGAGCGCGGCCGGATCAGGGGGCGCTGGCGGCACAGTCTGGTCTCGGCTGCGGGCCCGCTGACGAACGTCCTGTTCGCGGCCGTGTGCACGGCCCCGTTCTGGCTGGACGCGCTGTCCGGTGTCCCCGCGGACTTCCGGTTCGCGCTGGCGTTCCTCGCGCTGCTCCAGGTCACGGCGGCGATCCTGAACTTCCTGCCGGTGCCGGGGCTGGACGGCTACGGGGTGCTGGAGCCGTGGCTCTCGTACCAGGTCAAGCGCCAGGTGGAGCCGTTCGCGCCGTTCGGTCTGCTGTTCGTGTTCGCGCTGCTGTGGGTGCCCGCGGTCAACACGGTCTTCTTCGACGTCGTCGACGCGGTCCTCGGCGGCCTCGGCATCCACGAGCTGGACACCTACTGCGGGCGGGCGCTGTACCAGTTCTGGCAGGGGTCGAACGCGTACTGCCAGGTCACCCCGTGACGGACCGGCGGACCTTGTCGCGCTTGACGTAGTACCAGCACATGTTGCTGGTCAGACCGGCCAGCAGCACCCACACGACGCCGAGCCAGCTGCCCTGGACGAACGAGACGACCGCGGCGGCCACGGCGAGCACGCACAGGACGAGGGTGCAGAGGGCGAGGCGGGGCATGGCGGTCGGCTCCTGTCGGGGGACACTGCTGGCGGGCCACCAGTGTCCCCCATCGGCTCAGACGTCGGTGACGCGGAGCCCCGCGTGCGCCTTGTAGCGGCGGTTCACCGAGATCAGGTTGGCGACCAGCGACTCCACCTGGTGGGCGTTGCGCAGCCGGCCCGCGAAGACACCCCGCATCCCGGCGATCCGGCCGGCCAGGGCCTGCACGATCTCGACGTCGGCGCGCTCCTCGCCGAGCACCATGACGTCGGTGTCGATCTCGGCGATCTCCGGGTCCTGGAGCAGCACGGCCGACAGATGGTGGAAGGCGGCGGCGACCCGGGAGCCGGGGAGCAGGGCGGCGGCCTGCTCGGCGGCGCTGCCCTCCTCCGGCTTGAGCGCGTAGGCGCCCTTCTTGTCGAAGCCGAGCGGGTTGACGCAGTCGACGACGAGCTTGCCGGCCAGTTCCTCGCGCAGCGATTCGAGGGTCTTGCCGTGGCCCTCCCAGGGCACCGCGACGATCACGACGTCGCTGCGCCTGGCGGTCTCGGCGTTGTCGGCGCCCTCGACCCCGTGGCCGAGTTCGTCGGCGGCGGCCCGCGCGCGGTCGGCGGCCCGGGAGCCGATGATCACCCGCTGTCCGGCCAGGGCGAGCCGGTAGGCGAGTCCCTTGCCCTGCGGGCCTGTCCCGCCGAGCACCCCGACGACGAGCCCGGAGACGTCGGGCAGGTCCCAGGGGTCCTTGGCGGGGGCCTTCGCGGGGGTCTGTGCACTGTCGCTAGAGGTCATGGGCCGACTGTACGTCCGGGCACGTCGGGGCGGTGCGCGGCCGTCCGCCAGGTGAGGCGCGTCACGGGCGGACGGCGGACACCGGGCGCCGGCCACCGGCGGTGTCACCGACATGGGGGAATCGGCGGCGAACGGCCGGTGCGGGGGCGGTGGTTGGGGCAGGATGCCCGGACATGGACGCCGTACGGGTCGCGCTGCTGCGTGAAGTGCTCGCCGGGACCAAGTGGTTGGGGGCCACCCGGAGATTCGCGGGGGCGCTGCGCGGGTCGGTGGTCTCGCACGGCGGCGGGCTGCTGCTCGTCGGGACACCGCGGTACGAGCCGTGGCATCTGGCGGCCCATCTGGTGGACGAGGCCGCCTGGTCGGGGACGCCCGAGCTGGCGCCGACGCTGGTGCGGCACGGGGCGCGGGCGGCGGACCCGGCGCATCTCGCGGTGGGGCTCGGGCGACTGGCGGCGGCCAGGCGCGGGGAGACGCTGCTCGTGGTGTCGGCGGGCGGCCCCGGGGTGCCGCTCCTGGAGCGGGTGCACGACGCGCGGCGGGCCGGGGCGACGGTGCTCGCGCTGGGCCCAGGCGAGGGTCAAGGGGACGGGGACCTGGCGTCGATGGCGCACGAGGCGCTGGCGGTGCCCGAGGGCGCCGAACTGGATCTGGACACCGTGCAGCACCTGGTGAGCGCGGCGGTCGGCGAGCAGCCGCTGCCCGCGCCGCGCGGCCGGCGCGGATTCCGCGACCGGCTCTCCCGCCTCGCCGACCAGCTGACGTCACCGCCCCCGGCCCGCTGGTAGAAAAGTGTTTGCCCGCCGCGGCCGGTCCGGCTGATCATGATCTGTTGTGACCGATGACGCCCCCTCCTCCCGTCTGCGCGCCCTGCTGCCCGATCTCACGCCGTGGCGGGCCTCCGTCGACTTCCGGCGGCTGTGGATCTCCGGGGCGATCTCGACGTTCGGCAGCTTCCTGACGTTCGTCGCGCTGCCCGTGCAGATCAAGGAGCTGACCGGTTCGGCGGCGGCGGTCGGCGCGATCGGGGCCGTGGAGCTGGTGCCGCTGATCGTGTTCGGGCTGTACGGCGGGGCCCTCGCCGACGCCATGGACAAGCGGAAGCTGATCGTCTGGACGGAGGCGGGGCAGGGGCTGCTGAGTGTGGCGCTGCTGGTCAACTCGCTGCTGCCGCACCCCGTCGTGTGGCCGCTGTACGTCGTCGCCGCGCTCTCCTCCGCGCTGGTCTCGGTGCAGCGCCCGGCGCTCGACTCGCTGTTCCCGCGGCTGGTGGCGCACGAGCACCTGCCGGCCGCCGCCGCGCTGAACTCGCTGCGCTGGACCGTCGGCGGGGTCGCGGGCCCGGCGCTCGCCGGTGTGGTGGTGGCGTACGCGGGGCTCGGCTGGGCGTACGGCGTGGATCTGCTGACGTTCTTCCTCTCCGTCCTGATGGTCGTCAGGATCGCCGCCGCCCCCGCCTCCCACGAGGCCGTGAAGCCGTCGCTGCGGGCCATCGCCGAGGGCGCCAGGTACGCGTGGAACCGCAAGGAGCTGCTGGGGACCTACGCCGTCGACCTCGCCGCGATGTTCCTGGCGATGCCGCTCGCGGTGCTGCCGTTCCTCGCCGACGAGCTGGACGCCGACTGGTCGCTCGGCCTGATGTACGCGGCCCTTCCCGCCGGTTCCCTGGTGGTGAGCCTGACCAGCGGCTGGACCTCGCGGGTCGACCGGCACGGCCGGATGGTGGTGCTCTCGGCGGCGCTGTGGGGTCTGGCCATCGCGGCGGCGGGCGTGGTCGGCAACGTCTGGCTGGTGCTGCTGTTCCTCGCCGTGGCCGGCGGCTGCGACATGGTCAGCGGGATCTTCCGGGGCGCCATGTGGAACCAGACGATCCCGGACGAGCTGCGCGGGCGGCTCGCCGGGATCGAACTGCTGTCGTACTCGGTGGGGCCGACGGTCGGCCAGGTCCGCTCGGGCGGTCTCGCCGCGCTCTACGGCGTGCGCGCCTCGGTCTGGTCGGGCGGGCTGCTGTGCGCGGGCGCGGTCGGGCTGCTGGCGCTCTGCCTGCCGCAGCTGATGCGCTACGACGTCAGGACCAACGAGCACGCGGTGCGGATGCGCGACAAGCGCGCCGCCGCCGCGGCCCCGCCCCCGGCCCAGCCAGGGGCGGAAGCGAAGGCGGAGACGGTCGGGCCGCAGGGCTGAGGCGAACCGCCCCCGCACCCGGCGCGCGCCGGGTGCGGCCGTCCCCGTCAGGTCCGGTCGTCGTCACCGCCCGTGGCCTGGGCGTCGTGCCACTTGGGGTCGTTCTCCCACTCGAGGTTCCGCTCCCTGGCGGTCTCCATCGCGTGCTGCGCCTCCTGCCGGGAGGCGTAAGGACCGAAGCGGTCCTTGGCGGGGCACTCGGGCCCCTCCTCGACCTTCCGGTGTTCCAGGCAGTAGTACCACTCGCCCGGTTTGCCGACGGTCCGCTTCTTGAACAGCGCCATGATCTGCTCCTCTCGCCACCCCCATGTTCCCCCGAGCCCGCTGGTTAGACTCCCTGACATGTCTGGCCAGTCGCTGCTCGCACCAGGGGAGCTCTCTCCCACCCGTCAGGTGCCCGGGAACATCCGCCGTCCCGAGTACGTCGGCAAGCCCGCGCCGACCCCGTACACCGGTCCGGAGGTGCAGACCCCGGAGACCGTCGAGGCGATGCGCAGGGCCGGGACGATCGCCGCCCGCGCGATGGCGGAGGCGGCGAAGCTGATCGCGCCGGGCGTCACCACGGACGCGCTGGACGAGGTGGCGCACACGTACATGTGCGACCACGGCGCCTATCCGTCGACGCTGGGGTACCGGGGTTTCCCCAAGTCGCTGTGCACGTCGGTCAACGAGGTGATCTGCCACGGCATCCCGGACTCGACGGTGCTGCGCGACGGCGACATCGTCAACCTGGACGTGACGGCGTACATCGGCGGGGTGCACGGCGACAACAACGCGACGTACCTGGTGGGCGACGTCGACGAGGAGAGCCGGCTGCTGGTGGAGCGGACCAGGGAGTCCCTGGACCGGGCGATCAAGGCGGTCAGGCCCGGCCGGCAGATCAACATCATCGGCCGGGTCATCGAGTCGTACGCCAAGCGGTTCGGGTACGGCGTGGTGCGGGACTTCACCGGGCACGGCATCAACTCGTCGTTCCACTCGGGTCTGATCGTCCCGCACTACGACAGCCCGCACGCGACGACGGTCATCCAGCCGGGGATGACCTTCACGATCGAGCCGATGCTGACCCTCGGCACCCACGAGTACGACATGTGGGACGACGGCTGGACGGTCGTCACCAAGGACCGCAGGCGCACCGCGCAGTTCGAGCACACGCTGGTGGTGACGGACGCCGGCGCCGAGGTCCTGACGCTGCCGTAGCGGTCGCCGCCGACCGGGAGGACCCGCCCCCTGCTGGAGGCGGGTCTTTTCTTGTACGCTTTTACCGACAGGACGTCGGGAAAAGCATTGACTTAGGTAAGGCTTACCTTAGATGATTCGTCCCATGGAGTCCTTCTCGACAGTCATCCGTACCGCGTCCCACGAACAGCACGTGGAGGCGGAGACCTCGACGTTCATGAGCGACCTGCTCGGCGGCAGGCTCGGCGTCGACGCGTACGCGCGCTACACCGAGCAGCTGTGGTTCGTGTACCAGGCGCTGGAAGCGGGCGCCGAGCGGCTGGCGTCCGACCCGGTGGCCGGCCCCTTCATCAGACCGGAGCTGTTCCGCCAGGCCGCCCTCGAACACGACCTGGCCCATCTGCGCGGCCCCGACTGGCGCGGCGGCCTGTCCGCCCTGCCCGCCACCCGCGCCTACGCCGACCGGGTGCGGGAGTGCGCCGAGCAGTGGCCCGCCGGCTACATCGCGCACCACTACACCCGCTACCTCGGCGACCTCTCCGGCGGCCAGATCATCCGCGACAAGGCGGAGAGGACCTGGGGCTTCGAGCGCAAGGGCGACGGCGTGCGCTTCTACGTCTTCGACGGCATCGACAACCCGGCGGCGTTCAAGCGCGGCTACCGCGAACTGCTGGACGCGGTACGGGCCGACGACCTGGAGAAGCAGCGGATCGTGGCCGAGTGCAAGAAGGCGTTCGCGCTGAACAGCGGGGTCTTCACGGCCCTGGGCGAGGAGTTCCGCCTCTCCGCGTGAGAGCGGCGCCCACGGCCTCCCCTCTCACCCTCCCCCTCACCTTCCCCCGCCCCCGCCCCCGACCTCTGCGGGCCCTACCGCTCCAGTCGGACCCTGCCTCCCACCTCCACCCAGCCGCCCGGCTGCGGGGCCGTCAGGAGCTGGGAGCCCGCACCCTGCGTGATGTTGAGCGCCCGTCCGAGCCGGTCCGTGAGCAGGATCGCCGCCGCGCCCGTCGCCTCGTCCTCGTCGATGCCGTCGCCACGGCCGGGGAAGGCACGGGCGCGGACGCGTCCCGCGGCCTCGTCCTCCCACGCCCAGGCGTAGATCCACTCGCCGGGCGGCGGCACCCGCAGGGCGTCCACCTCGGCGGCCGTGGCGTACTGGCGCAGGGTGCGCGGCGGTGCCCACTCGGCGCGGGCCTCGATCCAGCTGAACTCGCCGTCGAGCCGGGCCCCCACCACCCCCGCGGGCGTGACCAGTTCGGGCACGTCGAGCAGCCAGGCGGTGCCGACGCAGGGGTGGCCCGCGAACGGCAGCCGCAGGGTGGGCGTGTAGATGTCGATGACTCCGCGCTCGGGGTCGTCCACGAACACCGTCTCGCTGAAGCCGAGTTCGGCCGCGAGTTCCTGGCGGTCGGCGCGGTCGGGCAGGACGGAGCCCTCACGGATCACGCCCAGCTCATTGCCGTATCCGCCCTTCGGGCCGCAGAAGACACGCAGTACGTCGTAGTCGCTCACGCGGGCATTTAAACATCACGGATGCGGGGCGGGAGCGTCGTCCGCTCCCGCCCCGCGCGCCTGCGTCGTGCTACTGCGCCGTACGGCGGCGGCGCACCGCGAGGACCACGCCCGCGCCCGCCGCGACGGCCACCGCGGCGGCCGTGCCGAGCGCGGCCACCGGGACGTCGGAGCCGGTGGCGGCGAGGCCGCCGGTGATGCCGCCCGTGGTGGATCCCGTGGTCCCGCCGGAGACGGAGCCGGTGCCGCCGGTGCCGCCGCCCGTGGTGCCCGAGCCCCCGGTGGAGCCCGAGCCGCCGGCCGAGCCCGAGCCGCCGGCCGAGCCCGAGCCGCCGCCGTCCGGGAGGTCGGCGTCGTCGCTCAGGGCCACCGACAGGCCGAGCGGGTCGAGTTCGGCGCCCGCCTGGTAGTAGCCGCTGAAGGCCTTGGCGCCGGCCTCGGTGAGGGTCGCGGTGACGTCGTCGACGGTGATGACGTCGCCCTCGGCGGTCAGGTCGGCGGAGCCGGCCTTGAGGTCGGCGAGGACGACGTCCTCGGTCTTCTTGCCGAGGCTGGTGACGTCCGCGGTCAGCTCGCCCCTGCCGCCGTCGAGGCTGACGTTCAGGTCGCTGAGGGTCAGGTCGAGGGCGTACGCGCCGTTCGTCTCATGGCCCTTGAAGTTCACGGCGCCCTCGAAGGCGGCCGAGAGGCTGCCGGCGTCGGTGTCGTAGCCGCCGGTCGCCTTGACGAAGGTGAAGGCGCCGTTGCCGGTGGCCTGGGTGGCGCCGCCCGACGCGGTGATCCGCCCGTTGGCCACGCTGCCGACGACGTAGCCGCGGAAGGACTCCTTCACGCCCCAGCCGAGCCGGCCGTCGACGATGTCGCCCTTGGTGGCGGGCTCGGTGGCGGTCGCCGAGGGGCTCGCGCCGGTGCTCGGCGAACCGCTGCCGGTGGGCGAGGCGGAGGCGGTCGGGGAGCCGGTCGGCGAGGCGGACGGCTCGGGGGCGGTCGGGCTCGGCGACGAGGAGGGCTCCTCGGTGACCGAAGGGGAGGGGGAGGCGGGCGGCTCGGAGGTCGGGGGCGTCGTCTGGACGACGGTCAGCGGGTCGCCGGCCGCGTCGGCGTAGCTCGCGCTGCCGAAGACGTCCGCGGCCTCCTTGGTGAGGGTGGTCGCCATCTCCTTCATGTCCCGGGTGACGGTGACAGTGGCGAGCGGGACGTCGTCCGTGGTCGTGCCGTCGCGGGTGACGTCGGCGGTGATCTCGGCGTCCTTGCTGTCGAACCTGACGTCCGACAGCTCGATCTCGAAGCCGTGCGCCTTCGACTCGATCCTCAGGCCGCCCTTGAAGGCGAGGGCCAGGGTGTGTCCGGTGGAGTCGTAGCTGCCCGCGCCGTCCACGAAGGTGAACGCGCCGTTGCCCGCGGCCTGGGTCGCACCGGCCGACGGGGTGAAGCTGCCCTGGGCGTAGGTCGCCACATAGGTGCGGTAGGACTGCTTGATGCCCCACGTCAACTCGTAGCCGCTGAGCGGCACTTCGGCGGCGGACGCGGTGGTCGCGCCGGCCGTGGCGAGCGCGGTGGCGCCGAGCGCGGCGGCGGTGGCCACGGCGGCGGCGAGAGCGGTGGAACGTCGTCGTCTGACGGGCATGTCGGGGGTTCTCCTCAAGGTGGTCCGCCGTCCGGCGGGTGCGGTGAAGTGAGTGGGGGGATCAGCCCCGCGGTCCGGAACCGGGGCCCGTGCCGGGGCCGTTCTCCTTCGCGGGGGCGGTGGCCTGGTCCTGAGGGGCGGCCGGGGTGGGCGCCTGGGCGGGCGCCGGGGCCGGGGCGGTCTCGACGGCGACGCGGGTGCGGCGGCTGCGGACGACCGTGTAGGCCGCGCCGGCCAGCAGCAGCGCGCCGGCCGCGAGACCGACGGGCAGGGCGGGGAAGCCGCCGTCGCCTCCGGTGCCGCTCGCGACGGGCTGCGCCGCGTCCTTCCGGGCCGACGGCGAGGACGAGGGGGCGGGCGACGCGCTGGGCGTGGGGGTGCTGCCCAGGTCGGGCAGGGCGGGCAGGGCCGCGTCGGCGGTGAGGGCCACCGCCAGCGACACCGGGTCCATCGCGGTGCCCGCCCGGTACATGCCGCCGAAGGCCGCCGCGCCCTCGGCGGTGAGCTTCGCGGGCGCCTCGGTGACCTTCGCGAGGCCGCCCTTCGCCTTCAGGCCCTTCGCCGCGAAGGTGACGAGCGGGACCTTCTTCGCGGTCAGGTCGGGGCTGGTGACGTCGGCGTAGAGGGTGCCCTCGCCGTCCTCGACGACCGCCCGGACGCCGCTCAGTCTCAGGTCGAGGCCCCTCTCGCCGGTGAAGGCGACGGCTCCGGCGAACGACGCCTTCAGGTCGCCGCCGGTGAAGGTGCCCTCGCCCTTCGGGAAGCGGAAGAGGGCTCCGCCGTCCTGGGCACCGGCGGACAGCGTCCAGCGGCCCCGCGCGATGTCGCCGGTGACGTACTCGCGGAAGGTGCGGCGCACGCCCCAGTCGACAGCGCCGTTCTTCAGGGTGCCGTCCGAAGTCTCCTTCTTCGCGGGCGACATGGACGGCTTCGGGGTGCTCGACGCCTTCGGGACCGCGGCCGGCTCGACGTCCGCCGACAGGCTCACCGGGTCGAGCGCGGTGCCCGCCGTGTAGTACCCGGCGAAGGAGCGGGCGCCCTGCGCGGTGAGGGTGGCGGGGAGGTTGGTGAGGACGACCTCGTCGCCGTCGCCCCGCATGTCGATCCCGCCGAGCGACAGCGTGGCGAACGGGACCTGACGGGACGTCGTGACCGCCCCGGTCTCCTTCGCCTTGCTGACGACGTCCACGAAGAGGGTGCCGGACGATCCGGCGACGCTCACCGTGGGGCGGCTGAGGGTGAGGTCGAGCTGGTAGGCGCCGGAGTCGGTGCGGTGGCCGAGGAAGTGGACGCCGCCCGAGAAGCCGGCCCGGAAGGAGCCCGCCGCGCCGTCGTAGGCGCCGCTCGCCGAGTGGAACCTGAAGCCGCCGCCGCCGACGGTGGCCGCGCCGCCGGTGAGGGAGTAACTCCCCTTGGCTATCGGGCCGGTGACGTAGGTCTGGAAGGACGACTTGATGCCCCAGTCGAGCCGGCCGCCCTGCACGGTGCGGCTCGCGGCGTGCGCCGCGGTCGCGGGGAGGAGGGCGCCGAGGACGGCCGCGCAGAGCACGGTCACCAGGGCACGTAGGCGCGCGGGCATGGAAGGTCCTCCGGATACGACAGCCGGTAGCGAGCGAAGGTAAGGCTAACCTAAGCTTTGCCGGAGCCATACCGGCAGTGGCCGACAGAAAGGAACGGACCAGACAGTGCGACGCTTGCGCACACGACTGGCGGGAGCACTGGTGTCCGTGCTCGCCCTCACCCTGACCGCGACCGCCTGCGGCGGTCCCGCGGACGCGAAGTCCGCCGCGCCGACCGCCTCCACGGCGTCCGCGAACCGGGTCGAGCCGCTGACCGGCACCGCCCGCCCCGCCCTCCCCGTGACCACTCGCTCGGCCGACGGCAGGAAGGTGACCGTCGAGAGGGCCGACCGCGTCGTGCCGCTCTCCGGCAGCCTCAGCGAGATCGTGTTCACGCTCGGCCTCGGCGACCGGGTCGTCGCCCGGGACGTCACCGCCACCTTCCAACAGGCGTCGGAACTGCCCGTGGTGACCCGCGGCCACGACGTCTCCGCCGAGAGCGTGCTCTCCCTCGGACCCGACCTGGTGCTGGCCGAGACCACCACGGGCCCGGACGAGGCCGTCGACCAGATCCGCGCCGCGGGCGTCCCGGTCCTGGTCGTCCCCGCCGCCCAGGGCCTCGACGACGTCGGCCGGCGCATCGGCGCGGTCGCCGACGCCCTCGGCGTACCGGCCGCGGGCGCACGGCTCACCGAGCGGTCCGAGACCCGGATCGCCGCCGCGCGCACGGCGGTTCCCGACCAGCGGACGAGACCGCGGGTCGCCTTCCTCTATCTGCGCGGCTCCGCCTCCGTCTATCTGATCGGCGGCAAGGGGTCGGGGGCGGGCTCCCTCATCGAGGCGGCCGGCGGGATCGACGCGGGCACCGAGTCCGGGCTGACGAAGGACTTCACCGCCATCACCAGCGAGGCCCTGGTGAAGGCCGCGCCCGACGCGATCCTCGTGATGACCAAGGGACTCGAGTCGGTCGGCGGCGTCGACGGCCTGCTGAAGATCCCCGGCGTGGCCGAGACCCCGGCCGGCATGGACCGGCGGATCGTCTCCGTCGAGGACGGGGTGCTCCTCAACTACGGACCGCGCACCGACCAGGTGCTGACGTCCGTCGTGACGCAGCTCTACCGCGAGGACGGCGCGAAGTGACCGTGCTCGACACACCCACGAAGGCCGGGTCCGAGCCGGCCGCCCCCGGGGAACGCCGGCGCTCCACCACCCGGCTGCTCACCGCGGGGCTGCTCCTCGCGCTGCTCGCGCTGGTCCCGGTCGCCGCGTCGATGGGCGCCTACCCGGTGCCGGTCACCGACGTCCTCGCCTCCGTGCAGCACCGGATCGGGCTCGGCGGCACCGGGCTCGACCGGGTCGCCGAGTCGGTGCTGTGGAACGTGCGGTTCCCGAGGATCGTGCTCGCGCTGCTCGTCGGCGCCTCCCTGGGCTGCGCCGGCGCGCTGATGCAGGGTGTCTTCGGCAACCCGCTCGCCGAACCGGGCGTGATCGGCGTCTCGTCCGGGGCGGCGGTGGGCGCGGTCGGGGCGATCGCGTTCGGCCTGACCTTCCTCGGGAACTGGACGGTCACGCTGTTCGCGTTCGTCTCCGGGCTCGCCACCGCGCTCCTCGTCTACACGATGTCCCGGTCGGGGGGCCGCACCGAGGTGGTGACCCTGATCCTGACCGGCATCGCGGTGAACGCCTTCGGCGGCGCCCTGATCGGCCTCTTCCTCTTCTTCGCGGACACCGCGGCCGTGAACCAGATCACCTTCTGGCAGTTGGGCTCGCTCTCGGCGGCCACCTGGCCGAAGGTGCTCGCGGTGCTGCCGTGCGCGGCCGTCGGCCTGGCCGTCGCGCCCCTGTACTCCCGCAGGCTCGACCTCCTCGCGCTCGGCGAACGCCCGGCCAGGCACCTGGGCGTGGACGTGGAGCGGCTGCGGATCGTGCTGGTCCTGGTGATCGCCCTGCTGACGGCGGCCGCGGTGAGCGTCTCCGGCATCATCAGCTTCGTCGGCCTGGTCGTCCCGCATCTGCTGCGGATGGCGGCGGGCCCCGGGCACCGCTTCCTGGTGCCGGCCAGCGCGCTGCTCGGCGCGCTGGTGCTGCTGGCCGCCGATCTGACGGCCCGTACCGTGGCCGCCCCGGCGGAACTCCCGCTGGGTGTCCTGACCGCGCTGCTGGGCAGCCCGTTCTTCTTCTGGCTGCTGCGCAGGACGCGGCGCAGGCAGGGGGGTTGGGCATGACGGCCGAGAAAGCGGCGGCGGCACCCACGCCCCGGACGCCCACGTCACCCCCCTCACCTCCGACACCGAGGACGACTCGTATGCGGCTCCTGCGTCACCGTCCCGTGCCCCCCTCCCCCGTCGCGCCCGGCGGCACGGTCGCCGAGGCCGAGGCGGTGCGGGTCCTGCTAGGCGGGCGGCCGGTTCTCGACGACGTCCATGTCACCGTCAGGGCCGGCGAGGTGCTCGCCCTGGTCGGGCCCAACGGCGCCGGGAAATCGACCCTGTTGGGCGCGCTGGCGGCCGATGTCCCGGTCGCCTCCGGCGTGGTGCGCGTGCACGGCCGTCCGGTCTGCGAGTGGTCCGCGCCCGAACTCGCCCTGCGGCGGGCGGTGTTGCCGCAGGCGGCGGCGCTGTCGTTCCCGTTCACGGTCGAGGACGTGGTGCGGATGGGCCGCGCCCCGCACGCCGCCTCCCCCGCCGAGGACGAGTCGGCGGTGGCCGGGGCGATGGCCGCGACCGAGGTGACCGCGTTCGCGGCCCGGCCCTTCTCCGCGCTGAGCGGCGGCGAGCGGGCCAGGGTGGCGCTGGCCCGGGTGCTCGCCCAGCGGGCGCCGCTGCTGCTGCTCGACGAGCCGACGGCCGCGCTGGACCTGAAGCACCAGGAGCTGGTGCTGCGGCTGTGCCGGGAGCGGGCCCGCGCGGGGGACGCGGTGGTCGTCGTCCTGCACGATCTGGGGCTGGCCGCCGCGTACGCGCACCGGGTGGCGGTCCTGGCGGCGGGCCGGGTCGCGGCGGACGGGCCGCCCGCCGAGGTGTTCTCCGCGCCGCTGCTGTCGCGGGTCTACGACCAGCCGGTCGAGGTGTTCCCGCACCCGCGCACGGCCGCGCTCCTGATCACCCCTCAGCGGAACCTTTGAGTTTCCTTTGACTTCGATTTGACGAGTATTTTGAGCCACCGTGATCAGCTCGTGCCCGTCCGTCACACATGAGAGCTGAATCACCGCATGCGTGGGTATCACCCGGGTGAGGCTTGGATAAGTTAGGCGAGCCTCACCAACCCCGTGTGAGCCCGGACAGGCGATTCTTCGCCATCCCCGTCGCCCCTTTGGAGCCTGCATGCGAGCCGTCAGAGCCTCGTTCGTGACCGCCGCCGCGACCGCCGCGGCCCTGACCGCGGTCACCGGCTGCACGGAGAAGAGCAAGGCCGACGGCGACGGCGTGATCCAGGTGACCGCGGCCGACACGAAGTGCGAGACCTCCACCACCTCGGTGCCCGCGGGTCAGGTCACGCTGAAGATAGCGAACACGGGTTCCCGGGCGACCGAGGTGGAGATCCTCTTCCCCGACGACCGGATCGTCTCCGAGAAGGAGAACATCGGCCCCGGCACCAAGTACACGCTGACCGCCGAGGTGAAGGCCGGCTCGTACGAGATCGCCTGCCGGCCCGGCATGAAGGGCCTCGGCGTCCGCCAGAAGCTCACGGTCACCGGCGGCGGCAAGGTCGCCGCCCGCGACCCCGAGCTGGACAAGGCGGTCGCCGCCTACCGCGAGTACGCGCAGGAGCAGGCCGACGCGACGATCCCCGCCGTGGAGACGTTCGCGAACGCCGTCACCGCGGGCGACCTCGAAGCCGCCAAGAACGCCTTCGCCCCCTCCCGCGTCGGCTGGGAGCGCACCGAGCCGATCGCCGAGTCCTTCGGTGACATCGACCCGAAGACCGACACCCGCGCCGACGGCCTGGAGAAGGGCCAGAAGTGGACCGGCTGGCACGCGCTGGAGAAGGCGCTGTGGCAGGACAAGAAGATCGGCGCCGAGCAGAAGACGCTCGCCACCGACCTCGTCACCGACCTCAAGGACTGGCAGCGGCGGGTCGGCAAGGCCGAGATCACCCCGACCTCGATGGCCAACGGCGCCAAGGAACTCCTCGACGAGGTCGCCACCGGCAAGGTCACCGGCGAGGAGGACCGCTACTCGCACACCGACCTCAGCGACTTCCGCGCCAACGTCGAGGGCGCGCAGAAGGCGTACGAGCTGCTGAAGCCGGTCGCGGCGAAGAACGACGCGGCCCTCACCGCCGAACTCGACAAGCAGTTCGCCGCGTTGGACGCGCTGCTCGACACCTACCGCTCGGACAGCCCGGCGGACAAGGCGCAGAACGGCTACAGGTCCTACGACAAGGTGACCAAGGAGCAGCGCAAGGGTCTGTCGGACGCGGTCAACGCGCTGGCGGAGCCGCTCTCCAAGCTGGCCGCCGCCGTCGTGAAGTAGCCCGCGCGATGGCCGAGAACACCGAGAACACCGCGAACCCCCAGAACACCGCGAACACCGCGAACCAGGGCAGGACCGACGACAGGACCGACGGGGTCCGGCCCTCGCGCCGGGCGCTGATCGGCTGGGGCGGGGCCGGGCTCGCGCTCGGCGCCGCCGCCGCGGGCGGCGCGGCGGCGGCCCTCGCGAGCACCGGCGGCGACAGCGGGGCGGCGGGCTCCGCCGTGGACTTCCACGGCGCCCACCAGGCGGGCATCGCCACCGCGGTCCAGGACCGGCTGCACTTCGCCGCGTTCGACGTGCGGACCGACGACCGGGCCGCGTTCGTGCGGCTGCTCAAGGAGTGGACGGCCGCGGCCCGCCGGATGACGGCGGGCCTGCCCGTCGGTGACGGCGCCCACGGCGGGCTCGCCGAGGCGCCGCCCGACGACACCGGCGAGGCCCTGGGGCTGCACGCCTCCCGGCTGACCCTGACGATCGGTTTCGGGCCGTCGCTCTTCGAGGAGTTCGGTCTGCGCGACCGCAGGCCCGCCGCGCTCGTCGACCTGCCGCGGTTCCCGGGCGACAACCTGGACGCCTCCCGCACCGGCGGCGACCTGTGCGTGCAGGCCTGCGCCGACGACCCGCAGGTCGCCGTGCACGCCATCCGCAACCTGGCCCGCATCGGCTTCGGCACGGTCGCCGTCCGCTGGTCCCAACTGGGCTTCGGGAAGACGTCGTCGACCACCCCCGACGCCCAGACCCCGCGCAACCTCATGGGGTTCAAGGACGGCACCCGCAACATCGCGGGCACCGAGACCGGGCGGCTGGAGAAGTTCGTGTGGGTCGGCGAGGGCGACGGGCCCGGCTGGATGACCGGCGGCTCGTACCTCGTCGCCCGCCGCATCCGCATGAACATCGAGACCTGGGACCGGGCCTCGCTCCAGGAGCAGGAGGACGTCTTCGGCCGCGACAAGGGCGAAGGCGCGGCGGTCGGCAAGGCCAAGGAGCACGACCCGCCGTTCCTCAAGGCGATGAAACCGGACGCGCACGTCCGCCTCGCGCACCCCGACTCCAACCACGGGATCACCATCCTGCGCCGGGGCTACTCCTTCACCGACGGCACCGACGGCCTCGGCCGCCTGGACGCGGGCCTGTTCTTCCTCGCCTACCAGCGCGACATCCGCGAGGGGTTCGTGCCGCTGCAACGCGCCCTGGCGGCCAAGGACGCGCTCAACGAGTACATCCAGCACGTCGGTTCGGCGGTCTTCGCCGTCCCGCCCGGGGTCCGGGACGCGGACGACTGGTGGGGCCGCACGCTGTTCACCAAGGAGACGTGACCGTGTTCTCGAACTATCTGATCGGTCTGCGGGAGGGCCTGGAGGCCAGTCTCGTCGTCTGCATCCTGGTCGCCTACCTGGTCAAGACGGGCCGCAGGGACGCCCTGCGGCCGGTGTGGACCGGTATCGCCGTCGCGGTGCTGATCGCGATGGGCTTCGGCTGCGCCCTCGAATTCGGCTCCCAGGAGCTGACGTTCCAGGCGCAGGAGGCGCTCGGCGGCTCGCTGTCCGTCGTCGCGGTGGGCCTGGTGACGTGGATGGTGTTCTGGATGCGGCGCACCGCCCGGCACCTCCGCTCCGAACTGCACGGCCGGCTCGACGCGGCCCTCGCGATGGGCACCGGCGCGCTGGTCGCGACCGCGTTCCTCGCGGTGGGCCGGGAGGGTCTCGAGACGGCCCTGTTCGTGTGGGCGTCGGTGCACGCGGCGGGCGACGGCACCCCGCGCCCGCTGATCGGCGTGGCGCTCGGCCTGGCCACGGCGGTACTGCTCGGCTGGCTGTTCTACCGCGGCGCGCTCCGCATCAACCTGGCGAAGTTCTTCACCTGGACCGGCGGCATGCTGGTGGTCGTCGCGGCGGGCGTCCTCGCCTACGGCTTCCACGACCTCCAGGAGGCGGGCTGGCTGCCCGGCCTGACGGATCTGGCCTTCGACATCAGCGACACGATCCCGCCGGACAGCTGGTACGGCACCCTCCTGAAGGGCGTCCTCAACTTCCAGCCGGACCCGACCGTCCTCCAGGTCACGGTGTGGCTGCTGTACCTGGTCCCGACGCTCGCCCTGTTCCTCTCCCCGGTAGGGTTCGCCTCCGGGAAGGGGAAGGTGACGTCACCTGATGAGCAGGGATCTCGGCCCTCGAAGGCCCCGCAGGCTTGACCGGCGCGTCCTGTTGGCGGCCTCGGTGACCGCTTTGTCGCTGACGGCGAGCGGCTGCGTGGTGGTCCACGGGGAGCGCGAGGTGCTCCCCGCCACCACCCGCGCCGAAGCCGCCGTCGCGCTGCGGGAGTTCACGGCCGCGTACAACAAGGCGGATGCCGCGTACGACAGTTCGCTGGACGCCGACCATGTGACGGGTGCCCTCGGGGACATCGACGCGGCCCGGCTGAAGGCGGGCCACACGAACAGTCCGGGCGGCAACTCCGCGCACACGCCCCTGGAGTTCAGCGACGCCGTCTACACCATTCCCGAGAAGGCCGGCTGGCCGCGCTGGTTCATGGTGGAGGCGCAGGGCAACAAGGGCGGCGCCCTGCACTGGCTGATGCTGTTCACCCGGGACGGTCTGGACGAGACCTGGCAGGTGGCCTATCTGACGCTGGTGGCGCCCGACGCGCTGCCCGAGGTGCGCAAGAACGCCGACGGCTGGGCCGAGGCGGTGCCCGCGAACTCCACCGAACTGGCCGTGGTGCCCGACGAGTTGAGCAAGCGGTACGCCACCTACCTGAAGGAAGGCGGCGCGGGGTTCACGGCCGGCGCGCACACCAGCGGCTGGCGTGCGCAGCGCGCGAAGACGGCGAAGCGGCCGGGTCTCGCCACCCAGTACATCGACGAGCCGATGTCCGGCGACGCCTACGCCCCGCTGGCGCTGCGCACGGTGGACGGTGGCGCGCTGGTCTTCTTCACCACCCGGCGCTACGAGAAGCAGACGGCGTTCGCGGGCACGTCGATCCCCGCGCCGAACGCGAGCGTGAAGGCGCTGACCACCGGTGAGGTGCGGCAGTCGCTGACGATGGAGTTCATGTCGAACGGGGTGGCGGTGGACCCGGCGCGCGGCGCGGCCGACTCCGACGTGACCATCGTCTCCCGGCTCGAAGGGCTGACGTCGGCGCAGGGCGGCTGAGCGGACGCGGCCCGCGGTGGCCGTCGGGTGCGGTGCCGTGCCCGCCGTGTCAGTGCCGGGACGGCCAGTTCGCGCCGGCCTGGCCCGCGTCCTCGCGGTCCGCGTGCCGGGTGCCGACGTCGGTGAGGACCTCCAGGAGGCTCAGCGGGTCGGGCAGCGGGTGTTCGGGGCCGCGTACCCAGTGCACGCTCCGGCCGTCGTCGCCCGGAAGGCGGGCGGGCGGCACCAGGACGTAGGAGCCTCGGCAGTGCCAGCGCAGCCCGGGGTGCTCGTCCATCGTCTCGGGGTGGCAGTCCAGCTCGCACGGCCACCACTCGTCCTCGTCGTCGGGGGTGCCGCGGGTGAGGGTGAAGAAGAGGAGCCTGCCGTCGTCGCTCACGGCGACCGGGCCGACGTCGATACCGGCGTCGAGGAGGCGTTCGAGGGCTTCCTGGCCGGCCGCGAGGGGGACGTCGAGGACGTCGTGGACCATGCCGGTCGCGGTGATGAAGTTGGCCTGCGGCTGGTGGCGGGCCCAGCGTTCGATCTGGCCGCGGTCGGTGGTGGACTGCGTCTGCCAGGCGAACGACACCGGGTGCCTCGCGGGGGTGGGGCAGCCGACGCGGTCGCAGGAGCAGCGGTAGCCGGCGGCCGGGTGGGCGGCGGGCGCGAGCGGCAGTCCCGCTCCGGCGGCGGCCAGCAGCAGGGCCTCACGGCCCGCCGGGTCCGCGGCCTCTTTCGGGCGGCGTCCGCGCAGCCACTGGGAGAGCCTGCCCTGACGTCCGCCTCGGCCGTCGTTCGCCGTGTTCTCCCCGGTCATCTACCCCTCACCTCGCTGTGGTGCGCAACAGCATGCCCTATGGTCCCACCGGTCCGCGCTCCGGGGTGCCAGAAGGGACATCCGGGGTACGGGGGGCAAGACCGCCGAGCGCGTAGTCGACGAGGGTGTCCGTGTAGGCGTAGGTGATCGGGCCGGTGTACTGGAGCCAGCGCTGGGCGAGCGGCGCGATGAAGAACTCCAGGGCGATGCGCGGGTCGATGTCGGCGCGGAGCTGCCCGGCGTCCTGCGCGGCGCGCAGCCGGTCGACGTAGAGCCGGATCGCCGGTTCCATCAGGGTGGTCATGTACTCGCGGCCGACCTGTTCGTTGACGACGCCCTCGGCGGCCAGCGCCCGGGACGGGATCTCGAACCTGGGGTCCTTCAACTGGTCGACGGTGGCCCGCAGCACGGCCTTGATGTCGGCGGCGAGGTCGCCGGTGTCGGGGATGGCGTGCGGCTCCTCGCCGGTGTCCCCCGCGGTCCTGGCGCTGAGGTCGAGGAAGGCTTCGAGGAGGACGTCCGCCTTCGACGACCACCAGCGGTAGATGGTCTGCTTGCCGACGCCCGCGCGGGCCGCGATTCCCTCGATCGTGGTCCTCGGGTAGCCGACCTCCGCGACGAGGGCGAGGGCGGCGTCGTAGATGGCGCGACGGGACTTCTCGCTGCGGCGGGTGGTGCTGGGGGCGGGCTTCTTGACCATGGGACGACGGTAGCGCCGACCGGGGCGGCTACGGCTCCTCGGCGTGGGCCGGGGGCCAGGCGTCGCCCCAGGCCGCGTCCCTTGCCGCCTTGTAGAGGTCGCCGTGGCGCTTGGTGACGGTGACGCGGCGCAGCGCGGGCTCCGTCTCGCACAGGTCGAGGAGCACCTGGCCCTTGCGGATCTGCGGCTTGCGGACGACGCGGGCGGGGGCCGGTCCGGCGGGCAGCCGGGTGGCGGCGACGTAGCTGAACTTCTCGTCCTCGTAGGCGAGGGAGCCGCCCTTGACCTGTCGGTGCAGGGAGGAGCGGCTGACCCGGGCGGAGAAGTGGCACCAGTCCTCGCCGGGCACGATCGGGCAGGTGTCGCCGTGCGGGCAGGGCGCGGCGATCCGGAACCCGGCGTCGAGCAGGCGGGCGCGGGCCTCGATGACGCGGGCGTAGCCGTCGGGGGTGCCGGCCTCCACGATCACGACGGCCCGCGCGGCGGCGGCCGCGGCGTCGACGAGGGCGGCGCGGTCGGCCCCGGTCAGTTCGTTCAGGACGTAGGAGACGGTGATCAGGTCGGTGGCGTCGAGGGTGAGCGCCGCGCCGAGCCTGGCGCGCTGCCAGCGGGTGTTCCGCAGGGCGGGGTGGGCGGCGGCGAGTTCGCGGCCGAGGGCGAGGGCGGGTTCGGCCCAGTCGAGGACGGTCACCTCGCGGGCGCCGTCCCAGGTGGCGGCGGCGGCCCAGGTGGCGGCGCCGGTGCCGCCGCCGAGGTCGGTGTGGCGCTCGGGCGCCCAGCCGGGGACGGTGTCGGCGAACGCGGCGAGCGCGGCCCTGACGGCTTCGAAGGTGGCCGGCATCCGGTAGGCCGCGTAGGCCGCCACATCGGCGCGGTCGCGCAGGATGGGGGCGTCGGTGGGGGTCGCGCCGCGGTAGGTGGCGATCAGGCGGTCGACCGCCTGGGCGGCCTGGCGGGGCGGGAGGCCGTCCAGGACGTCGGCGAGGGTGCGGCGGAGGGTCTCGGCCGGGGCGGCGTCGTTCACCGTCCGATTCTAGAGCGGCCCGAACGACGGCTTCCCCGCCCGGGACCCACCACGGCAAGGGCCTTACGCCCCGGCGGCCCGACCCGGCACGGCCGGACCGGGCCTGGCATGGCCCGGCACGGCACGGCCCGACCCGGCCCGGTCCGGTCCGACCCGAGCCGCCGGCGCCCCCGCGCCTTGTGGGGCCCGGCCGCGCGGACCCCGTCCCTGGTCGGGCTTCCGCGGTCGGGCCGGCCACGTCGGAGCCCTGGCCGCGCGAACGCCGTCCGTGGTCGGACTTTCGCGGTCGGACCGGCCACGTCCGAGCCCTGGCCGCGCGAACGCCGTCCGAGGTCGGACTTTCGCGGTCGGGCCGGCCACGTCCGAGCCCTGGCCGCGCGAACGCCGTCCGAGGTCGGGCTTTCCTGACCGGGCCGGCCTCGCGGCTCCCGTCCGTGGTCGGGCATTCCTGATCGGGCCGACCGTGCAGCCCCCGTCCGAGGCCGGCTTCCCCGCCCGGGACCCGCCGCGGCAAGGGCCCCACGCCCCGGCGACCCGGCCCGGCACGGCCGGACCCGACCCGACCCGGCACGCCCCGGCACGCCCCGAGCCGCCGGCGCCCCGCGCCTTGTGGGGCCCGGCCGCGCGGACCCCGTCCCTGGTCGGACTTTCGCGGTCGGACCGGCCACGTCGGAGCCCTGGCCGCGCGAACGCCGTCCGAGGTCGGACTTTCCTGACCGGGCCGGCCGTGCGACCCCGTCCGAGGCCGGGCTTTCCTGACCGGGCCGGCCGTGCGGCCCCCGTCCGAGGCCGGCTTCCCCGCCCGGGACCCACCGCGGCAAGGGCCCCACGCCCCGGCGGCCCGGCCCGGCACGGCCGGACCCGACCCGACCCGGCACGCCCCGGCACGACCCGGTCCGGCCCGAGCCGCCGACGCCCCGCGCCTGGTGGGACCGGGCCGCACGGACCCCGTCCCTGGTCGGACTTTCGCGGTCGGACCGGCCACATCGGAGCCCTGGCCGCGCGGCCCCCGTCCGAGGCCGGGCATTCCTGACCCGGCCCGCCGCCTCGGGGCCCCGGCCGCGCGGGCCCCGTTCGTCACGCCCCGCGCACCGCCCGTGCCAGGCGGGTCGCCGCCTGGGCCCTCGGGGCGTTGTCCGGGGGGCGGCGGCGGGGGTGGACCGTGTTCGCCAGCAGGACGAGGAAGGTGTCCGTCGCCGGGTCGAGGACCAGGGACGTGCCGGTGAAGCCGGTGTGGCCGGCCGCGCCGCCGCCCGCCAGCTCGCCCATGAACCAGGGCTGGTCGACGGCGAAGCCGAGGCCGGGTGCGGTGAGGAGGAGTTCGACGAAGTCGGGGCCGAGGATGCGGGCCGGGCCGTAGGAGCCGCCCGCCAGCAGGGCCCGGCAGAAGACCGCGAGGTCGCGGGCGGTGCCGAAGAGTCCGGCGTGGCCCGCCACGCCCCCGAGCGACCAGGCGTTCTCGTCGTGCACGACGCCCCGCAGCATGCCCCGGTGCGCCTTCGCCCACGGCAGCCGCTGGTCCTCGGTGGCCGCCGCTCCCGGGCAGGGCCCGAAGTGGGTGGAGGCCATGCCGAGCGGCCGGGTGATGCCGTCGCGGATCAGGACGTCGAGGGGGCGGCCCGTGACGCGTTCCAGGACGTGCTGGAGGAGCAGCAGGTTGAGGTCGGAGTAGGTGTGGGTGCCAGGCGCGGTGACCGGGGCCTCGGCGCGCAGCAGGGCGAGGCGTGCCTCGTCGTCGGGGCAGGCGTGGAGCGGGAGTTCGGGGCGCAGCCCCGAGGTGTGGGTGAGCAGTTCGCGGACGGTGGTGCCGTGCCGGGCGGCGGCCCGGAAGTCGGGCAGGTAGTCGCCGACCCGGGCGTCGATGCCCAGGGTCCCCCGTTCGAGTTGCTGGACGGCGGCGACGGCCGTGAACAGTTTGGTGAGGGACGCCAGGTCGAAGGGGGTCGCGATGGTCGCCGGGACCCGGGCCCGGTGCGGGAGTTCGACACCGTTGTCGGTGTCCGGGTCGTAGCCGGAGTAGCGGACGGCCCAGCCCGCCGCCCGCTCCACGGCGATCACCGGGCCGCGCCCGGCCACCACGACGGTGGCCGCGGCCCAGGGGCGTTCGCCGACGGTGAGGTCGTGGACCTCCTCGACGAGCAGGCGCAGCTCCCCGGGATCGAGTCCCGCCCGCTCCGCCGTGTCGCCCCGCAGTCTCGGTGCGCTCAGCTCCCCGCTCCCTCCACAGCCGTACGTTTGTTCCAGGGACGGCACATTCCCACGAAGAAGGCCAGTGCCACCAGTGCGGCCACCAGTTGGACGACGGCCATCGGGACCGCGGTGTGCTCGCCCGCGATGCCGACGAGCGGGGAGGCGACCGCGCCGATGAGGAACGACGACGTGCCGAGCAGGGCGGAGGCGGAACCGGCGGCCTGCCGGGTCCGCATCAGGGCGAGGGCCTGGGCGTTGGGCAGGGTGACGCCCATCGCGGACATCAGGACGAACAGCGCGGCGGAGACGGGGAAGAGGCCCGCCGCGCCGAAGACGCCGGTGGTCATGAGGAGCAGGGCGGCCGCGGCGGCGATGACGACGAGCAGGCCGACGCCGAAGACCCGGTCGAGGCGGGCCCGGCCGACCAGCACCTTGCCGTTGAGCTGGCCCACCAGGACCAGGCCGACGGAGTTGACGCCGAAGAGCAGGCTGAAGGTCTGCGGGGAGGCGCCGTAGATCTCCTGGATGACGAACGGGGACGCGGCGACGTACGCGAACAGCGCGGCGAAGGTGAAGCCGCCCGCCAGCATGAAGCCGGTGAACGGCAGGTCGGCGAGGAGCCCGCGCATCGCGCGCAGCGCGTCCGCGACCCCGCCTGCGTGCCGGTCGGCGGCCGGGAGGGTCTCCGGGAGCCTGGTCAGGACGACCACCGCGAGCAGGACGCCGACGACGGTGAGGACGACGAAGACGCCCCGCCAGTCGGTCACCCGGAGGATCTGCCCGCCGATCAGCGGGGCGACGATCGGGGCGACGCCCGAGATCAGCATCAGGGTGGAGAAGAAGCGGGCCATCTCCATGCCGTCGTACAGGTCGCGGACCACGGCACGGGCGATGACTATCCCGGCCGCGCCCGCGAGGCCCTGGACGAGACGGAAGGTGACGAGGAGTTCGACGGTGGGCGCGACGGCGCAGAGCGCGGTGGCGACGACGTAGACGGCGAGCCCGGCGAGCAGCGGGCGGCGGCGGCCCCAGCGGTCGCTCATCGGGCCGACCACCAGTTGCCCGAGGGCCATGCCGAGCAGACAGGCGGTCAGGGTGAGCTGGACGGTGGCGGCGGGCGCGTCGAGGACGCGGGTGACCTGCGGCAGCGACGGGAGGTACATGTCCATCGCCAGCGGGGGTGTGGCGGTGAGGCCGCCGAGGATGAGCGTGACGAGGAGTCCCGCCCGGCGGGCCGCGGGCAGTGCCGTCGTCGGGTCGAGGCCGGGGACGCCGGCGGCGTCCGTGGTCTGAGCGGTGGTGGCCGGGACCGTCGTCCCGTTCCGGTCCTGCATGGATGCCCCCTGGTCGGGCATGTGCCCCTCCCTCTGCGAGTGCTGCGCCACCTATGCTCTCAGCTCGTACACAGTGCCGAGGGTCACATGAGCGAGGGGTGGGAGCAGGGATGACGGCTCAGAACGTGCGGTGGGGGATCCTCGCGACGGGTGGGATCGCCGCCGCGTTCACGGGAGCGCTGGTGGACCTGCCGGACGCGGAGGTGGTGGCGGTCGCGTCGCGCACCGAGGCGTCGGCGAAGGGGTTCGCCGAGCGGTTCGGCATCCCCCGGGCGTACGGCGACTGGGCCTCGCTCGCCGCGGACGACGACGTCGACGTCGTCTACGTCGCCACCCCGCACTCGGCGCACCGGGCCGCCGCCGGTCTCTGCCTGGAGGCCGGGCGCAACGTGCTGTGCGAGAAGGCGTTCACGCTGAACGCGCGGGAGGCCGAGGAGCTGGTCGCGCTGGCGCGCGGGCGCGGCAGCTTCCTGATGGAGGCCATGTGGATGTACTGCCATCCGCTGGTGCGGCGGCTGAAGGCGCTGGTCGACGACGGCGCGATCGGCGAGGTGCGCACGGTGCAGGCGGACTTCGGTCTCGCGGGTCCCTTCCCGCCGTCGCACCGGCTGCGCGACCCGGCGCAGGGCGGTGGCGCGCTGCTGGATCTCGGGGTGTACCCGGTGTCGTTCGCGCAGTTGCTGCTCGGGGAGCCGTCGGAGGTGGTGGCGCGGGCGGTGCTGTCCGATGAGGGCGTCGACCTCCAGACGGGCACGGTGCTGTCCTTCGACAGCGGCGCGCTCGCCACGCTGCACTGCTCGCTGACCGGCGGGACGCCGGTCGCCGCGTCGATCACCGGCTCGGCGGGCCGGATCGACGTCCCCGACGGCTTCTTCTTCCCCGAGCGGTTCGTGGTGCACCGCGACGGCCGCGACCCCGAGGAGTTCACCGCCGACCCCGCCGACGGGCCGCGCGACACGCTGCGCCACGAGGCGTCCGAGGTGATGCGCGCCCTGCGGGCCGGGGAGCGGGAGTCGCCGCTGGTGCCGCTGGACGGCACCCTCGCGGTGATGCGCACGCTGGACACGATCCGGGAGCGGATCGGGGTGCGCTACCCGGGCGAGGCGTGACCGGGCGCCCTGCGGCTGCCTAGGCTGCGGGGCCATGGATGCCAAGCAATCGAAGGTCGCGGTGGTGACCGGCGCGGGTTCCGGTATCGGCCGCGCGGTCGCCGTGGAACTGCTGCGCGCGGGCTGGTCGGTGGCGCTGGCCGGCCGGCGGGCCGGGGCGCTGGAGGAGACGGCGGCGCTGGTGCCCGAGGGCGCCTGCGCCGCCGTCCGCACCGACGTGTCACGGCCCGAGGAGGTGGCCGCGCTGTTCGCGGCGGTCGTGGACCGGTTCGGGCGGGTGGACCTGCTGTTCAACAACGCGGGGACGTTCGGGCCCGGCGGGGTGCCGGTGGAGGATCTGCCGTACGACGCCTGGCGGCACGTGGTGGACACCAACCTGCACGGGGCGTTCCTGTGCGCGCAGGCCGCGTACCGGCGGATGAAGGAGCAGGACCCGCGGGGCGGGCGGATCATCAACAACGGGTCGGTCTCGGCGCACGCGCCCCGGCCGCACTCGGTGGCCTACACGGCGACCAAGCACGCGCTGACCGGTCTGACCAAGTCGCTGTCGCTCGACGGGCGGCCGTACGGGATCGCGGTCGGGCAGATCGACATCGGCAACGCGGCGACCGACATGACGGAGCGGATGCGCACCGGCGCCCTCCAGGCGGACGGCCGGGTCGCGGTCGAGCCGGTGATGGACGTCGCGGACGTGGCGCGCACCGTGCGGCACATGGCGGAGCTGCCCCTGGAGGCGAACGTGCAGTTCGCGACGGTGCTGGCCACGACGATGCCGTACGTGGGCCGTGGTTGACGGGCCGGGTCGCCCCAACTCCGCGCCGCGCACAACCGGAATTTGACCATCCGTACCATTGCGGCCGGTCACTGACGTGTGCTCAACTCTTCTCCATAAGAGCTTCACATCTGGAGCACCAGAGTTCGGGCGTCTGCGTTCGAGCCTCTGAGTTCCGGCGTCGGGGTTCCGCGACCACACCGAGGGGGGAGGCGGCGGTCGTTCCAGGGCATCGGGTGGGGGTGGACCACGCGGGCGACCGCGCGGTACGCACCGGTCCCTGGAACGGCCGCCGCACAGACCTGCGGTAGCGGACGCGGCGGACCCGGTGGGCCGGACCCTGCGGACCCGATGGGCCGGACCCGGCGGGCCCTGCGGATCGATCCGGGTGTCGCGGACCGGTCCAGGTCTTACGGATCGATCCGGGTGCCGCGGACCGGTTCAGGTCCGGTGGTCCCGTCGGTTCAGTCCCGCTCCGCCGTGCCCGGCCGCCGTCGGCGCAGTGCCCACGCGCCCCCGACCAGCACCGCGAGCGCCCCGCCCGCGCCTTCCAGCACTCCCCACGGTGAACGCCCGCCGCCGCTGCCACCGCCGTCGCGGCTCGCGGCCTTGCCGGGCGCGCCCTTGCCGCCGTCCGCCCCGGCGCCCGCCTCCGCCCCGCCCTCGCTGAGCGGCTCGGCGAGCGTGCCCACCGCGGTCGCCGAACTCCCTTGCGCGAAGCCCCAGTCGAGGAGCGCCGCGGTCTCCTCGTAGACGGCGTTGTAGCCGACGGTCGGATGCATGACGGTCACCAGGAGCGTCCGGCCGTGCCGGGTCGCGGCGCCGGTGAACGTGTTGCCCGCGTGGCTGGTGTAACCGTTCTTCACGCCGATCAGACCGCGGTACGTGGCCACTCCGCGCTCGCCGGTCAGCAGGCGGTCGGTGTTCTGGATCTGGAAGGTCTTCCCGCCATCCGCGGGGAAGTCGGCGGTGCGGGTGGCGCAGTAGGCGCGGAAGTCGTCGTTCCTCAGGCCGTGCCGGGCGAAGAGGGTGAGGTCGTACGCGGACGACAGCTGCCCCGGGTGGTCGAAGCCGTCGGGGCTGACCACCCGGGTGTCCAGGGCCTGGAGGTCGTCGGCGAGGGCCTGCATCTCGGCGACGGTCCTGTCGATGCCGCCGTTCATCCGGGCCAGCACATGGACGGCGTCGTTGCCCGACCGCAGGAAGACGCCCTGCCACAACTGCTCGACCGTGTAGGTGATCCCGGCCTTCACCCCGACCAGGCTCGACCCGGCCGGGACGTCGGCCAGGTCGGCGTCGGTCACCGTGTACCGCTCGGTCCGCGCGAACTTCGTCAGCACCGTGTCGGCGAACAGCATCTTCAGCGTGGAGGCGGGCGCCAGCGCCCGGTGCGCGCGGTAGGAGGCGAGCACCTCGCCGCTGTCGTGGTCGGCGACCAGCCAGGCGGCGGCGGAGAGCTTCCCCGGCAGTCCGCTGCCCTGGACTCCGTCGCGGGCCAGCCGGGCGCCGCCGACGACGGTCGCGGCGTGCGCGGGGGCCGCGGCGAACGGGATCGCGGCGGCCGCGAGGCCCAGCGCGGCACGCCGGGCGATCGGAGAGGTTTCGTGCATCAGGGGACGGTACACCGCACTGAACAGCGCGTTCCTGGCAGTGGGCCGTCAATGACCTGGAGATTACCTGTCTGAGGAGATTCTGACCTCGGGCCCCGCATTCTCAGCCCTGGCACATCCTTTCCTCAGTGCGCCTCAAAGGTTCCTCCCTAGCTTGTGGCAGCGCCCACAGCGGGCGCCGAGAACCTTTGAGGAACGGGATGTTTGGCATCTATCTCAAGCGCGAACTGAGTCGGCGCAAGAAGGCGGCTCTGGTCATCGCCATGGGTCTGGCGCTCGGAATCGCCCTGGTCATCACCGTCAGTTCGGTGTCGGCCGGTATGCAGCAGGCGCAGGACAAGGTCCTCCAGTCCCTCTACGGCCTCGGTACGGACATGACCGTCACCAAGGCCAGATCGGCCCCGAAGGCGGGCAGCTCGCAGCGCCCGAACTTCTCCTTCGACGCCAAGTCGAGCGGTTCCTCCAGCCAGAGTTCGGACCGGGTGATGACCCAGGGCGGCGAGGTCCTGAAGGCGTCGCTGGTCGAGAAGGTCGCCGGGCAGCGCGGGGTGGCGAACGCGGTCGGTGCCCTCACCCTGAACGTGACCAAGGTCGACGGCTCGTTCACCCAGGGCAAGGCGCAGAGCTCAGGCGGCCAGAGCCAGGGCGGCCCCGGCGGCGGAACCGGCGGGGGCGGCGGACAGCCCCAGGTGCAGGGCGGCGGCGCCGACTTCGACGTCAACAGCTACACGGTGGCCGGCGTCGACGTGACGGACCAGGACCTCGGCCCGCTGGCCGCCATGAAGATCACGTCGGGGAAGACGTTCACCGCGGCGCAGACCGACGCCGAGGTCGCCGTCGTCAGCGCGTCGTACGCCAAGGAGAACACGTACACGGTCGGCAAGACCCTGAAGATCTCCGGCACCACGTACCAGGTCATCGGCATCGCCACGCCCGAGAGCAGCGAGTCGAGCACCGACGTGTACCTGCCGCTGAAGCAGGCGCAGACGCTCGGCGACGCGAAGAACAAGGTCACCACGGTCTACGTCAAGGCGACCGACTCGCAGCAGATCGCGGCCGTCAAGAAGACCATCCTGAAGAACATCTCCGGGACGACGGTCACCACGTCGTCGGACCTCGCGTCCACGGTCTCCGGTTCCCTGTCGACCGCCTCCGACCTGGCGACCAGCGTCGGCACGTGGCTCTCGGTCGCGGTGCTGGTCGCCGCGTTCCTGGTGGCCGCGCTGCTGACGTCGTCGGCGGTCTCCCGGCGGGTGCGCGAGTTCGGCACCCTGAAGGCGCTCGGCTGGCCGAGCCGCAGGGTGACCCGGCAGGTCGTCGGCGAGTCCATGGTCAACGGCCTGCTCGGCGGGGTGCTCGGCATCGCGCTCGGCCTGGCGGCGGCCTTCGCGGTCACCGCGATCAGCCCGAAGCTGACCGCGCAGCTCGGCGGCGGAGGCGGCGGCACGGGCGGCGGGCCCGGCGGCGGTGGCGGCGGCGGTGGCGGCGGCATGGGCAGGCAGTCGACGTCGACCACGATGGAGATCGCCCTGACCGCGCCGGTCTCCCTGACAACCATCGCGCTCGCGGTGGGCCTCGCGGTCGCGGGCGGCCTGATCGCCGGCGCGATGGGCGGCTGGCGCGCGTCCAGGATGCGCCCGGCGGACGCGCTGCGCAGCGTCTCGTAACCCGCGGAGGGGCACGGCACCCCCTCTCCTCCCCTCCCCTTCTCGTCCCTCACCCACCCTGGAGAACCCATGTACAGACTCACCGGCGTCACCAAGCGGTACACGCGGGGCAAGGAGACGGTGGAGGCGCTGCGCGGCGTCGACCTCACCATCGAGGACGGCGACCAGCTCGTCATCCAGGGCCCCACCGGCGGCGGCAAGTCCACGCTGCTCCAGATGATCGGCGGCCTCGACCGTCCGTCCGACGGCGGTGTCGAACTCGACGGCACCGACCTCGCCGCCATCAGCGAGGCGAAGCTGACCCGGCTGCGCGCCGAGAAGATCGGCATCATCTTCCAGGCGTTCAACCTGATCCCCACCCTCACCGCGCAGGAGAACGTGGAGACGGCCCTGGTGCCGCTCGGCGTGAAGCCCGCCGAACGCCGCGAACGGGCGGCCGAGGCGCTGCGCTCGGTGGGCCTGGGCGAGCGGCTCGGACACGTCCCGTCGGAGATGTCGGGCGGCCAGCAGCAGCGCGTCGCGATCGCCCGCGCGCTGGTGAAGAACCCGAAGGTGCTCCTCGCGGACGAGCCCACGGGCAACCTCGACGAGGGCACCCGCGACGACATCATGGCCCTCCTGGAGGGCCTGTGGCGGGAGCACGGCCTGACGTTCGTGATGGTCACCCACGACTCATCGATCGCGAGGCGGGCCCCGAGGGTGGCGACGATCAAGGCGGGCCGCCTGACGGTGACGGAGCAACGCCAGGCGTACGCGGCGGGGTGAGAGGGGGAGGTGGGGGTGCCGGACGTCCCCGGCCGCACGCGGCCGGGGCCCGGGAGTCGGAGCGCGCGCGGGGGTGGGGTCAGGGCTGTCCGGTCTCGAAGCGGGCGATCCGTCCGTCGTCGTGGACCTGGAAGCTCCACCGGGTGCGCATCTCGCCCCAGGTGTCGTTGCGGTAGTTGACGACGAGCCCACGGCCGTCCCGGGTCTCCTTGTCGACGGCCATGTGGCCGTTGCAGGAGAAGATCTCCCGGTCGATCCAGTCGCCGAGGTCCCGGTCGGCGCCGTCGTCGGACATGGTGGCGTCGGGGGTGAGCAGCGCGAGGAAGGCGTCACGGTCGTGGGCGTTGACCGCGGTGACGAAGGCGCGGACGGCCGGGTCACTGAGTCGGGCGGGCTGAATCGTCATGCCCGTCACCTTCACACCGGTCCCGGGGGCCCGCCACCCGGACGGCGGCGCGCACCCGGCCGGTGAACGCGCCCGATGCGAGGGTGGAAGGGCCGGGACAGCCCTGCCCTCTGCCCCTCAGCCCTCTGCCCTCTGCCCTCGGGAGCCACCATGACCTGCTGCTACGACCGACGTGACCTGGGCCTGCTGCTGCTCAGAGTGGGAACGGGAGGGGTGCTCGCGGCGCACGGCGCGCAGAAGCTGTTCGGCTGGTTCGGCGGCCACGGCATCGAGGGGACCGGCCAGTTCATGGAGTCGGTCGGCTACCGGCCGGGGAAGGCGAGCGCGACGGCGGCGGGGCTCGCAGAGGCGGGCGGCGGCGCGCTGCTCGCACTGGGCCTGGCCACCCCGGCGGCGGGCGCGGCGGCGGCCGGGGCGATGGCGGGAGCGGCGGCGCTGCACACCCCGAACGGCTTCTTCAGCCAGGCCGGCGGCTACGAGTACCCGGCGTTGCTCGGCACGACGGCGGCGTCCCTCGCGGTGGCGGGACCCGGCCGCCTCTCCCTCGACCACGCCCTGGGCCACACACTGAACCGCCACTGGATGGTCCCGGCGGCCCTGGCGGCGACGGGAGCGGTGACGGCCCTGATCATCAACGCGAGAACCCGCCGGGTGAGGAGGGGCGGGGAGGAGGGTGAGCAGGGGGAGTTGTTCGAGGGGTGAGGGGGCGAGGGGGTGAGGCGGCGAACGGGCGAATGTGGGGGGTGGGGGTGAGGGGCGCCCTCGGAGGCAACCGGCGACGGCGGGCATGTGACCGGGCCGGGCAGCCGGGCGAGCCGGGCGGCTGGTCGGGCTGGTCGGGCTGGTCGGGCTGGTCGATCTGTACGCCGGATTCTGTCGCCGGGTGGGTTCAGGTTCGGGGTGGGTGCCGGTTGCCGGAGGCTAGGTCGTCCAGGAGCCGGCGGCTGGCCACCGTGAACGGGTGTCCGGGACCCAGGGCGCGTTCCCTCCTGGCGACCACGTCGGTCATCAGCTCGACGGCCGCGTCCGGGTGGCCCAGGGCGGCGCGGGTGCGGGCGAGGAGTTGCTGGGCGGAGAGGGCGATCGGGTAGTCGGGGCCGAAGCGTAGTCGGGTCCGCCGGGCGCGGCGGCCTCGGCGCCGTGATGATGGTGCTCGCTGATGTGCTGGTCGCCAGAGGCCTGGTAGACGCGGCCGCGATCCTCGGCGCGGCCGTCCATCCCGCCGGTCATCGCCGAGCGCTGTGCTGGTTCCGGCCCGCCGGACAGGTCCGCGCGTGGCCGCGCGCGTGCGCGACCGATGCGACTCCCGCGCTCCGTGCGAGCAAGGCTGCTCCCGAGTCCACCGCGCCCCCCGGTCTCGACATTCTTGATCTTTCGAACTATCTGCCGAATCAGTCATGCGCGGTGTTATTTTACGTCATTCCGCTTCGCGTTCCCATGACACCGCGCCCCTGCTTCCACACGGACAACAATGGACCATCCCCGCCCCTTTCGGGAAGCCCATTTCCGGCACGACGGGACCGCTCCGGGCGCTACAGTGGTCGAAAAACGCGGACCGACGGAAGGAGTTGACCATGGCCAGGCCTTGGGAAGCAGATCCGACCACGACCTTCAGTAGGCGCCTGGGAAAATCACCGCAGGAATTAGGGAACACCACCGATAATCCCGACTGCCCGGACATCTGGGAACTCGACAACGGGGACATCGTCGTCATCGGCCGGGATCTCACCGAGTCCCTGGGCGGAAAGCTGCCCGCCGGGGTCACCGTCGGAGCGGACGAACGGCTCGTCGTCATCCCGAGGAACATGCTGATCGCGGCGAAACCGGACATCCCGAATGTTTGATTCCTTCTACCATGGCGTGTCCGAATACCTGGACCGTCCCGCCTACCACGAGGATTTCCGCCGGGTCCACGCGAGCGGAATCCGCAACCTGAACAAGCTCGAACGCGGACAGAACTTCAAGGAACGCGGCTTCGCCAGCTGGGAGGCGTTCGCCGCAGGCGAATGGGACCGGGCACTCTCGCTGATCGAGGAGAAACGCGAGATCTACACCCAGCAATTCCGCGACGCGGCCCGACTGAACGTCCTGGAACGCCGCCTCCGCGTGATCGAGTTCCCGGTGACTCCGTACGTGCAGTGGGAGATGCACGTCCTGCGCCTACGCGTGGAACTGGGCGATCACATCAAGGTGCTCGACGCCCGGGACATCCTGGACATCGAGCGGCGGAACCCCGTTCCCGAGGTGGTGATCCTCGGGAACGCCGCCCTGTACGAGGTGCTCTACGACGACGACGGCAACGCCATGGGCGCCAACCGCTTCACGGACCGAGCCCTGATCCGTGAGACATCGGCCGGCTTCGACACGCTGTACGCGCGCGCGGACGCCTTCCACGACTTCTTCGACCGGGAAATCGCTCCGCTCGCTCCACCGACGGTCGCCCACTGAGCGACGGATCGGAGGGCCGGCGGCCGGCGCGCCGTGATCTGTCGCCGGATGGCGTTCAGGCTCCCGGTGGGCGCCAGTTGCCGGAGGCGAGGTCGTCCAGGAGCCGACGGCCCGCCACCGTGAACGGGTGGCCGGGACCCAGGGCGCGTTCCCTCCTGGCGACCACCTCGGTCATCAGCTCGACGGCCGCGTCCGTATGGCCCAGGGCGGCACGGGTGCGGGCGGAGAGCTGGCGGGCCGCGAGCACGATCGGGTACTCGGGGCCGAAGCGCCGTACGTACGCCTCGGCGACCCGTCGAATCTCCTCGTCGGCCTCCTCGAAGCGTCCCAGGAGGTACAGCGCCCAGGCGTGGTTGTGAGCGACGCCGATGGCCACCGTGTGGTCGGGGCCGAGGAGACGGGCGCACTCCGCAGGCAGGGAGAGCAGCGCACCGCCCTCCTCGGTGGCCACTTCGGCGGCGGGCAGCGCCTCCAACAGGCTGGCGCGGGCCCGCAGGGTCAGGGGATGTTCCGGCCCCAGCGCCGAGCGCCGGCCGGCGACGGTGTCCCGGAGCAGCGTGATCGACTCCTGTCGTCTGCCGAGGTTCGCCAGGACGAGCTGAAGCCCGTACGAACTGTCCAGGAAGTCGGGGTCATCGACCCCGAACAAGCGCTCCTGCACCGTACGGACAGCGCGGAGCGCGACCTCGGCCTCCGGGTATCTGCCCAGTCGGAACAGCGCGCGCCCCTCCCTGGAGCGAGCGGCCAGGACCATGCGGTCGTCCGCGCCGAGAAGGCGCTGCCCGAGGTCCGCCGCGGTGCGCGCGGTTTCCCAGGCCGAGAGGTAGTCGCCGGTCCGGTGCAGGGCGACCGCCAGCCTCGTCGCCACTGCCAGCGCGTCGCGGGCGGCCGAGGGCTCACCGATGTGCTTCAGGAGTGCCAGCGCGTGGGGTACCGACAGGCGCAGTCGCGGATCGTACGGTCCCGCGTCGGGTACGTCGGGCAGGGCCGCGTCGAGCAGCCGGACGGCTGCCGTGTCGAGGGCGGGTACCAGGTCCGCCGGGGTCGCGGCGGAGACGCTGTCGAGCAGGACACCGTGACTCTGCACGCAGCGCACACCGGCGGCCTCGACCAGCTCGGTCAGCGACTGGTCGAGGAGGGCCCTGAGCGCTGTCTCCGTACGGGACCGAGGCAGAACGACGCCGATGCCGGCGTGGTTCAGCAGGTTCAGAGGCAGAGGTTCGGCGGCGAACCGAGCCAGCAGTCTGAGCAGCGCGGCCGCTTCGGGCAGTCCGCGCGCCTCGAAGGCGTCGAGAGTCAGCTGCCAGGTGAGGCCGACCGTTCGCCGGGGGTCCGCGTCGGACAGCGCGTCGGCACCTCGGTCGATCAGTTGGACCCGCTCGTCCCCGTCCAGCCGGTCCCCGTAGGAGTCCATCGTCCAGGGGTCGAGCACCTGGTGAGAGAGGAAGCCGCCTGCCAGGGTGAGGGCGAGGGGCAGCCGGCCGAGCCGGTCAGCGACGCGGGCCGCCTGCTCCGTCGTCCCACAGTTCGGGGCGAGGTCGCGCAGCACGAGGGCGGCGTCCTCTCTCGGCAGGACGCCGATGTGCTGGAGTTCGGCGCCCGGCCACCAGTGGGCCGCCGCCCGGCGTGTGGTCACCAGGACGGTGCCGCGCGGACTGGTGCGCAGCCAACTCCCGTCCCGCAGGATCTCCGGATCATCGGTGTTGTCCAGAACCAGCAGCCACGGTTCGGCGGACCGGTCGAGGTACCGCCAGACGAGATCGGCGGCCGGCCTCAGGCCGTTGCGCGCGGCCAGCAACTCGGCGTCGTCCGCTCCTCGGTCGGCTGCGACGGCGAGCATGCCGGCCCGTAGGCTCGCCCGGTCTGCGGCGTTGACCCACAGGCCAACCCGCCCTTCGGCGGCGGTGACTTCCTCGAAGAGGGCACAAGCCACCGCGGTCTTGCCCGCACCGCCCATGCCGTACAGCACGAAAACCTCGCCCACGCGGTCGGCTCCGACACTCGCCCGCAGGCGTTCCATGACTTCGCCCCGGTCGCGCAGCACGACGGGAAGCCGCCCGACCGCCGGGCGGCGTACGGAGTCGGGACCGCCGGGCGCGACACCGTCCCAGCCGTAGTGGTGGTGTTGCTCGTTGATGTGCTGGTCTCCCGACGCCTGGTAGACGCGCCCGCCGTCCTCGGCGCGACCGTCCATTCCGCCCTTCATCGCTCTGCGATGTGCTGGTCTCGGCCCGCCTGGTAGATCCGGGCCCGACCGGACGCGGTGGCCCGCTGGGTGAGCTGCTGGGCGGCCGCCCCCTCGGGATCGAGTTCGGTGAGCAGTGCGCGCAGTCCCGCGGCGGCTTCGGGATGAGCGAGGAGCAGCCGTCTCATCAGTCCCTGCCACTGAGCCTGCAGTTCGGCCAGCGTTTCCCGGTCGTCCGCCGCCGCGGCGGCGAGCGCGTCTGCTCGGCATGTCTCCAACTCGGCGGCCACCGTGTCAGCCCGCTCCGGTTGCGCCCGGCGCCAGAGCCGTGTGAGCCCGTCGCGCGTGCGGTGCCACGCGTCGGTTGCCACCAAAGTGACCACAGTGGTCCCCGCGCTCTGGGCGAGCGAGGTCAGTTCCGGGTCCACAACCATCACTCCATTCGCATTGCTTCCGGCAGCACGAGAGAGAAAGTCGCACTTGTCAGGCATTGGCATGATTCTCTTTCTCAATCAATATCATTCCACGCTCGATCAGCACGGGACAAGGAGGAGTCAATCCACGCCATAGCCCTTTCGGTCCGCATCGAAACGTGTACGGACACACTCAATACGCGCTACAGTAAATGACCTCGACCGATCGAGGGGGCGATGGAAGTGGCCAGGCCGTGGGAAGCCGATCCGAACACGAGCTTCAAGCAGCGTTTAGGCAAGTCACCCCAGGAACTCGGAAACACGACCGGAAGCCCTGACTGCCCAGAAATCTGGGAACTCACCAACGGCGACATCGCAGTCATAGGCAGGGATCTCACCCAGTCACTGGGCAGGAACCTCCCGGACGGAGTCTCGATCGGGTCGGACGAACGCCTCGTGGTCATCCCCAGGAACATGCTCGTCGCGGCGAAACAGGACATCCCCAGTGTTTGACTCCTTCCTCAGTGGCGCGTCCGAGCGCATGGACCGCCCCTCGTACCACGCCGACTTCGGCAGGACCTACGCCAGTGGCATCGGCTTCCTGAACAAGGTGGAGCGCGGACAGCACTTCCAGGAGCGAGGCTTCGGGAGCTGGGAGGCGTTCGCCGCGGGCGACTGGGAAAGGGCCTTGGCGCTCGCCGCGGAGGGGCGCGAGGACTACGCGCGGGAACTCCGCAAGGCGAAAAGCCTCGGAATCCCGCACCGCAGGATCCGCATCGTCGAATTCCCGATCACACCGTATGTGCAGTGGGAGTTCTTCGTGCTGCGCGTACGCGTCGACCTGGGTGAAGAAATCAAAGTACTCAACACTCGCGACATCGCAGACATTGAGAAAGACCACCCGGTCCCAGAAGTGGTCGTCCTCGGCGAAAAGGCCCTGTACGAGGTCGTTTACGACGACGACGGAAACGCGGACGGCGCCAAGCGTTACAGCGACACGTCACTCATCCGGGAGACCAACCTCGGATTCGACGTGCTCTATGGGCGCGGAGAAGGTTTCCACGATTTCTTCGAGCGAGAGATCGTTCACCTGGCCCCGCCTCGGGTCACTGCCACCAAGACAGGTTCAGCCGGCTCGCGTTGACGGCACGGCTGGGTACGGGACGCGCTTCCCGCTCCTGTACGGCTCACGGATTCCTACCGCGGCGGATCAGTCCAGCCACAGGCCCCGCGCGCTTGACCGGAGCGACACCCTGGTCCTGCCCCTCCTCCTGTCGCGGGACAGATGCTCCTTCGCCCTCTACGACTTCGCCCACCACGAAGCCGTGCGCCGGCCTCGCCAGCTCCAGGCCGGCGAGGTGCTTCTTCAGCCGCTTGGCCATGGGGAGGTAGGTCGCGAAGGTGAGCCCACCGGAGACGGCGGCCCCGACGATGGGGATGGCCTTCGAGACGCTCTTCGCGAAGGACTGCTTCGTCATCTCGACGCCGAGGTAGCCCGCGATCTTCTTCACTATGGGATAGACGACCCCTTGAGTGAGCGCCTTCTGAGGAAGCTTCTTGGCGACCTGCTCCGAGATCTGGGCCGCCACCTTACCCACAGCACCGTTTGCCGAGCTGACACCGAACATCACGCCGAAGAACAACGTGAGCACGTTCATGGTGGCGTCGTCGACGTCATCGCCGCCTTCCGAGAACAGCTCGGGCCAGCTGTAGAGGTAGGCGAGCTTCTGCGAGATCCGGAGCATGTGGCCGACGTACTGAGCGAGGTCCGCGGGAAGGGTCGCGGGGAGCGCGATGGCGCCCGGCACCCCGGCCGCCGCGGAGAGCGCGCTGACCTTGGCGGTCTCGTAGCGGATCGAGTCATTGGCCGCCCTGTCCAGAAGGTCGACCGGAATACCCGCGGCTGCCGGGGTCTCCTCGATGGCTATGCGGAGCTGGTCCGCGGAGCAGTGCCGTGCCAGCGCCTTCTTCAGGTACGTCTCCCTGTCGATACGCACACCGGGAAGTCTGGCCGCACCCACCAGCAGAACGGAGAAGCGCGACTCGGGGCTCTCGCTCACTTTGCCCTGATTCATAGGAGGAACTTACAGCAGCTCTGTCCTCCTGCGACCCGGTTTCATCTGCTCGGTTCGGGTCGTCTCATACGGTTGGCGGCAGGCAGAGCAGGGATGCAACACGCCTTCCGCGCGGCCGAGTTGGCTGCTCGTCCAGCACTCTTCCGCCGCGAGCGAGGCAGGAGCATACGGGCCCCTGCCAAGCAGACGCCTGCCGAAGCCCCTGCGCTCTCAGACGGCCGCGAACTGGAGGAACGTGTTCCACGCCGCGGGGTGCACGGCCAGCGCGGTACGGGTGGTGTCCTTTGAGTCGCGGACGTGCACGCCGCCGGGGTGGGTCGCGATCTCTACGCATTCGCCGCCGTTCCCAGCGCTGTAAGTGCTCTTGAACCAGGTCAGTCCATCCAGGCCGAGCCCAGGCTCTTCCCCACTCATCTCTCTCCCAACAGCTTCTCGATCAACCCACGTGACTCTGCCGGAGTGTATGCCTGCGCACGCAAAGTCCCGTACGTACGTTCAAGTTCCCGGACCTTCTGACGCTCCGCGTGCACACGGCTGTCGCCCTGAACCTCCGTGTAGGCGATCCTGCGACCATCCTTCATCTCCATCAAGTTGAACGGACCGGCCAACCCCGCGTGTTCCTGACGGGAGAGCGGCATTACCTGGATCTCCACGTTCCGCCGCTCCTCGATGAGCAGGATCTGCTCCAACTGGCCCCGCCATACCGCCATGCCACCGAGCGGACGCCGAAGTACGGCTTCCTCGATGACAAAGCTCAGGTGTGGAGCGGGTCGTCGGTCGAAGATCTCCTGTCGTGCCAGTCGGGCAACCAGCCGCTGCTCGATGACCTCTGCATCCAACTGCGGTCGCCACATGGCGAACACCGCTCGCGCGTAGTCTTCAGCCTGCAAGAGCCCTGGCACCGCTTGAGTGGCGTACACGTGCAGCACAACCGCCTCGGCTTCCAGTCTGGCCGCATCTCGAAAGAACGCCGGATACTGAGCCCGAGCCACCTCCTCCTTGCTCGCGCTCAACACGCCACCGGCTCCCAGCACCTCATCCGCCTGGTCGATGAACTTCGGCGGCGGAATACGTCTGGCCTGCTCGAACGACGCGATGGTCGACGCCGAGTACCCGGTCAGCGACCCGAGCCTCGCTCGGTCCAAGCCCGCCCGCTCCCGGAACAGCTTCAACTGTCGGCCGAACACGCGCAGCATGCCCGTCCCGAGTTCGTACTCCGGCTGCTGAACATCGTCGTCCATGCTGCAGCTCCTCCCGTACGACCGGATTCAGTTCGGCCAACGCACGATCTGAATTCCGGTCACGCCCAACATCACGTACAAGCACGTCGCCGCGGTGTACAGCCCGCACCCGTCAGCGCATCGCTCCTGGTCACGCTACTAAGCGTCCGCGACCGTTGACCGCATGAGTTCAGCAACTCCCCCGAACGGGCATATGCCTCAGCACCTCGTGACTGAGCACGAGTTCGCCATGCGCTTCACCTCGACTCCGCGCGGTGCCCGGCTCGCCCGCCGGCTGGTCTCACACCGTCTGAACGACTGGGGCTACCCCTACACGACCGCAGCCAACGAGGCGCTCACCCTCATCACGGCCGAACTCGCCTCCAATGCCGTACGCCACGGCAACGTCCCCGGACGGGACTTCCACGTACGACTCACCCTGGCAGAGGTCACGTTCCGCATCGAGGTGACTGACACCCGGACCGAGCGACAGCCACCAACCACTCCCCCGTTCGCGGACTCCGCATCCGAGTCCGGCCGCGGTCTGCTTCTCGTGTCCGCCCTGGCGGACGACTGGGGCGTCGTCCCTCGCAGGAACGCACCGGGCAAGACCGTGTGGGCGGAGCTGCGCGTACCGGCGTCGGTGAGTCCGTGCTCCTCCGGACCGCGGCGTTCATGATCGAGCTCGGACCGGTCCCCTCCCTTTAACTCCATCCCGTAGCAGAGAAGTTGACCTCATCCGGGTGCCCCGAGCCATGCGCTAAGGTGATGATTCGCTGCGCACCTTCCCGGAGGGTACGAGGCGGAACCACGGTCCAGTCCGCTGGTCGTGGGCGAAGAATGGTGAATCCACCACGTGGACCTCGCTCAGGTGAGGGCGGATGCCCGGTAGGGCGATCCCTGCCATTCCGAACTCACTACCTGGAGTGGCCCTGATGGAACCGGTCGAGTACAAGCCTGCGCGTCGTTCCTGGATCCGCGAGATCCTGGTCGGCGCCGCCGCCGGAGTCGTCTCCAACCTCGTGTTGGAGGCGCTGGCGGCGGCAGCGCACCTGCTCGTCTGAGGCAGGTATGTGGCGGGCCCGGCGAGCCCGCTACTCCTCAGAAGAGGGGCCTCTGCTCGGCCTGTGCCTGGTTCTGCTGCTTCTTCTTCCGATTGCGGGAACGCTTGTGCTTTCCCTTCGGGCGGGGCCGGTGAGGAACCCTGGCAATGGGAGGCAGGTTCTCCCAGGTGGGCCGCAGCCCGTGGATCTGCACATCACCGATGAGCTTCTTCAGGTACTCCTGCGTCTCCTCGTCCGTGGAGTAGAGCACGGTCGCACGGCTCGCCCTCGTCATGAGCACGTGGTAGGCGTGCCGGACGCACCGCTCGAAGTCGTCCTCACTCAGCTTCTTTCCCCTCAGCCTCGGGTCGAAGGAGCCGGGCACCGCGACCCGCTTGGCCCCTGACGCGGGGTCCTTGCGCGCCTTGCCTCGCCTGAAGACCCATCGGTCGCCACGGCGCACCATGTCCTCGCCCATGATCACTCCGCACCAGTCCCACTCAAGCCCTTGAGCGGTGTAGACGCAGCCGATCTGATCGATTCCGGCCGGGTCCACCGACCAGATCTTCGAGGGAGGCACCGTCCCGTTCTCGCACCAACTCGCGCTGTCGGCGTTCCACGGCTGGTGCCAGTCACCGATACGGACGTCCGCCTCCAGCTGCCGGCCCTTCCCCTTGCCCTGCGGTTTGGACCAGGGCCAGCAGAAGCCGGCGACCATGCGCGCCGAGGCGCCGGCCTCGGATTCCGTCCTGATGATCCGCTGCAGTTCCTCCGGGCTGTCGGCGACCTCCACGTGCATGAGCCCGTCGGGGGTCCACGCCCTCGGTCCGTCTCCTGTCAGCCCCAGAAGATCCCGCACCCAGCGCACATACCCGTCGCTCCCTCCGCAGCGGTACTGGTCGGTGAGCTCATGGCGGGCCGGCAGGAGGCCGCGGGCCTTGGCCGCGTTCTCGATCATGTCGACGGTGCCCACTTCGTTCGGACGTACCGTCTGGCTTCCGTCGAGGAAGAACACGGTGAGACGCGAGGCGTCCAGCAACTCGTCGACCTGGGGTTTCGTTCCCTGCCGCTCGGCAGGCAGGTAGCGGTTGGTGGTGCGGTCCCTCAGACGGTGGGCTTCATCGCAGATGAGGACATCGAGGGGTGGTTCAGGCGGTGTGACGAAGTTGCTGAAATAGGTGAAGCTCTCTTTGAACTCCTTGTCGCCGTAGCCGACGTATTCCTGCAGTGCCCCGTTGAAGGCTCGGCTGCCGCTCGCGTATTTGACCGTGCGTCCGGCGGCCTCGAACTCGGCCTTGAGTTCAAGTCCGACAGCGCTCTTCCCCGTGCCCGCCCCGCCGGTGATGATGAACACCGCACGTCGGTCGTCCGCGAGAAGGCCCGGCTGAGCCGGGTCGTCGAGAACGAGCGACGCCCTGTCCAGCACGTCCCGCGCGACCTCCTTCTGCTTGCCGCGCAGCGCGAAGACCGTGTCCTCGCCTCGCGAATCGATCATCGCGTCAAGGAGCGGTGTGTTGCGGAGGTTCATGCCTCTCAGCAGGAGCTCGGCCGCCGAATCGCCGCCTTCCCGCGCGAAATGCCCGCGCAGGTCGGCGAGGAGTCTGTCGCGACGGTCCTTGGTGTACGTACGCGCGTAGGGGCCCATGGGCGCGTTGACGGCGAGCAGAGGCCGCACGGATTCCTCCGTGGCATTGTGAAGATAGGTGAAGCCGCCGCATTCGATGACCTGTCCGGCCAGCGGTCCCTTGTCACCTGTGAAGAGCTGGTAGCACTCGCCCAGTTGCAGAGCGGGGTGCTGTTTCGGTTCGCTGATTCCCGGAACATGGACCAGCTCCGCGGTGGCCGCTTCGACCGCGGTGACCGTGGACCACCTCTTCAGCTCAACGAGCTGGAACGACGGCCGCGACGTCTCGGGGTGCTGGCCGGCGAGCACCACATCGATCAGGCGCTGATCGCTGGGATCCTTGGCTTCGTCGGCAGTCGCGGCGCATTCGACGATCATCTCCACGTTGCCACGGTCTGCCGCGATGAGGTCTTTGGCGAGTTCGACCAGACTCTCCGCCCAGGCGGCTCTTTCGGAGAGTGAGGCATCGGTTTTGCGGAAGTGCTTCCACCTCGCCGCGAGATGAGGCACCATCCGGCGCCTCGAATTCAGAGTGAGCAGATCCTGCGCGGACAGCCTCAGCAGGAGCATGGACACGAACGGTTCCCCCAGGGCACGAGTGACTCGTGCGGGTGGGGGCGTGTCCCCGCGCAGGGGAAGCCCGTCGGGCCGCAATGGGCACAGGCGATCTTAGGGACTGCCGCAGCTCACTCGAAATCGGCCTGCCAACTCGTCACGTGTCCGGAGAAAATTGGCGGAAAAGCTACGGGTTTCGGCCGGTCTCTCACGCCCTGACAGGAACACTCCGTCCGCTGCCCGACAGGTCCCGTAGTTTCTCCTGGGTCTCCGAGTCCGTGGAGTAGACGATCGTGCCCACCATGCCCCGGGTCAGGAGCACCTTGTACGTGTTGCGGATCAGGCGGTCCACGTCGGCGTCCGGCGTCGAGCGCTTGAACACCGGGTCCTTCGAGGCCGTACGGTCCGTCACCCAACGGTCGCCGCGCCACACCAGATCGGGCCCGAGGATCACGCCGGACCAGTCGTACTCGAAGCCCTGGGCGGTGTAGACGCAGCCGACCTGTCCGAAGCCCGCCGGGTCGGTGGCCCACAGGGCGGCTGGAGGCGCGCCGGAGACGGAGCGGTCACCGCGCAGGTTCCAGGGGCGGACCCAGTCGCCGATGACGATGTCGAGCGGGAGCGGGTCACCGGGTTTCGGTTCAGGGGACCAGCGCCAGCAGTAGCCGGCGGACATACGGGCGCCATAGCCCTGCGTCCGACGCGCTTCCAGGAAGGATTCCATCTCCTGCGGGCTGTCGGCGACCAGCAACTGCATGCGTCCGTCGGGTTCCCAACCGACCGGGCCACCCGGCTCGAGCCCGAGGAGACGGACCACCCACCGCAGATAGGCATCGCTGCCTCCACAACGGAACTGGCCGTCCAGCGGAACGACGGTGCAGGGGATGTCCCTCTTCCCGGCGGCCGCCTCGATCTCGGCCACCGTTCCCATCTCACCGGGGCGGACGACCTGGTGCTCGTCGAGAAAGAAGACCGGCACGTGGGCGACGTCGATGAGCTCGTCGATCTGGGCCCTGCCCGTGCGGTGCGCCGCACGCGTGTACCGGTTGGCCGACGTCTCCCGGATACGGTGCGCCTCGTCGCAGATCAAGGCGCCCAAACTGTTCTTCTCAGCCGTCATGAAGCTGTTGAAGTACTTGAACAATTCGTGGACTTCACGCTTGCGGACCCCGGCGACCTTCCTCATCGTCCTCGTGAAGGACTGCGAGCCGGTGGCGTGCAGCGCCGGAATCCCCCGCCGGTACAGCTCGCCGAGAAGCTGAAGAGCGATGACGCTCTTGCCGGTACCGGGGCCGCCCGTGACGATGACGACCTCCTTGCGATCCCCGCGCTTCGCCTTCTCCACGGCGTTGAGCACCATGCGGTAGGCGACCTGTTGCTCATCGAGGAGAACGAACTGCGTGCGGTCGCGGACTTCCTCGGCGGCCACCGCCATGAGCTGCCTCGACGGCACCGTGACGCCGGAGAGGAGTTCGTCCGCGGCCCCGGCTCCTGGGCGGCTGTCACTCAGTCTCGTACGGAGGTGGTGGAGGAAGGCACCGCGGCGCTGCTCCGTGAAGAGCAGTCCGTGGCCGTCACGCTCGATCTCCCGGAGCCCGGTGACGTCGCTCTCGGTGGCGTTGTGCAGGTATGCCACGCCGGCCACCCGGTGAGCGTGTTCGGCCACGGCTCCGTTGAAGTTGACGAGGTACTCGCAGTACCGGCGGACCTGCTCGACGGGGTTGAGGACTGGGTGGGCGTAGACATCGACATGGCAGAGGGTGGGGTCGTCCTCGTGCGGCAGCGCCCGGCTCCACTGCTTCAGTTCCACCACGACGTACGAGGGTTCGCCCGTGACCGGGTGCACACCGGCGAGGACGGCGTCCGCACGCTTGCTGTTCAGCGGGAGCGAGTACTCCAGCATGACCTCGACGTCGCCGAGGCCGGCGTCGTTGAGCGCGGCGGCCAGAACGGGGATGCTGCGTTCCCAGGATCGCGTTTCCGAGGTGCCTGGCCGATAGCCGTGCGTGTGGATGAACCGGTCTGTGAGGTGCAGGAACAGCGAACCGTCGAGTGCCATGACGGCGACCGTTTTCGCGGACGCGCGGAACAGCAAGGACTTCCCCCAGGCAGCACGAAAGGACTCGTGCGGGTGGGGGCATGTCCTTCGGAACCCCACCGGGGTGGAGCGGAAGCCCGTCGGGCCGCGTTGACGATGCGTTTGAGGGTACCTGGCGGTGTCGGGGCTCGTCTCGGCGGTCGGAGGAGCAGCAGACGCGACATACGGCGAACCAGTGCTCCTGCCCGGAGTGCCCGTCCGGCGTGGCTTTCCGAGCGAGGCGAAGGGGCCGCCGTCCTCGATGGTTCGTGACCTCTGCGCGGGCACCAGGCCACTTTCCGCATCAGTCGGATCACCAGCGGCGACCAACTCATCGATGTCGCTCGTCAGTGCGTCCCGGATGTCGGGGCCGAGTCGTGCCCACCCGAAGAAGCGAGCAGCTTCCCGTGGCAGGTCTTCGCGACGCGATCACGAACCATCGGGCCTGCTCTCCCGATGCCGAACGCCAGACGGACCCGGGTGTAGCTCAGGCGGCCACAGACGTCACTACGGACGACCACCGTGGGGTCGCTTTCGATCCCGGTGGCCTCGGCCTCGGTGAACGTCACGCCGACATCTCCGGCGGAGTTCGACTTCCCCGCGCGGCCCGGTGAACCGGCCGGAGGTCCGGTTCAGCCCTGTGGAGGCAGACGAGTCGGGCTGTACGCCGGATTTTGTCGCCGGGCGGCCTCGCGGCCGGCCGGGAGACGGCCATCCATCTAGGGCCGGCGTTGCCGCCGGTCTCGTGCGGTCTACCCGCGGACTCGGGCGGGCAGCCCTCGAACGTCCGCGCAGAGCGCGTTTCACGGCGCTCCTTTTGACCTTGCTCCAGGTGGGGTTTACCTAGCTGCCCAGGTCACCCTGGGCACTGGTGGTCTCTTACACCACCGTTTCACCCTTACCCGGCGCCTGAGCGCCGGGCGGTCTGTTTTCTGTGGCACTGTCCCGCGGGTCACCCCGGGTGGCCGTTAGCCACCACCTTGCCCTGTGGAGTCCGGACGTTCCTCGGGAAGCCCCTGGGGGCTCCACGCGGCCGTCCGCCCGGCTCGTCTGCCGTATCGACCATGGTACCGGGCGGCCGGGGCCACGCTTGACCCTGCCGCGGCGTCAACGTTTCTACTGGTCGTATGCGGATCGGAGAACTCGCCGCCACCGTCGGGGTCACCCCCAGGACCGTGCGGCACTACCACCACGAGGGCCTGCTGCCCGAGCCCGTCCGGCTGGCCAACGGGTACCGGGACTACACCCTGCAGCACGCCGTCGTGCTGGCCAGGATCAAGCGGCTGACCGAGCTGGGGCTCGGCCTCGCCGAGGTGCGGGACGTCCTCGCCGACGACGCCGGGCGCGACCTCGTCGAGGTGCTCGAGGAGCTGGACCAGGACCTGGCCCGGCAGGAGGACGCGATCCGGGAGCGCCGGGCCCGGCTGCGGACCCTGCTGGAGACGGAGGGCGAGCTGCCCGCCGACGCGCCCCTCTCGCCCGAGCTGGCGGCGCTGTTCGCCCGTACCGTCCCGCCCGCCGGGTCGCCCACCGCCGCCCGCGACCGCGAGATGCTCGCGCTGATCGACACCGGCGCGGCGCCCGAGGAGCGGCGGCGGCTGCTCGCGACCCTGGCCACCGTCGTGACCTCGCCCGATGCGATGGCGCTGGCCCACGAGGCGTACGCGCTGCTCGACTCGCTCGCCGGCGTCGACCCCGACGACCCCCGCGTGGACGAGGCGGCCCACCGGCTCGTCGCCTGCGTACCCCGTGAACTGCGCGCGGACGCCGCCGCCATCGACCTCGACGAGGAGAGCGGCTTCCTGCGCGCCCTCTACGCGGACGTCGATCCCGCCCAGGGCGAGGCGTTCCGCCGGGCGCTGCGCATCCTCGCGGAGCGCGCGGCATGAGGGCCGTGCGTGCCGTCCTGCGGCACCAGGCGCGGCTGTTCGGGAGCCTTCCGCCGTGGGTGCGGGCGCGCCAACCCGCCTCCGGTGGCGTCGAGTTCGGCTATGCGAAGGGGCAGGGGCCGATGCTGTTCGGGTTCGCCTTCGCCGGGCTCGTCGAGACGGTCACGATGGCCGTGCTGCTGCGCCACCACCCCGTCGCCCACCTGGTGATGCTCGTACTCGACGTATACGGCGTCCTGTTCGTCGTCGCGCTGCACGCGGCCTCCGTGGTACGGCCGCACCTCCTGGACGGCGGGACCCTGCGCGTCCGGCGGGCCGCCCAGCCCGAACTGCCCGTCCCGCTCGCCGACATCGCCTCCGTACGACAGGAGTTGCGCGCCACCCACACCAGGGCGGACGGCGAACTCGACCTCGTCGTCGGCGCGCAGACCTCCGTCACCCTCGAACTGGTCCACCCTGTCCCCTATTTCACCTCCCTCGGACGGCGCCAGGAAGTCCGGCTGGTCCGCTTCCACGCCGACGACGCCGGCGCCGTCGTCCGCGCGGTCGAGCGGGCCAGGGGCGCGCTCTCGCCCCTCCCCTCCGATCCGGTCGGGTGAGGCGCGGCGGCCGGTGGGCGGCAGGGGCGTGCGGTGGACCGCGGGGCGGGGCGCGGTACGCCGTACGCTGGCGCAGAGCTCGAACCGAAGGAGATCCTCCGTGCTTGTCCTGCTGCCGCCGTCCGAAGGCAAGGCACCGTCCGGCCGCGGTACCCCGCTGAAGCCGGAGTCGCTGTCGCTGCCGGGGCTCGCCGCCGCCCGTGAGGCCGTGCTCGGCGAGCTGGTCGAGCTGTGCGCGGGCGACGAGGAGAAGGCGATGGAGGTCCTGGGGCTGAGCGAGGGCCTGCGCGGCGAGGTCGCCAAGAACGCCGACCTGCGCACCGCCGGGGCGCGGCCGGCCGGCGAGATCTACACGGGCGTCCTCTACGACGCGCTCGGCCTCGCCTCCCTCGACACCGCGGCGAAGCAGCGGGCCGCGCGGTCGCTGCTGGTCTTCTCGGGGCTGTGGGGCGCGGTCCGGGTCACCGACCGCATCCCCTCCTACCGCTGCTCGATGGGCGTCAGGCTGCCGGGGCTGGGGGCGCTCGGCGGGTTCTGGCGGGCGCCGATGGCGGACGTGCTGCCCGCGGCGGTCGGCGACGGGCTGCTCCTCGACCTGCGGTCAGCCGCGTACGCCACCGCCTGGAAGCCGAAGGGCGAGCTCGCGGAGCGCACGGCGAGCGTACGGGTGCTGCACGCGCCGACCCGGAAGGTGGTCAGCCACTTCAACAAGGCGACCAAGGGGCGGATCGTGCGGAGCCTGCTGACGACGGGGACCGCGCCCACGGGCCCCGCGGAGCTGGTGGAGGCGCTGCGCGACCTCGGCCACGAGGTGGAAGCCCAGGCTCCGGAACGGTCCGGTCGACCCTGGGCGCTGGACGTCCTGGTGTCCGAGATCCACTGACGCCCCCACGGTCCCCCACGGTCCACGCCCCACGTCCCAGCTCCCACGCCTCACCCTTCACCTCCCACGCCCCACCTCCCGCGCCTAGAATCCGTCGCGCATTGCAGCATGCGCAACACCCTTTGCGCACCCTGCATCGCGTCGGCAGGATGGCGGCCATGGTCACTCCCATATCCCCCGCCCCCTCCGTCCTGGGGCTCGCGCCCGTCATGCCCGTCGTCGTGATCGACGACGCCGCCGACGCCGTGCCGCTCGCGCGGGCCCTGGTCGCGGGTGGGCTGCCCGCGATCGAGGTGACCCTGCGCACGCCCGCCGCGCCGGCCGCGATCCGGGCCATCGCCGACGCGGTGCCTGACGCGGTCGTCGGAGCCGGGACGGTGATCACGCCCGCGCAAGTGACCGAGGCCGTCGGCGCAGGGGCCCGGTTCCTGGTCAGCCCCGGCTGGACGGACACGCTCCTCGACGCGATGCGGGCGTCCGGGGTGCCGTTCCTGCCGGGGGTGTCGACCACCTCGGAGGTGGTGGCGCTGCTGGAGCGCGGGGTGCGGGAGATGAAGTTCTTCCCGGCGCAGGCCGCAGGCGGTACCGCGTATCTGCGGTCGCTGGCCGGGCCGCTCCCGCAGGCGCGCTTCTGCCCGACCGGCGGCATCGGCGCCGCGAACGCTCCGGAGTACCTTGCGCTGCCCAACGTCGGCTGTGTGGGCGGCACGTGGATGCTGCCCGCGGACGCGGTGGCGTCCGGCGACTGGCAACGGATCGAGAGCCTGGCCCGCGAGGCGTCGGCGCTCGGCCGACAGAACGGCTGAGCGGCAGGACGGCAGAACGGCAGAACGGCAGAACGGCAGAACGGCTACACGGCTACACGGCTACACGGCTGAGACGTACGACAGTTGGACACCGCGTCCGAGCAACGCCCGCCCTGGAACGGCGCGTTGCCAGGCCACGCCCGGTCGGTCAGCGCAGGTGCGAGGTGTCGTTGAAGAGGCGGACACTCGCGTTGCCGTCGGCGTAGTAGGCGACCGTGGACAGCGACGCGGCCGACAGTTCCATGCGGAACAGGGCCTCGGGCGGGGCGCCGAGGGCCAGTCGGATCAGCGTCTTGACGGGCGTGACATGGGTGACGAGCAGGACCGTGCGGCCCGCGTACGCGGCGACCAACCGGTCCCTGGCGGCGGCGATCCGCACCGCCGCCGTCTCGAAGCTCTCCCCGCCGCCGGTCGGTTCGACCGCGGGGTCGGCGAGCCAGGCGTTCAGGTCCTCGGGGTGCCGTTCGCGGACCTCGCCGAAGGTGAGGCCCTCCCAGGCACCGAAGTCGGTCTCGCGCAGACCGTCGTCGACGTGTACGTCGAGGCCGAGGCGGGCGGCGACGATCCCGGCCGTCTCCCTGGTCCTGGCCAGCGGTGACGCCACGACCGCCTGCACGGTCCCGCGTCGCGCCAGCGCCTCCGCGACCCGGCGGGCCTGCTCCCGTCCGACGTCGGAGAGCGACGGGTCGCTCCCGCCGCTCCCGGAGAATCGCTTCTGCGGAGTGAGCGGGGTCTCGCCGTGCCGCAGCAGTACGAGCGTGGCGGGCGCTCCCAGGTCTGCGGGGGCCCAGCCGGGAGCGGCGACGGCCCGCGCGGCCCGCCGATCAGCACCGGCCCTGCCACCGGAATCGGCCCCACCGGACACCCCAGCCGACGATGAATCCGAGGTCGGGGGTGAGGTCGAGGGCGAGGTCGAGTTCGGGTTCGCGGTCGAGTTCGGGTTCGGGGTCGCGGCTGACGCCTTGGTCGAAGCCGCCGTCGTCGCTGAAGCCGCCGTCGTCTCCGAATCCGCCGCGCCCGCCGTATCGGAAGCCCCCGCCGTATCGGAAGCACTCGCCCTATCGGAAGCCCCCGCCGCGTCCACCGGCCTCGCCGCGTCCACCGCTCCCGCCGCGTCCACCGCCCCCGCCGCGTCCATCGCCTCGTTCGCCAAGCGGTCCGCGTGCTTGTTTCGCTCGCGGGGGATCCACTCGTACGTCACCCGGTCCGCCGGGAACACCCGGGACGCCTCCAGGGCCAGCGGCTTCATGTCGGGGTGTTTGATCTTCCAGCGGCCCGACATCTGCTCCACGACGAGCTTGGAGTCCATCCGGACGTGCACGGTGGCGGTCGGGTCGAGGGAATGGGCGGTGCGCAGGCCCGCCAGGAGTCCCCGGTACTCGGCGACGTTGTTCGTGGCGACGCCGATCGACTCGTTCGCCTCCGCCACCGTCTCCCCCGTGGCCGCGTCGATCACCACGGCGCCGTAGCCGGCGGGCCCCGGGTTGCCCCGTGATCCGCCGTCCGCCTCGACGATGAACTCCCGCACGGCGTACGCCCCTTACAGGCCGGACTCGGAGGTGCGGACCAGGATGCGACGGCAGTTCTCGCAGCGCACGACGGTGTCGGGCGCGGCCGCGCGGATCTCGTTGATGTCGGTGATCGCCAGCTCCTGGCGGCAGCCCTGGCAGGTCCGCTGGTAGAGCTTGGCCGCGCCGATGCCGCCCTGCTGCCCGCGCAGCTTGTCGTACAGCTTCAGCAGGTCGTCCGGGATGGTGGCGGAGACGACCTCGCGCTCCTTGGTCGCGGTCGCCACCTCGCCGTCGATGCCCTCGAAGGCGGCGTCGCGGCGGGCCGTCGCGTCGTCGATCTTGCCCTGGACGGCGCCGACCCGCTCGGTCAGCTCGGCCACCCGCTCCTGCGCGGACTCACGGCGCTCCATGACCTCCAGGACGACGTCCTCCAGGTCGCCCTGGCGCTTGGCGAGGGAGGTGATCTCGCGCTGGAGGTTCTCCAGGTCCTTGGGCGAGGTGACCGCCCCGGTGTCCAGGCGCTTCTGGTCGCGGGCGGCGCGCTGGCGCACCTGGTCCACGTCCTGTTCGGCCTTGGTCTGCTCGCGGGAGCAGTCGCTCTCCTCGGTCTGCGCGGCGACCAGGAGGTCCCGCAGCTGCGTGTGGTCCTTGGTCAGCGACTCGATCTCGGCGTGCTCGGGCAGCGACCGGCGCCGGTGCGCGAGCTGCTGGAGGCGGACGTCGAGGGCCTGGACGTCGAGAAGGCGGATCTGGTCGGCGGGCGCGGCGTTCAGTTGGGGGCTCCAGGTGAAGGGGAGTGGCTGGTCCAGGGGTCGGTGACCGTCCGCGAGACGTGGACCCGCAGGTCCCAGCCGTGGCGGTCGGAGATCTCGTCGAGCTGGGTCGCCGCCAGCTCGCACCAGGGCCACTCGGTGGCCCAGTGCGCCGCGTCGAGCAGCGCGAGAGGTCGGTGGGCGCGGTCCGCGAGGAACTCGGACGCCGGGTGGTGGCGCAGGTCGGCGGTGAGGAAGGCGTCGACGCCCGCCGCGCGGACGTGGTCGAAGAGGCTGTCGCCCGAGCCGCCGCTGACGGCGACGGTGCGGACGGTCGCCTCGGCGTCGCCCGCGACCCGGATGCCGTGCGCGGTGGCGGGCAGCCGGGCGGCGGCGCGCGCGGCCAGCTCGGCGACGGTGACGGGGTGGTCGAGCTCGCAGACGCGGCCCAGGCCGCGGCGGCCCTCCGGGTCGGTCGGGTCCGGCACCAGGGGGCGCACGACGCGCAGTCCGAGGGCGCCGGCCAGCGCGTCCGAGACGCCGGGGTCGGCGGTGTCCGCGTTGGTGTGGGCGACGTGCAGGGCGATGTCGTGCTTGATCAGGGTGTGCACGACGCGGCCCTTGAAGGTGTGGGCCGCGACCGTCGTCGTCCCGCGCAGATAGAGCGGGTGGTGGGTGATCAGCAGGTCGGCGCCGAGCTTCACGGCCTCGTCGACGATCTCCTGGACCGGGTCGACGGCGAACAGGACCCGGGAGACCTCCTGGTCGGGGTCGCCCGCGACCGTGCCGACCGCGTCCCAGGACTCGGCCCGCTCGGCGGGCCACAGGTTCTCCAGCGCGGCGATGACTTCAGACAGACGGGGCACGGGAAAAGGCTACCTGCCTGATCCGCGCGGCTGAACCGGTGCGGGGGGCCGGGTCCGGCCGGAGGCGCCGGTCAGCACACACGCCTCCGGTACCTCTGGCGAATCGTTCCTGTGCCACCCGTATGTGTGAAGGTCGGCTCGGGGTTCCCCCGCCCGTGCGTGCGAAAACTAGCTTCGTGGCCGGAGGTGACCAGACGATGACAGCCTGTGCGATCGAGTCCGGAACGACCCGGGAGAGCGGCTCCGCGCCCGGGGACGGTTCTGGGGCGGAGGGCGGTTCTGGGGCGGGAAGCGGTTCCGGGGCGGAGGGCGGTTCCGCGGCGGGAGGTGGCTCTGCGACGGTGGGCGGTTCCGGGGCGGGGAGCGGCTCTGCGACGGTGGGCGGCTCTCCGTCGGCCGACCGCGCGAGCGGCGCGGACAGCGCCTCCACCGCCGACGGCGCCATCACCTCGGGCCGCCCCACTCCCATCCCCGCCACCACCCCCACTCCCATCCCCGCCGCCGCCCCGTCGTCATGCGTCATCACCGCTGACGGCGCCTACGCCGCCCGTCTCGCCCCGCACGGCGACTGCTGGTTCCCCGAGCGCTGGACGCTGGACGGCCCGGAGCCGTACGCCGTGCCGCTGCCCGGCAACCAGCCCGAGGAGCCCGGCACCGAGGTGCAGCCGATGCGCGACGGCAGGGTGCTGATCCGCCGCCCGACCGCGGGACGCCACGTCTTCTCGCTGCTGTATCCGACCGGGCCCGCCACCGGCGAGCTGCTGATCGGCGCCGTCGAGTGCCCGGACGGCGGCGCCCGGCTGCGGCTGCTGCCGCCCGCGCCCTGCGGTGAGAAGGCGTACGCCCTCGCCGTCGGCCGCCGGTCGAGCACGGTGTGGCTGGTGGCGGGCGGCGCCTTCGGCCCCGAGCACCTGGCGGAGATCCCGGGCCGCTGCTCGGGCGGCGTCTGGCTCGACCGCGTCGGGCGGCTGCTCGCCCTCGACCGCGAGGTCGGCGGGCGGACCAAGACGGTGGTGGTGGACCTGGAGCGAGGCGGCGAGGTGACGCCCCTCCTCCAGATCTCCGCCGAGAGCGACGACCGGCTGCTGCTGGCCGACCCGGACAGCGGGCTGCTGCTGATCCGCTCCGACGCACCCTCCCCCGGCGAACGGCGTTTGGGCTGGGGGGTGTTGGGCAGCACCCTGCCGGTGCGGTTCCCGGAGAGCCTGCGGCTGCCGGACTGCGCGCTGACGCCGTTCGCGATCCAGCCGGGTCAGGTACTGACGCCGGAGAGCTGCGCGGTGGCGGTAAGGGTGGCGGGACCGATGGGCGACTGGGTCGGGGTCTGGCGGCCCGACCGACGGCAGATCCACCATTTCCCGGCCCCTGCGGGGTGGTTGGCGGGCACGGGACTGTGGTCGAGGGACGGCGTGCTCCAACTGCCCTACACGACGGGCGAGATGCCCTGCGGGGTGGCCCGGGTGACGGCACCGTGGACCCCGGCGGAGACGTCAGGAGCCACGGAAGCCACGACGGCAACGACGACGACGGCGACGAGCGCCACGGGAGCGACGGGAGCGACGGGAGCGACAAGCATCACGGTAGCCACGTGCACCACAGGCACCACGTGCATCACAGGCACCACACGCACCACAGGAGTCCCCTCCCCCGCCGAAGCGTCGGACACCCCCGCAGCCTCAGACGCCACCGGAGCCCCGGCCACACCAGCTCCCCCGATCCCCACGATCCCTGCGGCCCCCGCGCCCCCCATCACCCCGCGTCCCGTCCCCCTGCGGGAAGCCCCGTTGGGACGGCTTGTAACGAAATAGTGCCGGTCGGCGCGGGCGGCTGGATACGACGGGTGGGCGGCCGGTTAAAATCGCTCGGCTGTGAGAAAAAGATCATGTTTACGGGGTGAATTCTTTCGATGAGCGACTCCAGCACGACCAAGACGCCGTCCGACGACGTCCAGCAGGACGTCGGTCACGGCAGGCACCGCGGTGAGGTCTCGGCCCAGGAGGTCCGCGCGACCCCCAACGGCCGGCACCGCAAGCCGGAGCCTGCCGGGGCGGCAGCGGCCTGAGCAGCGCGCAGGCGAAGGGGGCGGTCCGCCGAACGGCGGGCCGCCCCCTTCCCGTTGGCCTCAGCCCCGCCTCAGCCCCGCTTCAGCCCCAGCACCTCCGCCGCCGCGAACGTCTCGCCCTCCGGGCGGTCCGCGTAGTGCGGGGTGAGGAGCGCGTCCAGCTCGTCGTAGTCGAAGGTGTCCCGCGCGCTGTCGAACTTGGCCACCACCCGCGGCCGTTCGACGATCGCGACCATCCCGCCGTGGACGACGATGAGCTGTCCGTTGATCCGCGCGGCGGCCGGCCCGGCCAAGTAGCCGACGAGGGGGGCGACATGCTCGACCGCGAGCGGGTCGGGCTCGTCGTCGGGGGCGCCGAACCCGGCGAAGACGTCCTCGGTCATCCGGGTGCGGGCGCGCGGGCAGATGACGTTGGCGGTGACCCCGTACTTGGCGAGGGCGAGCGCCGTCGAGGTGGTCAGGCCGACGATCCCGCCTTTCGCCGCCGCGTAGTTGGGCTGTCCCGCCGAACCGGCCAGGAACGCCTCCGACGCGGTGTTCACGATCCGCCCGTAGACCGGGGCACCCGACTTCTTGGACTGCTCACGCCAGTGCGCGGCGGCGAAGCGGGTCGTGTTGAAGTGGCCTTTGAGGTGGACCCTGATCACCGAGTCCCACTCGTCCTCGGACATCGAGAAGACCATCCGGTCGCGCAGGATGCCTGCGTTGTTGACCAGGATGTCCAGTCCGCCGAACGCCTCGACCGCCGCCCCCACCAACTCCTCGGCCCGCGCGAAGTCGGCGACGTCCCCGGTGTGGGCGAGGGCCTGCCCGCCCGCCGCGCGGATCTCGGCGGCGACCTCCTCGGCGGGCCCTCCGGAGGCGGCGCCCGAGCCGTCACGGCCCGACTGTCCGAAGTCGTTGACGACGACACGGGCGCCGAGCCGGGCGAGTTCGAGCGCCTCGGCACGGCCGAGCCCGCGTCCGGCGCCCGTGACGATCGCGGAGCGCCCTTCCAGTGGCAGCGACACAGGGACCTCCGTCAGATCTCGATGCAGGTGCGCAGGGCCGTTCCCGTGCGCATCTGGTCCAGCGCCTCGTTGATGCCGGCCAGCGGGACCCGGTGGGTGATCAGCCCCTCCAGGTCGATGCGTCCCGCCCGCCACAGGGCGATGGTCCGCTCGTAGGAGCGCAGCACGTCGCCGCCGCCGTACATGGACGGCAGGATGCGCTTCTCGTCGAAGAACAGCTCGAACATGTTGAGTTGGAGGTGGTCGTCCATGGCGCCGGCGCCGACGACGACGAGGGTGCCGCCGCGCCGGGTGTTCTCGTAGGCGGTGCGGGCGGTGGCGGAGCGGCCGACGACCTCGAAGACGTAGTCGAACCCCTCGCCCGCGGTGACCTGTTGCTTGGCGTCGGGCAGTCCGTCGGGGGCGACGGCCCGGGTGGCGCCGAACCGGAGCGCGGCCTCCCGGCGGCTCGCGACCGGGTCGACGGCGACGATCTCGGCGGCGCCCCGCAGCCGCGCCCCCTGGATCGTGGAGATCCCGACGCCCCCGCAGCCGATCACCGCGACCGACGAACCGGCCTGAACGTCAGCGGTGTTGAGGGCAGCACCGAGCCCGGTGGTGACCCCGCAGCCGATCAGGGCGGCGATGTCGAAGGGCACGTCGTCGGGGATGGGCACCGCGCAGCCCGCGTCGACGACGACCTCCTCGGTGAACGTGCCGGTGCCGGCGAAGCCGAAGACGTCCTGGCCCGCCCGCTTGAAGTTGGGGGTGCCCGCGTTCATGAACCCGGCCAGGCACAGTTCGGTCTGGCCGCGCTTGCAGGCGGGACAGGCGCCGCAGGCGGGCAGCCAGCAGACGACGACCCGGTCCCCCGCCTTCAAGTGGCTGACCCGCTCGCCCACTTCGACGACCTCGCCCGCTCCCTCGTGTCCGGGCACGAACGGCGCGGGCTGCGGCAGCACCCCGCTCATCGCCGACAGGTCCGAGTGGCACAGGCCGGTGGCCCGGACCCTGATCCGCACCCGGCCGGGCCCGAAGCCCACCGCCTCGACGTCGTCGAGGATCTCCAGCTTGTCCTGGCCGATCTCGTGCAGTACGGCTGCGCGCATGCTGCGGCTCCCCTCAACTGCCTTCTGGGTCACATCAACTGCTCACTCGGGCACATCAACTGGGCACTGCGTCACATCGGTTGTCCGGCCGGATCAGGTGTGTTCGACGACGGTGTCGGCGAGGACGGGCGCGTCGTCGCGGTCCGCCGCGCTCACCGCCACCCGCACCGAGCCGCCGCCTTGCCGCCACATGCGCGTCCGCAGCGTCTCGCCGGGGAAGACCACGCCGGCGAAGCGGGCGGTGTAGTGGCGCACCCGGGCGGGGTCGCCGTCCAGCAGGGTGTCCACGACCGCCTTGAGCGTCATGCCGTAGGTGCACAGGCCGTGCAGGATGGGGCGTTCGAAGCCGGCACGGGCGGCGAACTCGGGGTCGGCGTGCAGCGGGTTCCAGTCGCCCGACAGGCGGTAGAGCAGCGCCTGGTCCTCGCGAACCCGGCGCTCCAGGGTGCGGTCGGGTGGTCCTGTGGGCGGTTCGAGGCGGGTCGAGGGGCCGCGGTCGCCGCCCCAGCCGCCCTCGCCGCGAACGAAGATCTGGGCGTCGTTGGTCCACAACGGGCCCTGCCCGTCACTGACTTCGGTGCGCATGACGAGGACGGCCGCCTTGCCCTTGTCGTAGACGGCGGCGATCCCGCCGGTGGCGGTGGCGGTGCCCTCGGCCGGGAGCGGGCGGTGCAGGGTGAGGCTCTGCCCGCCGTGCAGGACGCGGGCGAGGTCGACGTCGACGCCTGGCACGGAGAGGCCGCTGATCACTCCGGGTGATCCGCTGCCGGCGACGGTGGCGAAGCTCGGCAGGACGTGCAGCCGGGACTCCAGGGTGTAGCGCAGCTCGCCGGGGTCGGTGGCGGGCGTCCCGGCGCCGAGGCCGAGGTGGTACAGCAGGACGTCCTTGCGGGTCCAGGTGATCTCGCCGGTCCTGGGTTCGGCGGCGAGGGCCTTTGCTGCGTCGATGGGCATACGGCTCCTGACAGTCGCGGTGGTCGGACGCTTGAAGACCTCGGCACGGCCGTCCGCACCGTCGGTCGCACCGAGGTCGCCACGGGCCGACCTAGAACGCGTTCCAGTCCGGCGCCCCCTGTATAGCCGAGCGTCCCCTACTTGTGAAGGCTACTGACGACCCGTCAGGTCCGTTCGGGGGTCGTCACATCCGGGGCACGCGACACACGGCACTCCGCGCGCCGGGACCACGGGACCCGTGACGGTCCCGGTGTCCTGGGCCCGGGACCCGTGACATTTGTCCCGGCGGAGTCCGTACATGCGGATCTGCCGTGCGCGGCGTCCCGTTCCGTAGCGTCGACGGTACGACACAGCGGCTCGGCGGACGGATACGGCCGTCGCCCGCCACCCGGTGCGAGGGTGATCACACCGCCGGTCCCTCGGGACCGTCCGAACGGAGCGAGGACATGTCCAGGATGCGAGGACTCACCGACCGGCTGGCCCGGGGGCGCGCGGAGCGGACCGCACGGCGGGCCGCCATGCGCGCCGACCTGCGGGCCTTCCGCACGGCGCGCAAGCGGGCGCGGGCCACCGGGGAGCCGGTCCAGGACCCGGGGCCACCGCCGACCGCGTTCTCGCTGCTGCCGTGGCTGTTGATGGGGATGGGCGCCTTCTCCAACCTGTTCCAGGGGCAGACCCCGAACCCGTGGATCGGCGGCATCGGTCTGCTGGTCTTCAACTCGCTCTACGTCTCGGTGGCTTTCCGCGCCTTCGACAGGGAGCGCCGCGAGAAGCTGTCGACGCGGCTCTGCCTGGTGGTGATGGGCCTGGTCACCTGCGGGCTGGCGATCGGCTACGGCGGGAGCTGGCTGTACTTCTTCCCGCTGCTCGGCCTCGCCACCGGCGCGGTGCTGCGCGGCCCCCACCTGGGTCGGGTCGGCCTCGCGCTGACCGCGCTCGCGGCGGCGGTGTCGGCGTACCGGGCGGGCTGGGACGCGGTGAACATCGCCTACGGCACGTTCCTCTCGACGATGGTGACGGCCGCGATCCTCTCCCTCTCCGAGGCCGTCCGCGAACTGCACGCGGCCCGCGAGAAGTTGGCCAGGTAGGCGGTGGAGAGGGAGCGGCTGCGGTTCTCCCGCGATCTGCACGACCTGCTCGGGCACACGATGTCGGTGATCGTGGTGAAGTCGGAGGCGGCCAGACGGCTCGCCCCGCGCGATCTGGACGCGGCCCTCGCGCAGATCACCGACATCGAGTCGGTGGGCCGGCAGGCGCTCACCGAGATCCGGGAGGCCGTCACCGGGTACCGGGAGGGCAGCCTCGCGACGGAGCTGGAGTCGGCGTGTTCCGCGCTGCGCGCCGCCGGGGTGGCGCCGGTGGTGACCCGCTCGGGCGAGCCGCTCTCCCCGCAGTCCGAGGCGCTGCTCGGCTGGGTGGTGCGGGAGGCCGTCACCAATGTGGTCAGGCACAGCGGCGCGAGCCTCTGCGAGATCACCCTGACCGGCCGCGCCGAACGGGTCAGGCTCACCGTCACGGACAACGGCTCGGGCCCGGCGCCGGAACCGGCCGCGCCGTCCGCACCGTCCGCACCGTGCGCGCCGTCCGCACCGGCCGCGGCTGGCGGTCCCGCCGCGCACGGCGGGACCGGTCTGAAGGGGCTGACCGAGCGCCTCGCGGCGGCGGGCGGCTCCCTGACGGCGGGCCCGTCGCCGCGCGGCGGCTTCACGGTCACCGCGGAACTCCCGCTGGAGAGCGGCGACACTCCCGGACCCGGCCCCGGACCTGGAGCGGGACCTGGAGCGGGACCTGGACCCGCAGCGGGACCCGGAGCGGCTACGGCGCCCAGGGCGCGCTGACCGCCCAACTCACGTCGTCCGCCCAGGACGTCGCGCTGTCCCAGGCGTTGGAGCCGCCGTCGCTCGCGATGTAGACGCCCAGGTCGTAGTGGCGCAGATAGCGCGTCGGATAGTTGTAGGAGGCGAACGAGGTGCCGGTGCCGCTCCGTCCCGCCGTCGGGCAGAACGTCGCGTCGGCTCTGAACTGGGCGGTCCCGTCCATGGGTTGGCGCAGCAGCGCGAAGTTGTAGTGCCGCAGGAAGTCGCCGGGGTAGTTGCGCGACTCGAAGGAGACGCAGGAGCCGCCGGCCAGACCGCGACGGACGATCCAGGTGGCGTCGTTCCTGTCGAGCACCGAACTGGCTGACGTGATCGGGGAGATGGCCGCCGCGTTGTTCTGGTGCCGTACGTAGTCGGTGGAGCAGCACGCGGTGGTGGCGCGCAGCGAGATCTCGGAGGCGGGCGTCAGGGTTCCCGTGGCGCCGGTGGCACCGCCGTAGCCGACGGAGACGATGTTGGACTGCACGGCGTCGTCGGCCGCGTCCGTCGGGATGCCGGAGGTCATGACGCCCTCGAAGAAAGAGCCGATGGAGCCGTTGCTGTTGTCGCCGCCGGTGCCCAGGACGATGGCGCCCTCCTGGTGCATGGGGCTGTATCCGCCGCCGTTCACGGCGGGTTCACCACCGGAGTAGGTGGTGGTGAGGGAACCCGACTGGGCGTTGCCGTATTTCAGCGCGAAATAGTTCTGCCCGTTGTTCTTCAGCAGCGCGGTGACGAACGGCAGGGCGCCGGTTCCGGTGTTCGCGGTGTTCTTGCTGTAGCCGGAGTCGGACTGGAACAGCCCGTTCTCCAGGTCGGCCTGGACCCACGGTCCCTGTCCGTAGCAGGGCGAGAACCAGCACTCGGTGCCGAAGTTGATGGCGTCCATGTGGCCGTTGCCTGTGTCCTTGTTGTTCGTCTCGGCGTTGCCGTAGTCGAAGCAGCAGGAGCCGTTGACGTGGGTTCCGGAGGTGACCATGTACATCCCCTCGGCGGCGCCGCCCACGGCCACGCCCGAGGTGGAGTTGTCGCGGTAGCCCATCCCCGCCGAGATCTCCAGGCCGTAGACCTGGTGGCCGCCCGCGGTGACCGGCAGGGCGTCCGCGGGGGCGCCCACGTCGGCGGCGCCCGCCCCGCCCGCGCCCTCGACGGTGAGGTCGTTGTGGCGCGTCGACTGGTCGTAGATCTTGGTGATGACGCAGGTGGTGCCCGCGCAGAAGGAGTCCTGGGTGGCCGCGTCGGCGTATCCGCCGGTGGCCAGCGGGCCGACGTCGGTGGTGGCGCTGTCGGAGGCGCGCCGCACCTGGTAGAAGGGGCCGCCGTAGGAGGCGTAGAGCGCGCGGGCGAGGCTGTGCGCGGCGACGCACGGGGTGCCGGCGGTGGCGTAGACATCGCAGGGCAGCGCGGAGGCGGCCTGCGCCTGGGGAACGCCGACGGCGAGCGCGAGGACGGTGACCAGCGCCGAGAACGCGGCCAGGAGGGCGGTTCTGAGTCTGAGGAGCACGGGGACCTCTTCCGTTCCTGGTGGGGCAGTGCGGGGACAGATCACGACGTCCGGTATCTCGGACGTCGTTCGACCAGAGGCCGATACGTGCGGAACGCGCGGACGTGCCGGACGCGCGGAACATGCGAAACAGGCGAAACGTCGGAACGTCGGAACGTCGGAAATGGCGGCGGCCGACGAATCCGTCCGCCGACCGAGACACCGACCCGAATACCCACCGGAACTCCGACCCCGAACTCTGGCCTTGGACTCCGGACTTGAACTCCGGACCGGAAATCAGGACCAGAACCCCGAACCGGAAACCCGAACCGGAAATCCGGCTCAGCACTCCGACTCAGCAATGCGAATCGACACTCCGACCGAAATGCCGAACAACACCGAGAAGCGAGGTGCGTGAGAATGTCCGAGCGCGGCGCCCGGGAAAGGCAGCGGGTGAACTCCGGGCGCCGTGGCGATTGTTGGGCCGTGCCGCAGGACCGTCAAGACGCGCGGAACCGAACCAGGGCGAGTCTTTAACCGCGTACGACGAGCCGAACGCGGCCTACCCTGGTGGCGTGAACGAGATGCCCCGGGACCGTCGGCCGGCGAAGAACGTGCGGGTCCTGCTCGCCGAGGACCAGGGGATGATGCGGGGCGCGCTCGCCCTGCTGCTCGGCATGGAGCCCGACATCGAGGTCGTGGCCCAACTGGGCCGGGGTGACACCATCCTGGACACCGCCCTCACCCACCGCCCCGACGTCGCCCTGCTGGACATCGAACTGCCCGGCATGAGCGGCCTCGACGCGGCGGCGCTGCTGCGCGCGGAGGTCCCGGACTGCCGAGTGCTGATCCTGACCACCTTCGGCCGCCCCGGCTATCTGCGCCGGGCCATGGAGGCAGGGGCCGCGGGGTTCCTGGTGAAGGACGGTCCGGTGGAGGAGCTGGCCGCGGCGATCCGCAGGGTCCTGACCGGCGAGACGGTGATCGACCCGGCGCTGGCCGCCGCCGCGCTCAGCGCGGGCCCGAACCCCCTCACGCCCCGCGAGTGCGACGTGCTCGACGCGTCGGCGGACGGCGCGACGGTCGCGGACGTCGCGGTCCGGCTGCGGCTGTCCGAGTCGACGGTCCGCAACTACCTGTCGTCGGCGATCGGCAAGACGGGCACCCGCAACCGCACGGAGGCCCTGCGCGAGGCCCGCACCCGCGGCTGGCTCTGACCCGCCCGCAGCCGCCAGACCCGTCAGACCCGTCAGACCTCCCTGGACGTGGCTTCCGTGGACGTGGGCTCCGCGGACGTGGGCTCCGCGGGCGTGACCTTCGTGGGCGTGGACCTCGTCCGTCCGCCCGGCAGCCACAGCGCCATCAGTACCACCCCGGCGAGCAGCACCCCCGCGCTGGTCCTGAACACCAGCGCGTAGCCCTCCGTCATCGCCTGGCCGGTGGTGCTCGACCCGGTGCGGGCCGCCGCGATCGTCGACATCACCGCGAGGCCCAGTGAACCGCCCATCGTGCGGGAGGTGTTGATGAGTCCGGAGACCAGGCCCGCCTCGCCGGGCGCCGCGCGGGAGGTGGCGAGCGCGGCCAGCGGGGTCGCCGTCAGGCCCGCGCCCAGCATCATCAGGACGCCGGGGAACATGATCTCGGTGAGGTAGTCGCCCCGCGGGGTCATCGCCGACTGCCAGGCGAACCCGCTCGCCGCGATCAGCGTGCCGGTCACCGCGACCGCGCGGGCGCCGAACCGGGGCAGGAAGCGGGGCGCGGACTTGGAGCCGATGAGCACCGCGAGGGAGCTGGGGATCAGCGCGAGGCCGGCCTCGAGCGGGCTGTAGCCGAGGACGTTCTGCGCGTACAGGGTCATGAAGTACCACATGCAGAACATCGCGGACCCGCTGAGGAACATCGCCGCGTTCGCCGAGGAGACCGCCCGCGCCCTGAACAGTCCCAGCGGCATCAGCGGGGCCGTCGTCCTGGCCTCGACCAGCAGGAAGAGGCCGATCAGCGCGAGCCCGGCGGCCAGCGGCAGCAGGGTGGCCGCCGCCGTCCAGCCCGCCGCCTCGGTCTGCGAGATGCCGTAGGCGAGGGTGGCGAGCCCGGAGGTGACGAGGACCGCGCCGGGCAGGTCGAGGCGGCGTCCCGCGCCGTTGCGGCTCTCCGGCAGCCAGCGCAGCGAGCAGACGAGGACGACGGCGCCGACGGGCACGTTGATCAGCAGCACCCAGCGCCAGGACAGAGCGTCCACCAGGAGCCCGCCGACGAGTCCGCCCGCAGCGCCGCCGCCCGCGCCGACCGCCGTCCAGGTGGCTATGGCCCGCGCCCGTGCGGCGCCCTCGGGGACGGCGGCCGTGAGGATGGTCAGTGTCGAGGGGGCGAGGACGGCGGCGCCGAGCCCCTGCACCGCCCGCGCGATCAGCAGTTCGGGGCCTTCCTGGGCGAGGCCGCCGCCCAGCGAGGCCAGCGTGAACAGGCCGAGCCCGACGAGGAACATCAGCTTCCGCCCGTACAGGTCGCCCGCCCGGCCGCCGAGCAGCATGAACCCGGCGAAGGCGATGGCGTAGCCGTTCACGACCCATTGCAGGCCCTGGGCGCTCAGACCCAGGTCGGTGCGCATCGACGGCAGCGCCACGTTGACGACGGACACGTCGAGGACGACGAGGAACTGTCCGGCGCAGGCGAGCGCCACGACCAGCCAGGTGGGGGGTGGGGTGCGGGCGGGCAGGCGGCGGGTGGCGTCAGTGGCTTCGAGCATGACGGTCATGTTCCCATCGCGGGCGGCGGGCCCGACATAGGATTTTCGCCCGACCAGGACCGAGCCGCGCGGCCTAGGACGCCCGGCCGACGGCACCTGAACCCCTCCGGACAGGGTCACCATGGCCGCCCCGCCCCGCCCGATGCTGCCCGCGAGCCCGACCCGCGCGCCGGGGACGTCCGATGCCCCATTGTGATGCACGGGTGTACAACCCCGTGCGGGTGGCGGCTGTCTGTAAGGCGCTGGAGGGAGGTGCCTCCGGTGCCTTTCCGTCACGAGATTGGGGATCCGGTGGGGAAGCAGATCTGGAGAGTCGTCGTAGCCGGTGGTGCGGCGGCGGTGTTCACGTCCGTGGCCGCGGCGCCGGCCGGGGCGGCCGAGGGCGGGGTCTCGTTCTCCCGTGTCCAGGTGAACGGCGGCAAGCCGATCGTGATCGGGGTGTCGAACGAGGTCGCGGCGCCCGCCTCCTTCCGGATAACGACCACGCACAGGTGGAAGTGGCCGGCGGTGTTCCTGTACCGCGGTGGTACGGACGATCGGCTGTGGCACGCCATCGAGACGAGCGACTGCCTCAAGGTGGGCTCGGGCGTCTGCGACATCAACGAGACGATGTACTTCGACCCGAGCGTGTGGGACATGCGCAACAGCGAGGCGGGGGCCTGGAAGGTCGCGGCCGAGGTGCACTTCGAGGGTGGCGGCGGTGACATCGACGACAAGGGTCTTACGGTCCAGGTCAAGCGCAACTCCCGGCTGACCGTCAACGCCTCGCCCGAACCGGTGTCCAAGGGCAGGACCATCACCGTGACCGGGAAGGTCACGCGCGCCAACTGGGAAACCCGGAAGTACGCCTCCTACGCGGGCCGCCAGGTGAGCCTTCAGTTCAAGGCCGCCGGCACCGCCTCGTACACCACGGTGAAGAAGGTGTACGCGAACAACTCGGGTGCCCTGAGGACGACCGTGAAGGCCGCCAAGACGGGAACGTGGCGCTGGGCGTACTACGGCAACACCACCACCGGGCCGTCGACGTCGACCGGGGACAACGTCGTCGTCAAGTGAGGTCCGCGGCGCGGGCGGACCGGTGGGGGCGGAGCAGCCGGTGACGGCTGCGACGGCAGAGGTGACGGCCGCGACGCCAGAGGTGACGGCTGCGACGGTAGAGGTGCCGGGTCTGCCGCGATCGTGGCGGCCCGAGCCCCCCCCCCCGCCGCTCCCGAGATAACCGGTATGCGCCTCCCCGGCCGATCTCCTCAGAGCCACGGGTCAGAAGGTCGACGCAGCGGGAGACAGAGTTCAACGTCTGTTGTTCATGTCGCGGACGGGGGTCCCGGTGAGACCCAGCTCACTCGCAGCCGGGAAAGCGGAACGCGTTGCAGCAGCGCGCCAGGGCCGATGGCCTGACTGACGGAACATCAGTTCCCCATGGTGTGGTCAAGAATCCGTTAGAGGCCCGAAGCAACGGAATAGTTGCCCGTGCATACGAGGTTTACCCGGCACTTAACCCCACGGGAGGCCTCAACCCATGACCCACACGACCAACGAACAGCCCGTCCGGGCAGCCAGCGGGGCCGTCGTCCCGGTGCTCGCCTTCGCGGGCATCGTTGTCGCGGTGATGCAGACCCTGCTCGTCCCGGTCATCAAGGACCTGCCGCAACTGCTGGACACCGCGCCCAGCAACGCCACCTGGGTCCTGACCTCGACCCTGCTCTCGGGTGCCGTCGCCACCCCGATCATGGGCCGCCTCGGCGACCTGTTCGGCAAGCGGCGCATGCTCATATTCAGCCTCGCCGTCATGGTCGTCGGCGCGCTGGTCAGCGCCCTCACCAGCCAGCTCCTGCTGATGATCGTCGGCCGCAGCCTCCAGGGCTTCGCCATGGGCGCGATCCCGCTCGGCATCGGCCTGATGCGCGACATGCTGCCGCGCGAGAAGCTCGGTTCGGCGATGGCGCTGATGAGTTCCTCGATCGGCGTCGGCGGCGGCCTCGCGCTGCCGCTCGCGGCCCTGGTCGCGCAGCACGCCGACTGGCACGCCCTGTTCTACGGCGCCGCCGGACTCGGCGTGCTGTCCATCGTCCTCACCCTGCTCGTCGTGCCGGAGTCCCCGATGCGCGCCCAGGGCACCTTCGACGTGCTCGGCGCGATCGGACTCTCCGTCGGCCTGGTCCTCTTCCTGCTGCCCATCACCAAGGGCAGCGACTGGGGCTGGACCTCGGGCACCACGCTCGGCCTGTTCGCCGCCGCCGTCGTCGTCCTGCTGCTGTGGGGCGTGATGGAGCTGCGGCTCAAGGCCCCGCTGGTCGACCTGCGCACCACCGCCCGCCCCGCGGTCCTCTTCACCAACCTCGCCTCGATCATGGTCGGTGTCTCCTTCTACGTCGTCTCCCTGGTGCTGCCGCAGCTCCTCCAGCTGCCGCGCTCCACCGGCTACGGGCTCGGCCAGTCGATGGTCTCCGCCGGTCTGCTGGTCGCGCCGCTCGGTCTGACGATGATGGTCACGGCGCCCGTCTACGCCCGGCTCTCCGCGAAGTACGGCCCCAAGGTCACCCTGATCATCGGCATGGTGATCATCGGGATCGGGTACGGCGCCGGCCTCGGCCTGATGAGCGCGGCCTGGCAGAGCCTGGTCATCGCCGTCGTCCTGGGCGCCGGCATCGGACTCGCCTACTCCTCGCTGCCCGCCCTGATCATCGGCGCCGTCCCGGCCTCCGAGACCGGCGCGGCCAACGGCCTCAACACCCTGATGCGGTCCATCGGCACCTCGGTGTCGAGCGCCGTCATCGGCATGGTCCTCGCCAACACCGCCCACCATGTCGGGGGCGTCGCGGTCCCGACCATGCACGGCTTCCGGGTCTCCTTCCTGATCGCGACCGGCGCGGTGGCGGTCGGCCTGCTGATGGCGCTGTTCCTGCCGGGCCGCCGCACCGCGGGCCGCACCCAGCTGCGCGCCAGCAGCGAGGAGGACGCCAACCTGAAGCGCGCCGAGGAGGCGCTCGGCGGCTTCCGCGGCCGGGTGCTGGCCGCCGACGGCGCTCCCGTCGCCCGCGCCAAGGTCACGCTGATCGATCACCGCGGCCGGCAGGCGGGCGCCACCCTCTCCTCCGAGGACGGCTCCTACAGCCTGCTCGTGCCGGCCGAGGGCGCGTACGTCCTGGCCGCCCGCGCCACCGGCCACGGCCCGCTCGCCTCGTCGGCGACCCACGCCGGCGACGAGCGCCCGGTGGACGTGGACCTGCCCCTGCCCGCCACCGCCTCCAGCACCCCCACCGCCCCCAGCGCCCTCTGACGCCGTCCGCCTCCCCGTCCGGCTCCGCGCGTGAGCGCGGGCACCGGGCGGGGAGGCGGCAGCCTGCTGTGCGGCGGGTACCGGGCGGGGAGGCGGCGTGCGGTGCGGCGGACACCGGGCGGGACGGCGGCTTGGCACACGGGTACCGCCCGCGGAAGCACCGTGCCGCACGGGCGCCGCACGAGGAAACGGCGTGGCGCGGGGGCGTCGAACGAGGAAGCACCCTGATCCAGACACGGCGGAACGTGACACGACGTCAGGCATGACGCGTGTAGACGCACTGACAACTCACCCGCCACTCAGCGCTAACGACACCGCACCCGTGCCTCCCGCATTCTTGAACCACCGCCAGGAACGCGCCGCGAGGACGGGCCTGGTCCGCACCCCCTGTCCAACGGGGGTCAGGGGGTGCGGCAGCATGGTGCGGGAGCAGCGTTGCGATCCCGTCCCGAGAGGCAGCACCATGACCGCGGCACCCACGCCTGAGATCCTCGCCGCGTTCGAGGCGGCCGAGGGCTTCATGCCCCTGGACGAGGGACTCGCGCTGTACGCGGCAGCCGTCGAGGCCGGCGGGCTCGGTCTGCCGCTCCTGGAGGTCGGCAGCTACTGCGGCCGCTCCACGATCCTGCTCGCGGACGCGGCCAGGCGGGCCGGGGTCACCGCCGTCACGGTCGACCACCACCGGGGCAGCGAGGAACAGCAGCCCGGCTGGGACTACCACGACCCGCGGACGGTCGACCCGGAACTCGGCGTGATGGACACCCTGCCGATGTTCCGCCGCACCCTGCACCGGGCCGGCCTAGAGGACCACGTGGTCGCGCTGGTCGGCCGCTCCCCGCAGGTCGCCGCGCTGTGGAACACCCCGCTCGGCCTGGTCTTCGTCGACGGCGGCCACACCGACGAGCACGCGGGCGCCGACTACGAGGGCTGGGTACCCCATCTGGCGCCGGGCGGCCTGCTGCTCATCCACGACGTCTTCCCCGACCCGAAGGACGAGTTCACCGGCCAGGCCCCGTACCGCGTCTATCTGCGGGCGCTGGCCTCCGGCGCGTTCACGGAGGTCTCCGTGACCGACTCGCTGCGCGTCCTGCGGCGAACGCGGGCGACCGGCTGAGCGCCCGGTTAGAGTCGCAGACGTGTCCTACCCAGGCCCGCACTTCGATTCCACCCCGCCCCGCCGCCGCCCCCGCGCCCGGACCGTCGCGCTCGCCGCGCTGGTGCCAGGCGCTTTGCTCGGCTGGCTCGTGTACGAGGCGGTGGGCGCCCCCGGCAGCGGGGCGGACGGGACGGCCGCACGGCCGTCGTCGACCGCCGCCGCGTCACCCACCGGCTCCACCGGGTCCACCGACCCCGCCTCCCCCTCCGCCACCGCGGGCGACGACGCCAAGAAGCCAGGCGCCCCCTCGCCGGCCTCCGGTTCCGGCCCGCTGAAGGGCAAGACCGTCGTCGTCGATCCTGGCCACAACCCGGAGAACGTCCGGCACACGGCCGAGATCAACAGCAAGGTCGACATCGGTACGAACTGGAAGGAGTGCGACACCACCGGCACGTCCACCGACGCGGGATACGCGGAGGCGCGGTTCACGCTGGACGTCGCACGGCGGCTGCGCACCCTGCTGGAGGAGCAGGGCGCCACGGTCCGCTTCACCCAGGACGGCGACCGCCCGTGGGGGCCGTGCGTGGACGAGCGCGCGCGGATCGGCAACGAGGCGCACGCCGACGCGGCGATCTCCATCCACGCGGACGGCGCCCCGGCGGGCGACCGCGGCTTCCACGTCATCCTCCCGGCGTCGGTGCACTCGGGCTCCGCCGACACCCGCCCGATCGTCGCCGCCTCCGCCGACCTCGGCGAGCGGATCGCGGGCACCTTCGTACGGGTCACGGGCAGCGCGCCCGCCAACTACGTGGGCGACGGTACCGGTCTCGACACCCGGAAGGATCTGGGCGGTCTCAATCTGTCAACGGTTCCCAAGGTGTTCATCGAGTGCGGCAACATGCGCGATAGCAAGGACGCGGCACTCCTCACCAGTTCCGGCTGGCGGCAGAAAGCCGCACAGGGCATCTCTGAGGGAATCGTGAGTTTCCTGCACGGTTCGTGATCAGAGCGCGGAACCCGGCGGACACCCTGACCGGGGGGACGATAGTGTCTACCGACGACGAGACGACCTACGAAGGACCTGAAGTGAATATCCGCTCCCTCACTCGAGGCGACGGCGTGGTGATCGGGGCAGCGCTCGTGCTGTTCATCGCGTCGTTCCTCGACCTGGCAAGTTGCAGCGGCAGTCTCTGCAACAGCGTCGACTACCCGAACGCCTGGGACAACCTCGGGCTCGGCCTCGGGGTCTACATGGCGGGTGTCATCGGGGGTGCGCTCGTCGTGGTCGCGCGGGCCCTCCCGCAGCCCCGCAAGGTGGCGGGCCTCGACCTGGGCACCGTCGGGGTCGTCCTGACCGTCTCGACGGCCTGGGCGCTGCTGTGGTGGCTGATCGACTTCAGCGACTCCGGTGCCGGGCTGATCCTCGGCTTCCTGGCCGCCCTGGTCCTGGCGGGCGGCGCCGTGGCGACACCGCTGGTGCCCGCGCTGCGCGTCGGCCTGGTGCCGGCGCCGAGGCCGGCCGCCCCGCAGCCCTACGGCGCCCAGCCGCCCGCCGGTTACGGCTACCCGGGTGCCCCGCAGCAGCCGTACGGTGGTCAGCCGCAGCCGGGTCAGCCCTACGGCGCGCAGCCGCAGGCCGCCCCGCAGCCGCAGGGTCAACAGCCCCAGCCGGCCGGGGACTTCTCGCCGTTCTGGTTCGCCGTGCCGGTGACGCGTCCGCTGTTCGCCGAGGACAACGCGTCCTCGCAGATCGCCGAACTGGCCCCGGGCACCTGGTACCTGGCCGTCGAGCAGCGCGGACCGAACCTGGTGGCGCAGACGCAGGACGGCCGTCGCGGCGTCCTTCAGGACACGTCGGGCATCCAGCGCGGCTGACGCCCACCCTCTCGTCCATGGCAGCGGCCCCCGCCCTCTCCGGGCGGGGGCCGCTGCCATGTGCGTCCGAACCGGGCCTGCCGGTGCGGGAGTCCGGCTCAGCCGAGGGCCTTCACGGTCCGCCAGTCCTGGGTGAGCACGGTCTTGACGGGCGCGTTGGTGTTGGTCTTCGACGGGTGGTAGATCCGCATGGTCCCGTCGGCTCCGGCACGGGCCCAGATGTCGGGGACGCCGTCCTTGTTGACGTCCGGGATGCCGAGCGCGGTGCTGATGTTGGCCTCGGTCCAGCTCGTGCCGTAGGCGACGTCGCCGTTCAGTGAACTGGCCGCCAGCTTCAGGGAGTCCAGGTCGACGCTGCCCGCGGCGGGGCCCGGCTTGCCGTGTCTGACGTACATGTTGCCGTTGTCGAGGTTGCGCCAGAGCAGGTCGGGGGTCTTGTCGCCGTTGATGTCGGCGACGTTGACGATGTCCCGGCGGGCCCAGGCGTCACTGTTCATGACGGTCGCGGACCGGAACGCGGCGCCGGTGTAGCCGGACAGCGTCCAGAAGGCGGGGCCCGCGCGCAGCACCAGGTCGGGGAGACCGTCGCCGGTGATGTCGCCGACGGCCTTGATCTGGGTCCAGGTTGAGGGGGCCGGCGCGTTGGAGGGCAGCAGCACCTTCATGCGCCGGTCCACGTCGAAGCTGCCGTAGCCGTCGCCCGGGTAGAGCCAGAGGACGCCGTCGGGAGAGACCGCGAACAGGTCGGTGGCGCCGTCGCCCGGGTAGGCGTCTCCGTAGTGGGTGATCAGGGCGGACTTCTTGGTGGCCGGGTCGTACCAGTGCGCGGCCTGGTCCAGTGGGCCGTGGGTGGAGTACGCGGCGTCCAGGCACTCGTTGAGTTCGCCCTCGACGCTGCCCGCGCAGTTGATCAGCTTGCCGCTCGCGTCCACGACGAGCAGGTCGGGCAGGTCGTCGCCGTTGGTGTCACCGGGTCCGTCGGCCGTCTGCTGCGGCGGCACGTAGAAGGCGTAGTTGGTGACCTTGCTCTTGTTGCCGACCGCGTCGAGGGCGTACACGTTCAGCATGTTGGGGCCCGCGTGCGGCGGCTTCAGCGCGGTGATGGTGGCGGCGCCGTTGGTCGCGGCCTTGTCCGTCCAGTCGTTGCCGTCCACGGCGTACTGGAACTTCGCGGCGCCCTCGGACGTGAAGGTGACCGCGCCCGTCTTGCCGAACGGCACCTGGGCCCAGGTCATGCCGTCGTCGGTGGCCTCGGGGAACTTCTCGCTGTCCACGGTCGGCGGGGGCGGGGCGGAGCCGTCGACGGTGAGCCGGCACCGGTTGCCGCTGGTCGGGTAGTACGCGGACTGGAGGGTGGCGTCCTCGGCGCGGACGTCCCAGTAGTAGAGCCCCTTGTCGACGAGGGTGCTCGACGCGATGGTCCGGGTGGCCTTGCCGCTGGTCAGGCTGGTGACGAGGGTGCCCGCCGGGGTGGCGTCGCCCGCCTTCCAGAAGCGGAAGCGCAGCCCCTTGAGGTTGCCGTCGGGGTCGGTGGCCTTCGCCGACAGGACGACGTTGCCCTTGCCGACGGTGGCGCCGGCCGTGCTGGTGTTGCAGGTGCCGCCGGGTGCGCTGGAGACGGCGGTGGGGGTGGTGGGCGGCCGGTTGTAGTCGACTTCGAGGGTGGCCGAGGTCGCCCGGAACTTCCGCCAGGTCTGGGTGTCACCCTCGCTGGTCGCCCGCATCCCGAAGGTGATGTTCGACCAGCCGCTGTCCGCGCCCTTCTGCGCGGCGGTCTTCACGTTGAAGTCCTCGTACTCGTCGGGGCAACCGGACGACGACCAGCCGTGCGCGAACGACTGCCTCGCGACCTCGGTCGACCAGCTGGGCTGCTTGTTCCACGTGGTGCCGGAGGAGATCGCACCGGTCAGCCAGAGCTGGAACTCGCGCTTCGTGCAGGACCAGGAGTCTGCAACACCTCACCCGCGCAGAGCTGGCGCTTCACCCCGAGCCCTGACCAGACCGACCGGAACCGGGGCGCGCTCAGCATCTACGACACGTGGTGCCTCCAGCCGGTCGCGGGCACGATCGGCTCGGCGGTCCAGATCCAGAAGTGCGACGGCTCGGCGAAGCAGGAGCTCGACCGCACGACGTCGGGTCAACTCCAGCACCACGACTCGAAGTTGTGTGTCGCGGTCAAGGACGCCGACGCGGCCGACTCGACCCCGGCGGTCCTGGCGACCTGCAACGCGGCCAAGTCCGAACAGCTGTGGTCCTCGCAGAACGAGACCCGGTACGTCTACGGCCCGGATGGCGCCCGGCTGCTCACCCTCCAGGGCAAGCGGGCCACGCTCCACCTCGGTGACACCGAGGTGACGGTCGCGCCCGGCGGGGTCCTCATCAACACCCAGCGCACGTACGCGGCGCCGGGCGGCGCGGTGATGCGGTACGCGAACGGCGAGGGCGCCGAGCAGTTGGTGGCGCTGGCCGGGGACCATCAGGGCAGCACCTACGCCGAGGTCGCCCTCACCGGCATGAACACCGTCCGCATCCGCAAGCAGGACCCGTTCGGCAACCAGCGGGGCGCCGGCAGCGTCGGCGCCAACTTCCAGTCCCACCGCGGCTTCCTGGGCGCGACCCGTGACGACGTCACCGGCTACCAGCTGCTCGGCGCGCGACTGTACGACCCGGTGGTCGGCCGCTTCCTGTCCGCTGACCCGGTGGTGGACCTGAACGACGTCCTCCAGTCCAACGGCTACACCTACGCGCACAACAACCCCGTGACGATGTCCGACCCGACGGGCCTGGCCATCTCCCTGACGGCGTCCGAGCGCGCGGCGGCGCTGGCCGGCGCGGGTCTGTCGGCGGCACAGGTCGCCCAGGCCCAGTCGACCATGGGCAAGTCGCTCTCCTCGGTGATCCTGGCGGTCGCCTGGGAGACGCTGAAGGACTTCATCGGCATCAACGACGCGATGGCGTGCTTCGGCGGCGACATGTGGTCCTGCGGAAGCCTCATCATCGGCGCGATCCCCTGGACCAAGCTCGGCAAGATCCCGTCGGTCATGAAGGCCGTCAACCGCACCATCAAGGCCATCGAGTCCTTCCGCGCGGCGAAGAAGGCGGCGGAACTGGTCCTGAAGGCGGCGATCGAGAAGGCCAAACGCGAGGCGGCCCAGAGAGCCAAGAAGAAGGCGGCCGAACAGGCGAAACGCATAGCCGACAAGGCCGCGGCCGAGAAGAAGAAGACCGGCAACCCGGTCCAGAAACAGGCACAGGCGAAGGCGGCACCGAAGGTCTCCACGGTGAAGCCCGCCTCCGGCGGGGGCGGCGCTTCCAAGGGCAGCGGCACCAAACCGGGCGGCAACTCCGGAGGGTCCGCCCGCACCAGCGGCGGCTCCAGCGGAAGCGGCGGCTCGGGCCGGGCGGAGAGCCCGGAGGGCGCCACCTGCAACAGCTTCGTGCCGGGCACCCGCGTGCTGATGGCCGACGGCAGCACGAAGCCGATCGAGAAGGTCAAGCCGGGCGACAAGGTGAAGGCGACCGACCCGAAGTCGGGCGTCACCCGCACCGAGACGGTCACCGCGGAGATCAAGGGCCAGGGCCTGAAGCACCTGGTACGCATCACGATCACGGCGAAGGACTCCACCACCGCAACCCACGTGACGGCAACAGCCGGCCACCCGTTCTGGGTCCCGACCCTGTCGAAGTGGCTCCCGGCAACAGACCTGAACCCGGGCCAGTGGCTCCGCACGAGCGCGGGGACACGGGTCCAGATCACGGCGGTAGAACGCTGGACGAGCACCGAGACGGCTGTTCACAACCTGACGGTGGGGGATGTCCATACGTATTATGTTGTGGCGGGGGATGCGCCGGTACTCGTCCACAATTGCGGAGGCGCCCCTACTCATGTCACAGGCAAGGGCGATGACCCGCTAGTTCCGGAACTCATCAACGACATCAATGCTCGCTACCCCGGGCATGTGCGAGCTGAAGGCGTCACAATAAATGGGCCGGACGGCAGCACGCTCACGGACTTCGACATCGTGACCCGAAATGCGGTGGTGCAGGTGAAGAGTGGCTCAGGAAAGGGTGCTCTCAAGCAGGCGCTAAATACGCAAAGCCTGACGGACTATCCGGTCATCGTCTATCTTCCACAGGGGCGTGGAAGTGTGATTAAGAGTCTGGAGCAGGCCGGCATCATGGTGACACGGGACAAGAACCTGCTACTTGATGTCCTGGCTCCCTAGCTCCCGACGGTCTCTACGTGGTTCAGCGTTGCTGACAGGAAGGAGCCGCAGTGCGTCCTACCATCGCGCTTCTCAGCCCGACCAGTGATCTCCAGGAACTAGTGGCTCGCCTGCGCAGAGTCGGCTCTTATCACGAAGGTGCGATCTTCGATCATTTGGATTGGAGGGAGTGTCGCTTCGGGGTGGACGTTTCCGGGGACGTTATCGACGAGTTTGACGAGGAGGAGATTGCCGAGATTCGTGAGGAACTCGGTGAGTTCAACGCAGTCCTCGTCGAGTACCCCGGAATGGCGTGCATCCGCGATCTTTTGATCGAGGTAATTCCTGGGGTTCGCGGAGTTCTCGATACGAATCACGGCGAGCTTCTGAGCTATGACGCGGTCCTAGAGAGATTCCATCGAGATCCGTCATGGGACTGGCGAACCAGTAACGATGGAGCGACCTCAGGGGGTTAGCTCCTGAGATATTCCCCCAGCGCAGCACTTGGGCCCCTCCGGGAGAATTCGGAGGGGCCCAAATGTCTCTTGACGGCAACGGTGACGGCAACGTCAGCGGACGATGGCTGCGACGGGCGCGCCATCGGGGTCGTCGCGGCCGGGGCTGAGGGCGTCGCCGAGCGTGTTGATGGCTTCGCGTTGGAGGCGGAGTCGTACGTGGGCGTAGACGTCGGCGGTGGCGCCGATGTGGGCGTGGCCGAGGAGTTCCTTGATGACGACAAGGTCGATGTCCTGCTCCAGGAGCAGGGTCGCGGTCGAGTGGCGAAGGTCGTGGAAGCGGATGCTCCGGAGCTGCACGCGGTGGAGGAGGCGGCGGAAGCGGCGGGTGAGGTTGGTGGGGGCGAGCGGCCTGCCCTTCGGGGTGGTGAAGACGAGCCCGTTGTCCGTCCATCCCGTTCCGGGTTCCTGCCGTTCTCCCCGCTGCTATTCCTGGTGGATCTTGAGGGAGCTGATGCACTCGGTGGGTAGGGCGATGCGACATTCAAAGGCGAGCGACTTGGTGTTCAGGACGGTCAGACCCCGACTACGAGTGCGCTGGAGGGAGCGGCGGATGGCGGGCGACCGGGTGTTGATGTCGGGGTCTTCCCAGCAGAGGCCAAGTAGTTCGCTTGTGCGGAGGCCGGTGCGCAGAGCGAGTTCGTACAGCACGTGGAACCGGTCGGTCTGGGCCGCGTTGAGGAACTAGTGGGCTTCGGCCCCTGCGGCAGAGGCCAGAACCTCCATGTGGCTGACGAGTGCGGGGGAGCCTCGATCGGCTGCGCCCGGCAGGGACGGGAGTCGGGTGGGTCAGCGCGGTGCGGCGCCTGGGCGAGCGAGGCGGGTCACGTCTGGCGCCAGGTCCGCCAGGGGCGGGTGATGATCTCCCGGTAGGTGTGGTGCGACGGGTTCTGGCCGCAGTGCCGCAGTACCCAGTCCTGCGGTTCGGCGAAGTCCTCGCTTGTCGGCGAGGTCTCTCCGTCCACGGCGCACTGCATCGCGTACAGGACCGGCTCCGCGTCCGGCTCGCGGTCGGGCTGGAGAGTCCAGGTCTCGTAGCGCAGGACCGAGCGAGGGGTCACCGTCCCCACCTCCGGTTGGCCACGGCCACCTTCGCGCTCAACTCCTCCGTCGGAGTCGGCGTACGCACGTCCTCGGGCGGAACGTCCCACTCCCGGCCACCGCGTGGCGGTCGAAGCTGCACGTACGGCCCCACATGTCCCATCACCACGCCCACCTTGCCGTTCCGCCGGTCGACCACCAGGGCGCCGGCATCGGGCGAGACGATGTGCCCGCCGGTATCAGGGGTGGGGGCCGTCATCGTGACCACCCCGGCGAGGCGGCGTGCGACCGGGCGTCCAGTCGCAGGGCGGGAACACATGGGGTGGCGCTCATTCGCACGGTGACGCTCCTCGGCGGCGTTGATGCGTGCCCCTGGGCCTGTTGGTGCCGCAGGGTCGGCACCGATCCTCACGCCGGTCACCGGGACGAAGGAACCTCCACCAAACCTCACTTCGGGACGTCCCGCACCCTGTAGAACGTCCCTGGTGCCGTCCTGAGGCGAAGGGGGAGACTCGTGCCGAACGAGAGACTACGAGCCGTCATGGCGGCGGGAGGCTGGACGTACGCCGCACTCGCTCAGCAGGTCGAGGTCGACCCCAAGTCGGTCGAGCGCTGGGTGAACCTCGGGCGTATCCCACGTCGTGCCACTGCCCTCCAGGCGGCCAAAGCCCTGGGAGAAGACGTGCACGCACTCTGGCCGACGCTCCGCCAGGCCCGCCCCGCCCGCGCCATCAGCCCTGAGTTGGTGGCGCTCTACGGGCAGCGGGCCGACATCCCCGTCTCGGCGTTCACCGACCTGATGGCCCAGGCCCGGGAACGGATCGACATCCTCGTCTACGCGGCAGTCTTCCTCCACGAGGCCTACCCGCGGCTGAACGAACTCCTCACCGAACGCGCCGCCGAAGGCTGCACCGTCCGCATCGCGATCGGGGACCCCGACAGCGACAACGTCCAAGCCCGCGGCCAGGAAGAGCGGTTCGGCCACGGCATCGAATCCCGCTGCCGCCTCGCGCTCATGCACTACAAGCCGGTCGCCGACACCCCCGGCATCGAAGTCCGCACCCACGCAACCACGCTCTACAACTCCCTCTACCGCGCCGACGACCAGCAACTCGTCAACGCACACGTCTGGGGCGTCAACGCGTACGCCGCCCCCGTGTGGCACCTTCGCCGACACGAGACAGGCGGCATGTTCGACACCTACGCCGACAGCTTCGACGCCGTGTGGGCGACCGCAACCCGCGTACGAGAGGAAGGCTGACCGTGGCCCGCACCGAGTACTACGACGACCCCAATGCGCCCAAGCCGAACAGCATGGTCGTCGCTGCCTCCGCCGTCGTCACCGACGATCATGGGCGCATCCTCCTCCAGCGCCGCCGCGACAACAACCTATGGGCACTGCCCGGAGGCGGCATGGACCTCACCGACTCCCTGCCCGGCACGGCAGTCCGCGAGGTCATGGAAGAGACCGGCCTCGACGTGGAGATCACCGGCCTGGTCGGCACCTACACCGACCCGAAACACATCATCGCCTACACCGACGGCGAGGTCCGCCGCCAGTTCAACGTCTGCTTCACCGCCCGCATCACCGGCGGCCGGCTGGCAATCTCCGACGAGTCCACCGAGCTCCGGTTCGTGCCGCCGGACGAGATCGAGCAGTTGCCGATGCACCACACCCAACGACTCAGGCTCCAGCACTTCCTGGAACAGCGTGAGAAGCCGTACCTGGGCTGAACCGTCTGACGGCAGTAGCGACGGCAACACCCATGGATTTCCCCGCACAACCACGCACGCCAGCGGAACCCGAAACACGTCCTGACCTGCAAAGAAGCAGTTGGAGCGGTGCCGCGTAGCACACGCACTATGTGGTGGCCGGGGATGCTCCGGTCCTGGTTCATAACTGCGGAGAAGGAACGGCCACGGTCTACTTGGACCCGGTGGAAAAGCACGCGACCGTGAAGGTTGAGACAGCGGATGAGGCGCTGCATACCGAACAAGTAGGCGTCCCCGGTACGGATGCAGTGCCCGCGATTCGCACGGAGCCGCACGCGCCCACTACGATTAAGGTGCGGATTCCATTGTCAAACCCGGGAGGCGCTCTAGCCTTCCATGAAGTGACTTTGGGGAGGAATCTTGGCCGCTACAACGTCGACAGCCGAAGTTGTGTTACGTACCGTGCTGAAGTTCTACGCGCAGGAGGGGTCTCAGATCTCCCGGATATGTCGTCATCCATTGAGCTGACGAAGTACTTGATCCGGCGACACAATGCCGGGTGACAGGGGAAGATGATGTCAGTACCTGATGATTGGGCATGGCTGGAAGAGATGCCCGAGGGATGGCCAACCCCGGCAGAAATTACCGGCCCAACAGCCGCGCCAGCCACGAACCTGGTCCTGTTGATGTTGAGTAGCGAAATGCTCGGCAACGATCTGGTGGAACTGATCGGTGAATTCATCGCCGAGGACGCGAGGTACAACCGTTGGATTGGCGCGGAAGGAAAGCGTGAGCTATCTATGCGTCAAGTAGCTGAATGCTCCGCACTGCTTCGGGAGTGTACAAAATCGATTTACGAGGCGTGGTGCAACTTCTCTCAGGTACATGAGAGAGAACTGAGGGCAGCAGAGTCAGCTTTGCCTGAAAGGCGTGCACTGTTCGTCAATATCAATTCCGCATCCGAGAAGCTGCGTAACGCGAGAATGAAGTGAGACTGCGCGCGTGATGCATCAAATCCAGCAAGTTTGCATGGAGGCTGATGCAGCCTAACCCTAGCGTCACCCATTGGCTCCAGCGGAATAGAGGAGCCTCGCCAGAGTCGATTCTGGCCAGGCTCCTCGGGTGTTTGACGGCAACGGCAGCAGACGGCGACGGCAGTTGGGGTGTCGGTGCCGTCCTCGGTTGGGCTGAGGGCGCCGTTCAGAGTGTCGAGGTTTGGCGTTGGAGGTGGAGTCGTACGTGGGCGTAGACGCCAGCCATCGCTCGAGATCACCGGCCTGGTCGGCACAGAAATCGAGCAGTTGCCGATGCACCACACCCAACGACTCAGGCTCCAGCACTTCCTGGAACAGCGCGAGAAGCCGTACCTGGGCTGAACCGCCTGACGGCAGCAGCGACGGCAACAACCCCGCACAACCACGGACACCCACGCACTTCACCGGACCAGCGAACTGCGCTTGACCTGCGAAAAAGCAGGTCGAAGGCTTCGCGCAGCACACGTACTATGTGGTGGCGGGCGCTACTCCGGTGCTTGTGCACAATTGCGGTGACGGCACCACGGTCTATCGGGGAGTTGCGGAAGTGAGCAGCGAGACCGGCGACTTCAACCCCGCCTTTGATGATGCGGTGTAAGGAATTAGAAGGCCGCGGGGCGGGGATTCGACGCCTGATATTCACCATCGCGGTATGACCGATAGTGACTACACCAGCTGGACCACTAGTCCCGCTGCCGCTATTCGAGCGGCTACCCGAGGTGGAGGTAGTGGAGTTGCCATTAGAGCCACCATCCCCAGCGGACGTTTCCACGTCCATGTAAACGATCAGCCATGGGTCGAAGATGACCTTCGCGGCGAGGCTGAAGTGATCATCCAAGGGGTCATGCAAGGTCGAGCCAGGGCGGCATGGCCCGGTGCGCGACTAGAGGATCTCGGGTTCTGATAATTAAGCTCTGGTGGGCGGTACCTGCAGGTACCGCCCACCAGCGTTCTCAATGGAGTCATCTTGGCGAGTTTGCAAGAAGTGTCCACTCTGAAGATTGCGGAGCTACTTCGAAGGGCCAAATGCCAGTCGTTGCTTTTGCTGCCGCCTCCCGTTGTGCCGGAAATCTTTGAGGAGGTATCCGGTTTGATCCGCGTCGGAGTTGGGCCGAGGTCCACACTTCGAGGCACGTATCGAGACCGGTATTCCACACTGGATGAATTCCGGAAGAATAGATTTGGATGGCGGGACTTCTTTGCAGTTCTCGACGAGGATGACCCTCCGGTTGGCCTATTCACCGTCCAGGGGGGCGGGTGGAGCTTGATCGCTCTTACCGACGAAAGCGTGGAGGGTGTTCTCGCGGCTTTGGTGGCGCCACCTCAGTCCTTTGAATGGCCAAAGGATGCGGAACGTGCCTGACAGGCTCCAGCACTTCCTGGAACAGCGCGAGAAGCCGTACCTGGGCTGAACCGCCTGACGGCAGTGGCGACGGCAACAATCCCGCACAACCAGACAGACACCCACATACCTCGTCGGGCCCGCCAACCGCCTTTTGCCAGTCGGAGCGCGGCTTCGGCGTGTGCAGCCTCGGACCTGGATCGGTCGACGTGTTCGATTCGGGAATCGTCGGCTTCGGAAGAGTGGAGGACTGGTGACGTTCCGTGGAGAAGAGAGATCTCAGGCTGATCTGGTTGAAGCACTCACCGACGGCACGGGGCGGGATGCCAGGTCCATCGCAGCCGGGCATCCCGAGGTCGCTCAGCTCATCGCCTCCTGGATCCGGGAAGCCGCTCACGCGGGTAACTGGACACGGGTCGACAAGTTCGCCAACTTGGCCGCCCCCTTGCGGGCGCCGGGCCCGGGCGGGGCAATTCAGGAGATTCTGGATTCGGACGCCGCAGGGTTCAACAAAGAGGATCTCGTGGAGATCCTTGGCGAGATCCGGGAAACGGACGCGGTCGCCTGCCTGTTCAGGGTGGCGGAAGGTTCGGTAGACGAGGACGCTCCGGCGTACTGGCTGTGCCAGAAGGTCATCTCTTCTCTGGGGGATATCGGCACGCCGGAAGCCCTTCTACGCCTTCGCCGGATGACGTCCCAACCGTGGCCCGACATTGTCCGATGGCATGCGGCTGTCGAACTCGGGGTCGAGGACGAGCTCGGCTTTGACGAAGACCAAATGCTGGGGTAGCCGGAACTCCGGGCGGTTGTGCAGGCGGGCGATGCCGAGCATCTTCCGCTGGACGCCGTCGCCCGTGCGCTGATCGTCCTTCTAGTCGAGTCGCCATCTCTGCCGGAACAATTGAATACGAGATTTCCTTTGACTCACGAACGGACCGACGGTCTGAAACAGATCTCGCAGCACGTTGCTCCAGAGACACCGGACGCTTAAAGGGTGACATAAAAGGGTGACACTTTAATGCTGTTTGAAATAGAGTTGCACAAATTCTACTGGGGCAAGCTGGAATTTGGTTGCGGTGAGAGCGCCTACCATCTCCCTGACAGGATCATCGAGCTCATGACACTTGATCAGGGGTCACCAGCCAGGCGCGAGAGGCGCTCATGCTGATCGAGCAGGGCCGGAAGAGGCTCCGGGCGGTTCGGGACTCTGCGGTAGAGCGAGCACGTACCGCACGTGCGGGCGGTCGGGGTGGGTGGCGTCGAGGAATGTGGCGGTCCAGCGGCGCCGTGGTCAGTCCCCCCGCCTCGACGCGCGGAGGGCAGGCGTACCGACGCGCTGCCCTCCGCCGGGGGTCAGTCCTTCTTCAAGTGCCGCCCGAAGAAGCGGTTTCCGTCCTCCAGCTCGAACCAGGGGGTGCCCGTGTGGCCGCCCATGTTGGCGTGCAGGGTCTTCTCCTCGCTGGCGAAGGTGTCGAACAGGTCCAGGGCGCGCTCGCGGGGGTTGCCCTCGTCGTCCCACTGGAGCAGGAGGAGGAGCGGGATCGTGATCCGCCTCGCCTCCTCGCGTTGGGCGCGCGGCACATAGCCTCCGGCGAAGAAGCCCGCTGCGGTGATGCGGGGATCGGTCGCCGTCAGCCGGATGCCGAGTGCTGTCCAGCCCGAGTAGCCGACCGGGCCGTCGATCTCGGGCAGTTCGAGGAGGGCGTCCAGAGTGGTCCGCCACTCCGGGACCGCGTTCTCGACCAGGGGGCCGATGAGGGATTCGAAGATCTCGTCGACCGGATCGCCGGCCCGCATCGCCCGGCGCAGGTCGGCGCGCGCCTGCTCGTCGGTTGCGGAACGGGGGCGGGTTCCGCAGCCCGCGGCGTCGATGGTGGCCACCGCGTAGCCGTACGCCGCCGATCGGAGGGCTCGGGCCACCAGCCTCGGCTCGTTCTTGGGGAGGCCGTTGTTGTGGGCCATCAGGATCAGCGGGGCCGGTGCGGCGGACGCGGGTGTCCACAGGGTGCCGGGGATCTCGCCGAGGGTGAACTCGCGGGCGAGGACGCCGTCGTCGAGACGTCGCTCTGAGGTGAAGCGCATGGTCGTGCCTTTCGGGAGTGCTCTGGAACGGCGCTCCCGGACGACCTATCGCCCGGCCGTGACCCTGGAGGGGAGCACCCATGTCTGAACTGCGTTCACGGGTACCACCTCCTCGTTCTCTCGCACGGCCACCGGGACGGTAGCAGGGGACTCGGCCGTCCACCAACGGCTTTTCGTCCCGTTCGTCTTCGGTCACCGCGGTGTTCTGGACCGGTCGCGTCGCCTGTCGTACAGTCGCAGGCACGGAGCCGATGTGACGGATCGTCAGGAGGCCGGCAGATGCGGTTGGGTGTCGCGCTCGGGTACTGGGGGCGGGGGCCGTCCGCCGGGGATGTCGGGCTGGCTCAGGAGGCCGAGCGGCTCGGGTATCACTCCGTGTGGACCGCCGAGTCGTGGGGCTCCGACGCCTTCACCCCGCTCACCTGGATCGCCGCCCACACCTCGACCATCCGACTGGGCACCGCCGTCGCGCAGATGGCGGCCCGCTCCCCCACCGCCACCGCCATGCACGCCCTCACCCTCGACCATCTCTCCGGTGGACGCGTCATGTTGGGGCTCGGGCTGTCGGGGCCGCAGGTGGTGGAGGGGTGGTACGGGCGGCCGTTCCCGTCGTCGCCGCTGACCGCGACCCGCGAGTACGTCGATGTCGTGCGGCAGGTGCTGCGCCGGGAGGAGCCGGTGCGGCTGGACGGGCGGTTCCATCCGCTCCCCTATCCGGGCGAGGACGGGACCGGGCTCGGGAAGCCGCTCAAGTCCATCACCCATCCGGTGCGGAGCGATCTTCCCGTGCTTCTCGGCGCCGAGGGTCCCAAGAACGTCGCCCAGACGACGCGGATCGCCGACGGCTGGCTGCCGTTGTACTGGTCGCCCTCCCGGCCCGAGGTGTACGGCCCTGCGGTGACCGGCGGTCTCCCAGAGGGATTCGTCGTCGCGCCCATGGCCCGCGTCCAGGTCTGTGACGACGTGGCCGAGGGGCTGCTGCCCGTGAAGGCCATGCTCGGCTTCTACATCGGCGGCATGGGCCACACGACCCTCAACTTCCACACCGACCTGATGGGCCGGATGGGATACGCGGAAGAGGCCCACCAGGTACGGGAGTTGTTCCTCGCGGGACGCCGGGAGGACGCCGTGCGTGCCGTGCCCGACTCCTTCGCCGACGAGATCTCGCTCGTCGGGCCGCGTCAACGCATCGCCGAACGGCTTGACTTGTGGCGCAAGGGTCCGGTGACCGACCTGCTGGCCCTGGCACCGGACCGTGCGACGCTGCGGGTGCTCGCGGAGCTGAACTCCTAGACAGCCGCCTGGACACCCAGGGCACTCAGCGCACTCAGGGCACTCAGGGCACTCAAGAACCGCTCGTCAGCTGTGACGTCGACGGGACCTGGTCCTTGACCTCGGCGCCCGCGCCCTTCCCCGCGTCCTTCACCTTGTTGATGATGTCGTTGTAGTCGCCTGCCACCCCGTCGGGGTTGTCGCCCTTGCGGAGCTTGGACGGCAGGTCCTTGAGGGAGTCGATGCCCGCCGTGAGCGGGGCGAGCGCCTTGGAGAGGGTCGGGTCGCCCTCGGCGTTGCGGTGCGCGGCCTTGAGCCGGTTGTAGGCGAACCCGCCCGCGAGAGCGGCCTTCACCAGCGCGAGCTTCCTGCCGTGGGCGCCCTTCTTGAACTTGCCGGCCTTCCAGGGCTTCACGATCCACTGGTAGGTCGCCCCCGCGGCCAGTCCCGCGTTCGCGACGAAGCGGGTCTTGGCGAGCTTCTGCCGGTCGACGGAGTGGGTCGCGCTGGGCGTCGACGCCGCGGAGACGGCGTTGTCGCTGCCGGCTCCGCAGGCGGTGGCGCCCGCTATCAGGGCGCAGCAGAGGGTGAGCGCCACGAACAGGCGCCGTACGGGTATGGCCACGGGGTCCTCCGGGGGGACGTCGGGCGGATCTCCAGGCCACCGTCACCCGGGAGGCCGGGCTCCGCCACCCGGGGGAATCTGTTCGAGTGACGGGCCCGTCAACCCCAAGGGTTTCAACGAGCGATCCGAGGCCATTCGAACACCATGTCCTATCGAAATCGGAGCGGTTCCAACTCCGCGGGAACGGTCATCGCGGTCGTCGCGGACGTCATGGCCGTCATCATCGGACTGTGGATCCTGATGTATCTGCTGGACGCCAACCGCGCCAACGATCTGGTGCAGTTCGTCCACAATGTGGCCGCCTGGCTGGCAGGCTGGTCACGCGACCTGTTCACCTTCGACGAGGCGTGGGCGCGGGTGGTGGCGGGCTACGGCCTGGCGGCGGTGGTCTACCTGTTCATCGGCCACGCCATAGCCAACCGCATGCACCGCCACTAGCTCACTCTCACCCCACGCCACCACCGGCGGACGGCCCCCCACACGTCGCCGGATCTCCGTACCGGCCCCACGACGGCGTTGCCCGGGGCGCGCGACCTGCCGTGCCACCGGCTGGTCACGTGACCCGGGGGTCTGGGGGCACCCCCCAGAAGACACAGCACCTTCGACGAGGCGTGGGCGCGCGTGGTGGCGGGCTACGGCCTGGCAGTGGTGGTCTACCTGTTCATCGGCCACGCCATAGCCAACCGCATGCACCGCCACTGACCTCCACGGTGCACCAGCGCAGCACCGCAGCGCCGCTACGGACAACCAACCCCGTACCACCAGCGCAGCACCGCAGCACCGCCACTGGCTCACGCTCAGTCGCAGCAGTCCGGGTCCAGCCCCATAGGGAGGTGGGTTCCCTCGAAGATCGTGCAGGTTGCCTCGTGGCCGCCCAGGGCCGCTACCGCGAGGAGCAGGGAGCCCGCCGTCCAGGTGGTGAGTTCCTGGGGCCAGACGGCCTTGTCCTGGTAGACGTACCCCGTCCAGTACAGGCCGCTCTCCGCGTCCCGCAGGTGCTGGATGGACTGGAGGATCTCCAGTGCGCGGTCGGACTCGCCCAACGCCCAGAGCGTGAGGGCGAGTTCGGCTGATTCGCCGCCGGTGACCCACGGGTTGGGGATCACGCACCGTACCCCGAGGCCGGGGACGACGAAGCGGTCCCAGCCTTCCTCCAGGCGGGACTTGGCCTCCGTGCCGGTCAACGCGCCGCCGAGGACGGGGTAGTACCAGTCCATCGAGTAGCGGCCCTTGTCGAGGAACCGCTCGGGGTGGCGGCGGATCGCGTGTCGTAGCGCGCCGACCGCCAACTCCCAGTCCGGCTGCGCCTCTTCGCGTTGTTCGGCGATGGCGAGCGCGCACCGCAGCGCGTGGTGGACGGACGAGGAGCCGGTCAGCAGGGCGTCGGTGGTGGAGGTTCCGTCGTCCTCGCCCTTCCAGCCGATCTGGCCGCCGGGCTGCTGGAGGCGCAGCACGTACTCGACCGCCGCGTGGACGACCGGCCACATCCGGTCGAGGAACGTGTCGTCGCCGGTGGACAGGTAGTGGTGCCAGACGCCGACCGCCACGTACGCGACGAAGTTGGTCTCCCGGCCCCGGTCGGTGACGTCGGCGAAGTCGCCGTCGGCGTAGGCCGCGTACCAGGAGCCGTCGTCGTTCTGGTGCCGGGCGAGCCATTCGTAGGCCCGGGTGGCGGCCTCGTGTTCGCCCGCCGCGTCCAGCGCCATCGCGGCCTCGGTGTGGTCCCACGGGTCGAGGTGGTGGCCCCTGAACCACGGGATCGCGCCGTCCTCGCGCTGCACGGCGCGGATGCCGGCGACGGTGGCGAGGGCCTGCTCGGCGGTGAGGACCCCGGGCAGGACGAGGTGTTCTGTCCGGGGGGTGGTCACGTGGCGTCCACCCGGGGCAGGTGCGGCTTGGTCGCGTACGCCACGAAGCTCTTGCCGATCAGCGGGTTGAGCGCCTGCTCGGCGACCCGGGTGGCGAGCGGTTTCTTCATGATGTCCCAGACGAGCAGCTTGTGGTACGCCCGCACCGGCAGCGCCTGGTCGTTGTCGACGCCGAACGCGCACTTCAGCCACCAGTACGGGGAGTGCAGTCCGTGCGCGTGGTGGGTGCCGTACGGGCGCAGCCCCGACTCCCGTATCAGCGCGAGGAGTTCGTCCGCCTTGTAGATGCGGATGTGGCCGCCCTCGACCTCGTGGTAGGCGTCGGAGAGGGTCCAGCAGACCTTCTCGGGACCGTACCGGGGGACGGTGATCGCGATCCGGCCGCCGGGCTTCAACACCCGTACCATTTCGGCGAGTACGCCCTTGTCGTCGGGGATGTGCTCCATCACCTCGGAGATGATGACGACGTCGAAGGACTCGTCGGGGAAGGGCAGGGCAAGGGCGTCGCCCTCCATGGCGGTGGCGGTCGCGCCCTCCGGTGCCTCGCCGGCCTCGGCCATCGCCGCGAACCACTTGGCGACCTCGCGGATCTCCTCGCCGTTCTGGTCCAGCGCGACGACCCGGGCGCCGCGCCGGTAGCACTCGAACGCGTGCCGGCCGGCGCCGCAGCCGAGGTCCAGGACGCGGTCGCCCGGGGCGAGCGGGAACCGGGAGAAGTCGACGGTCAGCACGTGGCCCTGCTTTCGGGGTTGGGTTCAACGTCGGCTTCGGCGCGGTCCGTTGCCGTGGGCGGCGGGGTCGGTGCGGGCGCGGGGCGGGTCGGGCGGCCCGCGCCTGCGGCGGCGATGGCCTCGCGGTAGCGGGCGGCCGTGCCCTCGGCCGCGCGGGCCCAGGTGAAGCGGGCTAGTACGCGTTGCCGTCCCGCCGTGCCGAGCCGGGCGCGCAGCGCCGGGTCGCCCAGCAGTCTGCCGAGCCCGGCGGCGAGGGCCTGGGCGTCGCCGGGGGGCACCGCGAGGCAGGTCTCGCCGTCCGGTCCCGCGACCTCGGGGATGGCGCCGCCCGTGGTGGCGACGAGGGGCGTGCCGGTGGCCATGGCCTCGGCGGCCGGCAGCGAGAAGCCCTCGTAGAGCGAGGGCACGCAGGCGGCCTCGGCGGAGCGGATCAGGTCGACGAGTTCGGCGTCGGAGATGCCCTTGACGAACTCGACGGCGTCGCCGAGGCCGTAGCGCTCGACGGCCTGGGCGACGGGTCCCTCGGTGGGCCGTCTGCCGACGACGACGAGGTGGGCGGCGGGGTGTTCGGCGCGGACCTTGGCGAGCGCCTCGACGAGGTGGACGAGGCCCTTGAGGGGCACGTCGGCGCTTGACGTGGTGACGATCCGGCCCGGGACCACGGGTACCGAAGGGTCGGGGGAGAAGAGGTCGGTGTCGGCGCCGATGTGGACGACGTGGATGCGGTCGTCGCGGACCCCGAGGTGGTCGATGATCTCTTGCCGGGAGGTGCCGGAGACGGTGAGCAGGGACGGCAGTCTGCGGGCGACCCGCTTCTGCATCCGGGTGAAGCCGTACCAGCGGCGTTTGGAGAGCCGCTCGCGCCAGCCGTCGGCGGCGTCCAGCTCCAACTGCCGGTCGACGGTGATGGGGTGGTGGATGGTGGTGACGAGCGGGGCGCCGACGTCGCCCAACAGCCCGTATCCGAGCGTCTGGTTGTCGTGGACGACGTCGAACTCGCCGCGCCTGGAGCGCAGGAGGCGTCCGGCGCGCAGGGAGAAGGTGAGCGGCTCGGGGAAGCCGCCGGTCCACATGGTGGCGACTTCGAGGGCGTCGATCCAGTCCCGGTACTCGTCGCGTCGCGGGGTGCGGAACGGGTCGGAGGAGCGGTAGAGGTCGAGGCTGGGCAGCTCGGTGAGGGTGAGGCCGGGCAGTCCTTCGTCGAGGACCGGGTAGGGCTGGGAGCCGATCACCTCGACGTGGTGGCCGAGCCGGGCCAGTTCGCGGGAGAGGTGCCGGGTGTAGACGCCCTGGCCGCCGCAGAACGGGTTTCCCTTATAGGTGAGGAGCGCGATGCGGAGCGGTCGCTCGCCGTCGGCTGCGCGGTCGTCGTGCGACCCCGGCTGACTGGCCTCAGCGGTCACTCTGGGCCCCCTTCTGGCTGCACTGTCCCGCGAGATTACGCCGGGACGCTAATCTAGAACAAGTTTCAGACTTGATCGTCCAGCTTGATCGTCCAGGAGATTCCGAATCTACCGGCAGGTAGCGGTGGAGTGAGCAGTGGATCAGGTGATTCACGCCACCACGGCGGCCCTGCCATGATCGGCCCGAACACTCCGACCTCACCGACTGTCACGGAACGGTGCCCATGCCTGCGCAAGCCAAGCCGGCCAAGGTGGAAGCCAGTACCGCGCGGCCCGCCTCGCCGCCGCTCACCGAGCGTCAGGAGGCGCGTCGGCGCCGGATCCTGCACGCGAGCGCGCAGTTGGCCAGCCGGGGCGGTTTCGACGCGGTCCAGATGCGGGAGGTCGCGGAGTCCTCGCAGGTCGCCCTCGGCACCCTGTACCGCTACTTCCCGTCCAAGGTGCATCTGCTGGTCGCCACCATGCAGGACCAGTTGGAGCACATGCACGGCACGCTGCGCAAGAAGCCGCCGGCCGGTGAGACGGCGGCGGAGCGGGTGGCGGAGACCCTGATGCGGGCGTTCCGCGCGCTCCAGCGCGAGCCGCACCTGGCCGACGCGATGGTCCGCGCGCTGACGTTCGCGGACCGCAGCGTCTCCCCCGAGGTGGACCAGGTCTCCCGGCAGACGACGTTGATCATCCTGGACGCGATGGGCCGGGCCGACCCGGGTCCGCGGCAGCTCTCGGCGGTCCGCGTCATCGAGCACACCTGGCACTCGGCCCTCATCACCTGGCTGTCGGGCCGCGCCTCCATCGCCCAGGTGAAGATCGACATCGAGACGGTCTGCCGCCTCATCGACCTGACCGAGGCGGAGGGTCAGGACCTCTAGGGCAGTCACTCCTCCGGTGGGAACACCGGCTCCCCGCTGCCCAGTACGGTCAGGGTGATCGCCTCCACCGGGCAGCTCTCGGCCGCCGCGAGCACCTGTTCACCGGCGTCGGTCTCGGCGTGGACCGGGTGCGACTGGCGTCCGGTGTCGAGGCGGAAGCCGGCCGGCGCGTGGTGCACGCACTGGGCGGACCCGATGCAGACGCCGCGGTCGACCTCGACCCGCCAGCGGTCCCCCATGGCCGTCACGCCTCCCAGCCGGCCGGCAGGTGGATCATCTTGTGTTCGAGGTACTCGCCGAACCCCTCGGGGCCGAACTCCCGTCCCAGACCTGAGTTCTTGTAGCCGCCGAACGGGCCGAGCATGTCGAGGCTGAAGGTGTTGACGGAGTAGGTGCCGGTGCGGACCCGGCGGGCGATGTCGATGCCGTGCTCGATGTCGGCCGTCCAGACGCTGCCGGAGAGGCCGTAGTCGGAGTCGTCGGCGATCCGCACGGCGTCCGCCTCGTCGGTGTAGGGGAGCAGGCAGACGACCGGTCCGAAGATCTCCTCGCGGGCGATCCGCATGGAGTTGTCGACGTCGCCGAAGAGGGTGGGTTCGACGTACCAGCCGCGGTCGAGGCCGGCCGGCCTGCCGCCGCCGGTGAGGATCTTCGCGCCCTCCTCCTGGCCGACGCGGATGTAGTCGAGGTTGCGGCGCTGCTGGCGTTCGGCGACCAGGGGGCCCACCTGGGTCGCCGGGTCGAGCGGGTCGCCGACGACGAGGGCGGCCGCGGCGGCGGCGAAGGCGTCCGCGTACGCGTCGTAGCGGGCGCGGGGCACCAGCACCCGGGTCTGCGCCACGCAGGCCTGGCCGTTGTTCATCCAGGCCGCGGGGACGATGCCCGCGACCGCCGTCGCGACGTCCGCGTCGGGCAGCACCACGGCCGCCGACTTGCCGCCCAACTCAAGGGTGACGCGGGTGAGATGGCGGGCGGCGACCTCCATGACGCGTTTGCCGGCCGGTACCGAGCCGGTGAACGACACCTTGTCGACGCCGGGGTGGCCGACCAGGTACTCGCTGACCTCGCGGTCGGCGGGCAGGATGGACAGGACGCCCTCGGGCAGTCCGGCCTCCCGCGCGATCTCACCCAACAGGTAGGCGTCCAGGGGCGATTCGGGGGACGGTTTGAGGATGACCGGGCATCCGGCGAGCAGCGCGGGCGCCAGTTTGGCGGCGGCCACGAACTGCGGGACGTTCCAGGGGACGACGGCGGCGACCACCCCGACCGGCTCGCGGCGCACCAGGAGCTTGCCGAGGACGCCGTCCCTGCGCTCCTCGAAGGTGAAGCCGCGGGCGACGGTGATCGCCGCGTCCCACACCATCATCGCGCCGAGCGCCTGCGCCAACACCGCCCAGGAGTACGGGGATCCGTTCTCGCTGGAGATGACCCGGGCGATCTCCTCGTGCCGCAGCGCGATGCCGTCCTTGATGCGGGTGACGACGGCGATCCGCTCGTCGAGGCTCAGCCGCGGCCAGGGTCCGTCGTCGAAGGCGGCGCGCGCGACGGCGACCGCCCGGTCGACGTCGCCCCGGGAGGCGTGCGGTACCCGGCCGATGACCTCCTCGGTGTGCGGGGAGACGACCTCGATGACCTCCTGGCCGAGCGGGTCGGTCAACTCCCCGCCGATGTAGAGCTGTCCGTGTTCCACGAGCTCGGTCATGCCCGACCGCCTCCCCGGATGCGCTGCGAACTTACTGACGATCCATCAGATACGCGACTAGGTGAACTGATACCAGGTCTCCTGCGAGGAGTCCACGGAGCGGCACGGGCGAACGGATCGAAAGGTGACTCGGGCTCCCATCGAAACGCGTTCTAGTTATAGTGGCCGGGAGTCGGCGAAACGGGGGGCCCATGACACGGGTGCACGATCACGGCGGCGGTGTGCGGTCCCTGCGGGTGCCGATCCCCGACAACCCCCTCGGCCACACCCTCGTCTACGTCGTCGACACCGACCGGGGCCCGGTCCTGGTGGACACCGGCTGGGACGACCCCGCCTCCTGGGACGCCCTGACCGCGGGGCTCACCGCCTGCGGCACCTCCGTCGCCGACCTGCACGGGGTGGTCGTCACCCACCACCACCCCGACCACCACGGGCTCTGCGGGCGGGTGCGGGAGGCGTCGGGCGCCTGGATCGCGATGCACGAGGCCGACACGGCGATCGTCCGCCGCACCCGGCGGACCCGGCCCGACCGCTGGTTCACCTACATGACGGCGAAGCTCACCGCGGCCGGCGCCCCCGCCGACCATGTCGCGCCGCTGGGCGCGGTGGGCCCCCGCACCCGGCTGCCCGGCCTCTCCCCCGCGCTGCCCGACCGCGAGATCGTCCCCGGCGAACTCCTCCCGCTGCCGGGCCGCAGGCTGCGCGCGATCTGGACGCCGGGACACACCCCCGGCCATGTCTGCCTGCACCTGGAGGAGGAGCACCCGGCGCGGCTGCCGGGAAACGGCCGCCTGTTCTCCGGCGACCACCTGCTCCCCGGGATCACCCCGCACATCGGCCTGTACGAGGATCCCGAGGACGCCACCGTCACCGACCCGCTCGGCGACTACCTCGACTCCCTCGAACGGATCGGCCGCCTCGCGCCCGCCGAGGTGCTCCCCGCCCACCAGCACGTCTTCGCCGACGCGCCCGCCCGGGTACGGGAGTTGCTGGCCCACCACGAGGAGCGGCTCGCCGGGCTGCACGCCCTCCTCGCCGAACCGCTCACCCCCTGGCAGCTCGCCGTCCGCATGGAGTGGAACCGCCCCTGGGAGCGCATCCCGCACGGGTCGCGCACCATCGCGGTCTCGGAGGCCGAGGCCCATCTGCGCCGCCTGGTGAAACAGGGCAGGGCGGAGCCGGTGCCGGGATCGGACCCGACGGCGTACCGCGCCGTGTGAGCCCGTCCCGGGCGAGGGGGCCGGTGCCCCTTGCCCCGCCGGGCCGTCCGGCCGCTCGCACAGGCGGCTCTCAGGCCCGCCGATACCTGCCGGTAGAGTGACCGGGTCGCCATCACGCCCGTACCAGCGGAACCCGGGGTAATTCCGACGCGGCAGCGCGCCGGTGGACCGGACGGCCGGACGGCCGGACGCCTGACCGACGACGGACACCGCCCGGGACCACGGCCGCGCCGACCCCGCCGGGTGACACCGGCGCCGGCCGGTGCGCGTGATCGGCTCAGGTGTGTCGGCAAGCCCGTCGGCGCACGGCACCGTAGAGGTTCACGGAGCCGAGTCGCCCGGGGTCGTCCCGTGCCGCGCCCGGCTCCCCGCAGCGAGAGGCACCCGCCGATCATGAACGTCCGCCGCAGCGCCGCGGCCCTGGCCGCCACCGTCGTCGTCCTCGGCGCCGCGACCCCCGCCGTGGCCGCGCCGTCACCGTCGCCTTCGCCCTCGGTGGCGATACCCGACGGCCTCTTCGGCGACGCCGACCCCACCTACGACGGCGTGTGGCGGCAGTCGCTCGCCCTGCTCGCCCAGGACACCGCGGGCGTGGTACCCGCACCGGAGGCGGTCGGCTGGCTGACCGGCCAGCAGTGCGCCGACGGCTCGTTCGCCGCCTTCCGCGCCGACCCCGCGCGGGCCTGCGGCGCGCGGACCGCCGTCGACACCAACAGCACGGCCGCCGCGGCCCAGGCCCTCGCCGCGCTCGGCGGCCGGCGGGCCGCCGTCGACAAGGCGGTGGGCTGGCTGAAGTCCGTGCAGAACAAGGACGGCGGCTGGGGCTACACGCCCGGCGGCGCCACCGACGCGAACTCCACCTCCGTCGTCGTCGGCGCCCTCGCGGCGGCGGGCGAACGGCCCGCCGAGGTCCGCGCCGACGGCCACTCCCCCTACGACGCGCTGCTGAAGCTGGCGCTGCCCTGTGCCGACGGCGGCGCCTTCGCCTTCCAGCCCGACCAGAAGGGCAAGCTGACCGCCAACGACGACGCCACCGCGGCCGCCGTGGTCGGCGCGCTCGGCAAGGGGCTCGCCGGGGCCTCCCCCAAGCCCACCGGCACCCCGCCCGGCTGCGCGGACGCCACCGACGCCGGGCAGGCCGCCCGCAACGGCGCCGCCCACCTTGTCGAGGCTTTGGCCGACGACAGGCATCTGACGTCGGCGCTGCCGGGCGCCGAGGACCAGCCCGACTACGGCAACACCGCCGACGCCGTCCTCGCGCTGACCACCGCGGGCCACGGCGACCTGGCGGCGCCCGCCCTGCGCTGGCTGGAGTCGCACGCGGCCGACTGGGCCGCGCGCGGCGGTCCCGCCGCCTACGCGCAGCTGATCCTCGCCGCGGACGCGCTGGGCTCCGACCCCCGCTCCTTCGGCGGCCACGACCTGGTGAAGCTGCTCGGCGCCACCGGCCCCGCACCCGCCGAGACGCCGACGCCGGCGCCGCGGCAGGAGGAGCGGCCCGCGGACGACGGCGGCTCCTGGTCCGTGCTCTGGTGGGTCGGCGGCCTCTGCCTGGTCGCGGCCGTCGGCGCGGTCCTGGCGCTGCGCGGGCGCGGCCGGGCCGGGCGGTCGTGATCAGGCGCGTCGCGGCCGTCCTCGGCGCCGCCCTGCTGACCGCCCTGCTCGCCTGGTCGCCCGCGCAGGCGGCCGGTTACCGCTACTGGTCGTTCTGGGAACGGACCGGCGACCGGTGGACCTACGCCACCCAGGGCCCCTCCACCGCCCGCCCCGACGACGGCTCCGTGCAGGGCTTCCGGTTCTCCGTCAGCGCGGACTCCGCCGACGCGGCCCGGCCGCGCGGCACGGCCGTCTTCACGGCGATCTGCGCGGGCGTCCCGGAGCGCGACGGCGCCAAACGCGTCGCGCTCGTCCTCGACTTCGGCACCGCGGCCGACGCCCCCTCGGGCGAGAGTCCGCCCGCCCGGCGCACGGCCTGCGCGCGCGTCCCGTCGGACGCGACGACCGCGGAGGCCCTGGCGGCGGTCGCGAAGCCGCTGCGCTACGGCTCCGACGCCCTGCTGTGCGCCATCGCGGGCTACCCCGAGCGGGGTTGCGGCGAACAGGTGTCGACGACGACCGGCGGCCGGCCGGCACCCGGACCCGCCGCACCCGGCGCCGACGACGACGGCGCCGGCCCCTCCGTGGGGCTGCTCGCGGGCGGCGGCGCGGTCGTCCTGCTGGGCGCGGCGGCCGTGGTGCGGGCCCGCCGCCGCGGACGGGAGTGACCGGTGGCGACGGCGCGCGCCCCGCGGCTGCACCCCGGCGCCTGGTGGATCTGGGCGCTGGGGCTCGGCACCGCCGCCACCCGCACCACCAACCCGCTGCTGCTCGGGCTGCTCGTCGGCGTCAGCGGGTACGTCGTCGCGGTGTGCCGGCCTGACACGCCCTGGGCGCGCTCCTACGCGGCCTTCGTGAAGCTGGCGCTGGCCGTGCTGCTGATCCGGCTCGGGTTCGCGGTCGTCCTCGGCTCCCCCGTCCCCGGCACGCATGTCGTCGTCACCCTGCCCGAACTCCCGCTGCCCGCCTGGGCGCAGGGCATCAGGCTGGGCGGCCGGGTGACCGCGGAGGCGCTGGTCTTCGCCTGCTACGACGGCCTCAAGCTGGCCACGCTGCTGATCTGCGTGGGCGCGGCCAACGCGCTGGCCAGCCCTTCGCGGCTGCTCAAGTCCCTGCCGGGCGCCCTGTACGAGGCGGGGGTGGCCGTCGTCGTCGCGCTGACCTTCGCGCCGCACCTGATCGCCGACGCGCGGCGGCTGCGGGCCGCCCGCCGGCTGCGGGGCCGCCCGGACAGCGGGGTGCGGGGGCTGCTCCAGGTCGGACTCCCGGTGCTGGAAGGGGCGTTGGAGCGGTCGGTCGCGCTGGCCGCGGCGATGGACGCGCGCGGCTACGGGCGGGTGGCCGAGGTGCCGCGGGCCGTCCACCGCACCACCGCCGCGCTCACCCTGGGCGGGCTGCTCGGGGTGTGCGCGGGAACGTACGGGCTGCTCACCGCCGAGGGCGCGGCGTACGGGCTTCCGCTGCTGCTGGCCGGGGTCGCCGCCGCGCTGGGCGGGCTGCGGCTCGGCGGCCGGCGCTCGCCGCGCACCCGCTACCGGCCCGACGCGTGGGGCGGCCGGGCCTGGCTGGTCGCCGGGTCGGGGGCCGCCGTCGCCGCACTGCTCGCGGTGGCCGCCGGGTACGACCCGCAGGGGCTGCGTCCCGGGGTCGTGCCGCTGGTGGCGCCCGCCCTGCCGCTGTGGCCCGCGGGGGCCGTCCTGCTCGGCCTGTTGCCGTCCTTCGTCGCATCCGAGGAGCCGTCGTGATCCGCTTCGAGAACGTCTCCGTCACCTACGCGGAGGCGGCCGGACCCACCCTGGAAGGCGTGGACTTCGAGGTGCCTGAGGGTGAACTCGTGCTGCTCGTCGGCCCGTCGGGGGTCGGCAAGTCCACGCTGCTCGGCGCGGTGAGCGGTCTGGTGCCGCACTTCACCGGCGGCACCCTGCGCGGCCGGGTCACGGTCGCGGGCCGCGACACCCGCACCCACAAGCCGCGTGAACTGGCCGACGTGGTGGGCACGGTGGGCCAGGATCCGCTCTCGCACTTCGTCACCGACACCGTCGAGGACGAACTCGCCTACGGGATGGAGTCGTTGGGGCTCGCGCCGGACGTGATGCGGCGCCGGGTCGAGGAGACCCTCGACCTGCTGGGCCTCGCCGACCTGCGGGACCGGGCCATCGCCACCCTCTCGGGCGGCCAGCAACAGCGGGTCGCGATCGGCTCGGTGCTCACCCCGCACCCCAGGGTGCTGGTCCTCGACGAGCCGACGTCGGCGCTCGACCCGGCCGCCGCCGAGGAGGTCCTCGCGGTGCTGCAACGCCTGGTCCACGACCTCGGGACGACGGTCCTGATGGCGGAGCACCGGCTGGAACGGGTCGTCCAGTACGCGGACCGGGTCGCCGTCCTGGCCGCCCCGGGAGCGGCGCCGGTGGTCGGCGCGCCGGCCGACATGATGGCGCTCTCCCCGGTCTACCCGCCGGTGGTGGCGCTGGGCAGGCTGGCGTCCTGGACCCCGCTGCCGCTGACGGTCCGCGACGCCCGCCGCCGCTCGGCCCCGCTCCGCGAACGCCTGGCCCAGACCCAGGCCCAGCCGCGGACCCAGGCCCAGATCCAGGCCCCCGGCCGACCCGCCGTCGCCACCACCACCGCCACCACCACCGCCGGTGCCGGGACGGCCGTCACCGCTGGCGCCGGGACGGCCGTCGCCGCGCCGCCGTCCGGTCTGCGGCGCGCCCTCCGCTCTCTCGGCCGGCCACGGGAGACGGCCGTCCCGGCGCGGGTGCCCGCCGCCGAGGTCGGGGCGCTGGCCGTCCGCAGGGGCCGGGTGCAGGCGCTGCGGCGGGTCGATCTCACCGTCACCGCCGGGGAGACGGTCGCCCTGATGGGGCGCAACGGTGCCGGGAAGTCGACGCTGCTCGGCGCGCTCGTCGGGCTGCTGCCGCCGTCCTCGGGGACCGTGCGGGTCGGCGGTCTCACCCCGCACCGCACCGCGCCCCGCGATCTGGTGCGGCAGGTCGGCCTCGTCCCGCAGGAGCCCCGTGACCTGCTGTACGCGGACACGGTCGGCGCCGAGTGCGAGGCCGCCGACCGGGACGCGCGCGCCGAGCCGGGCAGTTGCCGGGCGCTGGTGGCGCGGCTGCTGCCCGGCATCGCGGACGCCACCCATCCGCGCGACCTCTCCGAGGGGCAGCGCCTGACGCTGGCGCTGGCCGTCGTGCTCACCGCGCGCCCGCCGCTGCTGCTGCTCGACGAGCCGACCCGGGGCCTCGACTACGCGGCCAAGGCCCGGCTGCTCGGGCTGTTGCGGGGGCTGGCCGCCGAGGGGCACGCGATCGTGCTGGCCACGCACGACGTCGAGCTTGCGGCCGAGCTGGCGCACCGGGTGGTGCTGCTGGCCGAGGGCGAGGTGATCGCCGACGGGCCGACGGCGGAGGTCGTGGTCTCCTCCCCGTCCTTCGCCCCGCAGGTGGCGAAGATCCTGGCCCCGCAGCGGTGGCTCACGGTCGCCCAGGTGCGCGAGGCGCTGGCATGAGCGGGCCCGGGTCGCGCGGGGGCCGGGCCGCGCCCGCCGTGGTGAGGCTGGGCCCGCGGGCCGTCGCCGCGCTCGTCCTGGTCGGCGGTGTCGGGGTGGCCGCCTTCGGGTGGCCGTTCCTCGCGCCGCCGACCTCGCAGGTCGCGGCGCACGCGCAGGACGCGCCGTGGCTGTTCGCGGGGCTGCTGGTGCTGCTGGTCGCCGTGGTGGCGGCGACGGTCTCCGAGTCGGGGCTCGGGCCCAAGGCGGTCGCCATGCTCGGGGTGCTGGCCGCGACCGGGGCGGCGCTGCGGCCGATCGGCGCGGGCACGGCGGGGATCGAGCCGATGTTCTTCCTGATGGTGCTGAGCGGGCGGGTCCTCGGCCCCGGTTTCGGCTTCACGCTGGGCTCGCTCACCATGTTCGCGTCGGCGCTGCTGACCGGCGGGGTGGGTCCGTGGATGCCGTTCCAGATGCTGGCGATGGGCTGGTTCACGATGGGCGCGGGCCTGCTGCCCGGCCCTGACCGTCTCAGGGGCGGCGGGGAGCGGGCGCTGCTGGCCGGGTACGGCTTCCTGGCCGCGTTCGCCTACGGCACGCTGATGAACCTCGCGGGCTGGCCCTTCATGAGCGGCCTGGCCTCGAACGTCGGTTTCGACGCGGCGGCGGGCGTGCCGGCGAACCTGGCCAGGTTCGCCGCGTACTGCCTGGCCACCTCGGTGGGCTGGGACCTGGGCCGGGCCGTCGTCACCGTCGTGCTGACCCTGACGGCCGGGCCCGCGGTGCTGCGGGCGCTGCGCAGGGCGACGCGGCGGGCGGCCTTCGAGACCGGCGTCACGTTCGAGGACCACGGAGGGTCGCCGCGGGGCCACCCGACGGCCGTTGACCGGTGAACCACCCCACATGACGCAGGTCACTCACTACTCGCCCTAGTAGGGCATAACGGACGCCATGGGCATGCCATAACCGCCTCTGACCTGCGCTTTGAGATCCCGGTCACAGCAGCCGCATCCGCCTCGAATGCGACCACAACTAGTAAAAGGGGTCATTGCGGACGGCTGCCGAGCCTGCTTCTCTGGACGACGTCGCAAGGCGCCGACGAGCCCCCGGGCCGCCGGCGCCGCCGTACACCCCCGGGCACAGCTGTGAGCCTCCGGTGCACGAGAGCGACCGCACTGTCCCCGAGGAAAAGGTTCCCCGTGCTCGTCTCCCGCATCGCCCGCATCTCCCCGAAGAAGGCCCTCGCCTCCGCCGCCGTGGCCGCCGCCACCACCGGCATGGTGCTGACCGCGGCTCCCGCTCACGCCGCGACCACCGGCTCGTCCTCCGCCCAGGCCGTGGCGCAGAAGATGATCCCGGACAAGGCGCAGTACGCCGCGTTCAGCAACATCGTCTCCCACGAGAGCGGCTGGAACGTGACGGCGACCAACTCGTCCTCCGGCGCCTACGGCCTGGTCCAGGCCCTGCCGGGCTCGAAGATGGCCTCCTCGGGCGCGGACTGGAAGACCAACCCCGCCACCCAGATCAAGTGGGGTCTCGACTACATGAACTCCCGCTACGGCAGCCCGACGGCCGCCTGGTCCTTCTGGCAGGCGAACGGCTGGTACTGATCCACGCCACGCCGGGAGAACCGCCCGCACCGCGCCCGCACCCCCGCCCTACCGGCGGGGGTGCGGGCGTCTGTGGTGGACTTGGCGCTCATGAGCGAGCAGAACAGCGGCCCGGGTGACGCGTCCGAGGGCGAGCGGGCCGCCGCGCCGGCCGCGGCACCCGACCCGGAGGCCCGCGGGGTGCGTCTCGTCGTCGTCCTGCTGGCCCTGACCGTCGTCAGCGGCCTCATCGACGCCGTCAGCTATCTGGGCCTCGGCCATGTCTTCACCGCGAACATGACAGGCAATGTGGTGGTGCTCGGCTTCGCCGCCGCGGGAGCGCCCGGCTTCTCCGTGCCGCACACCGTCACCTCCCTCTGCTTCTTCCTGCTCGGCGCGCTGGTGGGCGGCCGGGTCGCGGCCACCCTCGGCACCGGATCGCGCCGCGCCTGGACCCGCCGCACCCTCGGCGCCGAGGCCGTCCTGGTCGGGATCTCGGCGCTGGTCGCCTTCCTCGCGCCGGGCGCCCGTCTCACCGTCTACGCGCTGATCGCCCTGACGGCCTTCGCGATGGGGCTGCGCAACGCGACGGTCCGCAAGCTGGGCGTCCCCGACCTGACGACGACGGTCCTCACCATGACCCTCACCGGGCTCGCCTCCGACTCCCGCGCGGGCGGCGGCTCGGGCCGCCGCTCCCCGCGCCGCACCGCGTCCGTCGTCGCCATGGCCGCCGGCGCGTTCCTCGGCGCCTGGCTGGTGGTCCGCCACGACCTGGCCCTGCCGCTGCTGATCGCGGCGGTGCTGTCGGGGGTGCTCGCCCTGGTGGCGTCGGGGCGGGAGTAGCGGCCACGGGCGGGCGCGCGGGCCCGGGGACGGGCCGGCGGCGCCGGGATGCCGCCGGCCCGGGACCGTGGGCCGCGCCGGTCAGCCCGCCCTGACCTGGAGTTCCTTCACGCCGTTGATCCAGGCCGAGCGGAGCCTGCGCGGGTCGCCCGCCAGGGTGAGGCCGGGCATCGCCTCGGCGATGGCGCCGAAGATCAGGTTGATCTCCAGGACCGCGAGGGACTTGCCGAGGCAGAAGTGCGGCCCGCCGCCGCCGAAGCCGAGGTGCGGGTTGGGGTCGCGGGTGATGTCGAAGGCGTCGGGGTCGGTGAAGACCTCCGGGTCGTGGTTGGCGGAGGCGTAGAAGATGCCGACCCGGTCGCCCTTCCTGATCCGCTTGCCGCCGAGTTCGGTGTCCTGGGTCGCGGTCCGCTGGAACGCGTTGACGGGCGCCGCCCAGCGCACGATCTCCTCGGCGGTGGTCTGCGGACGCTCCCGCTTGAACAGCTCCCACTGCTCGGGGTGGGTGAGGAAGGCGTGCATGCCGTGGGTGATGGCGTTGCGGGTGGTCTCGTTGCCCGCGACCGCCAGCATCAGCACGAAGAAGCCGAACTCGTCGGAGTTCAGGTTGCCTTCGTCCTCGGCGGCCACCAGTGTGCTGACGATGTCCTCGGCCGGGCACTGCTTGCGGTCGGCGGCCATGTTCATGGCGTAGGCGATGAGTTCGGTGGCGGACTCGGCGCCGACCTCCTCGGTGATGGCGTACTCGGGGTCGTCGTAGGCGATCATCCGGTTGGACCACTCGAAGATCCGGGTGCGGTCGGCCTGCGGGATGCCGATGAGTTCGGCGATGGCCTGGAGGGGCAGTTCGCAGGCGACCTCGGTGACGAAGTCGAAGGAGCCCGCGCGGGCGCGGGCGGCGCGGGCGATGGCGTCGGCCCGCTCGCGCAGCCGGTCCTCCAGGGCCCGGATGGCGCGCGGGGTGAAGACGCGCTGCACGATCTGGCGGACCCGGGTGTGCTCGGGCGGGTCCATGTTGAGCAGGATCAGCCGCTGCGCGTCGATCGCGTCGCGCGCCATGTGCTCGTTGAAGCGGATGATCGCCGTGTTGAGGTACGAGGAGAAGATCTCCGGATGCGTGGAAACGTACTTGACGTCCGCGTGCCGGGTGACCGCCCAGTAGCCCTCGTCCTGGAACCCGGCTACGTTGCCCGCCTGGGGGATCCAGCGGACCGGCTCGGCCTGCCGCAGCGCGGCGAACTCCGGCAGCGGGACCCGGTGGTGGAGCAGATCGGGGTCGGTGAGGTCGAACCCGTCGGGGAGGGCTGGACAGGACATCGGCGGCTCCCGCTTAGTTCTGACGGTCCATCAGGTTCTGGCGACTGCCGTGAAGGTAGTAACGGGTCCGCCAAGTCGCAAGAGGCGGGGCCGTCCCAATTGCGTGCACGCCCCTTGCGGTGGCCCGCACGCTGTCAGCAGACTGCACGACAGAACTAGAACACGTACTAGTTCTGCGTGGCGGGTGGCCGGGACGCCCGCGCCGCGCGGGTACCGGAGGAGAGGATTCGCCCCCAATGGCCGCGGAACCCGTGATCGTCGAAGCCGTACGGACCCCCATCGGCAAGCGCGGCGGCGCGCTCGCCCAGCTGCACCCCGCCTATCTCCTGGGCGAGACCTACCGAGAAGTCCTCGGCCGCACCGGCATCCCCGCCGACGCGGTCGAACAGATCGTGGGCGGCACGGTCACCCACGCGGGCGAGCAGTCCATGAACCCCGCCCGCACCGCCTGGCTGGCCATGGGCCTGCCGTACGAGACGGCGGCGACGACCGTCGACTGCCAGTGCGGCTCCTCGCAGCAGGCCGCGCACCTGACCGCCAACATGATCGCGGCGGGCGTCATCGACGTCGGGATCAGCTGCGGGGTCGAGGCGATGAGCCGGGTGCCGCTCGGGTCGGGCTCCAAACACGGCCCGGGGAAGCCGTTCCCCGACGAGTGGAACGTCGACCTGCCCAACCAGTTCGAGGCGGCCGAACGCATCGCCAGGCACCGCGGGCTGACCCGCGAGGACGTCGACGCGCTCGGGCTGCTCTCCCAGGAGCGGGCGGCGGCGGCCTGGGCCGAGGAGCGGTTCAAGCGGGAGACGTTCGCCGTGCAGGTGCCCACCACGGAGGAGGAGCAGCGGGCGGGCCAGGGCATGTGGCGCCTCGTCGACCGGGACGAGGGGCTGCGGGACACGTCGATGGAGGCGCTGGCGCGGCTGAAGCCGGTCATGCCGACGGCCGTGCACACGGCCGGGAACTCGTCGCAGATCAGCGACGGCGCGGCGGCCGTGATGTGGGCGTCGAAGCGGATGGCCCGCGCGCTGAAGCTGCGGCCGCGGGCCCGGATCGTCGCGCAGGCGCTCGTCGGCTCCGACCCGCACTTCCATCTGGACGGTCCCGTCGACGCGACCCGGGCGGTGCTCGGCAAGGCGGGCATGTCGCTGAAGGACATCGACGTCGTCGAGATCAACGAGGCCTTCGCGTCGGTGGTGTTGAGCTGGACGCGGGTCTTCGGGCAGGACCTGGAGAAGGTCAACGTGAACGGCGGCGGGATCGCGCTCGGGCATCCGGTCGGCGCGACGGGCGCCCGGCTCATCACCACGGCGCTGCACGAACTGGAGCGCGCGGACAAGGAGTTCGCGCTGGTGACGATGTGCGCGGGCGGCGGCCTCGCCACCGGGACCATCCTCCAGCGCCTTTAGCCTTCAAGGTGTCGAGGACGGCGGGATACGGGCGCCGCGGGGCGGCTCACACCAGGTGCTCTCCGTAGCTCTCCGCCATCACGCACCGGATCAGCTCCGCCGTGTCCTTCAGGGAGAGGGCGGCGGCCTGGAGGTGGTCGTAGCGGTGCGAGAACGCCCTGACGGTCTCCGGGTCGGCGGTGGGGTGCGCGCTGTTGTAGCCCTCGGTGTAGGCGATGGGCGGGTCGTTGGTGAAGCGGTAGAGGTCGAACGAGCCGATCATCCCCGCGTGCGCGCCGGCCGAGAACGGCAGCACCTGGATGTTGACCCGGTGGCTGTCCTCGTAGGACAGGAGCCGGGTCAGCTGGCCGCGCATGGTGCGCGGGCCGCCGATCGACTGGCGCAGCGCGGCCTCGCCGATCACCACCCAGACGAACGGCGGGTCCTCCTTCTCGAGGAGGCGCTGCCTGGCGAGGCGCACGGTGGTGCGGTCCTCCAGGTTGGACCGGTCGATGACGCCGAGCACGGCGCGCGCGTACGCCTCGGTCTGGAAGAGGCCGGGCACGATGCCCAGTTCGAAGGAGTAGATCTGGGTGGCCTTGGACTGGAGTTCCGCCACTTTCTGGAACCAGGTGGGGAGTTGGCTGCGCATGACCAGTTCGACGAGTCGCGACAGGAGGCCGCCGGTGCCGAGGGCGGCGTCCACCCGTTCGCTGAAGATCTGGGTGGGCAGTTTGCGGGCGGTCTCGACCTGACCGACCAGTGACCCGGTGTAGTTGACGATGTCGCCGAGCTGACGCTGCGTCAGCCCGGCGGCCTCGCGGTGCCGTCGCAGTTCGAAGCCGTAGTAGTCGAGTGGCGAGGCGCCCGGGTCGAGCGGGTTGATGTGGGTCACAGGCGGGTCCCCTCTCACGTGACTCGGCATCCCGCCGCACGCGTTGTGTCCGTTCTGTGGCCCACAGTAGTCGTGGCACGTCACCGCCGTACCGGGAACGGACAGGTCCCGTGGTGAAGGCCGGTCAGGTGCTCGGGGCGGACTCCCTGACGGGCCGCCGGTCGTCGTTGCCCGCCCCGGCGGGCGCGCGCACGTCCTTGGCGCGCGGCCCCTGGAGGAGATACGCGAGCCCGAAGCCGCCGGCGACGACGGCCGCGCCGCCGACCGCGTCGAGCACCCAGTGGTTGCCGGTCGCCACGATCGCGGAGACGGTGAACAGCGGGTGCAGCAGGCCGAGTGCCTTCATCCACGCCTTGGGCGCGATGACGGCGATGGCCACCCCGCACCACAGGGACCAGCCGAAGTGCAGGGACGGCATGGCCGCGTACTGGTTGGTGAGGGCGGTCAGGGTGCCGTAGTCCGGCTTGGAGAAGTCCTGGACGCCGTGCACGGTGTCGATGATCCCGAGGCCGGGCAGCAGCCGGGGCGGGGCCAGCGGGTAGAGCCAGAAGCCGACCAGGGCGAGCAGGGTCGCGAAGCCGAGGGTGGCGCGGGCCCACCGGTAGTCGACCGGGCGGCGCCAGTACAGCACGGCGAGCACGGTCAGCGGCACGACGAAGTGGAAGGACTCGTAGTAGAAGTCGAAGAAGTCCCGCAGCCAGCCGACCTTCACCACCGCGTGGTTGGCCCAGTGCTCGATGTCGATGTGCAGGAACCGCTCGATGTCGAGGATCTGGTGCGCGTGGCCCTCGGCCCGCTCGCGGCCCGCGGAGTTGCTGCCGCCGGTCGCGGCGAGCCTGACCTTGGCGTAGGCGGCGTAGGTGACGCGGATGAGGAGGAGTTCGAGCAGGAGGTTGGGGCGGGTGAGGACCCGGCGCAGGAACGGCAGCAGCGGCACGTGGCGGAACCGGGTCGGGACCGGCGCCGCGTACTCGGTGGGGACCGGCGAGCGGTAGTACGGGGAGGTGCGCGCGAGGAACGGCACGACGGTCGCCGCGAGCAGCGCGGCGAGCAGCACGACGTTGTCCCGCAGGACGTAGACGGCCGCCATGTTCGGCAGCAGCATCTTCGCGGGCAGCGTCATCAGCAGCACCACGGCGACCGGCCACACGTACCGGTCGGAGGCGCGCCTGCCGACCCGGCCGACGACCGCGAGCAGCACCCACAGCAGCTGGTGCTGCCAGGTGGTCGGGGAGACGGCGACGGCGGCGCAGCCGGTGACGGCGACCGCGAGGAGCAGCTGGCCGTCGCGCGCGTAGCGGACGGCCCTGCGCACCCCGAGGAAGGCGACGGCGGTGCCGAGGGCCAGGAACAGGCCGATCTCCAGCGGCCCGGTCAGGCCGAGGCGCAGCAGGGCGCCGTGCAGGGACTGGTTGGCGAGGTCGTCGGCGGGCCCGCCGAGTCCGGTGCCCGCCATGTGGTGCACCCAGTAGGTGTACGAGTCGTGCGGCAGCGCCGCCCAGGCGAGCAGGGTGCAGGCGACGAAGGCGGCGCCGGCGGTGACGGCGGCCCGGCGGCGGGCGGTGAACCAGAGCAGCGGCGCGAACAGCAGCACGGTCGGCTGGAAGGCGGCGGCGACGCCGATCAGCAGGCCGCCCGCGTAGCGGCCGCGGACCACGAAGCAGCCGAGGAGCACCAGCAGCACCGGGATGATGCTGGTCTGGCCGAGCCAGAGCGTGTTGCGCACCGGCAGCGACAGCATCAGCAGGCTGATCGCGACGGGTGCGGCCAGCAGCGAGGTACGGCGGCTGACGGGCTGCGGCAGGGCGCGGGCGGCGACCAGGCCGAGCGCGACGACCAGCAGCAGGGTGCCGAAGGTCCAGCCCCAGCCGAGGGCCTGTTCCGCGGTGCGGGTGAGCGGCTTGAGGACCAGGCCGGAGAACGGGGTGCCGGTGAACCGCGTCGAGTCGTACAGGGACCCCTTGACATGCAGGACGCCGTGCGGCCCGACCCAGGTCTCCAGGTCCGTGAGCCGGTCGCCCCGCGGGGTGCCGAGGACGGCGGTCAGCTGCCGTATCGCGAGGACCGCGGCGATCAGCCACAGCCCCAGCCGCGCGACGCCCAGGCGTCCCCCCACCGCCTCGAACGCGTCCCCCGGCCGTCGCCCGCTGTGCTCCACGTTCGCCACGCCTCGTAGGCCTCCCGCCCCGTCGTCCCGCCGCTTCGTCGCGTGGGAGATCCTCGCGAACCCTATGAGGCTCGCACCACCCCGCGGAAGGGACGCAGGCAACCCCCTCTTCACCTGACGTCCGCCCTCCTTTTGTGCGGATGACGATAGTGCGCGGGTGGTTCGGTCCGGACCGCGGAAGGCGAGATGGCTCACAGTGGGCGGCGGCCGGAACCGGCCCGCGACGGGCGGACGTGCCTGCGTACACGGCCTTTATGTGCCGTATGCAACGACCCGCGTACCGTACGTGATCGGGACAACTGGGCCTATCTTCGACCTTTCGCAGTCCGCCGTCGTCGCCGTGCTGCTCCCTGACCCCTGTCCCCCACGAAAGGCAGGCGAGCCACGTTTTGGCGACCGCCGAGATCACCCCTGCCCCCGTCCGCGAGGCACCTTCCCCCGGCTCCGCCGATGTCACCGTCACCGACCCCGCGCTGGTCAGGCGGGCCGTCAAGGCGGCCGCGCTGGGCAATGCGATGGAGTGGTTCGACTTCGGCGTCTACAGCTACATCGCGGTGACGCTCGGCAAGGTCTTCTTCCCCTCCGGCAGCCCGACCGTGCAGCTCCTGTCGACGTTCGGCGCCTTCGCGGCGGCCTTCCTGGTCCGCCCGCTCGGCGGTCTCGTCTTCGGTCCGCTGGGCGACCGGGTGGGCCGGCAGAAGATCCTCGCCCTCACGATGATCATGATGGCGGCGGGCACCTTCGCGATCGGCCTGATCCCGTCCTACGGCTCGATCGGCGTCGGGGCGCCGCTGCTGCTCCTGGCCGCCCGGCTGGTGCAGGGCTTCTCGACCGGCGGCGAGTACGCGGGCGCCTCCACGTTCATCGCGGAGTACGCGCCGGACAAGCGGCGCGGCTTCCTCGGCAGCTGGCTGGAGTTCGGCACGCTCGCCGGGTACATCGGCGGCGCGGGCCTGGTCACGCTGATGACGGCGCTGCTGTCCAGCGACGACCTGCTCTCCTGGGGCTGGCGCATCCCGTTCCTGATCGCGGGCCCGATGGGCATCGTCGGCCTGTATCTGCGGATGCGCCTGGAGGAGACCCCGGCGTTCGCGGCGGAGGCCAGGAACACCGGGAACACCGGGAACAGCGGGAACACCGGGAAGTCCGGGAAGTCCGGGAAGTCCGGGACCGAGCGTCCCAAGGTGCCGCTGCGCGAGATGGTCGCGGGGCAGTGGCGGGCGCTGCTGCTCTGCGTGGGCCTGGTGCTGGTCTTCAACGTCACCGACTACATGCTGCTGTCGTACATGCCGAGCTATCTGACCAGCGAGCTGAAGTACGACGAGACGCACGGCCTGCTGGTCGTGCTCGCGGTGATGGCCCTGATGATGGTCGTCCAGCCGTTCGCGGGCGCCCTGACCGACCGCGTCGGACGCCGACCGGTGATCGCGGCGGGGTGCGCCGGGTTCCTGTTCCTGTCGGTGCCCGCCCTGCTGCTGATCCGGCAGGGCAGCCTGCTCGCGATCGGCCTCGGCATGGGCGCCCTGGGGCTGCTTCTGGTCTGCTTCACCGCCTCGATGCCGTCCGCGCTGCCCGCGCTGTTCCCGACCCGGGTGCGCTACGGCTCGCTGTCGATCGGGTTCAACGTGTCCGTGTCGCTGTTCGGCGGGACGACCCCGCTGGTGGTCACGGCCCTGATCGGCGCCACCGGGAACCTGATGATGCCCGCCTATTACATGATGGCGGCGGCCGTGATCGGCGGCTTCGCGGTGTGGCGGATGACCGAGTCGGCGGGCCGCCCGCTGCCCGGTTCGGCACCCTCGGTGGCCCCTCGGTAGCTGTCCGGAAACGCATCCGGAACCCCCGCCTCCCCCGTACCGTCTGAATCCCTGTTCGAGTTCGACGGGTCACGGTGGAGGCGCTGGGGATGACGGCTCGGTTCCTGCGCGGACCGGCACGCGCGCGCGTACCTGGCGGGGTTCCCGGCCGGCCTCCCGCGCGCGCGGCGACCGTCCCCGTCCTCCGCGCCCGGACGGCGGCCGTCGTGTGCGCGCTGCTCGTCCTCCAGCTCGGCACGCTCCTCGCGCCCGCCCACGCGTGCGGCTGCGGGGCGGTGGTCCCCGAGCGCGGGCGGGTGGTCGCGGTGGCGCGGGAGGAGTCCGTGGTCCGCTGGGACGGCCGCGAGGAGCAGCTCGTCATGAGCCTGACGGTCTCGGGCGACGCCGGGCGGGCCGCCTGGATCGTGCCGGTGCCGCACCGCGCCACGGTCGGGCTCGCCGACCCCGCGCTGTTCACCCGGCTCGAAGCCGCCACCGCGCCGGTACGGCGCACCCGCCACCACTTCTGGCCGCGCGACGACGACTGGCCGCTCGACACCGGCGGCGGCCACGCCGTGGGCGCCCCTCCGCCGTTCCCCGGCGTCAGGGTGACAGGACGCCAGCGGCTGGGCGCCTTCGACGTGGCGCGGCTGACCGCGACCGACCCGGCCGCCCTGACGGGCTGGCTCGACCGGCACGGCTTCGCCCTCCCCCCGCGCCTGGCCCAGGCGCTCGGGCCGTACGTGCGGCACCGCTGGGAGTACGTGGCGGTCCGGCTCGCCCCCCGCTCGGCCGCCGCCGCCCCGCTGCGCGGCACCCTCGACCCGCTGCGGCTGACCTTCCGCTCCGCGCGCCCGGTCTACCCGATGCGGCTGTCCCGGCTGGCCCGCGCTCCGCAGTCGCTCGGCCTGTACGTCCTCGCCGCGCACCGGATGGAACCGGCCTCGGCGATCGGCGGGGAACGCCCCCGCACCACCTTCGCGGGACGGGTCGCCGACCGCTCGGGCCCGCTGGCCGACCTGGCCCGCGGCACCCCGTACCTGACGGCCGTCCACCAGGAGTTCCCGTCCCCCGCGTCGATCACCGGCGACCATCTGCTGCGCCGGGCCGCCGCCGACGCGCCGGTGCGGCAGGTCATCTACGAGGACCGGCTGCGCACCCTCGCGGGTCTGCCCGCGTGGCTCCTGACGGTCGCGGGCGCCCTGCTGCTCGCCCTCGCGGCGACGGCCGCGCCGACCCTGCGCCGCGGCACCGACCGGGGGGCCGAGCCATCCGTTAGCATCGCTAGTTAGAGAACCTAACGAGACGCAGTGGAGGCACGGGCGCATGAGCGGGCCGCAGATCTGGACGGACGTCGACGACTACTTCACCACCCACCTCGCCCCCGACGACGAGGTGCTGACGGCGGCCACCCGGGACAGCGAGGCCGCCGGACTCCCGCACGCCGCGGTCACCGCGCCGCAGGGCAAGCTGCTGCACCTGCTCGCCCGGCTGCACGGCGCCCGCACCGTCCTGGAGATCGGCACCCTGGGCGGCTACAGCACCATCTGGCTGGCCCGCGCGCTGCCCGCCGACGGCCGTCTGACGTCGCTCGAGTACAGCCCGCTGCACGCGGAGGTCGCCACCCGCAACATCGCCCGCGCCGGCCTGGACAAGCTGGTCGAGGTGCGGGTGGGCGCGGCCCTCGACTCGCTGCCCGCGCTGGCCGAGGAGAACCCGCCCCCGTTCGACCTGGTCTTCATCGACGCGGACAAGGGCAACAACGCCCACTACCTCGACTGGGCCCTGAAGCTGACCAGGCCGGGCAGCCTGGTGATCGTCGACAACGTCGTGCGCGACGGCCGGGTCGCCGACGCGGACAGCACCGCGTCCGACGTCGTCGGCACCCGTGCCGCCATCGAACTGATCGGCGCCCACCCGAGGTTGGACGGCACCGCGATCCAGACGGTCGGCGGCAAGGGCTACGACGGCTTCGCCCTGGCCCGCGTCCTGGACTGAGCCGGCCGAGACAGCCGAGACAGCCGAGGGGGCTGGAGCAGGTGGGTCGGCCGGGCCGCCCCGACCGACCGGGCCGGCTCGCTCCGGCCGCCCGGTCCGGCCGCCGACTCAGGCTCCCCGGCTCGGGCCCCGGCTCAGCCCTCGTGGTAGAAGCCGACGTTGACGCTGCGCGGGGCGGTGCGGTCCTGGACGACGATCTCGCCGCTGCCGCCCCTGGGCAGCGTCACGCAGCCGCCGTAGGCGAGCATCTGCGCGTACTCCCCGACGATCAGCCGGACCTCGGCCGACGGATCGGCCTGCGACCCGCGCAGCCAGCTGACCTGCCAGACGCCCTCGGGGCCGCACAGGAACTCCAGGTGGACCCGGGAGACGAACAGCCAGTCGTCCGGCGTCACCAGCCGGCACACGGACCGGTCGCGCCCCACCCGCAGCACGGCGCCGGGCTCGCTGGGCGCGTCGGCCATGAGCATGCCCGCCGTGGCCCCCTCTTCCGCCCCGGACACGGTGGCCATGGTGAGTTCGAGCACGTGCGCTCCTCCTGAAGTGTGCTTACACAGCCGCCGCATGATAAATCGCCCGGCCATGTCCCGTCCGGCACAATGGAGTCATGACCGAGCGAAAGCCACCCGGCATACCGTTCGAATCCTGGGTCGACCGGCAGATCCGTGAGGGCGAGCGGCGGGGCGAGTTCGCCCGTCTCGCGGGCGCGGGCAAGCCGCTGCCGGCCGGCAGCGACACGTCGTACGACGAACTGTGGTGGATCAAGGAGAAGATGGCCCGCGAGGGCCTCTCGGTGCTGCCGCCGACGCTGGCCCTGCGCAAAGAGGCCGAGGACACCCTCGCCGAAGCCCTGGCCGCGCCCTCGGAGCGGGTGGTGCGCGGGCTCATCACCCGGATCAACGCCAGGATCGGCGACATGATGCTCAGGCCGCCGCCCGGCCCCCCGCTGGGGATGCGGCCGTACGACGTCGAAGAGGTCGTACGCCGGTGGCGGGAGCGCCGGGCGGCGGTGGACGGGAGCGGCGGCGGCTCAGCTGTGTAGCAGCCGGTCGGCCAGTTCCCGGTAGTCGCGCAGGGCGAGCCTGAGCTGCTCGGTGTCCGCGGTGCCCGCGCCGGTGTCGTCGCCTTCGCCGTCCCGCCACGAGGTGCGCAGGTGGCGTCGGCGTTCGGTCACGGCCTCGGTGAAGCGGTCCGCGATCTCCGCGAGGACCTGATCGGCCTCGGCGACGGAGGCGCGGGGCTCGTCGACGAAGCCGGCGACCGCGCTCTGGAGCTGCTGCCCGAGCTTGTCGGACTCCTCCCGGGCCAGCAGCGACGAGGCGCCGGACGCCGACCCGTCGGCCGCGGCGGTCTTGGTGGCCGCGGCACCGGAGGCCGGGGTCCGGCCCGCCGAGGTGCGCGCCGCCGATCCCTTGGCCTCGGGCGTGCGGGACTCGGGGGTGCGGGAGTCGGGCGTGCGCGTCTCCGGGGTGCGGGTCTCCGCGCTCCTGAACTCGGGGGTCCGCGCGTCGCCCGGCGCGGTGGGGTCGGGCGTCCGGGTGGTGTCCGGGGTCTTCGAGGACAGCGGCTTGGGGGTGGCCGTCGCCGCGGGGGCCGCGTCGGAGGAGAGCGGGGGCGGGGGCTGCGGCGGGTGGACGGGGGTGCGCGACCCGTCGTCGCGCGCCGCGCGCTCCCGTGCGCCGCGCTCGCCCCTCGTCGCGTCCTTGCCGCCCGTGAGGTCACGGCCGTCGGCGACGTCCCTGCCGTTGGTGCCGTCCCGGCCGCTCGTGACGTCCCGGCCGCTGCCGGTGTCCGCCGTGACGGCCTCGTCACGTATGCCGCGCTTGTCGCCCTCGGTGCCCTTGTCGATCCTGCCGCTCGTGCTGCCCGTGCCGCTCATGTCGTCCGTGCCGCTGGTGTCGCTCTTGTACTCGTTCATGTTTCCTCAACCCCCCTTGACGGTGGTGCGATTGACGTGCTGGCCATTGCTGTGGGAGCGCCGCCGGGGACCGGCCTGCGCGCCCACCAGTTCCTCGAACAGGGACCGCGCCTCGACCAGGGCCTCCCGCAGGTCCTCGGTGCCGGTCTCCGGCCGGCCGCCGCCGGACGCGTGCCGGAGCTGCCGGTAGCCGTGCAGATGGGCGGGGTGGTGGACGGAGAGCGCGTCGAGCTGCTCGTCGCCCTGGCCCGCGGCGGGGAACCCGACCTCAGCGGCGACCTCCGCGAGCAGCCGGTCGGCCTCCGCGACGGCCTCCTGCGGCGCGTCGACGAAGTGTTCCTGGACGGCCGTCCAGCGCGCGGTCAGTTCCTCGCGCCGCTGCGGGTCCAACTCCCTCGCGCGCAGCGCTCCGTGGCGCTCCACGCGCCCGGCCAGCTCCTGCTCGGCGGCCTTGGTGTCGCCGTCGTGCCGGCTCAGGACCCGGTCGTACTCGGGTCCGAAGCGGCGCTTCAGATCCCCGCCGCCGAGTCCGCCCCGGGACCGGAGGGTCAGGGCGACCGCGCCGACTGCTACGGCCGCCACGATCACGATCAGAACGATGATCATGCCTGTGGACATGGATGCCTTCCGCTGTGTCGGCCCAACGGGCCGGTTCACGGTCCGGGTTGCCCCAAAGCCGCCGTCCAAACGGTCACGGAATCCCCCCACTTCCTCCGCCACCGGCGCGACCTGCGCCGTCACCCCCGAACTCGCCCTTCACGCACGGCCGTTGCGGCGGTCCCCTCGACCGGTTCGGCGCGGCAGGTTCAACGCGTCCGCAGAGCGGACCCGTTGTGCGGCTGCTCCTGGTCCGAGCCGCACAACTCCTCGTTGAGCAGCCTCACCAGATGGATCAGGTCCGTCGGCCGGTCGGGGCCCCACCAGTCGCCGAGCAGCTCGGAGAGCGAGGCCTCCCTGGCGTCGGCGAGCCGGCCCGCCACCTCGCGGCCCCGGTCGGTGAGGACCAGGTCGAGGCCCTCCCTGACCCCGAGGCCGCGCTCCTCCACCTGCCGGGCCGCGGCGAGGATGACCGGCAGCGACACCGCGCTGCGCTCCGCCAGCACCCCGGGCTCGGCCCAGCCGTACTTCTTGATCCGCAGCAGCAGCCAGCTCGCCGCGGGCAGCAGGTCGTAGCCGGCCCGCGCGGTGATCGTCCGGTAGATCTCGCGCCGCCCCTCCCGGGTGCCGAGGGTGGACAGCGCCCGGCAGACCTCGTCGTAGGAGGACCGCTGCACCGGGTTGCTGGCCAGCGTCTCGGAGACGTCGGGCGCGGTGACGGAGCCGCGCAGCCGGTCCTCCTTGAGGAACCAGGCGAGCACGAACCCGAGGAGCGCGACCGGGGCCGCGTAGAGGAAGACGTCGGTGATCGCGGACGCGTAGGCGTGCAGCGCCGCCGGGCGCAGCGCGGACGGCAGCGCGGCGATGCCCCGCGGGTCGGCCTTGAGGGTGTCGGGCGAGACCCCCGCGGGCAGCCGGAAGCCGAGGAGCGCGTCGGTGAGCCTGCTGCCGAGGCCGCTCGCGAAGACCGTCCCGAAGATGGCGACGCCGAAGCTGGCGCCGATCGAGCGGAAGAAGGTGGCGCCCGAGGTGGCGACGCCGAGATCCTCGTACGAGACGGCGTTCTGCACGATGAGCACCAGCACCTGCATGACCAGGCCGAGTCCGAACCCGAAGACGAAGAAGTAGACGCTCATCTCGGCGGTCGAGGTGTACTCGGTCATCCGGTGCAGGAGCAGCAGGCCGATGGTGGTGATGCCGGTGCCGGCGATCGGGAACACCTTCCAGCGCCCGGTGCGGCTGACGATCTGCCCGGACGCCGTCGACGACAGCAGCAGTCCGACCACCATCGGCAGCATGTGCACGCCCGACATGGTCGGCGAGACGCCCTGGACGATCTGGAGGAAGGTCGGCAGGTAGGTCATCGCGCCGAACATCGCGAAGCCGACGACGAAGCTGATCACGGCGGCGAGGGTGAAGGTGCGGACCCGGAACAGGCTCAGCGGGAGGACGGGTTCGGCGGCCCCGCGCTCGACGGCCACGAACGCGCCGGCCAGCAGCACGCCGAGCACCGCGAGCCCGATGATCTGCGCCGAGCCCCACGCCCAGGTGGTGCCGCCGAGGGAGGCGACCAGGACCAGGCAGGTGGCGACCGCCGCGATCAGGAACGTCCCGAGGTAGTCGATGACGTGCGGGGTGGAGCGGCGCGGGATGTGCAGGGCGGTGGCGATCACGGCGAGCGCCACGATCCCGACGGGCAGGTTGATGTAGAAGACCCAGCGCCAGCTCAGATGCTCGGTGAACACGCCGCCGAGCAGCGGTCCCAGGACGCTGGTCGCACCGAACACCGCGCCGAACAGGCCCTGGTACCGGCCGCGTTCGCGGGGCGGGACGAGGTCCCCGACGATCGCCATCGACAGCACGATGAGCCCGCCGCCGCCGAGGCCCTGGAGCGCGCGGAAGCCGATCAGCTCGGGCATGTTCCGCGCGACGCCGCACAGCGCCGAGCCGATCAGGAAGATCACGATCGCGGTCTGGAACAGCCGCTTGCGCCCGTACTGGTCGCCGAGCTTGCCCCAGAGCGGGGTCGCGGCGGTCGACGCCAGCAGATACGCGGTGACGACCCAGGAGAGGTGGTCGAGGCCGCCGAGGTCGCTGACGATGGTCGGCAGCGCCGTCGAGACGATCGTCTGGTCGAGGGCGGCGAGCAGCAGGCCGAGGAGCAGCGCGCCGATGGGGACGAGGACGTTCCCCGGCACGTGCTGCTGGGCGGCGCTGCCGCGTTCGGGCGGCTTCTCGGGCGGTCCGTCGTCCCGCACGTCGCCGCTCGTGCCGCGCGCGTCTCCAGCCATCGAGGCCTCCCGAGGCTCTTGTCCCACGTCCATGGTGATCGGTGTGCGCGGTTATGGCCTGTCGAGTCCCGTTCGGACCCGCCCGGAACCAGGCATTCCGGGGCTTCGGTGAGACGAGGTGAAGGAGATCCGCATAATCTCTGGAGATCGCGTGGGGGCGCGAGGGGAGGGAAGAACAAGTGACTGTCTCGAGAGACCGCCTGTGCCCGGAGTGCGGCACACCCAGAACACCGGACGGCTCCCCGTCCTGCGCCTGCAACCGGCGCGCGGCGGACGCCCTGCGCGACGCCCGCGAGGCGGAGGCGGCAGCGGCGGAGGACTTCAACCCGATGCGCATCAGGCCCTACGTGGCCCTGGGCACGGGGGCGGGAACGACACCGGCGCCGACGGCACCGGACACCACGGATGAGGCGCCGCGTGGTCAGGCCGCCTCGGAGGCCCCGGAGGGGCCGGACGAACGGCATCCGGTCGCCGGCGACGGGAGCGCGGGCGAGCCCGGGACGCTGGTCCCGTCCGGCCCGACGGCCCAGGCGGCTTCGGCGAAACCGGACGCGAACCCGGACCCGGACGCGGACCCGAACCCGGACGCGGGAGCGCAGACGGCGGGAGCGACGGCCGCGTCGGGAGCACCGGGAACGCCCGGAGCACCGGCGGCCTCGATCGCCCCGGCCGCACCAGGGGCACCATGCGTATCAGGAACACAAGTGGCACCAGGAGCACCCGGAGCACCCGGAGCACCAGAAGCCTCCGCAGCCCCCAGGAGTGCCGCTCAGGGCGCCGCTCAAGACACCGCGGGCCGGTCAGCGGAGCAGCCCGCCCCGGACGCCTCGGAGGAGGCCACGCCCGCGCCTCGTTCCGACGAGACGATGGCCCTACGCGTCGTGCCGGCCGCACCCGCACCCGCACCCGCACCCGCACCCGCACCCGGTCAAGCGACGCCCCCGGCGCCCGAATCCGAGCCCGCGCCCGCCCTCACCGAGGAAACGCTGACCCTGGGCACCGTCCCGGCGTCCGCCCGTATCCGCGCCCCCCACGTCGTCGACGCGCTCGATCCGCTCGGCTCTGTCGACGCCGCCGGGTCGGGCCCTGCGCGGCGTGGGCGGCGCGGGCGGGCCGTGCTGTTCGGGGCCGGTGGCGCCGTCGTCGCGGTGGTGGCGGCGAGCCTGGCCGTCGGTGTGCTGTCGTACGAGTCCCCGACCCGGGACGACTCACGGGCGGACGGTGTCCGGGCCGGTGTCCCCGACCGGGAGTCCGAGCCCGCGTCGAAGGCGCCGTCGGCGTCGGCCGCGGCCACCCGGCCGGTCGCCGTGCCGTCGCGCCCGGCGGCCGGTGCCACCCCGTCCGGGCCGCCGTCGGCGTCCCCGTCGGCGGCGAGCCCGACGCCGAGCGCCTCGGCGTCGGTGGAGCCGAGCGGGACGCCGTCCGACCCGGTGACGGTCGAGGAGCCGGTCGAGCCGACCCCGACCGCCGCCGCGGTGCTGCGCCGTGGCGACCAGGGCGCCGAGGTCACCGAACTACAGCTCAGACTGCGCCAGTTGAACCTGTACGTCGGTGATGTCGACGGCAGGTACGGGCGGCGGGTCGAGGCCGCTGTCCGTGGCTACCAATGGGCCAGGGGCGTCCAGGAGGACGGTCCAGGCGTGTACGGCGCGGCGACGCGGCAGCGACTGGAGGCGGAGACGTCGGCGCCGTGAGGCCGGCCGGAGCGGTCATCCGATGGAGAGCCGCAGCCCCGCCTCGCCCGCGCTGTCGACCCGCACCTGGGTGAGGTCCCGCACCACCACGTCGGGGTCGTGGAAGTCGGCACGGGGGCCGACGCCCACCACGCGCATCCCGGCGGCGCGGCCCGCGGCGATACCGGCGGCGGAGTCCTCGAAGACCACGCAGTCCGCGGGGTCGATGCCCAGTTCCGCCGCGGCCTTGAGGAAGCCCTCGGGGTCGGGCTTGCTGGCGCCGACGGACTCCGCGGTGACCCGGAGGTCGGGCAGCGGCAGCCCCGCCGCGGTCATCCGGGCGGTGGAGAGCGCGACGTCGGCCGAGGTCACCAGGGCGTGCGGGAGGCCGGCGAGGGAGGCGAGGAACTCCGGGGCGCCGGGGACCGGCACGACACCGTCCAGGTCGGCGGTCTCCTCGGCGAGCATCCGCGCGTTGTCCGCGTGGTTGTGCGCCATGGGCCGGTCGGGCAGCAGCAGGGCCATCGACGCGTACCCCTGGCGTCCGTGCACCACCCTCATGACCTCGTCCGCGTCGAGCCCGTGCCGGTCGGCCCAGCGGCGCCAGCAGCGCTCGACGACGGCGTCGGAGTTCACGAGGGTGCCGTCCATGTCGAGCAGGAGGGCGCGGGCGGTGAGGACGGTGGGCACGGTGGTGGCCGTCATCGGCAGCTCCAAGGCGCGGGGCGGGGGCCGGGGCGTACGGGTCGCGCCCCGCGGGACCAAGGCGGCCCCGCCCGCCGGTCAGGGAGAACGAGCGGGAGCCACTTTGTTTCTCCACGGTACAAAATGAACCCCCTTTCCGCCAGTGGGGGCCGCGAGAGTTCATCGGACGTTCAGGCCGCAAGCCGCCGCGTTCCCGCGCGCACCGCCGCGGCGTTCCCACCCACACCGCCGCCGGGTTCCCGCGCACACCGCCCTCACATCACCCCCGCGCCCCCGCGCACCACCCCCGCGTTCCCGCGCACACCGCCTCCCCGACTCCCACCCCCGGCGCTCCCCCGCCCCCCCTCGTGAAAGTTCGCCCCCGCACCTTGCCCTGTCATGTGCACGTCACTAACTTCTAACCGCACGCACACCCCACGGCAATACGGCACCGCGAGCATTCCTTCGCTCGCACCCCAACGCCCCCACATCCCCAGGGAGTTCGCATGCCGAAGTTCTACGCGCGTCGACGGCTGAGCATAGTGGCGGCCCTCACCGGGCTCATAGCCTCCGTCGGACTCCTCAACGGTCCGACCGCGTCCGCCGCCCTCCCGACCCCGGTCAGCGCGGCCACCGCCCGCAGCTACCTCTCCCAGCTCACCGTGGCCACCGAGAACCGCACCGGCTACGACCGGGACCTCTTCCCGACCTGGATCACCATCAGCGGCACCTGCAACACCCGCGAGTACGTCATCAAGCGGGACGGCGACAACGTCGTCGTCAACTCCGCCTGCACCGCGACCAGCGGCAGCTGGTACTCCGTCTACGACGGCGTCACCTGGACCGCCGCCTCCAGCCTCGACATCGACCACGTGGTGCCGCTCGCCGAGGCGTGGGACTCCGGCGCGAGCGGCTGGACCACCGCCCAGCGGCAGGCGTTCGCCAACGACGTCACCCGGCCCCAGCTGGTCCCGGTCACCGCGAGCGTCAACCGGTCCAAGGGCGACAAGGACCCGGGCGAGTGGGTGCCCCCGCTGACGTCCTACCGCTGCACCTACGTCCGCGCCTGGGTCCAGGTGAAGTACTACTACGACCTCTCCGTCGACTCCGCCGAGAAGAGCGCCCTCACCAGCTACCTCGCGAGCTGCTGACCCGCCCGCCCGGCAGCCGGTGCGGCCGCCCGCGCCGGCCCGCCGCACCGGCCGGTCCCGGATTCCGGCCCTGAACCTCCCCACCCGGCGCCCGCGTTCCGTACCGTACGGGGCGACGGAGAGGGTGGGTGACGACACATGGCCGAACTGCGCCTTGGTCCCCTGTTGAGGTACGCGGACGGCTCGTCGGCGACCGTCTGGGTCGAGACGAGCCGCCCGTGCGCCGCCGAGGTGCGCTGCGCCGACGGCACCCGGGCCGGCACCCGCACCTTCCAAGTCGCGGGCCATCACTACGCGTTGGTCGCCGTCGAGGGGCTGACCCCGGGGACCACGACCGCCTACGAGGTGTTCCTCGACGGCGTCCGCGCCTGGCCGCCGCCCGACTCCCGCTTCCCGCCCTCGGTGATCCGCACCGGACGCGACGACGACGCCGTCAGGGTCGCCTTCGGGTCCTGCCGCTGGGCCGCGCCGCCGTCCGACGAACCCGACCCGGTCGGACCCGACGCGCTGGACTCCCTCGCCTCCCGCATCGCCGCCGCCCCCGAGGGCGAACGCCCGGACGTCCTCGTCCTGTTGGGCGACCAGGTGTACGCCGACGAGACCTCCGACGCCACCCGCCGCTGGCTGGCCGCCCGCCGCGACCTCGGCGAACCACCGGGCGGCGAGGTGGCGGACTACGAGGAGTACACCCGCCTCTACCACGAGTCCTGGCTCGACCCGGAGATCCGCTGGCTGCTGTCGACCGTGCCGAGCTGCATGATCTTCGACGACCATGATCTCGTCGACGACTGGAACACCTCCGCCGCCTGGCTCGCCGACATGCGGGCCACCGACTGGTGGCAGGAGCGGCTGCTGAGCGGTCTGATGTCGTACTGGGTCCACCAGCACCTGGGCAACCTCACCCCGGCCGCGCTCGCCGCCGACCCCCTCTACGCCGCCGTCCGCGCGGTCCCCGACGGCACCGACGCGCTGCGCGCCTTCGCCCAGGCGGCGGACGCCGACCCGACCTCGGCGCACTGGAGCTACCGGCGCGACTTCGGCCGGGTCAGGCTGCTGATGGCGGACTCCCGCGCGGCCCGCGTCCTCGACGAGCAGAACCGCGCCATGCTGCACCCCGGCGAGTTCGCCTGGCTGCGCGAACAGGCCCTCGACGCGCCGGGGTCCTACGACCACCTGCTGATCGGCACCTCGCTGCCCTGGCTGCTGCCGCACCTGGTGCACGACGCCGAGCGGTGGGACGCGGCGCTCTGCCGGGGCGAACGCGGGCCGCGCTGGGCACGGTTCGGGGAACGGCTGCGGCGCACCGCCGACCTGGAGCACTGGGCGGCCTTCCCCGAGTCGTTCGAGGAGCTGGCCGCGCTGCTCGCCGAGGCCGGTTCGGGTCCGCGGGCACCGGCGACGGTGCTGGTGCTCTCCGGGGACGTGCACCACGCGTACGTGGCCGAGCCGCGCTGGCCCGACGGCACCCCCGCCCCCGACGCCCGGGTCCTGCAACTGACCTGCTCACCCGTCCACAACTCCGTCCCCGGCTGGGTCAAGGTCGGTTTCCGGTTCGGCTGGAGCCGGGTGGCGAGGGCGCTGGGCCGACGGCTGGCCCGGCACGGCCGCTGCCCCCGGCCGGGGGTGAGCTGGCGCAGGACGGGCGGGCCGTGGTTCGGCAACCAGCTCATGACGCTCACGGTGCGGGGGCGCTCGGCGAGGCTGCGCCTGGAACGGGCGCGGGACGACGGCACCCTCACGACCGTGGAGGAGTCCGCCCTGACCACGACCTGAGGGGCGGCTCTCCTGATCGGGGTCCGCGTTGGCTTCTGCGGAGGCTGACGGCATGATGATGCGGACCGTCCGCTTCCGTCGGGCGTTTTCCCCTGCCGCGCCCCCACATGCCCGGGAGTCACCGTTTTGTCTGCACCGACCGCGGATCAGGCCCCCGTCTCCGTCGCCCTGGTCGGCGCCGGGCCGCGCGGCACCAGCGTGCTGGAGCGCCTGTGCGCCTCCGCGCCCGAACTGCTCGCTCCCGGTCGGCGGTTGACGGTCCACGTGGTCGACCCCGCGCCGCCGGGCGCGGGCCGGGTGTGGCGCCCGCAGCAGTCGCCCGAGCTGCTGATGAACACCGTGGCCTGCCAGGTGACCCTGTTCACCGACGACAGCGTGGACTGCTCGGGCCCCGTCCTGCCAGGACCGAGCCTCTACGAGTGGGCGGCGGGCGAACTGGGCCCCGACGAGTACCCGACCCGGGCGCTCTACGGCCGGTACCTGGAGTGGGTGTTCGCGCGGGTGGTGCGGCAGGCCCCGCCGTCGGTCCGGGTGGTCACGCACCGGGCCCGCGCGGTCCGCCTCGACGACGCCGACACCGCGGCCGAGGGCACCGCCACGGCCGGGGCCGACGGCGGGGACGGCCGCGGAGCGGCCGGGGGCCAGACGCTGACGCTGGACGACGGGCTGGTGCTGACCGGTCTGGCCGCCGTGGTCCTCGCGCAGGGCCATCTGCCGGTCGTGCCGGACGCGGAGGGGGTCAGGCTGGCCGGGTACGCCGAGCGGCACGGGCTGCGCCATCTGGCGCCCGCCAACCCGGCCGACCTCGACCTCGATGACGTACCGCCGGGCGAGCCGGTGCTGTTGCGCGGCCTCGGCCTCAACTTCTTCGACCACACCGCCCTGTTGACGACCGGCAGAGGCGGCCGCTTCGTCCCCGGCCCCGGCGGGCTGCGCTACCTGCCGTCCGGCCGGGAGCCGCGCCTGTACGCCGGGTCCCGGCGCGGCGTCCCCTACCAGGCGCGCGGCGACAACGCCAAGGGCCCCTACGGGCGGCACACCCCGCTGGTCCTCACCCCCGAGGTGATCGCGGGCCTGCGCAAGCGGGCCGACTCCGGTGAGGCGCCCGACTTCCGCGCGGAGATATGGCCGTTGGTGGCCAAGGAGGTCGAGACGGTCTACTACACGACCCTGACCCGCCGCCCCGACCTCGCGGACCGCTACCTCGCCGTCCCGCACGGCGACCCTCAAGAGGCCCTGTTCCTCGACGAGTTCGGGGTGGCGCGGGCCGACCGCTGGGACTGGGACCTGGTCTCCCGCCCGTACGCGCGACGGGAGTTCGCCGATCCCGGGCAGTGGCGGGCGTGGCTGCTCGCGCATCTGCGCGCGGACGCGGCCGAGGCCGCCCTCGGCAACCTGGACGGTCCCGTGAAGGCCGCCCTCGACGTGCTGCGCGACCTGCGCAACGAGATACGCCTCGTGGTCGACCACGGCGGCCTCACCGGCGTCTCCCGCCGCGACCACCTGGACCGCTGGTACACCCCGCTCAACGCGTTCCTGTCCATCGGGCCGCCCCGGCGCAGGACCGAGGAGCTGACCGCGCTCCTCGAAGCGGGCGTGATGGAGGTGCTCGGCCCGCGCCTGGAGGTGCGGGAGGAGGACGGCGCCTGGCTGGCCCGCTCCCTGGAGGTGCCCGGCTCCGAGGTCCGCGTGACCACCCTGATAGAGGCCCGGCTACCGGAACCGGAACTTCGGCGGACGGCCGACCCACTGCTCGCGGGGCTGCTGAGGACCGGGGCGTGCCGGCCGCACACGGTGGACGGTTACGAGACCGGCGGCCTGGACGTGACGGGCCGCCCCTATCACCTGATCGACCGCCAAGGGCGCCCGCACGCAAGGAGGTTCGCGTTCGGAGTGCCGACAGAAGGGGTGCACTGGGTGACCGCGGCGGGGGCCAGGCCAGGGGTGGATTCGGTCACGCTTTCGGATGCGGACGCGGTGGCGCGAGCGGTCCTGCGTGCGACGACGGCCGATCCGAAGCCGTATCCGGAATCGGACCCGTGGCCGAATGTTGAACTTGCAAGCATCGATTAGCCGCTCCTAACCTTGGTCACTCACTCGGTTCGTCCCCGGACCGGTCCCCCCACGACCGGTCGACCCGAAGGAGTACCCCCCACATGTCCGCACGTCTCAACGGCGTCCAGCCGTACGCGCTCGGCCTGTTCCGGATCGTCGTCGGCCTGCTGTTCGCCTGCCACGGCGCCGCCTCCCTGTTCGGTGTGCTCGGCGGCGCGGCCGGCACCGACGGCGGCACCGTCGACGCCGGAGCCTGGCCCGGCTGGTACGCGGCCGTCATCCAGTTGGTCGGCGGCGTCCTGGTGCTGCTGGGCCTGGGCACCAGGGCGGCGGCCTTCATAGCCTCGGGCTCGATGGCCTACGCCTACTTCAAGGTGCACCAGCCCGGCGCCCTGTGGCCGATGCAGAACGGCGGCGAGGCCTCGGCGATGTTCTGCTGGGCCCTGCTGCTGCTCGTCTTCACCGGCTCGGGGGCGTTCGGCCTCGACCGGCTGTTCACCCGGCGCTCGTCGACGACGGAGTCAGTCGAGCGCACCCCGGTCACCGCCTGACCCACGACGCCTGACCCACGACGACTGATCCACCACAACTGACCCACCACGACTGATCCACCGCTACCGATCCCCGGCCATCAGTGGACGGCCGCCGACGGGCCTCCCCCGGTTCTCCGGAGGAGGCCCGTCGGGCGTCGTCGTCAGGAGCGGCCGTCGCGGGGTCCGAACGGCACCGTGAGGCAGGCCACCCGCGCCCCCTTGGTGCCCGGCATGTCATGGATCACCACGGAGGACGCCTCCCCCGGCCTGAAGTCCCAGCTGTGCCGGGCGACCGCCGAGCCGGCGCCGTCGCGCCTGGCCGTGAAGTCGAGCCAGACCTCGTTGTCGGGGTTGGCGGCGGCCGGGTCGGTGGACGGCTCGTGCTGGTAGTGCCCGCCGGCCGCGGCGGGGTCGGCCGCGCACGGCTTCTGGTGCACGTGGACGCCGTACGCGTGTCCCGGCACCAGACCCGTGACCCGCAGCCGGACGGACGTGGCGCCGCTGTCCGCGGTGTGCTGGCGCACCTCGATCCAGGAGCCCGCCGGGACCAGCTTCCGGTCGTAGGTGAACGCCTTCGCGTGGGCGGCGCCCGGCGCGGCGAAATGCGCCTCCGCCCGTACCGAGTAACCCTGGGCACCGCCGGTGCCGGCCGCCAGAACGGCCGCCGCGACGGCGCCCGCGCATATTCCTGCCACCATGATGAGTTCCGTCCTCACTGTCGACGGGGTCGACGCTGTGCGACCCCCTGCGTCCGTTGCTACGGGACTCCGGGGCCGTCCGCCCCCGCTGGCGGGCAGCCGGGTGAACGGCGTCCCACGTCACGGTCGCCCCCGGTGCACCACCCGTCACCCTCCGGGCGTACGCTGTCTCGCTGTTGTCGGTCGCCCCTGCCGCTCCCCTGCGACATCGCGGCACGGTCAGGCCACGGGGGAGTCACGGGGAGTTGTGGTGCTGGAGAGTGTGGGGGCGTTGACGGGCGGCCCATGGATCTATGTCATGGTCGCGCTGTCGGTGCTGCTCGACGTGTTCCTGCCGGTCCTGCCGAGCGGCGTGCTGGTGATCACCGCCGCGACGGCCGCCGCCGCGGGCTCGGCGACCGGCCGGGTCTCGCCCGACGTCCCCGACATCCTGGCCCTGACGCTCTGCGCGGCCGCCGCGTCCCTCGTCGGCGACCTGGTCGCCTACCGGCTCGCCTGGCGGGGCGGGGCGCGCCTCGACCGCGCCATAGCCCGCTCCCGCCGTCTCACCCATGCGCAGGAACGTCTCGGCCAGGCCCTGGCCAGGGGCGGCGGCGCGCTGGTGATCCTGGCCAGGTTCGCCCCCGCGGGCCGCTCGGTCGTCTCGCTCGGCGCGGGCGCCGCGCACCGCAGGGCCCGCGACTTCCTGCCCTGGTCGGCGCTGGCGGGCCTGGCCTGGGCGGGGTACAGCGTCGCCCTCGGCTACTTCGGCGGCCAGTGGCTCGGCGCGACCTGGCTGGCGACCGGCGTCTCGGTGCTGGCCCTGTTCGCCGCGGGCGCGGGCGCGGTGTACGTGGTGCGCCGCCAGCCGAAGACGGCGTAGGCGGCGCGCGCCGCTAGCGGGCGGCGGTCCGTCCGCGTATCTCCAGGCCGTCCAGGAGGGCGGCCGTGGCCTCGGCGATCTGGTCGACCGCGTGGTCGAAGACCTCGCGGTTGTGGGCGGCGGGCGCCCGGAAGCCGGACACCTTCCGGACGTACTGGAGGGCGGCGGCCCGGATGTCCTCCTCGGTCGCCTCCTCGGGCAACGAGGGCGGACGCAAGGTCTTGATGCTGCGGCACATGCCTCCAGTCTCGCGCACGGGTCCGACAACGGCGCCCCTGGCTTCCGGCGACCTGAAACGGCTCGCGAAAGGGACGAGTGTCCCGGCGGGACCGGGGCAGTCTGCTATCGACACCGTTGTAGAGGAACTTGAGGAGAGGCAGTCAGGCATGGAGATCTCGGGCATCATCGCCGCGATCGTGATCGGCATCGTGATCGGAGTCCTGGGGCGCCTGGTCCTGCCCGGCCGGCAGCGGATCGGCATCCTCTGGACGATCCTGGTCGGCATCGTCGCCGCCCTGGTCGGCACGGCCATCGCCACCGCGCTCGGGGTCGCCGACACCGGCGGCATCGACTGGATCGAGCTGATCATCCAGATCGCGCTGGCCGCCGTCGGCGTCGCGGCCGTCGAACGGCTCAAGGGCCGCGGCTGATCCGACGGCCCGCACCCCTGCCCCGAACTCCATGGGCCCGGTACCGGGCCCATGGAGTTCGCCGTCTCCGTGACCGGGTTCAACAACGTTCGACAACCGCACGCGAGCTTCCCGCCCGGCGAGCAGGGTTCCACCCCGGCACGGAAGCATCCGTTCCGCACGGCGGAAGCATCAGCTCCGCACCCGTTCGCATGAACCCCCGGAAGCAACTCGCTTCTCAAAATCGAACAGGCGTACCATTGCCGGGTGGCAACGACCTATGACTTTCCGAGTGATCTCCGTGCCGGTCAGGAGGAGCTGCATCAGGTCCGGGCCGAGCTGTCGGCCCTGCTCAAGCGGCTGCCCTGGTCGGTGGTGCCCCTGGACGGCTTCAGCGACACGGGCGGCTGGCGCAAGGTGGAGCGCCCCGCCTCCCCCGGCTGGTCGGACGACGAGCAGGCCGAGGTGGAGAAGCTCCGCAGGCGCGAGCACGAACTCGCCGTCTTCGTCAGCACGCACCGCTTCTGGGCGGAGGTCGCCGCACCGGAGCGGGTCTCGGCCCGGATGTCCCTGAAGCACCCGGACCCGCACGACGGCTGACCCGCACACGCCGAAGACGGCGGATCTACGCGCCGGAGACGGCGGAACCCACGCGCGGGAGACAGCCGACCCGCACGCGCCGGAGACGGCGGGACCCCGGCCGTCACTGGCCGGGCCCTCGCACGTCAGGCCCGTACGCGTCACGTCACCGCTGACGCGGCGCCGCGCCAGTCGCGCCCGCAGCGCCGGTCAGACCCGTCAGGCCCATCGGGCCGATCGGGCCCATCGGGTCAGCCGCAGCACCCGCCCCCGCAGCATCCACCGCCACCGCCGCCACCGCCGGCCGGTCCGGGCGCCGGTGCCGAGGCGGACGCGGAGCCGCCCACCGCCACCGTCGACAGCAGCTTGACCGTGTCGTCGTGGCCCGCGGGACAGTCGGCGGGGTCGGCGGACGCCGCCATCGGGCGGCTCAGTTCGAAGGTGTCACCGCAGGTACGGCAGCGGTACTCGTAGCGAGGCATACGGACAGGCTAGCGGGCGGCGGGCGAACTCCCCAGGGGGCGCAGGCCCTTCACTGTCCGCCGCCGCGCTCGTCGCGGATCTGCCCGACCACCCGGGCCACCGCCTCCCGCACCCCCTCCGTCTCCGTCAGGAAGTGCCAGTAGTCGGGGTGCCTGCCCTCCAGGGTGCCGACCGCCCGGTCGAGGCGGGCGACCGCGTCGTCCAGCGGGCGGGCGTGGCGCGGGTCGGGGGTGGTGCGGCCGGACATCGCGAGCCGCTGGGCGTCCCGGATGGCGAACCGGGTGCGGTCGATCTCCTGCTGGGGGTCCTTCTGGACGGCGTTCAGCCGGTGCAGCCGGTCGCCCGCGGCCGACACCGACTCGTCGGTCGCGGTCAGAAGGGCCCGCACGGTCGACAGCAGGGCCGTGGCGTCCGGCCAGCGCTGGGCGTCCCGCGCGCTCTGCGCCTCGCGCAGCTTCCGCTCGGCCTGCCGGACGTTCTCCACGGCCTCGTCGGGCACCTGCTGGAGGTCCTGCCAGCAGGCGGCGGTGAACCGGCGGCGCAGCTCGCTCAGGACCGGGTCGACCTGCCCGGCGCGGGTGGTGAGGGCCTGCGCGCGGGTGCGCAGCGAGACCAGCCGGTGGTCGATGCCCGCGGCCTTCTCGGGCAGCTCGTGGGCCTCGGCGCGGACCGCCTCGGCCGCCCGCGCGACCCGCTCGGCGCGCTCCAGGGTCTGCGGGACGCCGTGCTGTCCCGCGCCCTGGTTCAGTTTCGTCAGCTCGGGGGCGAGCGCGGCGAGGCGGGCGGCGAGGTCGTCGGCCCGCAGTCCCGCGGCGCGAACCGCGTCCAGCGCGTTCGACGCGGCGAGCAGCGCCTGCCGGGCCCGTTCGACGGCGGGTGCCAGCCGGGCCAGCTGGGTCTCGGCCTTGCCGAGGAGCGGGCCGAGGCCGTCGGCGAACCGGTCGAGGTCCTGCTTGACCCGCCCCAACTCGTCCTTGGCCGCGGTCAGATCGGTGCGCGCGCGGGCGGCGACCGACGCCTCCAGGTCGTCGCGGTCGAGGTCGTAGGAGTCGACGGCCTCGATGTAGCGGTGGCTCGCCTCGTCGATGCGGCGGCCCAGGGCGTCGAAGTCGGCGACGGCGCGGCGGGCGGCCGGCGAGTCGTCGACCGCGGTGATGGCCTCTATGGAGATGCGCAGATCGCGTTGGGCGGTGTCCAACTCGTAGAAGGCGGCGGCCGCCGCGTCCTTCGCGGCCTGGGCCTCGGCCCGCCGGTTCTCGGCGCCGCCGCCGCCGAACCAGCGCCGGGTGCCGCCGCCCGCGAACGCGCCGGGCAGGGCGAGGGTGACCAGCAGGGGCAGCGCGACGAGGGTGAGCGTGTCCCGGACGGGACGAGGTGCGCGCGGCTCCAACGGCGAGTTCGGCTCTCGTGGTGTCGCCGTCACATCCCTCTCCCGTGCTGTCGTCCGTCCCGGCGGGTGTCCTGCCATTCTCCCACCGGTGGTGAACGAACACACGGGCCGATCAGTTCGCGGTTCGCGCAGCGGCCTCCGCGCGCCGGGGCCTGCCGTCGGGCTCAGGTCGCCGCGCGCACCGTCACCCGGCCGTCCCGGGTGGTCGCGGTGACCGTGTGGGCGCTGTGTCCGTCGCGGGGCACGGAGACGTCCACCGAGCCGTCGTCGGTCCTGGTGGTGACCCGGTAGGTGGCGTGCGGCAGCGTCACGGTGACGGCGCCGTCGTCGCTGTCGGCGGAGACCCGGTCGGGCACCGCGGCGAACCGGAGGTCGATCGAGCCGTCCCGGGTGCGGGCGGCGACGCGCGGGGAGGAGCCGTCGGCGCGCACGCTGCCGTCGTCGCTGCGCAGGTCGAGCGGTCCCGTGGAGTCGCTGACGTCGACGGAGCCGTCCCGGGTGCGGACGCTCAGCGGACGGGTGAACCCCTGGGCCCGGACGCTCCCGTCGTCGCTGCCGACCGTGACGGCGACCCCGCGCGGCACCACGATCCGGTGCCTGGCCGCGCAGTCGGCGACGACCCCTGAGCACCGCGCCCGCAGCACCAGCCGGCCGTCCTTCATCGACCAGGTCGCCTTCGGGTCCGAGCCGAACACGACGGAGCCCTTGAACCACCGGGTGACCTCGACCTTCCCCGCCGGGGCAGCGTCGGTGGCGACGATCTCCAGCGCGGAGTCGTCCGAGTCGAAGGTGAGGGTCGTGCCGGTGAGCGCGAACGCGCGGTGGTCGGGGTCCTCGTCGTCGCTCGCGGAGGCCCCGCACGCGGTGCCGGCCCCCACGAGCAGCAGGACGGCACCGGCGGCGAGGGCCGCGCGGGCGGTGACGGAACGAGCCATGACGATCTCCCCCAGGGACAGGCTGTGCGGCTGCTGCGACGCCGTCGACGCTACGGACCTGGCACCGCCGACGACATCCGGGCCACCGGCGGATCGAGGGTGGGGAAAACCCCCGAACACCCCGCCACCGACCCCGATACGGTGTGCCGCGCCCGCGCCCCGGCAAGGTAGGCTGTCCACTCGACCTGGGCGCGGAGCCCGGTCCCGGGGTGCGTAGCTCAGGGGTAGAGCGCCTGCCTTACAAGCAGGATGTCGGCGGTTCGAAACCGTCCGCGCCCACAGCATCGAGCAAGCAGGTCAGAGCCTCGGCGGCACATTTCCGCCGGGGCTCTTTCCTTGCGCGCGGTGACCGCGGATCACCGGTACTCCCGCATCAGCCTGCGGAGCGCCGCCCCGGTCGGGCAGTCGTCGATCGTCGCCTCGTCCCGACAGGGCTCGCAGCCGGGGGCGTGCGCGTACAGCGCGGCCAGGGCGGCGCGGGGGATCTCCCCACGGTGGGCGCGCGGGTACCAGGTCACCGGTTGCCCGGCGCGGACGGTGTCACGGCGGCCCAGATCGACGGCACCGGTCGTGGTGAGGGGGATCCCGCTGAAGACGCAGCGGGCACCGGCGCGCTGCTGGTCGGTCAGCCGGTCGGGCGCCGGAACGTCGAGCAGGGCGAGCCCGCCGAGGACGTGGGTGCTCGTCGTGGTCTCGCCCATGGTCAGGCCTCCGAAGCGGTCGGGTCGATCCGTCTCACACGGGTGACCGTAGGGCCGACCGCGGGCGGGCAGGGGCACAGTTTGTGCCCTCAGCCGTCCAGCTCACGCCGCCAGCAGCCCCAGCTTCACCGCCAGTTCCGACGCCCTTCGACGCCGGGCCGGACTCTTCGCCTCCGTCTGCTCCCAGACGATCCTCTTCGCGTAGCCGTTGTAGCGGATCGTCTCGGGCGCGGCCTCGTGCGCCTGCGCCAGCGTCGCCAGCGCGACGTCCGGCTGCCCGTCGAGGTGGTAGCCGCGTGCCGCCTCGATCCGGTGCCGGGCCCGGCGCGGCCGTGACGGGATCACCAGGTTGTCCGCCGCCGCTGCCTGCCGCACCGACTCGCCGCCCTGGTGGAGCTCCACCGCCACGGTCACCGCGTGCGCGCCCATGATGGCCCGGCCGAAGCTGGTGACGGGGTGGTAGTAGCTGGGCGGCAGACGGTCCGCCATGGTCCGCGCCTCGTCCCAGTACCTCCACGCCGTGCCCGTCTCGCCGCGGCGGGCCGCCGTGTAGCCGGCCTCGAAGGTGAGGGCGCCGACGATGGCGAGGACGTCGTCGTCGGCGTCCGGCAGGAGCGGGGTCAGCAGCTCCAGGGTGCCGAGGTTGAGCGCGTCGGCCGCGTCATGGTGCGCGGGCCCGGCGTCACGGTGGGCCTGGACGGCCAGCCAGGCGGCGACGCCGAGGGTGTGCGGGTCCTCCGACTCCTGGGCGGCGACGAGCCCGCGTTCGGCGACGCGCCACAGCAGGGCGGCGTCGGGCTGGTAGGCGACGAAGAACTGCGACAGGGAGTACACCTCGGCGAGGCGGGCCTGGGCCGCGCGCCGGTCGGCTGCCGTGTCCGCCTGCCGGACGGCGAGTTGGGCGTCGCGGATCAGGTCCGGCAGCAGGGCGCCGATGACGTCGCGGTGGTGGGGCGCCGAGTGGCGGGCGGCCCACGCGCGCGCGAGGCGGGCGTCGAGGTGCTCGACGGGAGGCGCTTCGCGGGGATCGCTGAGGGTGAACGCGTCGACGGCGGCCTTGACGGCGGCGAGGCGTGGGTGGCCAGGGCCGGTGAACAGGTCGACGTGCACGGACTGGTCACCGGTGAGGTCGGCCAGGTCGCGGACGCGGAGGATCTCGGCGAAGCGGAGGATCACTTCCAGCTTCGGGGTCTTGAGACGTCCGGTCTCGACGGCCTTGAGCCAGGAGCCTGTGCGGCCCATGAGTCCGCCGAGCTGCTCGCGGGTCAGACCGCGGCGGGTGCGCAGGATCTGGAGCCGCTGGCCGAAGACGAGCGGGTCGGTGTACGGGTCGGGGGTGGCGTCAGATGGCACGGTCTCGCCCCAATCTCTGGACAGGTCGCACTGTCAGGTTAGGGGGCGGGGCCTTGTCCGTGGGCGGCCCGGGATCGGCCGGGCCCCTCACCGATCCCGTGAGGGGCCTTTTCCGTCGGCTCGTCGACGTTGGCTCGTCGACGTGTCCCGCGGGGCTCGGACGGTCAGCCCGTGCGGGTATCCGTGCGGGCCGGCTCCCGGGCGGCCGTCAGGAACTCGCGCAGGATGCGCTCCCCCGCCAGCACGCCGCGTTCCGGTAGCGCCGTCACGCCGGGGGCGGTCCACTCGGCCTCGGCGAGTTCGCCGTGGGCGGGGCGCCAGGCGCGGTCGGTGGCCGCCAGCAGGTCGGCGTCCAGGAGGGAGTCGCCCGCCGAGAGGGTGCGGTGGGCGCCGGTGCGCTCGGCGATCTCCCGCATCGCGGCGCTCTTCGTCAGCGGCTTCGGGACGGCGTAGATCTTGCGGCCCTGGAGGGACACCGACCAGCCGCGGCCGTCCGCCCACGCGGCGAGCTCCCCCACCCACTCCTCGGGGAGCAGTTCGCGCTCCACGACGAGGTACGCGAACAGGTCCTCGGCGACCCGCTGCTTGCGCACCCACGCCGGGTCGGCGGTGGCCAGCAGATGGTCCGTGACCTCCGCGAGCGGCGCGCACCTGGCGGCCAGCCGTGCGGTGACACCCGCGTGCCAGTCGGGGTCGGAGACGCCGTCCACCAGCAGGTGGCCGCCGTTCGCGCAGATCGCGTACCTCGGCTCGGGGCCCGGCAGGTTGATGCGCTGGTACTGCTTGCGGGTCCTGGTCGTGGTCGGCACGAAGACGGCCGCGTCGCCGAGTGCGCCCAGCAGGGCGGCCGACGTCTCCGTCATGAAGGACAGCGGTCTGCTCTCGTGCACCTCCACGCAGAGCAGCCGGGGCGCCCGCGCGTCCGGCATGGTCAGCGCGAGGGCCGCCGCCGAGTAGATGAGCGTGCGGTCGAGGTCGCTCGCCACCAGCACCGGCATCAGACCGCCACCGCCCTGCCGTCGGCGCCGGTCGCGCCGCGGGTGAACCGGGGGTGGATCAACCCGACGCAGCTGTACGGGAGTTCGTCGACCTCCTCGACCGGCACACCGCGCTGTTCGGCGAGCAGCCGCACATGGTCGAGGTCGGCGCCCGCCCCGGCCCGCGCCAGGATCTTCCACGGCACCCGGCGCAGCAGCACCCGGGTGGTCTCGCCGACGCCCGGCTTGACGAGGTTGACGTCGTGGATGCCGTACTCCTCGCTGATGCGTTCCACCGCCGCCCAACCCTCCCAGGTGGGGGCGCGGTCGGCGCCGAGAAGCTCCTTCGCCTGGGCGTCGACGGCGTCGGCGACCTCGGGGAAGCGCGCCGCGACGGCGTCGAGGAAGTCCGACGAGACGTCGGCGCCCGCGAGTTCGCGGTAGAACTTGGCGCCGTGGAAGTCGTGCGGGCCGACCAGGTCGGCGCGCAGGACGGTGCGCGAGATCAGCCCGGACACCGTCGAGTTGAGGCACGCCGACGGGATGAGGAAGTCCTCGCGGGTGCCGTACGTGCGCACGCAGGCGCCGGGGTCGGCGAGCACCGCGATCTCCGGGTCGAAGCCGGTGATGCCCTCGGCGGCCTCGAACTCCTGGATGGCGTCGGCGAGTTCACGGGTGATGGCGCCCTTGCCCGTCCAGCCGTCGACGAACACGACGTCGGCCGGGTCGTGGTGGGCGGCCAGCCAGCGCAGCGCGTTGGCGTCGATGCCCCGGCCGCGCACGATGGAGACGGCGTAGTGCGGCAGTTCGAGACCGTGCCGGAAACGGGCCCAGCGGCGCATCAGGACGCCGACCGGGGTGCCGGCGCGGGCCAGCGAGACCAGCACGGGGCGCGGCGAGCGTTCCGCGAGGACCACCTCGGTGACCGCGCCGACCGCCCGCGCGATGCGGCTCGCGGAGGAGTGCAGCGCCGCCTGGAACAGCTGCTGGTAGTGCTCGCTCGGCTGGTACTCCACCGGCAGCGACTCCGCGTAGTGCGCGCCGCCGCTCTGCACGGCCTCCTCGCGCTCCTCCGTCGGCGCCTCCAGGGTGATGCCCGAGAGGTCCTGGAGCAGCCAGCCGACCTCGTCCGGCGCGTAGGAGGAGAAGGCGGGGCCGCGGAGGGGCTCGGGCAGCATGGCGGGTCTCTCTCCAGGGGGAGCGGCGACGTACAGGGGCGCGGGGACGTACGAGGGGACCACCGCGAGCAGGACGTGCGGCGTGTGCTCGGCGAGCCGGGCGGGCAGCCCGTCGGGCGCGCGCAGCGCGGGGGTGTCGGCGGTCGAGTCGACGACGGCGACGACGGCGTCGAAGCCGGCGCCCGCGACGTTGTACGCGTACCGCTCGCCGGGGCCGTCGGCCGGGTCGTCGTGGGCCGGGAAGGCGAGGCGGGTGCGTATCGCGTAACCGGGGTCGTCGACGGCGAGGACGGGTGAGCGGGTGGTGGTGGAGTAGCGGACCTCCGCCTCGACGACCTGCTCCAGCTCGCGGGCGAGGCGCAGCGGGGCGTACATCAGCTCCTCGAAGCCGAGGACGAGGACGCGGCGGGCGTCGGCGGGCAGCGCCTCCGCGAGGCGGGCGGCCATCGCGGGCAGCGCGTGCTCCAGGCGGGCGCGGTGGGCGGGGGTGAAGCCGTGCCGGCCGCCGTCGGGGAGGCCCTGCGGCCAGCGGAGGTCGACGCGGTCTATTCGGCCGGGGGTGGCGGGGGTGGTGGTCGTCGGGTGCGGGCCGGTGGGGGCTGGTCGCGCAGTTCGCCGCGCCCCTGGGTGGGTGGCGGCCTGGTCGGTCGAGATGTCGGCCGGAGACTGCGCCCCTGGGAGGGTGGCCGCCTGGTCGGTCGAGATGTCGGCCGGAGTCTGCGCCCCTGGGTGGGTGGCGGCCTCGTCGGTCGGGACGTCGGCCGGAGACTGCGCCCCTGGGAGGGTGGCCGCCTGGTCGGTCGAGGCGTGCTCCCCCGTTTCCGCGGTAGCCGCGCTCACGTTCCTCGGTTCGTGTTCCGTGACCAGGCGTTGGCCCTTCTCCAGGACCCCCTCCGGGAGCCTCACCGTGCCGGAGGCCGCCGTCACCAGGTCGACCCTCGCGCCGATCTCGCGGGCGAACACGTCGAGGCGGCCCGCGTCCTCGGGTGAGCGCATGTCGACCAGCGCGACCACCACATAGCGGCGGCGCGGATAGCGTTCGTGCAGGTCGCGGATGGTGTTGAGGACCGTGTTGCCGGTGGAGAACTCGTCGTCGACCAGGACCAGCGGTCCGTCGCCGACCAGCAGGGCCGGGTCCTCGGGCAGCAGCAGGTGGGACGTGGCGTGCGAGTGGGACTCCTCGAAGCCGCCCGCCGCGGCCACGCCGGGCACCGGGCGGCGGGTGGAGTGGAGGTAGGGGGCGACCGCGAGGCCGTCGGCGACCGAGTGGCCGAGGCCGGTCGCCGTCTCCGCGTAGCCGAGGACGACGGCGGCGCCGGCGTCGTCGTCGCCGAGCAGCTCGCGCACCCGGCGGCCGAGGGTGAAGCCGTAGCCGTAGACCACGGACGGCGCCTGCGGCACGTGTTTGCCCAGCACGTTCGACACCAGCAGGTGCGCGCGTTTGGGGTTGCGGCGGAGGGCGAGGCCGAGCAGCTCGGTCAGCCGGTCGTCGCCCACCAGCTCGATGCCGAGGCGCTCGGTGACCCAGCTGCCGGACCAGACCCGGTTGGTTCCTGCGATGTTCATGCGTCCCTAGGAGGTGGTGAGGCTCAGCCGGGTATGCCGGCGGCGAGCAGGTCGACGAAGCTGACGTCCTCGCGTGCCACGCCGAAGACCTCGGCGCGCAGCATGGTCCGCTCGGCCCACGCCCGGTGCGGCTTCACCTCGTTCATCTTGTTCGTGTACGCCGACCTGAGCACGCCCCCGCCGCCGCGCTCGGGCCGCAGGATGTCCGCCGCGTCGCAGAACTCCTCGTGGCTGACCACGGACAGCGCGTGCACGGGCAGGACGTGGGAGGGGTGGATGCAGGTCTTGCCGGTCAGGCCGTTGGCCTGGTCGAGGGAGATCTCCCGCAGGAGGCCGTCCATGGCGTGCTCGATCAGCTTCATGCGCAGCTCGACGGCCTGCCCTTCGAGGAAGGGGCTGTTGCGCAGCATCGGCTTGAACATGCGTTCGGGTACCCGGAAGTACTCCCAGACCGGTCCGGTGACGGTGAAGCCGGTGCCGTCGGCGCGGCCCAGCATGTTGACGACGTCGGAGATGACGGACGCGACGACCTGGACGTCGTAGGCCGTCATGTCGGGGGCCCGGCGCAGGCCGTAGGAGGAGCAGAAGTCGGTGACGCCGAGGCGCAGCGCGAGGACCCGGTCGCGGTACTTGTCGACGGCGCGGGCGATGCCCTCCAGGGTCTCCACCCGGGACTCGCGGTAGAGCAGCTCGGGGGACTCCAGGACGGGCATGCCGAAGAGGCGCTGCCCGCTGGAGGTCTCGGCGCAGGCGAGGGCTTCCAGGAACGGGATGCCGCGCTCCTCGGTGAACTTCGGGAACACGAACCCGGACAGCAGCCGGACGTCGCGGCCGAGGCGGGCCACCAGGTCGGGGATCTGCTCGGGGGTGCGGACCCGGATGAACAGCAGCGGGAGGTCGGCGCCCGGACGGGCGGCGAGGTCGGCGAACTGGCGGACGAGGTTCTCCTCGCCCGCGGGCACGTCCGCGTCGTCGATCGAGTCCTCCAGGCACAGCACCATCGAGACCACGCCCAGCTCGGCCTGTTTGACGATGTCGTCGGCGAGCCGGGGGCGGGTGGCGGGGCTGTAGAGCGTGGCGCCCAGGGCGGCGGCGAGCAGCCTGGCCGGGGAGTCGGTGCCGAAGGCGCACGGCTCCTGGTGGAAGAGGCGCTGTCTCACCTCAGGGGCGATGTGCCCGAAATGACGCATGAGGCTCCCCTGTGGTGCGTGATCGGTCTGTGGATCGGGTGATAGGTGGCCGGTAATAGTACGTAGAGACCGGTGTCCGGAGTTCCCGCAGGGCATGAATTTCTGGTAACCCGGCTGTGTCGGCGCCTGTCCGACCGGCCGTGGCGGGGCCCGCGGCTGCCGCACCCCGCGTTGTCGTGGCCAGGACGGAGAGGGCAGGATGACCGCATGACGCACGCGATGCTGAAGGGGTCGAACGTCCCGCTGGAGGCGACCACGGTCCGCGCCGTGCTGCGCTGGACGCCGGGGCAGGGGGTTCCCGACGTGGACGCCTCCGCGCTGCTGCTCGGCCCCGACGGTCGGGTGCGCGCCGACGAGGACTTCGTCTTCTACAACCAGCCCCGGCACCCGTCCGGGAAGGTCTGGTGGCTCGGCAAGAAGCGGGTCTCCGAGGGTCCCACCGACACGATCCAGACAGATCTGGCGGGGGTCGAGCCGGAGGTGAGCCAGATCCTGCTGGTCGCCTCGGCGGAGGACGTCACCTTCGACCGCGTACCCGGGCTGCGCATCCTGCTGTACGACGCGGCGGTCGCGGACGCGGAACCGCTGGCGTACTTCGACGTCGCCCCGCAGACCGGCCAGGAGACGGCGCTGATCTGCGGCGAGCTGTACCGGCGCGGCGAGGGCTGGAAGTTCCGCGCGCTCGGCGAGGGCTACACCAACGGTCTGAAGGGCCTGGCGACGGACTACGGCATCACGGTGGACGAGACGGACTCGCCCAGCCCGGAGATCTCGCACCCGCTGCCGCCCGAGCAGCCCCCGGCCTTCCCGACCCAGCCGGCCTACGGGTACCCGCAGCCGGCCCCGCAGCCGACGTACGGCTACCCCCAGCAGCAGTCGGGATACGGCTACCCGCCGCCGGTGTCCCCGCCCCTCGACCCGGACTTCCGGCTGCCTCCGCAGGGACCGCAGTTCATCCGGGTCTAGCACCGGACTCGGAACGCCGTCACAACCGTCCGGCCCTGGGGCGCGTCACGTCTTCTCCGACTTGGTCTTGTAGCCGCGGCCCCACTGGAGGCCCCAGCCGTAGAGGCGGTCGAGTTCGGCCTGGAAGCCGTAGACGAACCGGACCTCGCGGCGGACCATCAGTTCGCCCTTGACGTTCTCGATCAGCACCACCGCGCAGGAGCGGGCCTGCGGGTGGCGTTCGTCGAGGCCGATCTCTATCCGGGGGCCGTTGCTGGGGTAGAGGGTGACGATCGCGTGGGTGCGGTCGAAGGCCGGTGTCTGGTCGTAGATGTAGACGAAGACCAGCAGCCTCTTGATGGCGTCCCGGTGGTCGAGGTTGATGTACATGGTCTCGCCCGACGCCGATCCGAACCGGTCGTCGCCGCTGAGCTTGACGTAGGGCGGTTCGTTGACGTCGCCGAGGTAGCCGCCGAGCGGCTGGACGACCCCGCGGGTGCCGTCCTGGAGTTCGTAGAGGCAGCCGAGGTCGAGGTCGACGTTGACCATGCTCTGGCTGTGTCCGACGACCTCGGGTGGCTTGAGCGCCTTGAAGGGGTGGCGCAGCAGGCTCTCGCGCGGCATGGCCCCGAAGTCGGAGGTCCGCATCCGCCAGGTGAGGTTGACCCGGAGGTTGCCGGTCGCGGCGCCCTGCTTGTTCAGGGACACCTGGTGGTGCCGTTTGGTGAGTTCGATCGCGTTGCTCGCGGCGCTGCCCGAGTCGAATTCGCTCTCGCGGCCCCGCCAGAGTCCGTCCAAGAAGCCCATTGCCGCCCCCACAGTCACCCAGATGCACAGAAAGACCAGGCGGGGCGGCCGGAGGACCGGCCGCCCCGCACAGAGCGTTCCTCAAGCCGAGGCGCGTCACACCCCGGACGAGACCTCAGTCTTCTCGCCCGAGGCCGACGCTTTTCCCTCGGCGGCCTCGAGTTTGCGGTTGCGCAGCACGGACGACCAGAAGGACCAGCCGATCAGGATGACACCGACCAGGCCGGTGATGACCTCGTTGATCTGGTACTGGATGGTGACCATGAGGATCACGGCCAGCGCGCCGATGGCGTAGTGGGCGCCGTGCTCCAGGTAGACGTAGTCGTCCAGGGTGCCCTGGCGGACCAGGTAGACGGTGAGCGACCGCACGTACATGGCGCCGATGCCGAGGCCGAGGGCCATCAGCACGATGTCGTTGGTGATCGCGAAGGCGCCGATCACGCCGTCGAAGGAGAACGACGCGTCCAGGACCTCCAGGTAGAGGAACATGAAGAAGGCGGCCTTGCCGGCCAGCGCGACGGCCGAGCGCTTCTTGCCGGTGCGCTTGGCCTCCTCTTCCTCCTCCTGCTCGCGTTCCTCGTCCTCTTCGAGCTTCTCCTCGAAGTAGCCGGAGAGGCCGCCGACGACCATGTACGTGATCAGGCCGGCGATCCCGGCGATCAGGACCGTCTGCGCCTTGTCGACGTGCGCGCCGCCGTGCTGGTGGGCGTGGGTGGCGAAGGTGAAGGCGGAGACCAGCAGGACGGCGAGCGCGATGCAGACCGACAGCATGTCGACCTTGCCGAGCTTGGCGAGCGGCCGCTCGATCCAGCGCAGCCACTGGATGTCCCGCTCCTCGAAGATGAAGTCGAGGAAGATCATCAGCAGGAACATGCCACCGAACGCGGCGATCGCCGGGTGGGCGTCGGTGACCAGCTGCTGGTACTGGTCCTTGTTGTTGAGCGCGAGGTCGACGGCCTCGATCGGCCCCATCTTGGCGGTGACCGCGACGATCACGACCGGGAAGACGAGGCGCATGCCGAAGACGGCGATGAGGACACCGACGGTGAGGAAGATCTTCTGCCAGAAGGCACTCATCTTCTTCAGGATTCCGGCGTTGACCACCGCGTTGTCGAACGACAGTGAGATCTCGAGGACGGAGAGGATCGCCACGATGCCGAAGGCCTCCCACCCCCCGTAGAAGACCGCAGCGACCAGGCCGAGCGCGGTCACCGCGAACGACCAGCCGAAGGTTTTCAGAAGCACTGGCTACCCAATCCTTTAGGTACGGGTCTCCCCCGCGCCGCACTCGTCTTTACTTACTGTTGACCACGAAGTCTAGGGCTTGGCCCTCCAGCCGGGCCAGCAGGGGTTTCAGGCCGGAGAAAACGCAGGTCGGAGACGGTGGAGCAGCCTGTGCGCGGTGGGGCCGCTAGGAGACATTGACCCCGAAATCCAGGGCGATGCCCCGAAGGCCCGACGCGTACCCCTGGCCGACCGCGCGGAACTTCCACTCCCCCTGGTGGCGGTAGAGCTCGCCGAAGATCATCGCGGTCTCCGACGACGCGTCCTCGCTCAGGTCGTAGCGGGCCAGCTCCACGCCGTCGGCCTGGTTGACGACGCGGATGAAGGCGTTGCTCACCTGGCCGAAGGTCTGGCCGCGGTTGTCCGCGTCATGGATCGAGACCGGGAAGACGATCTTGTCGCACTGGGCCGGCACCTTGGAGAGGTCGACGAGGATCGACTCGTCGTCGCCCTCGCCCTCACCGGTGAGGTTGTCGCCGGTGTGCTCGACCGAGCCGTCCGGGCTCTTGAGCTGGTTGTAGAAGACGAACCATTCGTCGCCCATCACCCGCCCGCCGGTGCACAGCAGCGCGCTGGCGTCGAGGTCGAACGGGGCTCCGGTGGTGGAGCGCGCGTCCCAGCCGAGGCCGACCATGACCTGCGTGAGGTTGGGTGCGGCCTTGGACAGGGAGACGTTTCCCCCCTTGGCGAGTGTGACGCCCATGATCTGTTCCCTCCCCGAATGGTGCTTCCTGATGTCCTGCGCCCCCCGGAGGGGGCCCACCGGCGCCGCACCCGGGGGTGCGGCGCCGGGGCAAAGCCGTCTCGCCGAGGCGTGCCCGCTCAGACGTTCACGCCGAAGTCCTGCGCGATGCCGCGCAGGCCCGAGGCGTAGCCCTGGCCGATGGCTCGGAACTTCCACTCCGCGCCGTTGCGGTACAGCTCGCCGAAGACCATGGCGGTCTCCGTGGAGGCGTCCTCGGAGAGGTCGTAGCGGGCGATCTCCGTGCCGCCCGCCTGGTTCACCACGCGGATGAACGCGTTGCGGACCTGGCCGAAGGACTGCTGGCGGTTCTCGGCGTCGTAGATCGACACCGGGAAGACGATCTTGTCGACGTCCGCGGGGACCGAGGCCAGGTCGACCTTGATCGCCTCGTCGTCGCCCTCGCCCTCACCGGTGGTGTTGTCGCCGGTGTGCTCGACCGAGCCGTCCGGGCTCTTGAGGTTGTTGAAGAAGACGAAGTTGGCGTCGCTCTGGACCTTGCCCGCGCTGTTCAGGAGCAGGGCGCTGGCGTCGAGGTCGAAGTCGGTGCCGGTCGTGGTGCGGACGTCCCACCCCAGACCGACGATGACCGCGGTCAGGCCAGGGGCCTCCTTGGTCAGCGATACGTTGCCGCCCTTGCTGAGGCTGACTCCCACGAGTCCTCCATTGGTATCAGGGGCGGTGTGCCCCGCTGTGCGTCTGTCATCGGATCAACGATCCGATCCTAGTGACGGGTTCCCGGACCACGCATGCCCTGGAACCGATGAATCACAGGGTGTCGAGCGCCTTGACGTACTCATTGAGGTCGCGGGCGTCCGGCAGGGCGTTGACGACGGTCCAGCGCACCACGCCCTCCTTGTCGATGACGAAGGTGCCGCGCACCGCGCAGCCCTTGTCCTCGGCGAAGACGCCGTACGCGCGGGAGACCTCGCCGTGCGGCCAGAAGTCGCTGAGCAGCGGGTACTCCAGGCCCTCCTGCTCGGCGAAGACGCGCAGGGTGTGGATGGAGTCGTTGGAGACGGCGAGCAGCTGGGTGTCGCGGTCGTCGAACTGCGGCAGGTTGTCACGCAGCTCGCACAGCTCTCCGGTGCAGACACCGGTGAAGGCGAACGGGTAGAACAGCAGGACGACGTTCTTGCCGCCCCGGTAGTCGGACAGCCGCACGGTCGCGCCGTGGTTGTCCTTGAGCTCGAAGTCGGGTGCCTTGTCGCCGACCTGGATCGCCATGGTCGTACGTCCCTTCGGTGGGGGCTGCTCGGGTGGTGGGACCACCCTACGCAGCGAGCACCGGGGACCGTCGGACGGGCCGGACGCGCCGGCCCGTCCGAGGTACCGGGGGTCAGCGCTTGGTCTTGGCCCCCTTCGGCGTCACCAGCCGACTGCCGCTCCAGTCCTTGCCGACGCTGACGCTCTTGGCGGCGGACAGGCCGGCCGTCGTCGCGGCTTCGGAGATGTCGCTGGGCTCCACGTAGCCGTCACGGCCGGTCTTCGGCGTGAGCAGCAGAATGGCGCCGCCCTCCTCGATGTACGTGATGGCGTCGACCAGCACGTCGGTGAGGTCACCGTCGTCGTCGCGGAACCACAGCACCACGGCATCGGCGACGTCGTCGTAGTCCTCGTCCACCAGGTCGCTGCCGATGACTTCCTCAATGGCCTCGCGGAGTTCCTGGTCTACGTCGTCGTCGTAGCCGATCTCCTGGACCACCTGCTCGGGCTGGAACCCCAGCCTTGCGGCAGGATTCGTCCGCTCCTCCGCGTGGTCCGCGGTCGCGCTCACGGGTTGCCTCCTGATCATGTTCGGTATGGGGGTACCCCCCTGGCTCGTCGAGAGCCTGGGGGGAGTCTCGGCCTCGCGCGGGCGCGAAGCGTTGGCCGTAGTCCACACGGGCGGGGCGGATCGCGCAAGTACCCGGCCGTTCAGACCGCCGAAACGGTGACGTTCCCGGCCGTGTCGCCGCAACTTACGGCACGCCACCCCGGCCCGAGGTGACACGCACCACAGCTTTCTGCCCGGTTTGTCGCGTTGGGAACCCTGGGGGACTGTCAGAGGGCTTGGTTACCTTTAAGTAGAGATGACGATTGACTTTCCCAGGTACACGATGGGGAACGCCGCGGGAACCCGTGGCACCAAGGGCGACAACCCGGAGAACGGCACGAGAACCGGCACCGACAGCAGCGAGAGCAGCGCGACGGCGGACGGCCCGCCGGACGGCGGCGCACCCGGGGAAAAGACCAGCGAAGAACCAGAGAAGACAGCGAAGACCAGAGAAGAACCAGCGAAGACCAGAACAGCCCACAGCAGCCCCTCTGACAGGTAAGGAACAGCGTGGCTTCCGGATCCGATCGCAACCCGATCATCATTGGCGGCCTTCCGAGTCAGGTTCCTGACTTCGATCCCGAAGAGACACAGGAGTGGCTCGACTCCCTGGACGCCGCCGTCGACGAACGCGGCCGGGAGCGGGCCAGGTATCTGATGCTCCGGCTGATCGAGCGGGCCCGCGAGAAGCGCGTCGCCGTGCCCGAGATGCGCAGCACGGACTACGTGAACACCATCCCGACCAAGGCCGAGCCGTTCTTCCCTGGCAACGAGGAGATCGAGCGCAAGGTCCTGAACGCCACCCGCTGGAACGCCGCGGTGATGGTCTCCCGCGCCCAGCGTCCCGGCATCGGGGTCGGCGGCCACATCGCCACCTTCGCGTCCTCCGCCTCGCTGTACGACGTCGGCTTCAACCACTTCTTCCGCGGCAAGGACGAAGGCGACGGCGGCGACCAGATCTTCTTCCAGGGCCACGCCTCCCCCGGCATCTACGCCCGCGCGTTCCTGCTCGACCGGCTCTCCGAGGCGCAGCTCGACGGCTTCAGGCAGGAGAAGTCGAAGTACCCCGACGGCCTCTCCAGCTACCCGCACCCGCGCTCCATGCCGGACTTCTGGGAGTTCCCGACGGTCTCCATGGGCCTCGGCCCGCTGGGCGCGATCTACCAGGCGCGGATGAACCGCTACCTGCAGGCGCGCGGGATCGCGGACACCTCGAAGTCGCACGTGTGGGCGTTCCTCGGCGACGGCGAGATGGACGAGCCCGAGTCGCTCGGCCAGCTCTCCATCGCCGCCCGCGAGGGCCTGGACAACCTCACCTTCGTGGTGAACTGCAACCTCCAGCGGCTCGACGGCCCGGTGCGCGGCAACGGCAAGATCATCCAGGAGCTGGAGTCGGTCTTCAGGGGCGCCGGCTGGAACGTGATCAAGCTGGTCTGGGACCGCTCGTGGGACCCGCTGCTGGCCCAGGACCGCGACGGCCTGCTGGTCAACCGGATGAACACCACCCCGGACGGCCAGTACCAGACGTACGCGACGGAGTCGGGCGGCTACATCCGCGACCACTTCTTCGGCGACGACCAGCGGCTGCGCGCGATGGTCGAGAACATGACCGACGACCAGATCCTGCACCTGGGGCGCGGCGGCCACGACCACCGGAAGATCTTCGCGGCGTTCAAGGCGGCCCAGGAGCACCGGGGCCAGCCGACGGTCATCCTGGCCAAGACGGTCAAGGGCTGGACCCTGGGCCCGAACTTCGAGGGCCGCAACGCCACGCACCAGATGAAGAAGCTGACGGTCGACGACCTGAAGCGGTTCAGGGACCGGCTGCACCTGCCGATCGCCGACAAGGAGCTGGAGTCGGGCCTGCCGCCGTACTACCACCCCGGGCGGGACTCGGAGGAGATCCAGTACATGCACGACCGGCGCAAGTCGCTCGGCGGGTACGTACCGACCCGGGTGGTGCGCTCGAAGCCGCTCGCCCTGCCGGACGACAAGACGTACGCGACCGTGAAGAAGGGTTCGGGCCAGCAGTCCATCGCGACGACCATGGCCTTTGTCCGGCTCCTCAAGGACCTCATGCGGGACAAGGAGATCGGCAGGCGGTTCGTGCTGATCGCGCCGGACGAGTACCGCACGTTCGGCATGGACTCGTTCTTCCCGAGCGCGAAGATCTACAACCCGCTCGGCCAGCAGTACGAGTCGGTCGACCGGGAGCTGCTGCTCGCGTACAAGGAGTCGCCGACCGGGCAGATGCTGCACGACGGCATCTCGGAGGCGGGGTGCACGGCCTCGCTGATCGCGGCGGGCTCGGCGTACGCCACGCACGGCGAACCGCTCATCCCGGTCTACGTCTTCTACTCGATGTTCGGTTTCCAGCGCACCGGCGACCAGTTCTGGCAGATGGCCGACCAGCTCTCGCGCGGTTTCGTGCTGGGCGCGACGGCCGGGCGTACGACGCTGACCGGTGAGGGTCTCCAGCACGCCGACGGCCACTCCCAGCTGCTGGCCTCGACCAACCCGGCCTGTGTGGCCTACGACCCGGCCTACGGGTACGAGATCGCGCACATCGTGCGGGACGGGCTGCGCCGGATGTACGGCGCGGACGCCGAGCACCCGCACGGCGAGGACGTCTTCTACTACCTGACGGTCTACAACGAGCCGATCCGGCATCCGGCCGAGCCGGACGACGTGGACGTCGAGGGCATCCTCAAGGGCGTCCACCGGCTGAGCGCGGGCACGGCGGGCTCGATCGGGGCGCAGATCCTGGCGTCCGGGGTGGCGGTGCCGTGGGCCCTGGAGGCGCAGCGGATCCTCGCCGAGGACTGGGACGTGCGGGCCGACGTCTGGTCGGCGACCTCCTGGAACGAGCTGCGGCGGGAGGCCGTCGAGTGCGAGCGGCACAACCTGCTGCACCCGGAGGAGGAGCAGCGCGTCCCCTATGTGACGCGGAAGCTGAGCGGTGCCGAGGGTCCGTTCGTGGCCGTGTCGGACTGGATGCGGTCGGTTCCCGACCAGATCGCGCGCTGGGTGCCGGGCACGTACCAGTCCCTCGGCGCGGACGGCTTCGGCTTCGCCGACACCCGGGGCGCGGCGCGGCGGTTCTTCCACATCGACGCGCAGTCGATCGTGGTCTCCGTACTGACCGAACTGGCCCGGGAAGGCAAGGTGGACCGTTCCCAGCTGAAGCAGGCGGTGGACCGCTACCAACTCCTCGACGTATCGGCGGCCCACCCGGGCACAGCGGGAGGCGACGCGTAGGGCCGGCCGGCCGGGTCGGGAGCCAGGGGGCGCGACACCGGGGCGCGCGGCGACGCGGGGCGAGCGCACAGCGGCTCGTCCGGCGACGCGAGGCGCGCGCACGGCGGCTCGTCCGGGCGCCCGTCCTCGTCCGGCGCGGGAGAAACCGGGGCGCGGCGCCGATTGCGGCCGCCGGCCCCGGGGGTCCCGGGCCGGCGGCGCGGGGCCTGCTCCGAACGGGCCGGACCGCCGGATACCGACCCACCGGAGTCCGACCCACCGGAGTCCGACCCACTGGAGTCCGACCCACTGGGGTCCGACCGCCGGAACCCGACAGCTCGCCCCCGACATCTCCCGCTCGCCCCCGACATCTCCCGCCCGCCCGCGCCCACCCATGACCGCCCACTCACCGCCGCCCGCCCAAGGCCGACCGCCCACTCCCGCCGTCCACCCACGACCGCCGCCCGCCCACGACGGCCGTCCGCCCACAGCCGTCCAGTCCCGCCGGGACATGGCGGGACATTCGCGTCGGGCTTTCCTGCCCCGGGCAGGTGGGCGGGGCGACCTACCATGCGGCCATGACTGAGCCGCAGGCGTCGAACGCTCCGTCGGCGCGGGTTCGTTGGGAGCGGGTCACTCAACGGCCCCTGCTGGGGCTCACGGTGGCCTTCGCCGTCGCCTACGCGGCGCCGATCGTGGACAGTTCGGCGAGTCGGTCGCTGACCTCGGTGTGCACGGCGGCGGAGTGGACGGTGTGGGCCTGTTTCGCCGTCGACCATCTGGTGCGGCTGGCGCTGACGCCCAGGCGCCGCGCGTTCGTACGGGCCCACTGGCCCGACCTGTGCGCGGTGGTGCTGCCGCTCCTCCAGCCGCTGCGGCTGCTGCGGCTGGTCTCGACGCTGCTGCTGGTGGGCCGCCGGGCGCGGATGGCGTCGCAGATCCGGCTGACCACGTATGTCGCGGGGTCGGTGATCGGGCTGCTGATGTTCGGCTCGCTCGCGGTGCTCTCCGTCGAACGGGACGCGCCGCACGGGAACATCCGCACGCTGGGTGACGCCGTCTGGTGGTCGTTCACCACGATGACGACCGTCGGATACGGCGACCACGCGCCGACGACCGGCCTCGGCCGCATGATCGCGGTCGGGCTGATGCTGTCCGGGATCGCCCTGCTCGGCGTCGTCACGGCGAACATCGCCGCGTGGTTCATCGCCCGCTTCGACAAGGACGACGACGAGGAACGCCGGCGCACGGAGGCGATCGAGGCCCTCACGGCCGAGGTGCGGGCGCTGCGCGCGGAGGTGGCCGCGCTGGCGGCGCGCGGTGACGGGCCGAGGTCCGGCCGGGTGCCTAGAGGGTGATCAGGGCGAGGACCGTGTCGATCGCGCCCAGGATCACGGCGATCATCGGCTGGAGCGGGCGGGCCCGGGACCAGGTGCGGCCCATCGCGAGCCAGCCGCAGAGGATCGCGGCGGGGCCGAGCAGGATGCCGAGGACGAAGAGGCCCGCGACGGCGCAGATCACGCCGATGAGCGCGAGGGTCGCCCGGTCCTGGACCGCGCCGGTGCCGGGTCGGGACCAGCGCCGGGTGCGGCCGCGGGTGCGGTGTCCATAGCCTGCCATCGTCAACTCCCCGGTCCCCGGGGTCGGTTCGGGGACCTGGAGTGCGGATGCCCCGGATCGGGCCGGGGATTCACGGGCCTGCGGCGCGCCGCCCCCCTCCGGCAGCGCGCCGTCGCGCCGAGCGCCCTGGGCACCGGTGCATGTGCCGGTGGAACATGCCGTTCACAGGGCCCGGCCCACTGTGGCGTGCCGCGTGGGCCGGGTGCGAGTGATCTTCGGCGGCTTCACCCTGACAGGGGACGTCCGCCGACGGGCCGTCAGATGTGACCGGGTCCCATGCCCGCGTCCGCGTTCACCCCGCGCTTGGTGAGCAGCGCGACGAAGACGGCGACCACCGCGACCCCGGCGGCGACGAGCGAGGCGAGGCCCATGCCGGAGATGAACGTGTCGTGCGCGACGTCGGTGACCTTCGCGACCATCGCCTCGGGCATCCCCTTGGAGACCGGCGCCACCCCGACCTGGACGGCCTCGGACGCCTGGGCGAGCTGGGCGGGGGTGAGCGGCGGGAGTCCCGCGTCCTTCCAGTTGCCGGCCAGGTCGCTGTCCACCTTGGAGACCATGACGGCGCCGAGGACGGCGGTGCCGAGGCTGCCGCCGATCTGCATGGCGGCCTGCTGGAGACCGCCGGCCACGCCGGACAGCTCCATCGGCGCGTTGCCCACGATGACCTCGGTGGCGCCGACCATGACGGGCGCGAGGCCGAGGCCGAGCAGCGCGAACCAGAGCGACATGACGCCGCTGCCGGTGTCCGTCTGGAGCGTCGACATGCCGTACATGGCGAGCGCGGTGGCCGCCATGCCGCCGGCCAGCGGGACGCGCGGGCCGAGCTTGCCGATCAGGAAGGCGGCGAGCGGCGAGCCGACGATCATCATGCCGGTGAGCGGCAGCAGGTGCAGTCCGGCGTCGATCGGGCTCATGCCGTGCACGTTCTGGAGGTAGAACGTGACGAAGAACAGGCCGCCCATGAACGCGATGGCCATCAGGACCATCAGCACGACACCGGCCGACAGCGGCACCGAGCGGAACAGCCCGAGCGGGATCAGCGGCTCCTTGACCTTCGTCTCCCAGAGCGCGAACAGCGCGAAGCAGAGGACGGACGCGGCGATGAACGCCCATGTCCTGCCGTCGCCCCAGCCCCAGGCGGGCGCCTTGATCAGGGCCCAGACCAGGCAGAACATCGCGACCGAGAGGAGGGCGATGCCGAGCACGTCGAAGGAGCGCGGGGCGTTCTCGGCGCGGTGGTCGAGGAGGATCACCAGGCCGAGCAGGACGGCGAGGAGGCCGACCGGCACGTTGATGAAGAACACCGACTGCCAGTTGACGTGCTCGACGAGGACACCGCCGAGGATCGGGCCGCCCGCGGTGGAGGCGCCGATGACCATGCCCCAGATGCCGATCGCCGTGTTGAGCTTCTCGGCGGGGAAGGTGGCGCGCAGCAGGCCGAGCGCGGCGGGCATCAGCAGCGCGCCGAACACGCCCTGCAGGACCCGGAAGGTGACGACCAGCGGGATGCTGTCGGAGAGCCCGATGGCGCCGGACGCGGCGGCGAAGCCGACCACGCCGATGAGGAAGGTCTGCCGGTGGCCGAAGCGGTCACCGAGCTTGCCCGCGGTGATCAGGGCGACGGCCAGGGCGAGGAAGTAGCCGTTGGTGATCCACTGGACGTCCGCGAAACTGGCGTTCAGGTCGTCCTTGATGGCCGGGTTGGCGATGGCCACGATGGTGCCGTCGAGGGCCACCATCATGACCCCGACGGCGACGGTTATGAGCGTGAACCAGGGGTGGCCGCGCAGCCCGGAGGCGGGCGAGCCTCCCGACGGGGCTGCCGGGGCCCCGTCCCCCGGCCCCGCAGTCTCGATGGTGGTCTGACTAGTCATGTGTTCGAGGCTAGTGACAGCCTCTGACAATTGACAAACCAATTCACAAGTCAGTAACTGACTCGTATGGAAACGTTGCGCGAACGCAAGAAGCAGCGCACCCGGGACGCCCTCCTGCGGACCGCCGTCGAGATGTTCGTCGAACGGGGGTACGACGGCACCACGGTGGACGACATCGCCGATGCCGTGGACGTCTCGCCGCGCACCTTCTTCCGCTACTTCGCGGGCAAGGAGGAGGCGGCCCTCGCGCTGGAGGAGCTGGCGGTCGCCCGGTACCTGGGGGCGGTGCGCGCCCGCCCGGCCGCGGAGGCGCCGATGGTCGCGCTGCGCCGGGCGGTGCTGGAGAGCTGGGACACCCTGCACGAGGTGATCGAGTCCGTCGTCCCGGTCGAGGCGTTCGTCGGCATGCACCGGGTGATCGAGTCGACGCCCGTGCTGCTCGCCGCCCATCTGCGGCGCAACGCCGAGACCGAGGAGACCATCGCGCGGATGCTGGCCGAGCGGGAGGGCCTCGACGTGGACACCGACCCGCGCCCGCGGCTCGCGGTGGCGGTGTTCGGCGGGGTGATGCGGGTCACGGAGCAACGGTGGAGCGCGTCGGGGGACTTCAGCCTGGAGGGGATGCGGGCGCTGACGATCGCGTACCTCGACCAGGTGGGGCCCGCGCTGGCCGGCAACTGGCGGGCGCGCTGAGGCGCTTGCGGGCGCCGGGAGGTCAACGCCCCCTTTATCGAAACGTGATCCGCGTCACTCGACTCGTCCGAGACCCTCCCGTTCTCCTAGTGTGTCCTCCCAGTGACTTCCTTCGACACCTCCCCGCAACTGAACGTCTGGCGCGCGCTGCTCGCGCTGGCCGTGGTGTTCGTGATGCTGGCGACCACCGGCTGGACGGCGCTGCGCGCCCACCCGGACTCGGCGCCGCTGCGCGTCTCGCTCTCCTCCTGGGAGCACGGCCGGCTGCACGGCCACCGGCTGCCCGACCCGGACGCCGCCCCCGCCCGGCTCGCCCGCTTCTTCGCCGGGCTCACCGCGCGGGAGCGGCTCTCGCTCGCGCACCGCTACCCGCTCGCCGTCGGCAACATGAACGGCGCCCCGGCCGCCCTGCGCTACCGGGCCAACCGGATCGCGCTCACCGAGCAGCGCGACACCGAGCGCGCCCGGACGCACGACAGCAGGCTCTCGCCCGCGGGCCAGCAGTTGGCGGGCCGCCGGATGCACCGCTACGAGGCGCTCCTCGCGCCGGGCCGGCAGATCCTCGCCTTCGACCCGCAGGGCGCGGGCCGGGTGGCCGAGGTGTTCGGGGACCTGCCGAGGGCCGAGCGGATCTCGGTCGTGGTGCCCGGCGTCGACACCGACCTGCTCACCTTCCAGCGGACCTCCCGCCGCTACACCGCGCCGGTCGGCATGGCGACGTCGCTGTACGCGGCCGAGCGGGCGGCGAGCCCCTCGACCCGTACCGCGGTGATCGCCTGGGCCGACTACACGGCTCCGGCGGGCCTCGGCATCGACTCGGCCACGGCGATGCGCGCCGAGGACGGCGCGATCCGGCTGAACGCCCTGGTGCGGGGGCTGCCCGGCCGCGCGCCCGTCTCGCTGTTCTGCCACAGCTACGGCTCCGTGGTGTGCGGGGTCGCCGCGCACGCGCTGCCGCGCCGGGTGGCCGACCTGGCGGTGGCGGCGAGCCCCGGCATGCGGGTGCGGAACGCCGCGCACCTGCGGACCTCCGCCCAGGTGTGGGCGATGCGGGACGCGGACGACTGGATCCAGGACGTGCCGTATCTGGAGGTCGGCGGGTTCGGCCACGGGGCGGACCCGGTCTCGGCGGCGTTCGGCGCGCGGGTGCTCTCGGCGCACGGCGCGCGGGGACACAGCGGGTATTTCGAACCTGGCACGGAGAGCCTGCGCAACTTCGCCGAGATCGGCGTCGGCGCGTACGGCTCGGTGCGCTGCGCCCGGCAGGATCGGGCGTGCGACACGGAACTGTCCGGCATGACGGCGGCGGGACGCGCGTAGAGGCGCAGGAAGTGCGGTCCCCCGGAGTGGCGACGAAGGAGCGCGTCTTGCATACGATGAGCCGCATGGGTGACGTGCTGGCCGGATTTCATGCCGCCTGGGAGTTCGAGTCCGACTCCCTGCTCATCCGTTACGAACGGGGGATTCGAACACCCAAGCTGTTCCAGGCGCTCGGGGAACGCCGGGTGCCGCTGGCCGCGCTGTCGGGCGTGAGCCTGACCCCGGGCAGGCGCGGCACGGTCGTGCTGCGGGCCGAGCCGAGGCCGGGCGCCGATCCGCTGATGGAGGCGGCGGCGGGACAGCTGAAGGACAGCAGCGATCCGTACCGGCTGGTGCTGCCCGCCGAGCGGGAGACGCTGGCCGAGTACTACGCCGACGAGCTGCGCGCCGGACTCCCCGACGACGGCGCCGAACCGGCCGAGCGGTTCCTGGTGGCGGCCCCCGAGACGCCGCGCCAGTTCAAGGCGTACGACGCGAAGGCCTCCTTCGACGGGCGGACGGTCACCTTCCGGTGGTTCTGGACGGGAGCGTCCTCGGCGAAGTGGAAGGCCGGCGACCAGACGTTCGCGGTGGCCGACCTGGCCGGCGTCGAGTGGCGCTCGCCCGAGGCGTTCGAGGGCCATCTGCGGCTGCTGGGCCGCGAACCGGTGGCGGGCGGCAGGCCGGCCCAGCCCGACCAGGACCCGGCCGCCGTGGTCTTCGGACTCGGCTACGGCCCGGTGCACGAGTCACTGCCGTTCGCCGCGGCGGTGCTGGCCGCGGCCAGGGCGTCGGGGACGGCGGTCCCCGTGCCCGCGGGACCGGCCCGGCGGGACCCCGCCGACATCGCCGAACGGATCAGGCACCTCGGGGAGTTGCACCAGGCCGGGCTGGTCACCGACGAGGAGTTCTCGGTGAAGAAGGCGGAGCTGCTCGCCGAGCTGTGAGCGCTCAGACGGGTTCCCCGGCCTGCTCCGCCTCCCGCCCGTGCGCGCGGCCCGCGTCGGCGTAGAAGCTGATCTTGCGGTCCAGGACGGCCAGCGTGCCCTGGAGTTCGGCGATCCGGTGCAGCACGTCCGTGCGGGTCGACTCCAGCAGGTCGAAGCGGGCGCCGAAGGTGTGATCGCCCTCCCTGACCAGCTCCGCGTAGCGCACCATGTCGGCGACCGGCATGCCGGTCAGCCGGAGCTTGCCGACCAGGTCGAGCCAGTCGAGGTCGCGGTTGCTGTACCGGCGCTGCCCGGTGTGGGAGCGGTCCACGTGCGGCATCAGACCGATCCGCTCGTACCAGCGCAGGGTGTGCGCGGTGAGGCCGGTGACGGCGACCACCTCGCTGATCGTGTAGCGGTCCTGTCCGTCGGGCAGCCGATGCGGGTGGGGCGGGGCACCGCAGGTGTCGGCCTCGGTCCGGGTGGTCTCCATCACCGTCATACGGTCCACGCTATGGCCTTCGAGTGCACTCCAGGCAAGCGGAACCGGCGATAAATCGGCAGGACGGCCGAGCCGCCGGCTGACTACCGTGCGGGACATGACCGTTGCACGACGAGCCCTGCCCGCGGACGCGCCCGAGGTGCTGCGGCTGCGCCAGGTGATGATCGACGAACTGGCGGGGAGCCCGGGACCGACGGGCTGGCACGACGCGGCCCTGCCCACGCTGCGCGCCCGGCTGGGCGAGGCGGACGGCACGTTCGCCGCCTTCGTCGTCGACTTCCCCGAACGGCCGGGCGCGCTGGCCGCGCTGGTCGCCGGGACGGTCGACTACCGGATCGGCAAGGACAGCGACGGCGCGGACGGCCTCGTCGGATTCGTCTTCAGCGTCGCCACCGACCCGGACGCCAGACGGCGCGGCTACTCCCGCGCCGGGATGACGGCGCTCCTCGACTGGTTCCGCGAGCGCGGCGCCCGCCGGGTGCGGCTGACGGCGAGCCCCGCCGCCGCGCCGCTGTACGGGTCGCTGGGCTTCCTGCCCAAGCCCGACCCGTTGCTGGAGCTGCGGCTGTGAGCGCATAGGGTCGACGGCATGTCGTTGCAGAGCCTCGCGCTGATCGAGAACTGGCCGGTTCCCACCGCCGCCGCGGGTGCCGTACGGGCCGACGGTACGGTCCTGGGCGGCCACGGGCCGCTCGGCCGGCGTTTCCCGCTGGCCTCGGTCACCAAGCCGCTCGCGGCGTACGCGGCGCTCGTCGCGTACGAGGAGGGGGCGATCGAGCTGGACGAACCGGCCGGGCCGCCCGGCGCGACCGTCCGCCATCTCCTCGCCCACACGTCGGGACTGGCCTTCGACGAGCACCGGGTGACCGCACCGCCCGGCGAGCGGCGGCTGTACTCCAACGCCGGGTTCGAGCAGCTCGGCGAGCACATCGCGCGGGCCACCGAGATCCCGTTCGCCGAGTATCTGCGCCAGGCGGTGCTTGAGCCGCTCGGCATGGCGGACACCTCCCTGGACGGCTCGCCCGCGAAGGACGGCGTCTCCACGGTCGAGGACCTGCTGCGGTTCGCCGCGGAGGTCCAGGCGCCCCGGCTGCTCGACCCGCGCACGGTGGCCGCCGCGATGACCGTGCAGTACCCGGGCACCAAGGGCGTCCTGCCGGGCTACGGCCACCAGAACCCCAACGACTGGGGTCTCGGCTTCGAGATCCGCGACAGCAAGTCCCCGCACTGGACGGGCGGTTCGTCCTCGCCGCGCACCTTCGGGCACTTCGGCCAGTCCGGTACGTTCCTGTGGATCGACCCGGCCGCCGGGCTCGCCTGCGTCGCCCTCGCCGACCGCGCCTTCGGCCCCTGGGCGGCGGAGGTCTGGCCGCCGTTCACGGACGCCGTCCTCGCGGAGGCGGCCGCCGCGTCACGTTAGGGCGCCATCTCCCACAGCAGCAGCTCCGCCGCCGTCACGGCGACCGCCTCGGACTCCTTGCCCTCCGTGATCCGCGCCGCGTCCCCGGGCCCCAACTCGACTCCGTCCAGGCGTACTTCGCCGCGCACCACGTGCGCGTAGAGGTACGCCGCACCGGGCACCGCCGTCCGCTCCCCCGCCACCAGCCGCCGCACGTGGAGCAGCGCGGCGGCCTCCGGGACGGCGTACGGGGTGGAGTCGGCGATGCCGCGCACGATCTCGTAGGCCGGGTCACCGCCGGGGTCGACCGGGGCCAGCCACATCTGGACGAACACCAGCGGCTCGGGGCCGTCGTTGCGCTCCACGTGCCGCACCCCGGAGCCGGCGCTGAGCCGCTGCACGTCACCGGCGCGGACCGTGGTGCGGTGGCCGGCCGAGTCCCGGTGGGTCAGCTCGCCCGCCACCACCCACGTCACGATCTCGGTGTGGCTGTGCGGGTGCTCGTCGAACCCGGCGCCCGGCGCGAGCCGTTCCTCGTTGCAGGCGAGGACCGCGCCGAAGCGCAGATTGTCCGGGTCGTAGAACGGCCCGAAGGAGAGGGCGTGCCACGACTCCACGCCGTCCGGCGTGTCCTGGCCCCGATAGCGCTCCGCCGCGCGCCGCACATCCATCACGCACCCCACGGTAGACCCGGCGGCGCGCGGCGCCGTCGCGATGAGGCAGTCTTGTGCACGTGCCCGAACCAGAAGCCCACGAGCCCGAAGCCGTCGCGCAAGGCGCCCATCCGCACCCCGCGACCCTGAAGCGTCTGGAGAAGTCCTCCGGACGTCTCGCCGCCCACGCCATCGCGCGCATGGACGAGACGCTGCCGTGGTACCGGGCGATGCCGCCGGAGAACCGGTCCTGGATCGGTCTGGTCGCGCAGGCGGGCATCGCCGCGTTCACCGAGTGGTTCCGGCACCCCGACGCCCCGCAGGCCATCTCCACCGACGTCTTCGGGACCGCGCCGCGCGAGCTGACCCGGGCCATCACGCTGCGCCAGACCGTGGAGATGGTCCGCACGACCATCGAGGTCATGGAGAGCGCCATCGACGAGGTGGCCGCCCCCGGCGACGAGAACGTGCTGCGCGAGGCGCTGCTCGTCTACGCGCGGGAGATCGCCTTCGCGACCGCGCAGGTGTACGCGCAGGCCGCCGAGGCACGCGGTGCCTGGGACGCCCGCCTGGAGTCGCTGGTCGTCAACGCCGTCCTCAGCGGTGAGGCCGACGAGGGCGCGGTGAGCCGGGCCGCCGCGCTCGGCTGGCACGCGCCCGAGCATGTCTGCGTGGTGCTGGGAACCGCCCCCGACGGCGACTCCGAGCTGACCGTGGAGGCCATCAGGCGGGCCGCCCGGCACGCCAAGCTCCAGGTGCTCACCGGTGTCCTCGGTGACCGCCTGGTGGTGATCGCGGGCGGCAGCGACAATCCGCTCGCCGTCGCCAAGTCGCTGATCGGCCCGTACGCGGCCGGCCCCGTGGTCGCCGGGCCGGTGGTCCCCGACCTGCTGGCCGCGACCCGCTCCGCGCAGGCCGCCGCCGCCGGGCTCAAGGCGTGTTCCGCCTGGCAGGACGCGCCCCGGCCGGTGCTGTCGGACGATCTCCTGCCGGAGCGCGCCATCGCGGGCGATCCGGGGGCCCGCCAGCAGTTGGTGGAGGAGATCTACAGACCGCTCGAAGAGGCGGGCTCGGCGCTCCTTGAGACGCTCGCCGTCTATCTCGAACAGGCGAGCAGTCTGGAGGGCGCGGCGCGGATGCTCTTCGTCCATCCGAACACCGTGCGCTACCGGCTCCGACGGGTGACTGACGTCACCGGGTGGTCGCCTTCGGATGTACGTTCGGCGTTCACGCTGCGGATCGCGCTGATCCTGGGGCGTCTGGCCGATGGGGATCTACCGGCCTAGTGTTTTGTCGGGGGTCCACAAAACCCCCTGCCGTTCTTCGTCCCTGTCCCCACGGGCGGCCGTGCCCGTAACCAAGAGAGAGTGTGAGAGTGCTCGTACTCGTCGCTCCCGGCCAAGGCGCCCAGGCGCCCGGCTTCCTGACCCCCTGGCTCGACCTTCCCGGTGTCGAGGCCCGTCTGCGTGCCTGGTCCGAGGCCATCGACCTCGACCTGGTGCACTACGGCACGCTCGCCGACGCCGACGAGATCCGGGACACGGCCGTCGCCCAGCCGCTGCTGGTCGCCGCCGGTCTCGTGTCCGCCGCGGCACTGGGTGACATCACCCCGGGCGCGGTCGCGGGCCACAGTGTCGGCGAGATCACCGCCGCCGCCTACGCGGGCGTCTTCGACGACGCCGCCGCGCTGGCCCTCGTCCGCAAGCGGGGCCTGGCCATGGCCGAGGCCGCCACGCGCGCCGAGACCGGCATGTCGGCGCTGCTCGGCGGCGACCCCGAGGTCACCGTCCCGCACCTGGAGAGGCTGGGTCTGACCCCGGCCAACGTCAACGGCGCGGGCCAGATAGTGGCCGCGGGCACCCTGGAGCAGCTGGCCGCGCTGGCCGAGGACAAGCCCGAGGGGGTGCGCCGCGTCGTCCCGCTGAAGGTGGCCGGCGCCTTCCACACCGTGCACATGGCGCCCGCGGTCGACACGCTGGCCCGCGCGGCGAAGGAGCTGACCCCCGGCGACCCCCGGTTCACGTACGTGTCCAACAAGGACGGACAGGCCGTCGCGACCGGCACCGAGGTGCTGGAGCGGCTGGCGGGGCAGGTCGCCAACCCGGTCCGCTGGGACCTGTGCATGGACACCTTCAAGGAGCTCGGTGTGACCGCGCTCATCGAGGTGTGCCCAGGCGGCACCCTGACCGGCCTCGCCAAGCGCGCCCTGCCCGGCGTCGCGACGCTGGCCCTCAAGACCCCCGACGACCTCGACGCCGCTCGCGCGCTCATCGCCGAGCACGGTGCCCGACAGGAGCTCTGATGGCGAAGATCAAGCCCAGCAAGGGCGCACCGTACGCGCGGATCCTCGGGGTCGGCGGCTACCGGCCGGTCCGGGTGGTGCCGAACGAGGTCATCCTGGAGACGATCGACTCGTCCGACGAGTGGATCCGCTCGCGCTCCGGCATCGAGACCCGGCACTGGGCCTCCGACGAGGAGACCGTGGCCGCGATGTCGATCGAGGCGGCGGGCAAGGCGATCGCCGACGCCGGGATCACCGCCGCGCAGGTCGGCGGTGTGATCGTCTCCACCGTCTCGCACTTCAAGCAGACCCCGGCGGTGGCGACGGAGATCGCCGACAAGCTCGGCACCGACAAGGCCGCCGCCTTCGACATCTCCGCGGGCTGCGCCGGCTTCGGCTACGGGCTGACCCTCGCCAAGGGCATGGTCGTCGAGGGCTCGGCCGAGTACGTGCTGGTCATCGGCGTGGAGCGGCTGTCGGACCTGACCGACCTGGAGGACCGGGCCACCGCCTTCCTGTTCGGTGACGGCGCGGGCGCGGTCGTGGTCGGCCCGGCGCAGGAGCCGGCGATCGGCCCGACGGTGTGGGGCTCGGAGGGCGACAAGTCCGAGACCATCAAGCAGACCGTGCCGTGGACGGACTACCGCGACGGCGAGGTCGCCAAGTTCCCCGCGATCACCCAGGAGGGCCAGGCGGTCTTCCGCTGGGCCGTGTTCGAGATGGCGAAGGTCGCCAAGGAGGCGCTGGACGCCGCCGGGCTGACCGCGAACGACCTGGACGTCTTCATCCCCCACCAGGCCAACGAGCGGATCATCGACTCGATGGTGAAGACACTGAAACTGCCGGAGCACGTCACGGTCGCGCGTGACGTCCGCACCACAGGCAACACCTCGGCCGCCTCGATCCCGCTCGCCATGGAGCGGCTCCTGGCGACCGGTGAGGCGAAGAGCGGCGACACCGCACTCCTCATCGGCTTCGGGGCGGGTCTCGTGTACGCCGCGACGGTCGTTACCCTCCCCTAGGCACTCCGTGCCGGATGATCGTGTCGTCCGGTGCGGGACACACTGCCCAACCCTCTGGAATCACTAAGAAGGAGCGCCTGACATGGCCGCCACTCAGGAAGAGATCGTCGCCGGTCTCGCCGACATCGTGAACGAGATCGCCGGCATCCCGGTTGAGGACGTCCAGCTGGACAAGTCCTTCACCGACGACCTGGACGTCGACTCGCTGTCCATGGTCGAGGTCGTCGTCGCCGCCGAGGAGCGCTTCGACGTCAAGATCCCGGACGAGGACGTCAAGAACCTCAAGACGGTCGGCGACGCCACCGACTACATCCTCACGCACCAGGCCTGAGTCACCCCTTAGGCCACTGCAAGGCCCCGCCACCCGGCGGTGGCGCCGTTCCCCGCGGCAACGCGGGGATGGTCCTCCTCGTAACGTTGGAGAAAGATTTCCCGTGAGCCCGACCAATCGCACCGTGGTCGTCACCGGTATCGGCGCAACCACACCGCTGGGTGGCGACGTAGCCTCTACCTGGGAGGGCCTGATCGCCGGACGTTCCGGTGTCAAGCCCCTCGAACAGGATTGGGCCGCCGACCAGGCGGTCCGTATCGCGGCGCCGGTCGCCGTGGACCCGTCCGAGGTCATCCCCCGGCCGCAGGCCCGCCGCCTCGACCGCTCGGCGCAGTTCGCGCTGATCGCGGCCAAGGAGGCGTGGGCCGACGCCGGCTTCACCGCCAAGGCGGGCGACGACCCGGCGGTCGACCCCGACCGTCTCGGCGCCGTCATCGCCTCCGGCATCGGCGGGGTGACGACCCTCCTCGACCAGTACGACGTGCTGAAGGAGAAGGGCGTCAGGCGGGTCTCCCCGCACACCGTGCCGATGCTCATGCCGAACGGTCCTTCGGCCAACGTCGGTCTCGCCGTGGGCGCCCGCGCGGGCGTGCACACCCCGGTGTCGGCGTGCGCGTCGGGCGCGGAGGCCATCGGCTACGGCATCGAGATGATCCGCACCGGCCGTGCGGACGTCGTCGTCGCGGGCGGCACGGAGGCGGCGATCCACCCGCTGCCGATCGCCGCGTTCGGCAACATGATGGCGATGTCCAAGAACAACGACGACCCGCAGGGCGCCTCGCGTCCCTACGACGTGGCCCGTGACGGGTTCGTCCTCGGCGAGGGCTCGGGCGTGGTCGTCCTGGAGTCCGCCGAGCACGCCGCCAAGCGTGGCGCCCGGGTGTACGCGGAGGCGGTCGGCCAGGGCATCTCGGCCGACGCGCACGACATCGTGCAGCCGGAGCCCGAGGGGCGCGGCATCTCGCACGCCCTGCAGAACCTGATGGACCGCACCGACCTGGACGCGGCGGAGATCGTGCACGTCAACGCGCACGCGACGTCGACGCCCGCGGGGGACGTGGCGGAGCTGAAGGCGCTGCGGAAGGTGTTCGGCGACGACGTCGACCACATGGCCGTGTCGGCGACGAAGTCGATGACGGGTCATCTGCTCGGCGGGGCCGGGGGTGTCGAGACCGTCGCGACGGTGCTCGCGCTGTACCACCGGCTGGCGCCGCCGACCATCAACGTCGAGAACCTCGACCCGGAGGCGGAGGCCGCGGCCGACGTCGTGCGGGGGGAGGCGCGGAAGCTGCCCGTCGACGGGCGGATCGCCGCGCTGAACGACTCGTTCGGGTTCGGCGGACACAACGTGGTGCTGGCGTTCCGTACGGTCTGAGCCCTTCCGGCCGCGCTGTTCGTCCCGGTCGAGTGGCCCGCTTCCCTTCGGGGGGCGGGCCGTTCGCCGTTGTGGGGGCGGGTGCGGGCGTCGGCGGGCCGGCCGCGCGGTTCCCCGCGCCCCTGAAGTAGACGGCCTCGCGTCCCTCGGGAGGCGCGGAAGCGCCGGTCCTGAGCGCCTCCGGGGCCGCTAGACGACCTGGTGGAGCCAGCGGACCGGGGCGCCCTCTCCCGCGTAGCGGAAGGGCTCCAGTTCGTCGTCCCAGGGCTTGCCGAGGAGTTTGGCGATCTCCGCCGCCAGGTCCGTCTCGTCGCGCTGGGAGCGCCCCAGGGCGGCGCGCAGCCGGTCCTCGGGGATGAGGATGTCGCCGTGGATGCCGGTGACGGCGTGGAAGATGCCGAGGTCGGGGGTGCAGCTGTAGCGCTCGCCCTCGGCGTTGGCGCAGGGCTCGGCGGTGACCTCGAAGCGCAGCAGGTGCCAGCCGCGCAGCGCCGAGGCGAGCTTGGACGCCGTGCCGACCTGGCCCTTCCAGGAGAACTCCGAGCGCCAGGTGCCGGGCGCGGCGGGCTGCCTGATCCAGTCGAGGTTGACGCGCGTGCCGAGGACGCCGGCGATGGCCCATTCGACATGCGGGCACAGCGCGCGCGGCGCGGAGTGCACGTACAGGACTCCACGTGTCGTCACCGGGACCTCCGTGCAGTGCGGGACATCTTGCGATCTGGCGGCCTGCCGTGACCGGTCGGCCACGTTGATGGCGAGGCTACCGTGCGGCGGCGCAAGGAGTGTGACGTACCGTCGGTCCCGCTGCCGTCGAGCGTCCGCCATTCACCCGCCAGGACGCTTGTGCGGCGGTGGGCGTCGCGTGGTCCGCGGTCCGGGAACCCCCGCGCGTTGTGATGGGTGAGAGGGTTCTGTACGCCGACCGAGGGGATCACCAGCCGATGCGGAAGCGTGGCCTGCGCTCACGGACCGTTCTCGCCGCCGTCGCGGCGGCCGTCCTGGGTGCCGCGGGCTGTGACGCCTCCGGCGGTTCGGGGGGCGCTCGGGCGCGGGGCGGTGAGCCGTCGCCGGTCCCGGTGTGGGACGTCAGCCCGAACTCGGTGGTGGCCGTCGGGGACTCGATCACCCGTGGGTTCGACGCGTGCACGGTCCTGTCGGACTGCCCGGAGGTGTCGTGGGCGACGGGCGACAGCGCGGAGGTGGACAGTCTCGCGGTGCGGCTGCTGGGCCGGACGCGGGCGGCCGGGCACAGCTGGAACTACGCGGAGACGGGCGCGCGGGTGGCGGACCTGCCGGCGCAGCTCGCGGCGGCGGAGGCGAAGCGGCCGCAGTTGGTGACGGTGATGATCGGGGCGAACGACGCGTGCCGCTCGTCGACGTCGGCGATGACGTCGGTGGCCGCGTTCCGGGCGGACTTCACGGCCGCGCTCGCGGGCCTGCGCGAGGCGCTGCCGAAGACGCAGGTGTACGTGTCGAGCGTGCCCGACCTGAAGCGGCTGTGGTCGCAGGGGCGGACCAACGCGCTGGGCAAGCAGGTGTGGAAGCTGGGCATCTGCCCGTCGATGCTGGCCGACGCGGACGCCGTCGACGCGGCGGCCACGCGGCGCAGGGAGACCGTGCGGGAGCGGGTGGAGGCGTACAACGAGGTGCTGGCCCAGGTGTGCGCGAAGGACCGGCGGTGCCGGTTCGACGGGGGCGCGGTGTACGCCTACCGGTTCGGCACCGACGCGCTCAGCCCGTGGGACTGGTTCCACCCGAGTGTGAGCGGGCAGGCGCGGCTGGCCGAGATCGCTTACCGGATCGTCACGGCCGAGAAGCAGTGACTTAGGGTTCCGCTCATGAATGAACTTTTCGGCACACTTTCCGACGGCACGCCGGTGCACCGCTGGACCCTCGAACGGGCCGGCGTCCGGGTGCGGGTCCTGTCGTACGGCGGGATCGTGCAGTCGGTCGAGGTCCCCGACCGGCACGGGACCGTCGGGAACGTGGTGCTGGGGTTCGCCGACCTGGACGGCTACCTCCGTCATCCGGAGCCGTATCTGGGCGCGTTGGTGGGCCGGTACGCGAACCGGATCGCGGGCGGCCGGTTCCCGCTGGACGGGGCGACGTACGCGCTGGCGCGCAACAACGAGCCGAACTCGCTGCACGGCGGGGAGCGCGGCTTCGACAAGCGGGTCTGGGAGGTGGCGCGGGACGGGCGGCACGGGCTGCGGCTCTCCCGGGTCAGCCCGCACGGCGAGGAGGGCTTCCCCGGCCGCCTGGAGGTCTCGGCGACGTACGCGCTGGACGCGGCGGGGGCGCTGCACCTTACGTACGAGGCGGTGACGGACGCGCCGACGGTGGTGAACCTGACGAACCACAGCTACTTCGACCTCGGCGGCACGGGCGAGCCGGGCGGTCACGAACTGCGGCTCGCCGCCTCCCGGTACACGCCGGTCGACGCCGACCTGATCCCGACCGGCGCCCTGGCCGAGGTGGCGGGCACCCGTTTCGACTTCCGTGAGCCGCGCAAGGTGGGCGGCGGCTACGACCACAACTTCGCGCTGGACGGCGGGGTGGGCGCCGAGGCCCGTACGGTGGCGGAGCTGTACGACCCGGCGTCCGGGCGGCTGCTGACGGTGGCGACGACCGAGCCCGGCCTCCAGCTGTACACCGGCGACCATCTGGCCGCGCCGCTGGCGCCCGGCGCCGGGATCGCGCTGGAGACCCAGCACTTCCCCGACTCCCCGAACCGGCCCGAGTTCCCCGGCACGGTGCTGCGTCCCGGCGAGGTGTACCGCTCGGAGACGGTGTACGGGTTCGGGACGCGCTGAGCCCGGGTCCCTGAGGCCGCGAGCCCCTGAGGCCACGAGCCCCGGCCCAGGGGTCAGGTCCCGGGCCGGGGCTGCTCATGGGGGAGGCCGCTCCCGGCTCAGACGTTAATCGTCGCGGTGATCCTGCGGTCGGTGATCGACCGGCCGACCTGGATCTCGTACGAACCCTTCACAAACGACCAGCGGCTCTCCGTGGTGTCCCAGATCTCGAACGCCCGGCGCGGCAGCGTGACGACGGCCTCGGCGTGGTCGCCCGGTGCCGCCTCGACGGCGGCGAAGCCGGCCAGCCAGCGGTGCGGGCGGTCGCCGTCGGGGGCGGCGGGGGCCAGATAGACCTGGACGACCTCGCGCCCCTGGCGGTCGCCCGTGTTGCGGACGCGGACGCGGGCGGTGGTGCCGTCGACGTCCACGGACTCGTAGGTCCAGTCGGTGTAGCCGAGGCCGTGGCCGAACGGGTAGGAGGGGGTGCGGCCCTGCCTCTCCCAGGCCCGGTAGCCGATGAACACGCCCTCCGTGTACGCAAGTTCGCCGTTCTCGGGGGTGACCCGGGTGACCGGTGCCGCGGAGAGCGGGCCCCAGGTGGTGGGGAGCCGGCCGCCCGGCTCGTGGGCGCCGGTGAGGACGTCGGCGAGGGCCGCGCCGCCCTCCTGCCCCGGGAACCAGCTCAGCAGCACGGCGGCGACCTCGTCGCGCCAGGGCAGTTCGACCGGGGAGCCTGAGTTCACGACGACGACGGTGTTCGGGTTGGCGGCGGCGACCGCGCGGACCAGGTCGTCCTGGCGGCCGGGCAGCGCGAGGTCGGCGCGGTCGAAGCCCTCGGACTCGACGCGGTCGGTGGTGGCGACCACGACGACGGCGGTGTCGGCGGCGCGGGCCGCCTCGACGGCCTCGGCGATCAGCTCGTCGGGGTCGCGCTCGGGCTCCTGGTGGGCGAGGGCGAAGGCGACGACCTTCATCGGGATGCCCTCGGGCAGCTCGACGACGTGGGTGAGGGACACCTCGACCGGGGCGCCCGCGGTGAGTTCGACCTCGGCGCGCTCGACCGGGGCGCCGAAGAACGCCTCGAAGGGGTCAAAGTCGTCGGCGGGGCGCTGGACGCCGTCGAAGCGGACGGTGCCGTCGACGGCGAGGGTGAAGGCGCCGGTGCCCTTGACGCCGAAGCGGTGCGGGCCGCTGTCGCGCGGGGTGAAGGTGCCGGTCAGCTCGACGGTGTGCAGGGTGTCGTGGGTGACGCCCTCGGGCAGGTCCGCACCCATCCACTGGATCTGCCCGTTGGGCGCGGAGGCGGTGCCGATGACCTCGCCCGCCGCGTTCCGGCAGCTCGCCCGCAGGGTGAAGCCCTGGTCGGCGACGGCGAGTTCGGTGGCCGGGTCGGCGCCGACGGCGTAGCGCAGGGCGCCTTCGGGCAGGGCCGCGGTGAGGCCGTCGAGCGGGGAGACGACCCGGGCGGGGAAGACCGTCGCGGAGCCGCCGCCGAGGACCCGGGCGTCGCGGGCGGCGGCGCCGAGCAGGGCGACCGTGCCGGGTCGCAGCGGCAGGGCGGCGCGTTCGTTGCGGGCCAGCACGAAGGAGCGGCGGGCGATCTCGCGGGCCAGGGCGGCGCCGTCGACGGCGGCGGGCGGCTCGGGGACGGCGGGTTCGGCGCCGTCCAGGAGGCCGACCCTGGCGGCGAGTCTGAGGACGTTGCGGACGGCGTCGTCGACGGCGGACTCCTCGACCTCGCCGGCGCGCACCGCGCGGGCCAGCGGGGCGCCGTACACGGTGTCGGGGCCCGGCATCGCGATGTCGAGGCCGCCCTCGACGGCGCCGCGGGTGGAGCGGGCGGCCATCCAGTCGGAGACGTTGCAGCCGTCGAAGCCCCACTCGCCGCGCAGCACCTCGTTCACCAGGTGGCGGTGTTCGGTCATGGTGGTGCCGTTGACCGCGTTGTAGGCGGTCATGATGCCCCAGGGGCGGGCGTTCTCGACGATCAGTTCGAACGGGGCGAGGTACAGCTCGCGCAGCGCGCGTGCGCCGACCCGGTTGTCGACGGTGAAGCGGTCGGTCTCGGCGTCGTTGGCGACGAAGTGTTTGACGGTGGTGCCGACACCGCCCGACTGCACGCCCGCCACATAGCCGGCGCCGATCAGTCCGGTGAGCCGCGGGTCCTCGCTGTACGCCTCGAAGTGACGGCCGCCGAGCGGTGAGCGGTGCAGGTTGACGGTGGGGGCGAGGAGCACGTGGACGCCCTTGCGGCGGGCCTCCTGGGCGAGCAGGACGCCCGCCCTGCGGGCCAGTGCGGGGTCCCAGGTGGCGGCGAGGGCGGTCGGGGAGGGCAGCGCGACGGACGGGTCGTCGGCGCTCCAGCGCACGCCCCGGACGCCGATCGGGCCGTCCGACATGACGAGGGAGCGCAGGCCGATCTCGGGGAGGGCGGGCAGCGACCACATGTCCTGGCCCGAGAGCAGCCTGGCCTTGGCGTCCAGGTCGAGCGCGGCGAGCGCCGCCGTCACGGCGGCCTCCCGCGCCAGGTCCTGCGGAAGTGTTCCGGGGGTTCCCGCCATCAGGTGCCTCCTCGTCGGTCCGTGCAGTGGCTCCATCCTGCATCCGTTACCAGTAGACCGGTAGGTTTCGTTACCCTGCCGTAATGTGACGGGTGGGGTGATGACGTACGGTGACGCCATGAACGGCAGGGCCAGGCGCGAGGCGCGGCGCGCGGAGATCGTGCGGGCGGCGCTCGAAGTGATCGCCGAGCGCGGTTACCGGGGCGCGAGCATGGCGGCGGTCGCCGAGCGGGTCGGGCTCACCCAGCAGGGGCTGCTGCACCACTTCCCGACGAAGGACGCGCTGCTGGTGGCCGTCCTCGAGGAGCGCGACCAGTGGGACGCGGTACCGGACACGCCGTGGCGGGTCGATCTGCTGACCTCGCTGGTCGAGTACAACGCGATGCGGCCCGGGATCGTCCAGACCTTCTCGGCGCTGCTCGGCGAGAGCGTCACGGAGGGGCATCCGGCGCGCGGGTACTTCACCGAGCGGTACACCAGGGTGCGGGAGACGATGACGACGGCCCTGCGCGCCGCGTACGGCGACCGCCTGCCCAACGGCCTCACCCCGGAACGCACGGCCCCGCTGCTGGTCGCGGTGATGGACGGCCTCCAGTACCAGTGGCTCCTCGACCCGGACGCGGTGGACATGCCGGGGGCGTTCCGGGACTTCCTGCGGCTGCTGGGCGAGGAGACGGGCCGAGGCGACGGGGGCTGAGCGGCGAGGGCATCCGGTCCCGGACGGTGCCGGTCTCGTCGCCCGACGGCTGCCTCCCGCCATCGGCCCCATGGCGTGGAGCGGACCCCGCGGGTGATACTGCGCCCGTCCCGCACCACGCACCCCACGGCGACGGAAGGACAGAACCGCTGTGCAGGTAACACGTGTTCGGATCGGTGCCCTCGGCTTCGCACTGCTGGCAGGAGTCTGCGCGCCGGTGGGCTCCGCCTCCGCCGCGCCGGCCGCCCCCTCCCCCACCGTCGAGGAGCGGCGCCTCGACCTCGCCGTGCCCCGGGAGATCCTGGAGCGGTCCGGGTTCGACGGCGTGGCGCCGCGCTTCGCACGGGAGTTGGCGCACGCGCGGTCCTACGCGCAGGCGCGGCGGGCCGCCGTGCGGGAGGGGTCGGCGCTGTGGCGGCGGGCCGTCGACCGGGCGCAGGGGCGCGGCCCCGCGGGCGGGGACCTGAGCCGGGACGACGACCGGCCGCTGTACTGGGCGCGGCTCGCGATGACCCGCGAAGCCCGCACCTGGGAACCGGAGTTCAGGCTCGAAGAGGCGCGGCGGGCGGCGCTGATCGAGGTGGTCGAGCGGACCTCGCGCGGGCAGACCGATGTACGGCTGCCCGCCGGGAAGGGGCTCAGGCGGGTGGTGGTGACCGGGTTCGACCCGTTCACACTCGACCGTGACATCCGGATCTCCAACCCGTCGGGGGCGACCGCGCTCGCCCTGGACGGCACGGTGATCCGCACCCCGCGGGGCCCGGCGCGGGTGGAGACGGTGGTGTTCCCGGTGCGCTGGCGGGACTTCGCCGACGGGACCGTGGAGCGGGCGCTGCGGCCGTACCTGCGGACGGCCGACCTGTTCACGACGGTGAGCCAGGGCCGGGTCGGCCGGTTCGACGTGGAGCGCACCAACGGGGCCTGGCGGGGCGGCTTCCCGGACAACGAGACGGTCGGGAGCACCGGGACCGTGCCGGTCACCGACCCGGCCTCGCAGCCTCAGTGGACGACCACGACACTGCCGTACCGGGCGATCACGGCGGCCGTCACCGGCCGGTTCCCGGTGTACGACAACACGACGGTGACGGAGGTACCGGCGGGCGGCACCGAGCCCGTCGTCCGTCCCGACGGGCCGACTCCGGGGTCGGCGGCGCGGGCCGGGGGCGGCGGCGACTACCTGTCCAACGAGGTCGCCTACCGGGCGACGCTGCTGCGCGACCGGCTCGGGCTGCGCGACACGCTGCCCGGCGGGCATGTGCACACGCCGGTGCTCCAGTTCGGGGCGGGCAACACGGATCCGGCGACCGGGACGGTCTCCGACCCGGAGTTCGTGCGCAACCGGCTGGACATCATCGCGCAGTTGCGGGCGATCCTCGCCATGGCGCTGCGCAACTGACGGACGGACGACGTCAGTTCAGCGGTCCGGCGCCGGTCTCGTGGGGTCCCGCGCCGGCCGGGTCGGCGTCCTCCCGGTGGCCGCCCTCCTCGATGGGCTCGCCGAGCAGGTCGCGGGCCATCAGGGTGGCGCCCGCGACCGCGCCCGGCATCAGGAACACGGCGACGAACGGCACCAGGAACGCCAGGCCGAGCGGCGTGCCGAAGCCCCACACCAGGGTCTTGCGGGAGCGCAACAGGGCCAGCCGCTCGCGGAGTTGGACGTCCCGGCGCTGGAGGGCGACGGCGGCCAGCTCCTCGGCGAGGAAGAACCCGGTGACGAAGAAGCCGATCACCGGGACGACCGTCTGCCCGACGAACGGCACGAAGCCGAGGGCGAACAGCAGGACCGCCCAGATCAGGGCGCGGACCAGGATGCGCAGGCTGTCCCGGGCGGAGATCCACAGGTCGCGCCAGAGCGGCTGCTGCGACTCGGGCGCGGTGGAGTCGGGTGAGACGTCCCGGTCGACCGTCTCGGAGAGGCTGTCGTAGAACGGCTGGCCTATCAGCAGGGTGACGGCGGTGAAGGTGAGGACCGCGAGGAGCAGGCTGAGGGCGAACAGGACGGCGGTCAGGAAGCCGCGGAAGAGGCCGAGCCAGGGGCTCGACCAGTCGTCGGCGAAGGGCGTGGCCCAGCCGACGAAGTCGGCGCCCCAGGCGGCGAGGGCGATCAGGGCCGCGAGGTAGAGCACCAGGGTGATGAGTCCGGGCAGCAGCCCGAACCCGTACTGCCTGCCGTGCCGGGCCACCCACCGCTGGCCCTTCAGCAGATAACCGAACCCCGCCGCAAGATCTCGCATGCGGAAACCCTAGGGGAGGTGCGGGCACGGGGAACACCCCGGGTGGGCCGCCACCCGTCCGCGCGGCCGCGGGTCCGCGGTCCCGGTGTCCCACCTGGCCGCCACGCCCCCGTTGTCGCGGTTGAGTCGAACGGCCCCTTCGCGCCGTATCGTCTCAGGAAGCCCCCGGTCACCGCGGTTCACGGGAGCGGCGGTTCAGGTGAGGAGATGCGGATGACACTGAGGATCCACGGCACCGTCGCCGACGGCTTCGACACGGTACGTGAGGAGTTCGCCGCCTTCGTGGCGGGTGAACGGCCCGATTACGAGGGGCAGTTGTGCGCCTATGTGGACGGCCGCAGGGTCGTCGACCTGTGGGCGGGTGACGGCGCCGACGCGACGTCCCTGTACGCGGCCTACTCGTCCACGAAGGGCGCCGCCCATCTGGTGGTGGCGCTGCTCGTGCAGGAGGGCACCCTGGAGCTGGACCGCAAAGTCACCTACTACTGGCCGGAGTTCGGCGCCGAGGGCAAGGGCGCGCTGACCCTGCGGGAGCTGCTCGCGCACCGGGCCGGACTGGTCGGCACGGACACCGGGTTCACGCCCGCCGAGCTGGCCGACGACCGGCAGATCGCCGAACGCCTCGCGGATCAGCGGCCGTTCTGGCGTCCGGGCACCGCTTTCGGCTACCACGCGATGGTCATCGGGGCGCTGACCGGTGAGGTGGTCAGGCGGGCGACCGGGCGCACCCTCCAGGAGGTGTACGAGGAGCGGGTCAGGGCCCCGTACGCGCTCGACTTCCATCTGGGGCTGCCGGCCGCCCACGAGCACCGGTTCCGCAGCACGCTGCCGATGGCGCCGACGCCCGAGCAGCGGGCGCTGCTGGACGCGTCGCCCGCCGGGCCGCAGTCGCTGTCGGCCGTCGCCTTCAACCGGCACGCGGCGCTGCCGACGGATCTGGAGAGCCTGCCGAACGAGCGGCTGGTGCGGGAGAAGGGCCCGGCGTCGGTGGGCGGGGTGGCGTCGGCGCGCGGTCTCGCGGGGATGTACGCGGCGGCGATCAGCGAGGTGGGCGAGCACGCGCCGCTGCTGAAGCCGGACACGGTCGCGGAGTTCGGGCAGATCCACTCGGTGGGCCACGACCTGGTGTCCCGGGTGCACAAGGCGTTCGGCCTGGGTTTCCAGGCGACGGCGGACACCGCGTACCCGTTCCTCGGCGCGGGGTCCTTCGGTCATTCGGGGGCGGCAGGGTCGCAGGCCTTCGCCGATCCGCGCGCGGGCCTCGCCTACGGCTACACCCGGCGCCGGTTCGCCTTCCCGGGCGGCGCGGCCCCGGAGAACGAGCGGCTGGTGCTCGCGGTGCACCGGGCGGCACTCGCGAGGTGAGGCGGCCGGGCGCGAAAAGGCGCCGGGCGAAGGGGCCCCGGGCGGCGAACGGGCGCGCCGGGCATGACGGGCGGCGGACGGGCGCGCCGAGCAGGACGGGCGGCGGACGGCGGACGGGCGCGCCGGGCAGGACGGGCGGCGGACGGGCGCCGGGCAGGACGGGCGCGCCGGACAGGACGGGCGCCGGGCAGGACGGGCGGCGGACGGCGGACGGCGGACGGGCGCGCCGAGCATGACGGGCGGCGGACAGGCGCCGGGCAGGACGGGCGGCGGGCGGCGGGGCGGCGGGGTGGTCGCCCGGCCCCGCCCCCGGCAGTGGGGCGGCGAGGTGGTCGCCCGGCCCCGCCCCCGGCGGCGGAACGGCGAGGTGGCGGCACGACCCGCCCCCAGCGGCGGAACGGCGAGATGGCGGCACGACCCGCCCCCCAGCGGCGGAACAGCGAGGTCGTCGCCCGGCCCGCCCCCGGCGGCGGAACGGCGAGATGGCGGCACGACCCGCCCCCCAGCGGCGGAACAGCGAGGTCGTCGCCCGGCCCGCCCCCGGCAGTGGGACGGCGAGGTGGCGGCACGACCCGCCCCCCAGCGGCGGAACGGCGAGGTCGTCGCCCGGCCCGCCCCCGGCGGCGGAACGGCGAGGTGGCGGCACGGCCCGCCCCCGGCGGCGGAACGGCGAGATGGCGGCACGGCCCGCCCCCGGCGGAGGGGCCGCGGGTTCCGCGCCCCTCCGCCGCGCGGTCAGGCCAGGGTGACGGTGATGTCGCCGCGGGTCGCCTTGGAGTACGGGCAGACCTGGTGGGCCTTCTCCAGCAGGTCGCGGGCGGTCGCCCCGTCGAGGGCGGGCAGGTGCGCGGAGATCTCCACGAGGAGTCCGAAGCCGTCGTCGTTCCTGCCGATGCCGACCTTCGCGGTGACGGTCGAGCCGGACACGTCGGCGCCCTCCTGGCGGGCGACCACGGCCAGCGCGCCCTGGAAGCAGGCGCTGTAGCCGGCCGCGAAGAGCTGCTCCGGGTTGGTGCCCGTGCCGCTGCCGCCCATCTCCTTCGGCGGGCCGACGACCAGGTCGAGCCGGCCGTCGTCGGTGGCGACCCGGCCGTCGCGGCCGTTCTCCGCGGTGGCGACGGCGGTGTAGAGCACGTCGGAGGGGGTGATCGGGGTGCTGGGCATGCGGTGGTCCTCCTCTTCGGTCCGCCGTGACTCGCGCCCACGATCGACGACGGATTTCGGAAAGAAGTTACCGCATGCCGGAAACGACGGCCAGGGTCAGAGGCGGACGATCATCTTGCCGGTGTTGTCGCCGCGCAGTACCCCGAGGAACGCCTCCAGGGTGTTGTCGATGCCCTCGACGACCGTCTCGCGGTACTTGAGGCGGCCGTCCGCGACCCACGGGCCGACCTCGGAGACGAACTGCGGCTGAAGGTCGTAGTGGTCGCCGACCAGGAAGCCCTCGATCCGCCCGCGGGTCTGGATCAGCCGGGCCAGGTTCTTCGGCCCCGGGGCGGGCTCGGTGTTGTTGTAGACCGAGATCATGCCGCAGACGGCGATCCGGCCGCCCTGGTTGAGCCGGCCGATCGCGGCCTCCAGGTGGTCGCCGCCGACGTTGTCGAAGTAGACGTCGACGCCGTCGGGGGCGGCCTCGCGCAGCTGCTCGGCCACCGGTGCCGTCTTGTAGTTGAAGGCGGCGTCGAAGCCGTACTCCTCCACCAGCAGCTTGACCTTCTCGTCGGAGCCGGCCGAGCCGATCACCCGGGAGGCGCCCTTGAGCCGGGCGATCTGCCCGACCTGGCCGCCGACGGCGCCGGCCGCGCCGGAGACGAAGACGCTGTCGCCCTCCTTGAAGGAGGCGGTGCGCAGCAGACCGGCGTAGGCGGTGAGGCCGGTCATGCCGAGGACGCCGAGGTAGGTGGAGAGGGGCGCGGCCTCGGCGTCGACCTTGACGGCGTGCTCGGCGGAGACGGCCGCGTACTCGCGCCAGCCGAGGAAGTGCAGGACGTGGTCACCGACGGCGAAGCCCTCGGCGTTCGAGGCGACGACCTCGCCGACCGCGCCGCCCTGCATGGCCTTGCCCAGCTCGAAGGGGGCGACGTAGGACTTGGCGGCGCTCATCCGGCCGCGCATGTAGGGGTCGACGGAGAGGTGCGTGTTGCGCACCAGCACCTGGCCCTCGCGGGGTGTCGGCACCTCGGCCTCGACCAGGGCGAAGTCCTCGGGCTTCGGCCAGCCGACGGGACGGCTGTTCAGGTGCCACTCGCGGTTGATCATGACGGTCGCCTTTCCGCTGTACGTCAGTGCATTTACTTCACTACCTGAAACAACCATGCACCTGAATATTTCACGATGTCAAATAAAGGAGTACGCTGGCGCGTATGGCCACTGAACAGAGAACCCGCCGCCCCGACGCGCTGACCATGGAGGTCGTCGAACTGATCGGGGACGTGGTGGCCCGGTTCTACGCGGACTACGAGGACGCGGCGGGCGAGCACGCGCTGACCGGGGCGCAGGCCCGGCTGCTCAGCCTGCTCTCCATACAGCCGCTGCCGATGCGGAAGCTGGCGCTGAAGCTGAAGTGCGAGCCGTCGAACGTCACCGGGATCGTGGACCGCCTGGAGTCGCGCGGCCTGGTCGAGCGGCGCCCCGACCCGGCGGACCGCCGGGTGAAGCTGGCGGCGGCGACGGACGAGGGGCTGCGGGTCGCCCGCGATCTGCGGGAGGGGCTGCACTTCGCGCGCGCGCCGCTGGCCGGGCTCTCGGACGACGAGCGGCGCTCTTTGCGGGATTTGCTACAGCGGATGCTGGAGGTCTGACCGGTCGGACCCTTCGGGCATCAGTCGCACCACCACAGGAACCGGTCGCAGGTCGGCGTCGGCGAGGGGGTCGGGTCGGGCTCGGGGGTCGTCGGGTCCTGGGCCGGGGGTGACGAGGGGTCCTGGGACGCCGGCTCGGGGTCGGGGGCCGCGGTCGTGGCCGCCGGGCCGGTGGCGGGCGCCGTGGTGGCCGCGGCGCCTCGCGCGTCGTCGTCCGCGCCCGTCGGCGACGGCGAGGCCGAGGCGGACGGGGACGAGGAGGCGTCCGGGGCCGGTGAGGCGGAGGTGGCGGCGGGAGCGCCGTCCGCGGGAGGCGCGGACGGGTCCGGGGGGACGGCGTCCGGCGAGCCGGCGCCGTCCGGGTGCCGGGAGCCGGCGCCGGCCGGGGGCGGGCCGGAGAAGGGCGCGTCGACGCCCAGCTCCGCGAGGCTGAGGCCGCCGGCCGCCAGGACGAACCCGACGCCGGTCCACAGCACTCGGCGACGGCGTCTGCGGTGCGCGGTGGCTTTGCGATCGCGGCGGCTCGTCGCGCCGTCGGCGACCGCGTCGGCCTCGGGCTCCTCGCGCGCGGCGCCGTCGGCGGCGTCCGGCCGGGCGGCCACGGGGAGTTCACGGACCGTCGCGCCGCAGCCGGGACAGGTGAGGGCGCCGTTGAGGTGCCGTCGGCACGGGTCGCAGTAGTCCATGACGCGGGAAGACTAGGTTCCGCGCGCGGCCCGTGCCGCGTCCGGGCTGTGAAAGTTCTGTGGGAACCGCCCGGACCGGCCGAAAGCCTCACCGAAATCAACACCGAAAGCGGTGTCGAAACCGTTATGTGTTCGACCCATTGACACTCCCGCCGCCCCGTCCTTACTGTCACGCCAGCATTTCGAACGTGTGACGAAATTTCGAACACACCCAGAACTGGGCCGACGGAGCAGCAAGGGGCAACTGCCGTGCGCATCACCGGAATCAGCACACACGTGGTCGGGACGCCGTGGCGCAACCTGACCTACGTCCAGGTGCACACCGACGAGGGGATCACGGGAGTCGGCGAGACCCGGATGCTGGGCCACACCGACGCGCTGATCGGCTATCTGCGGGAGGCGGAGGCCAACCACATTCTGGGCTCCGACCCGTTCGCGGTGGAAGACCTCGTGCGCCGGATGAAGTACGGCGACTACGGCCGGGCCGGTGAGATCGTGATGTCGGGCATCGCCGTCGTCGAGATGGCCTGCTGGGACATCAAGGGCAAGGCGCTCGGCGTGCCCGTCTGGCAGCTGCTCGGCGGCAAGGTGACGGACAAGGTCAAGGCGTACGCCAACGGCTGGTACACCACGGAACGCACCCCGGAGGCGTACCACAAGGCCGCCCAGGGCGTGATCGCGCGCGGGTACAAGGCGCTGAAGATCGACCCGTTCGGCACCGGGCACTTCGAGCTGGACCACGAACAGAGCCTGTACGCCGTCTCGTTGATCGAGGCCGTGCGCGACGCGATCGGCCCCGACGCCGAGTTGATGCTGGAGATGCACGGCCGGTTCTCGCCCGCCACCGCCGTCCGGCTGGCGCGCGACCTGGCGCCGTTCAAGCCGGCCTGGCTGGAGGAGCCGTGCCCGCCGGAGAACCTGAAGGCGCTGGAGAAGGTCGCCGCGAAGGTCGACATCCCGGTCGCCACCGGTGAACGCGTCCACGACCGGATCGAGTTCCGGGAGCTGTTCGAGAGCCAGGCCGTCGACATCATCCAGCCGGACGTCGGCCACATCGGCGGCATCTGGGAGACCCGCAAGCTGGCCGCGACCGCCGAGGCCCACTACGTGCTGGTCGCCCCGCACAACGTCGGCGGCCCGGTGCTGACCGCCGCCTCCCTCCAAGTCGGCTTCAGTACACCGAACTTCAAGATCCTGGAGCACTTCAACGACTTCGCCGACGCGGAGATCAAGAAGGTCGTCAAGGGGGCGCCCGAGGTCGTCGACGGCTACTTCCAGCTCTCCGACGCGCCGGGACTCGGCGTCGAGCTGGACACCGACGCCGCCGCCGAGTTCCCCCAGCAGCAGGCCAGGTTCGACCTGTGGGCCGAGGGCTGGGAGCAGCGCAGGCCCAAGGACACCAAGTGACCGCCGGCGCCGTCGCCGTCGTCGTCGAGGCGCCCGGGGCGCACCGGCTGACCGGGCACGAGCCGCGGCAGCCGGCCGCGGGCGAGGCGCTGGTGCGGGTGCACGCGGTCGGCATCTGCGGCAGCGACCGCGAGGTCTACCAGGGCAACAGGCCCGAGGGGTACGTGCGTTACCCGCTCACGCCCGGCCACGAGTGGTCGGGGACGGTGGCCGCGGTCGGCGCCGGGGTGCCGGCGGCGCTGGTCGGCCGGAAGGTGGTCGGCGAGGGGTTCCGCAACTGCCAGGTGTGCGACCGCTGCCACGCGGGCGAGACGACCCTGTGCACCGCCGGGTACGAGGAGACCGGGTTCACCCAGCCGGGCGCGATGGCCACCACCCTCACGCTGCCCGCCCGGCTGCTGCACACCCTGCCCGACGACGCCGACCTGACGGCGGCGGCGCTGCTCGAACCGGCCGCGTGCGTCGCGGCGGCCGCGCTCAAGGCGAACGCCCGGCCGGGTGAGCGGGTCGCGGTGGTCGGCACCGGGACGCTCGGCATGTTCGCGGTGCAGTTCCTGAGTGCCGGGTCCCCCGCGGAGCTGCTCGTGGTGGGCACCAGGCCGGACCGGGCGGAGCTTTCGCGGACCTTCGGCGCCGACGACTTCCGCACCAGGGACCAGGAGCTGCCCGCCGACTTCGACGTCGTCATCGAGACCGCCGGGTCCGCGTCCGCGGCCAGGACCGCCGCCGCGCTGCTGCGGCGCGGCGGACGGCTCGTGCTGACCGGTATCCCGGCGCCCGGCGCCGACGGGCTCGACCCGACGGACCTGGTGGTGCGGCAGCTGGAGGTGCACACCGTCTTCGGGGCCGCCCCGGACGCCTGGGCGCACACGGTCCGGGTGTTCGCGGCCGGTCTGCTCGACCCGCTGCCGCTGGTCAGCCACGAACTGCCGCTCGACGAGTTCCCGCGCGCCATCGAGCTGGTCGGGTCGGGAGACCCGAAGGTCGGCAAGGTGCTGCTGCGCCCCTGAGCGCGCGCCGGCCCGGGGGTGACCTGACGGCCCCCGTACCGGCGTACCGCCCGCCCGCCACGCCCCGAGCCGCGCACTTCGTCCGACATACCGAACACAAAGGACAGCTTGTGACCGACGCTTTCGCCACTGCGGCCCGCAGGCCAGGTGAGCAGGCGCTCACCGCTCTCGGCCTGGGCGCGCCCGCCCTCGACCCCGCTGACGCCTCCCCGCACACCTTCCCCGGCGGCGGGCGCTGGCGCACCGAGATCCCGTCCTGCGAGGGGCCCGAGGCGCTGGCCGTCGTCCTCAAGGAGTCCTCCCGCCTGGACGTGCCGATCCACCGGATCAGCCAGGGCAGCGGCGTCTGGATGCTCACCGACGCCGAGATCACCGAGATGGTCGAGGCCACCGCCGCACGCGACATCGAGCTGTGCCTGTTCACAGGGCCGCGCGGCACCTGGGACATCGGCGGCTCGACCCGCACCGACTCGCGCGGCGGCGGGCTGCGCGCCCGGGGCCACGACGCGGTCGCCGGGTGTGTCGAAGACGCCGTGCGGGCAACGGAGTTGGGCGTCAGGTGTCTGCTGGTCGCCGACGAGGGCGTGCTGTGGACGCTGCACCGGGCGCGCACCGCGGGGATCATCCCGGCCGACACCACGCTGAAGGTGTCGGCGCTCATCGGTCCCGTCAACCCGGCCGCGTACGCGGTCTACGAGCGGCTCGGCGCCGACTCGCTCAACGTGCCGAGCGATCTGACGCTCGATCACCTCACCGAGATCCGGCGGGTGTCGGCCGCCCCCATGGACATGTACATCGAGGCCCCCGACGATCTCGGCGGGTACGTGCGGATGTACGAGGTCGCCGAGCTGATCAGGCGCGGCGCACCGCTCTATCTGAAGTTCGGCCTGTCCAGGGCTCCCGGCATCTACCCGTGGGGCACCCACCTGCGGGACGTGACCCTGGACACCGCACGGGAGCGGGTGCGGCGCGGCCGGCTCGCTCTCGACCTGCTCGCCCGGCACGGCGCGGACGGCGACATGGCGCCGCTCGGCTCCCGGCTGCCCGGCACGCTCCAGCGCTTCCCCACCGAAGCCTGACGAGCACCGCTTCTCTCTCAACGACGAGACACCCAAGGACGGATCAGCATGCGTACTCGCAGGGCCGCACTCACCGCGATAGCCGGAGCAGCCTCCCTCGCCCTCACCCTGACCGCGTGCGGCCAGAGCGGCGAGGGCGGCAGCAAGGAGAGCTCGGACGGCGCCAAGGGCGGCACGATCGGCATCGCGATGCCGACCAAGTCGTCCGAGCGCTGGATCGGCGACGGGAACAACGTTGTCAGGGACCTCAAGGCCCTCGGCTACAAGACCAAGCTGGTCTACGGCGAGGACGACCCCGACCAGCAGGTCTCGCAGATCGAGAACCTGATCACGCAGGGCGTCAAGGGCCTGATCATCGCGGCCATCGACAACAAGTCCCTCAACAACGTGCTCCAGCAGGCCGCGGACGCGAAGATCCCGGTGATCTCCTACGACCGGCTGATCCTCGGCTCGAAGAACGTCGACTACTACGCGTCCTTCGACAACACCAAGGTCGGCGAGTTGCAGGGCAACTTCATCGTCGACAAGCTCGGACTCAAGGACGGCAAGGGGCCGTTCAACATCGAGCTGTTCGCGGGCTCCAACGACGACAACAACACCCGGTACTTCTTCGGCGGCGCGATGAGCGTGCTCCAGCCGTACATCGACAGCAAGAAGCTCGTCGTCAAGTCCGGCCAGACCAAGCTCACCCAGGTGACCACGTTGCGCTGGGACGGCACCACCGCGCAGAAGCGCATGGAGGACCTCCTCACGTCGTCGTACAAGAGCGGCCGGGTCGACGCCGTCCTGTCGCCCTACGACGGCATCTCCATCGGCATCATCTCCGCGCTGAAGTCCGACGGTTACGGCTCCAAGGCCAAGCCGCTGCCGGTCATCACCGGGCAGGACGCCGAGCTGGCGTCGGTGAAGTCGATCATCTCGGGCCAGCAGACGCAGACCGTCTACAAGGACCTGCGCAAGCTCGCCAAGGTCGCCGCGAGCATGATCGACGACTCCCTCAACGGCAAGAAGCCCGAGGTCAACGACACCAAGACGTACGACAACGGCAGCAAGGTCGTGCCCGCCTACCTGCTCCAGCCGGTGAGCGTCGACAAGTCGAACTACACCAAGGAACTGGTCGACACCGGCTACTACAAGGCGAGCGAGCTCAAGTAGCGCGTCCCGCACACCGGTTCACTCCCCCAACGGATTGGAAGGGCACGACCATGGCGGGACCCGTCCTGGAAATGCGCTCGATCGTCAAGACCTTTCCCGGCGTCAAAGCGCTGTCGGACGTCACCCTGACCGTCCGCCAGGGCGAGGTCCACGCCATCTGCGGTGAGAACGGCGCCGGGAAGTCCACCTTGATGAAGGTGCTCTCCGGCGTCCATCCGCACGGCACGTACGAGGGCGAGATCCTCTTCGAGGGCGACCCGTGCGCCTTCAAGGACATCAGGGCAAGCGAGCAGCACGGCATCGTGATCATCCATCAGGAGCTGGCGCTCGTGCCGTTCCTGTCGCTCGCCGAGAACATCTTCCTCGGCAACGAGCACGCCTCGCGCGGCTTCATCAACTGGAACGACACCCTGCGGCACGCGAGCGAGCTGCTGCGCCGGGTGGGTCTGACCGACCACCCCGAGACCCGGATCTCCGACATCGGGGTGGGCAAGCAGCAGCTCGTGGAGATCGCCAAGGCGCTCTCCAAGAAGGTGAAGCTGCTCATCCTGGACGAGCCGACGGCGGCCCTGAACGACGAGGACAGCGCCAAACTCCTCGATCTCATACTGGAGTTGAAGAAGCAGGGCATCACCTCGATCATCATCTCCCACAAGCTCAACGAGATCCGGCGGGTCGCCGACTCGGTGACGATCCTGCGCGACGGCCGCTCCATCGAGACCCTCGACGTGGCGGCGCCGGAGACCACCGAGGACCGGATCATCTCCGGGATGGTCGGCCGCGACCTCGACAACCGCTTCCCCGACCGCACCCCCTACGCGGGCGAACCGGACGCGGCGCCGGCCCTGGAGATCCGCAACTGGACCGTCCACCACCCGATCGACCAGCAGCGCAAGGTCGTCGACAACGTGTCGGTGCAGGTGCGGCGCGGGGAGATCGTCGGCATCGCGGGGCTGATGGGCGCGGGCCGCACCGAGCTGGCGATGAGCGTCTTCGGGCGCACCTACGGCCGGCACGCGGGCGGCACGGTCCTCAAGGACGGCACGGAGATCCGCACCAGGACGGTCCCCGAGGCGGTGCGGCACGGCATCGCGTACGTCACCGAGGACCGCAAGCACTACGGCCTCAACCTCATCGACACCATCAACCGGAACATCTCGCTGACCGCGCTGAGCAAGGTCGCCAAGCGGGGCGTGGTGGACGAGCACGAGGAACGGCAGGTCGCCGAGCGGTTCCGGAAGTCCATGAACATCAAGGCGCCGACGGTCTTCGAGCCGGTCGGCAAGCTGTCGGGCGGCAACCAGCAGAAGGTCGTCCTCAGCAAGTGGATCTTCGCCGGTCCTGACGTGCTGATCCTCGACGAACCGACCCGCGGCATCGACGTGGGCGCCAAGTACGAGATCTACACGGTCATCGACCAGCTGGCGGCCGAGGGCAAGGCGGTCGTCTTCATCTCCTCCGAGCTGCCCGAGCTGCTCGGCATGTGCGATCGCATCTACACCATGGCCGCCGGGCGGCTCACCGGTGAGGTCCCGCGGGCCGAGGCCACGCAGGAAGTGCTGATGCGTCAGATGACGAAGGACAAAGAGGTAACCCGATGAGCACCGACGTGACCGACAAGCCCCCGGCCTCGGCGCCGCCCGGCAGGAGCGGCGGCTCAGGCTCAGGCGGTGGCCTGCTCCAGCTGATGCTGAACGGCCTGCGCCGCAACATGCGCCAGTACGGCATGCTGATCGCGCTCGGCCTGATCGTGGTGCTGTTCCAGGTGTGGACGGGCGGCGACCTGCTGCTGCCGCGCAACGTCTCCAACCTGGTGCTCCAGAACAGCTACATCCTGATCCTCGCGATCGGCATGATGCTGGTGATCATCGCCGGGCACATCGATCTGTCGGTCGGCTCGCTGACCGCGTTCGTGGGCGCGTTCGCGGCGGTGCTGACCGTGCAGCACAGCGTGGCCTGGCCGGTCGCGGTGGTGCTGTGCCTGCTGGTGGGCGCGCTGGCCGGGTCGGTCCAGGGCTTCCTGATCGCGTATCTCGGCATACCGTCGTTCATCGTGACGCTCGCGGGGATGCTGCTGTTCCGCGGCCTGACCGAGATCTTCCTCCAGGGGCAGACCCTCGGCCCGTTCCCCGACGGCCTCCAGAAGCTCGGCAACGGCTTCCTGCCCGAGGTCGGCCCGAACACCAACTACCACAACCTCACCCTGCTGCTCGGTCTGCTGCTGCTGGCGTTCGTGGTCTCCCAGGAGGTCCGCGACCGCAGGCGCCAGCAGGAGTTCTCCCTCGACGTGCTGCCGCGCAACGCGTTCCTGCTGAAGCTGGTCGCGATCGCCGCGGCGATCCTCGCGGTCACCATGCTGCTGGCCAGCTACCAGGGGGCGCCGATCATCCTGATCGTCCTCGGGGTGCTGGTGGTCGGCTACGGCTATGTGATGCGCAACGCCGTCTTCGGCCGGCACATCTACGCGATCGGCGGCAACCTGCCGGCCGCGAAGCTGTCGGGCGTCAAGGACAAGAAGGTCACCTTCCTGGTCTTCCTGAACATGGGCGTGCTCGCGGCCCTGGCGGGCATGGTCGTCGCCGCCCGGCTGAACGCGGCGTCCCCGAAGGCCGGTCTGAACTTCGAACTCGAGGCCATCGCCTCGTCGTTCATCGGTGGCGCGTCCATGAGCGGCGGTGTCGGCACCGTCCTCGGCGCGATCATCGGCGGTCTGGTCCTCGGGGTGCTTAACAACGGCATGAACCTGCTGAGCGTCGGCACCGACTGGCAACAGGTCATCAAGGGCCTCGCCCTGCTCGCGGCGGTCGGCTTCGACGTGTGGAACAAGCGCAAGTCCGGTTCGTAAGTCAGCTCGGGCCCCGCCACCGCGGCGGGGCCCCACCTTTACGGGAGCCGCACATGGAACTGAACAGACGCACCGTCATCGCCACAGCCGCCGCCGCTGGGGTGGCCGCGACCTCGCTCGGCGGCACCGCGCACGCCGCCCGGGGCGGCGGCCTGCCGGTCAGGTCCCTCTTCGGCAGGCTCGCCGACGGCACGAAGGTCCACCTCTGGTCGCTGGAGAACGGCGGCACCCGGCTGAAGGTCCTCTCCTACGGCGGCGCCGTCCACGCGCTGGAGATCCCCGACCGGCGCGGCCGGTACGGCAACGTCGTCCTCGGCCTCGGCAGCCTCGACGAGTACGTCGCGAGCAGCCCGTTCTTCGGCGCCCTGATCGGCCGCTACGGCAACCGCATCGGCAAGGGCCGCTTCACCCTCGACGGGACGGCACACCAGCTGTCCGTCAACGACGGCGTCAACACCCTGCACGGCGGCGCCCAGGGCTTCGACAAGCGAGTCTGGGACGTCGAGCCGTTCGCCGAGGGCTCCGACGTCGGCCTGCGCCTCCACTACGTCAGCGGCGACGGCGAGATGGGCTTCCCCGGCACGCTGCGCACGACGGTGACGTACACCCTCACCCGGCGCGGCGCCTGGCGCGTCGACTACCGGGCGACCACCGACAAGGCCACCGTCGTCAACCTGACCAGCCACGTCTACTGGAACCTGGCGGGCGAGGGCAGCGGCTCCGTCGAGGACCACGAGCTGACGATCGCCGCCTCCCGCTACACCCCCACCGACCCCGGGCTCATCCCCACCGGCGAGCTGGCGAAGGTGGCGGGCACCCCCTTCGACTTCCGGTCGGGGAAGACGATCGGACGTGACCTGCGGGCCGGGCACACGCAGCAGGTGCGGGCGAAGGGGTTCGACCACAACTGGGTGCTCGACAAGGGCGTCACGGCCCGCCCCGAACCGGTGGCGACCCTGCGCGACCCGCGCTCGGGCCGCACCCTCACCCTCGCCACCGACCAGCCGGGGCTGCAATTTTACTCGGGCAACTTCCTCGACGGCACCCTCACCGGGACCGGCGGCCGCACCTACCGGCAGGGCGACGCGCTCTGCCTGGAGACGCAGCACTTCCCGGACTCCCCGAACCAGCCGTCGTTCCCGTCCACCGTGCTCAGGCCGGGCCGCACCTACCGCACGACCACGGTGCACACCTTCGGTGTCTGAGCGGTTGCCCGCCGCGTTGAACAACGCGGCCTGAGACCCCGTATCCAAGGGTGGCCCGTGCTCCCCCGCGCGGGCCACCTGACACGACGGGCCCGGCCGTCCCCACCGGACCCGCCCCCTACGGAGGTTTCATGGCCGACAACGTCACCTCGCTGTTCCGCGGTACCGCGGCCCACAGCCCGTCGATGGCGGCGTTGGCACGAGAAGGCGGCGACGGCTCGGGACCGGTCGACTTCTGCATCCCCTGCAATCCGTACTTCCCCACCCCGGCGATGTTCGAGGACATGGCGGCCCGGCTGCGCGACATCATCACGTACTACCCGAGCAGCGCCGACACGATCACCGCCGAGCTGTGCAACCTCCTCCAACTCCCGCCGCAGGCCGTCGCGATGGGCAACGGTTCGACCGAACTCATCACCTGGATCGACCACTTGCTGGTCCGTGAGTCCCTCGCCGTCCCCGTCCCCACCTTCGGCCGCTGGACCGACCAGCCCATGGAGACCGGCAAGCGGGTCGACATGTTCCCGCTCCAGGAGTCCGGCGGCTTCGCCCTCGACCTCGCCCAGTACGCCGAGTTCATCAGGGCCCGCGGCACCCGGGTCGCCGTCATCTGCAACCCGAACAACCCCGACGGCGGCTTCCTGCCCAAGCACTCCCTCGTCCAGTTCATGGACGCCATGGCCGACCTGGACCTGATCGTCATCGACGAGTCGTTCCTGGAGTTCGCGGACGCGGAGGCCGAACCGTCCGTCGTGCAGGAGGCGATGCTCCGCCCGAACGTCGTCGTGCTGCGCAGCCTCGGCAAGAACTTCGGCCTGCACGGCATCCGGTTCGGCTACCTCGTCGCCAACCCCTCGCTGGCCGGGCGGGTCCGCTCGATGCTGCCCAAGTGGAACCTCAACTCCTTCGCCGAGCACGTGGTGTTCATGCTGAAGGAGCACGGCGCCGAGTACGCGCAGAGCCTGCACCAGGTGCGCCGCGACCGCCTCGACATGGCGAGCCAGCTCTCCTCGCTGCCCGGCCTCACCGTCTACCCCTCGCAGGGCAACTTCCTCTTCGTGCGGCTGCCGGTGGGCGCCGAGGGCACGGTGGTGCGGGACCGGATGCTCACCGAGCACCGGATCCTGGTCCGCGAGTGCGGCAACAAGATCGGATCGTCCAGCCGCTTCCTGCGGCTGGTGGTACGCCCGCAGGTCGACGTGCGCCGCCTGATGTCCGGCCTCGAACAGGTGCTCTACGGGACCAGGAGGGGTGCCGCCGTGCCCGAGCAGGCCACCGGGACCGGCTACAGCTCGGGCACGGCGGCCGTCGACCGACTGGTCAGCGCCACGAACGGCGCCGGAATACCGGGCCTCGCCGCTCAGGCCCTCGACGCCGGTGCCCCGGGGCTCCCCCTCGCCCCGGGCACCGGTACACCCCTGCCCGCCGCTGCCGCCCTGACCGGCGGCGGGGGCCTCCCGATGCCCGCACCGGCGACGCAGCCACCCCCGCAGCCGGCCATGGCGCCCCAGCCCGCGGGACTGCCGCAGCCGGCCGCGACGCCCTTGCGGCTCGGCGCACCGCAGCCGGCCGGGCTGCCGCAGCCCGGCCCGCAGTCGTACGGGAACCAGCAGTCCTTCGGGGGCCGGCAGCCGATCGGGAACCAGCAGCCGATCGGGGCCCCGCCGTCGTTCGGGGGCCAGCAACCGATGGGCGCCCCGCAGTCGTTCGGGGGCCCGCAGCAACTCCCGACGGCACCCGCGGCTCAGGCGCCGATGCCGACGCAGCCGCCCCCGCTCCCCGCCACCGCCCCCGCCGCGATGACGGGACCGACCCCGCCGGGCGTCCCGGCCCGCGGCGGCCTCACCGCGGCCCAGGTCAGAGGCGCCACCGCGCCGGGCCAGGAACTGGCCCCGGCCCCGGCGACCGGCTGGCCCAACGCCCAGAGCTGGCCGAACGCGGCAGGGATGGGGCAGACGGGGTGACGCTCACCCCTCCGCCCGCACCGCCTCGATCAAGAACCCCGACAGCGGCAGCGCCCGGCAGGCGCCCGGGGTGAAGCCCGCCCGGGTGAGCAGGGCCCGGTAGTGGGACTCGTGGCGTTCCCTGCCGCCGACGTTGCACAGCATGTGGACGTCCCACGCCACCGCCGGTGACGGGGTGCCCTCGGGGAGCGGCAGCAGGCGTTCCACGACGAGCAGCCGGGCACCGGGGCGCATCGCCGCCGCGCAGGTGGCGAGGATGGTCAGGCAGCGGTCGTCGTCCCAGTCGTGCAGGATGCGGGAGAGCAGGTAGACGTCGCCGCCCTCGGGCACCGCGGCGGTGAAGTCCCCTGCGACGAAGGAGCAGCGCGCGCCGACGCCCGCCGCGGCGAGTTCGGCGCGGGCCGCCTCCAGGGCCGTCGGGCGTTCCAGCAGGACGCCCTCCAGATGGGGGTGGGCACTCAGCAGCCGTCCGAGGAGCGCGCCCTTGCCGCCGCCCACGTCGACCACCCGGCGTGCGGTGGAGAAGTCCACCAGGTGCGGTACCGGTGTGATCATCTCGGCGCTCGCGGCCATCGCCCGGTGGAAGAGCGCGTCGAGGGCGGGCCGGTCGGCGAAGTGGTCGAAGTGGTGCTGCCCGTACCGGAGGGTGAAGGTGTCCTGCCCGGTGCGGACGGCGTGGGTGAGGCCGGCGAAGGAGTCGTAGAAGGGGCCGCCGTACAGCAGGGCCAGCGGGTGCAGGGAGAACTCGGTTGCGGTGCGCAGCCGTTCGCCCACCGCGGTGACGTGGTAGGTGCCGTCGGCGCAGCTCAGCAGCCCCAGCACGGTCAGGTAGCGGAGCAGGCGGCGCAGCGCGTCGGGGTCGGTGCCGGTGAGGTCGGCGAGGGGGTCGGCGCCGAGTCCGGGCTTGGCGGCGAGGTGGTCGGCGAGGCGCAGTTCGGCCATGGTGGCGACGGCCTGGGTGGCCCAGGCGCCGGTCAGGGTGGTCAGCAGGGCGGACGCCGGGTCGGGCAGCGGGTCCTGGCGTCCCGGCAGGCGCAGTTCGAAGCGGCGGTGGGCGCGGGTGCGGTAGTACAGGACGGTGACGTTCTCGTGGCCGTTGTAGCCGCCGCCGTCGGGGACCGCGCCGCCGCGCTCCTGGAGCAGGGCGCGCAGCCCCGCCGGCACGACCTGGCCGGGGGCGGTGGTCGCGAAGGCGTGGTGCGCCTCGTGCTCGGCGGCCCGTTCGTCGGCGGCGACGGCCTGGAGCGGGGAGTCGGGCGGCACCGGCAGCGCGAACACCTCCACGCTCCGCTCGCCCGCCGTGACGTGGGTGATGGCGACCGGGACGTCGTGGACGACGGCGCCGTAGCGGCGTTCGAGGCGTTCGCGGACGATCACGCTCGGGGTGACGGGGCCCGGCCGCAGCCCGCAGCGGCGCAGTTCCTCGCACAGGCCGTCGAGGGAGTCGGGGAAGACGAGGACGGCGGTGTGGTCGAAGACCACATGGCGGGCGAGGTCGGCGCGTTCGGCGTCCGTGAGGTCGGGCAGCAGGTCGGCGAGGGCGGCGTCGGTGTCCTGGGCGGCGGCGCGGGCGGCGGCGCGCCGGACGCGGTCCAGGTCGGCGGCCGGCAGCCGGGCCGGTGCGACGGGGAGGTTCATGGGGTTCCCGGTGTCGGTGGGGAGGATGAGCGGAGGGCACGCGGCGTGCGGGGCGGCGTGGGCGGGCGGGGGCGGGGCTGGCCCGTCGCGGGTCAGACGCCGGTGTAGTTCTCGGCGAAGTGGTCCTGGTGGGCGCGGGAGGTGCGCAGGCTCTCCAGGCGCGCGTACTGGAGCGCGCGCCCGTAGCGGGCCTCGGGGCCGTGGCCCGCCGGGCCGTGCAGCAGGCCGCTCATCCAGTGCGAGAACTCGTGGGCCCGCCACACCCGGGGCAGGCAGTCCTCGGCGTACCGGTCGAGGCCCTTGGAGTCGCCGTGGGCGAGGGCCGCCGCGAGGGCGGGGGCGAGGGTTGCGGCCTGGACGACGGCGAGGTTGGCGCCCTTGGCCGCGGAGGGACTGATGAGTCCCGCGGCGTCGCCCGCGAGCCAGAGCCGGCCGGCTCCCGGGCGCTCCAGGACGTCGCAGCGCAGATCGACGACGGTGCGCTCCAGGACGGCGCCCGGCCGCAGCGGGCCGTGCTCGGCGGTCCGCATCCGGAGGGATAGTTCGGTCCAGATCCGGTCGTCGCTCCAGTCGGCGGGGTCGGTGCCGCGCGGGACCTGGAGGTAGTAGCGGGTGACGGTGTCGGTGCGCGCCATGTGGCCGGCGAATCCCCTCTCGTGCAGGGCGTATCCGACGGCGGCCATGCTGGGGCCGGCCGCGGCGAGCACCGCGAGCCAGGTCACGCCGTGGTCCCAGCGGGCGGTGCGGGTGCCGCGGGCCGTGAGGGCGGCGCGGGTGGCGCCCCGGTGCCCGTCGCAGCCGGCGACGTAGCGGGCGCGCACCTCGTCGCCGTCGTGGAGGCGGACCAGGCCGGGGGTCACCCGCGTGACCCGGGCGCCGAAGCGGAGGTCGCCGCCGCGGCGCAGGTACGCGGTCAGCAGGTCGCGCACCAGTTCCTGCTGCGGGTAGACGGTGTGCGGCTCGCGCCGGCCGGCCCGGGAGTAGTCGAGCGTGAACTCGCCGCGCTCGCCGCGGAACAGGCAGGTGCGGTGGGTTCGGCCGCGGGCCAGCAGGCCGTCGCCGAGGCCGTTGCGGGTGAGCGTCTCGACGGCGGTCGCGGCCAGGAATCCGGCGCGGGCGCGGCTCTCCACCGCCGCGCGTTCCCGCCGTTCCAGGACGACGCAGTCGATGCCCTGGTCGAGCAGCAGGTTGGCCAGCACGAGGCCGGCCGGTCCCGCCCCGACGATCGCCACCCCGACCTGCGCCGTGGCGTCGTCGAATCGTTTCCCCATGCCCGCCCCCGATGTAGCGATTTCAGCCAAGTGGTTTCATATCAGCCTGATCGGGAGGGAACTTCACCAGAGCGCCACGATTAACCCCTAAGGGCGACTGTCCTGCAAGCAACTTGACGGCTCGTCACTTTGCCCAACTGACAGCCCGCCGACAGCATCCCTTCCTACGGTGCCGTGTTCATGACAGACACGTCGGAAGCAACCCCCACCCCGATCGGGCGCCGCACCGTGCTGATCGCGACCGGCGCCACGGCAGCCGCTCTCGCCGTGACCGCCGCCGCGCCCGAGGCCCCCACGGCGGACGCCGCCCACGCCACCCCGGTGGCCGCGGCAGCCGTCTGCACCCTCACGAAGGAGATGACCGAAGGCCCCTACTACCTGGACGGACAGTACGTCCGCAGCGACGTCACCGAGGGCAAGGCGGGCGTCCCGCTGAAGCTGAGCCTCACCGTCGTCGACGACGACACCTGTGTGCCGCTCTCCGGCGCCCTGGTGGAGATCTGGCACTGCGACGCGCTCGGCGAGTACTCCGGGTTCGTCGGCAACAACGGCCACAGCGAACCGGACGACGGCACCTTCCTGCGCGGCGGGGTGCTGACCACCGCCTCCGGTGTCGCGAACCTCACCTCGGTCTACCCCGGCTGGTACCGGGGCCGCTGTGTGCACATCCACGTCAAGGTGCACACCGGCGTCACGCTCACCTCTGACGGCTCGTTCACCGGCGGCCGTGAACTCCACACCGGGCAGCTGTTCTTCGACGAGGCGATCACCACGAAGGTCGCGGCCGTCTCGCCGTACCCGACCAACACCGTCCCGCGCACCACCCTCGCCCGGGACTCCATCTACGACGGCGGGGGCACCGCCTCCGGTCTGCTCACCCTGACCGCGCTGGGGAGTTCGGCCTCGGCCGGCTACACCGGCACCCTCACCCTCGGCGTCGAGCAGGGCTGACCGGGTCCCACGACCGCCGCCCGGCCGGAGGAGGACGGCCGGGCGGCGCACCCCGGCGGGGCCGCTCAGACGGCGACCGGCTCCCGCTCCCCGGCCCGCCCGGCGCGCGCGGCCCGCTCCTTGCGGTGGGCGCGGACCGCGTACCCGAGGGCGGCGGCCCACACCACCGACAGCAGCGCGTACACCGGCACGGCGAGCGCCCCCGGAGCGCCCAGCAGGTCGCTGGAGAGCAGCGTGCGGACGTTGGTGACGACGATGATCCCGCCGACCGCCGAGCCCAGCACCCGCGGCGGCACCAGCCGGACCAGCCAGGCGGCGACCGGCGCGGCGATCAGACCGCCGGCCAGGAAGGCCAGCACCCAGGACCGGTTCAGGCCCTGCGAGCCGAGCGAGAAGAGGAAGCCGAGGCTCGCGGCGACCGCCACCAGGAACTCACTGGTGTCGACGGACCCGATCACCTTGCGGGGTTCGAGCCGCCCGCCGGCCAGCAGCGCGGGCGTGCCGACCGGCCCCCAGCCGCCCCCGCCGGTCGCGTCGAGGAACCCGGCGACCAGCCCCAGCGGGGTCAGGAACCGTCTGCGGAGCGGCTTCCCGAGCCGGCCCTCGGGCAGCCCCTTGAAGGTGAACCGGGACATCACGTACACGCCGAGGCCCAGCAGGATCAGGGACATCACCGGCGCCGCCGCCTCGGTCGAGAGCCGGGAGAGCACCGTCGCGCCGAGGAAGGAGCCGACCGCGCCGGGCACCCCGATCCGGACGACGACCTTCCAGTCGACGTTCCCGAACCTCCAGTGGGAGGCGCCCGACATCAGGGTGGTGCCGATCTCGGCGAGGTGGACGGTGGCCGAGGCCGCCGCCGGGTTGGTGCCGAGGGCGAGCAGCAGGGTCGTGGAGGTCACGCCGTAGGCCATGCCGAGGCTGCCGTCGACCAGTTGGGCTCCGAGGCCCGCGAGGGCGAGCAGGATCAGCGTGCGCATGGGAGGGGACGGTAGGCCGGAAGTCTGAGGGCAGCCTGAGACGACGCTGAGGATCACGCACAGGCGGCCGGCTCACGGCGTCAGCAACGGCCCGAAGACCACCGCGAGCCGCACCTCGGTGACCTGTCCCGTCCGGGTCCCGTCCCCCGCCCGTCAGGTGCCGGGGCTCAGGACTTCCCGGGTCCACTGTTCGAAGCTGGTCGGCTCGATGCCGAGGGCGCGGGCGAACTCCGGTCTGGCCGGCTGGCCGACCTCGTCCAGGAACCTGTGGCTCGCGCCCATGGCGGGCATGCCCGCGGCGCGGGCCTGGTCCTCGGTCATGTCGGGCGCCGACACCCGGACGCCGAGGGCGCGGGAGAGGGTGTCCGCGATCTGCGTCATGGTCAGGCGGTCGCCGGCGAGTTCCAGTTCCACGCGGTGGTACTCCTCGGGCGCGCAGAGGGCGGCCGCCGCGGCCCGGCCCACGTCCCGGGCCGCGACGAGCGCCAGCCGGGTGTCCGGTTTGACGACGGTGACCAGGCCGCCCTCGACGCCGCGCGGGAAGTAGAACCGCATGGACGGCGCCAGGTTCTCCATGAAGAACGCCGGCTTGATCAGCGTCCAGCGGGGGAAGTCCATCGCGCGCAGGCGGTCCTGGATGGCCGCCTTGGTGCCCAGGGGTGCCTCCATCATCGCCCAGCGGCCCTCCGCCCACCCCGGAGCCCGGGTGTGCTCGCCCACCCCGCTGGTCGAGGACTGCACGAACTGCTCCACCCCGGCGCTCTTGGCGGCGTCCATGAGGTGGTACGCCTGCCTGACCTCGCCGTCGAAGTCGACGCCCTGCTCGGTGAAGGCGGGCATCTGGACGGAGAAGACGGCCCGCACGCCGTCCACGGCCGCCCCCAGCGTCGACGGGTCGGTCAGATCGCCCACCACCAGGCGGGCGCCTCGCTCCTCGATGGCGCGGGCCCGCTCGGACCGCGGGTCGCGGACCAGGGCGCGGACCGGCGTGCCCCGGTCGAGCAGGGCGCGGGCCGTGGCGCCCCCTTGGCGGCCGGTGGCCCCGGTGACGAGGACCGGTTGCGGGGCATGGGTCATGGGAACATCTCCTCGGACCAGAAACGGCGGGGCCCGCCGTTTAGCGTTCGGTACGATACGGCGGGGCCCACCACTTAGCAATACGGGGAGACGATGACCGGCCAGCGTTCAGATGCCCGCCGCAACCACGCCCGGGTGCTCGCCGTGGCCGAGACCGAGGTGGCCGCCCACGGAGCCCAGGCGTCACTGGAACGGATCGCCCGCGAGGCGGGCATCGGATCCGCCACGGTGAGGCGCCACTTCCCCACCCGCAGGGCGCTGCTGAACGCCGTGTTCGCCCAGCGCGTGCGCGCCCTGGGCGACCTCGCGCACACGCTCGACGGCGCGGACGACACCCGCGCCGCGCTCCTGACCTGGCTGCGCGAACTGCTCGCCTACGCGGTGGCCGCGCGCGGCCTGGCCGACGCGCTCTCCTACGAACCCCTCGGCGACGACACGGCCGGCGACTCCTGCGGCGCGGTCATCGAGACGGCCTGCTCCCCCCTGCTGCGCCGAGCCGTCGCGGACGGGTCGGTACGGGGGGACATCACCACCCACGACCTGCTCACGCTGGTCGTCGGGATCGCCCTGGCCACCGAGCACCGCTCCGACCCGGCCCGCGAGGCGGAGCGCGCCTTCCGGCTCGCCGTCGAGGGCCTCGACCCCACCACCGCCTGACCGGGCGGGGCGAGGGAGCGCCGCCCTTCGGCCGGGGGCGCGCCCCCGGTGCCCGCAGGCCGAACGGCACTCGCTACGGGTTCTCCCAGGCCGCGGGCTCCGCCGCCAGCGCGCGGACCGGCGCGGGCAGGGCGTCCGCCGCGATGTCGGCGACCGTCACCCCCTCCAGGACGCGGCGCACATTGGCGCGCAGCGCGATCCACAGCGGCAGCAGCGGCTGGGCCGAGCCGGTGTACGCGAGGCCGGTGGGGCGTTCGCCGCGGACCGAGACGATCGGGCCGTCGACGGCCCGGATCACGTCGGCGACGGTGATCCGCGCCGCGTCCCGCGCCAGCCGGTAGCCGCCGCCCCCGCCGCGCCTGCTGTCGACGACCCCGGCCCGCCGCAGGTCGCCGAGGATGCCCTCGAGGAACTTGTGCGGGATGCCCTGCTCGGCGGCGATGGCCTCCGCCTTCACAGGGCCGCCGTCCTGCCGTACGGCAAGCTCCAGAACCGCCCGTACCGCGTAATCCGCCCGTGCCGAGATCCTCATACGCTCATTGTGCGTCGTCGTCCTGTACAGAATGACCCCGCACGCGCCCGCCGAAGGACCGCACGACGGGAGGCCCCCGTGGGGCTCAGCAGACGTAACTTCAGCGCACTCGCCGGAACCGCGGTGCTCGGGCTCGCCCTGGGCGGCAGCGCCGACGGCTCCTGCGCCTACGCGGCCCCCGCACCGCCCGCCGGGTCGCCGCGCCCCGACCGGCAGCGGCACACGGTCGGCTTCGACCGGCACTCCCTCGTCGTCGACGGCCGGCGGCTGGTGCTCTGGTCGGGCGAGCTGCACCCGTTCCGGCTGCCGAGCCCGTCGCTGTGGCGGGACGTCCTGGAGAAGATGCGCGCCCACGGCTACAACGCCGTCAGCATCTACGTCTCGTGGAACTACCACTCCCCCGCGCCGGGCCACTACGACTTCACCGGCATCCGCGACCTGGACCTGTTCCTGCGCATGGCGGCCGAGACCGGCCTGTACGTCGTGCTGCGCCCCGGCCCCTACATCAACGCGGAGATCGACGCGGGCGGCTTCCCCGGCTGGCTGACCGTCACGAAGGGCACCGCCCGCACCGCCGACCCCACCTATCTCGCGCACGTCGACGAGTGGCTGACCCGGGTCGACGCGATCGTGGCCGGGCACCAGTACACCCGGGGCACCGGGACGGTGCTGCTCTACCAGATCGAGAACGAGTACGACGCGTTCGTCACCCAGCCGACCGGCCCCGCCTACATGTCCCACCTGTACAAGAAGGTGCGCGCCGACGGCATCGACGTTCCGCTGTTCCACAACGACAAGAGCAGGAACGGCTACTGGCTGCCGGGCTCCTTCGACACCGGTGGCGAGCAGGGGCGTTGGCTGTACGGCTTCGACGGCTATCCGACGCCGTCCCAGAACCCGCCCGACTGGGGCACGTTCGGCACCGGCGGCATCACCGGGGGCGCCACCGCCAGCCCCGAGACCCCGGGCTTCGTACCGGAGTTCGGGGGCGGCTGGTTCGACCCGTGGGGCGGGGTGTGGTTCAAGCAGAAGGGGTACGCGGAGTCCCGGCGCACCCGTGACGCGGCCTACGAGCGCCGCTTCTACCTCACCAACCTCGCCAACGGCATCACCCTGCACAACGTCTACATGACCTACGGCGGCACCTCGTGGGGCTGGCTGCCCGCGCCGGTCGTCTACACCTCGTACGACTACGGGGCGGCCTTCGACGAGGGCCGCAACGCCACCGACAAGCTCGTCCCGATGCACCAGCTCGGCCATCTCCTGCAACGCGTACCGGACTTCGCGGCCCTGGAGCGGGCCGCGGACGTCAAGGCGGCCGGTCTGAAGGTGTACCACCTCACCAACCCGGACACCGGCGCCCATGTCTACGTGCTGCGCAACGACACGGCCGCGACGGTCACCTCGACGCTCCCGGTGGACGGCGCCGACCTGCCGGTCACCGTCCCGGCGCGGGACGCCCGGCTGCTCGCGGCCGGCCTCGGGCTCGGACGGCGACGGCTGCGGTACTCCACCGCGCAGCCCATGCTGGCCCTGACGGCGGGCCGCCGGGAGATCGCCGTGCTGACCGGGCGGCGCGGCGAGCCGACGGTGACGGCGCTGGAGTGCGCGGAGCGGCCGACCGTCACCGTGCACGCCGGGACCGCCCGGCACACCTGGGCCGACGGCGTGCTGCGGATCGAGGCCGAACTGGACGGCCTGACCCGGGTGGCGGTGAGCGGCGACGGCGTGAGCACCCCGCTGCTCCTGCTGCTCGCCGACGACGAAACGTCACTGCGCCTCTGGCCGCGCGACACCCCCTCCGGCTCGGTCCTGGCGTACGGACCGCACCTGGTGCGCTCGGTGACCCTCGAAGGGACCACGGCCCGGCTGACCGGGGACACCGTGCGGGCCGCGGACCTTGAGGTGTGGGCGCCGCGCGGGGTCGAGGAACTGGAGTGGAACGGGCAGGAGTTGGACGTGGAGCGCACCGCGTCCGGCAGTCTGCGGGCCGGCCGTGAGCTGCCGGGCGCGGCCGTGCCTGCGCTGCCCGCGCTCGGCGGCTGGCGGCGGCGCGAGGAGAACCCGGAGGCCGACCCCGACCACGACGACACCAACTGGCGCCGCGCCGACCTGACGGTGTCGCACAGCACCACCCCGGTCCCGGCCGGGCAGCCGGTGCTCTTCGCGGACGACTACGGCTTCCACTACGGCGACGTCTGGTACCGGGGCCGGCTCACCGGCGACACGGACGCGCGGTCGGTGTCGCTGTCCTACAGCACCGGGACCCAGGGCCTGCTGATGGCCTGGCTGGACGGGGAGCCGCTGGGCACGCACCGGATGCCGGTGCCCGACAACAGCACGGTCCGGCGCGGGACATGGACGGCGACGGCCGGGTTCGAGCTGCCCGAGGCGGCCGGGGACGGGGCGGACCGGGTGCTGTCGGTGCTGGTCAGACGGATGCAGCACGACCAGGACGGCAACGCGCTCGACACCCACAAGGCGGCCCGCGGTCTGACCGCCGTCACCTTCGAGGGGGCGGGACCCGAGGTGCGGTGGCGGCTCCAGGGGGCGCCGGCCGCCGACCCGGTGCGCGGGCCGCAGAACACCGGCGGGCTGCACGGGGAGCGGGCGGGCTGGCACCTGCCGGGGTTCGCCGACGGCGGCTGGCCGCGCGCCGAACTGCCGCGCGCCGACCGGCGCCAGGGCGTGACCTGGTACCGGACGACGTTCCGGCTGGCGGTCGACCCGGGCACGGACGCGTCGATCGGTCTGGTCCTCGACGACGACCCGGAGCGCGCCTACCGCGTCCAGATCTTCCTGAACGGCTGGAACATGGGTCAGTACATCAACGACGTCGGACCGCAGCACACGTTCGTGCTGCCGAACGGCATCCTGCGCACCCGGGGAAGCAACACGCTGGCCCTGGCGGTGCTCTCCGACGGGACGACGGAGTCGGGCCCGGCACGGGCCGGGCTGACCCTGCTGGGCGCGGCGGCGGGCGGGGTCGAGGTGACCCCGGTGCCCTCCCCCGGCCTCTCCTAGGCCAGCCTGATCACGTTCCAGGACAGCGGTTCGAGGACGGCGCCGAGGACGCCGTCCGTGAGGGTGGTGCCCTCGGCCGGGTGCGGGGCCACCCGTTCCGGGTCGGCGAGGGTGTTGCGGGCGTCGGGGTCGGCGTCGGCGAGGACGCTGTGCTCGACGACCGTCGTCAGGCCGAGGCCGGTGAGGGCGACTTCGAGCGGGAGGGCGTCGGCGCGGTCGCGGTTGACGGCGAAGACGGTGACCGTGCCGTCGTCGGCGCGTACGGCGGTGGCGTGCAGGAGGTCGGTCGGGCCGAACCTGCGGGTGTCGTACGTCGGTGAGTCGACCCGCACGTCGAGGACCTGGCCGCGGCCGTGCCGCGACGCCTGCGCGAACGGGAAGAACGTGGTCTGGCGCCAGGCCGGGCCGCCCGGCTCGGTCATGATCGGCGCGATCACGTTGACGAGCTGGGCGAGGCAGGCGACGGTGACCCGGTCGGCGTGGCGCAGCAGGGCGATCAGCAGCGACCCGAAGACGACGGCGTCCAGGACGCTGTAGTTGTCCTCAAGGAGCCGGGGCGCCTCGGGCCAGTCGGCGGGGTCGTGGGCCTGGGCGTGCGCCTCCCAGCGGGAGGTGTACCAGACGTTCCACTCGTCGAAGGAGAGCTTGATCCTCTTCTTCGACTTCAGCCGGGCGCCGACGTGGTCGCAGGTGGCGACGACGTTGTCGATGAAGGATTCCATGTCGACCGCGGAGGCGAGGAAGGAGTCGAGGTCGCCGTCCTCGGGCTCGTAGTAGGCGTGCAGGGAGATGTAGTCGACCAGGTCGTAGGTCTCCTCCAGGACGGTCGCCTCCCAGCTCGCGAAGGTCGGCATGGCCTGGCTCGATGAGCCGCAGGCGACGAGTTCGACGTCCGGGTCGAGCTGGCGCATGGCGCGGGCCGTCTCGGCGGCGAGCCTGCCGTACTCGGCGGCGGTCTTGTGGCCGGTCTGCCAGGGGCCGTCCATCTCGTTGCCCAGGCACCACAGCCGGATGCCGTACGGGTCCTTGTCGCCGTGGGCGGCGCGCAGGTCGGCGAGTGCGGTGCCGGCCGGGTGGTTGGCGTACTCCTGGAGTTCCAGGGCCTCGGCGACGCCCCGGGTGCCGAGGTTGACGGCCATCATCGGCTCGGCCTGCGGGCCGACCGCGCGCAGGAACGCGATGTACTCGGCGAGGCCGAAGCGGTTGGTCTCGGTGGAGTGCCAGGCCAGGTCGAGGCGGCGCGGGCGGTCCTCGGCGGGGCCGACGGAGTCCTCCCACCGGTAGCCGGAGACGAAGTTGCCGCCCGGGTAGCGCAGGGCGGTGACGCCCAGTTCGCGCACCAGGCCGAGGACGTCGGTGCGCAGCCCCGCCGCGTCGGCGGCCGGGTGTCCGGGCTCGAAGATGCCGGTGTAGACACAGCGTCCGAGGTGTTCGACGAACGACCCGAAGAGCCGTGGGTCGACCTCGCCCACGGTGAAGGCGGGGTCGAGGGTGAAGCGGGCTGTGGAGTTGCTCATGGTCACCTCTCGGGAACGGGCCGCCTGCGACGCCCTGTTCGGAATCTCGTATCACGCTCGTGTGCTCGAACGGGACCGTAGAGAGGAAGCGCTTTCTCGTCAATGGGCCGGGGGACGTCCCCCGGGAGGGGAGCGCGCGGAGGGGCGCGAGGGAGCCGGGTCGCCGGACGGCCGGGACGTCCTGGGCGAACGGCGGGAACCGGGCGGGCGGAGCCCGCGAATGACATGAAGATGACATGACGTGGGTCGGACCGGCCGCGTAGGCTCGAACGGCCCGATGTGCGGCGGCGAGAGGGGCGACGATGGACAGCGCGGGCGCGCGGAGCGCGGCAGCCCGGATCGCCGCCGGCCTTGCCCGCCGGCTGCGGCACCCGGCGGGCGGCGGCCACACCGCCGGCATGCGCGAACTGACGGACCGGCTGCGCACCGCCGTCCGTGAAGCGCCCAGGCCCCCGGGCGGAGTGCGCGAGGTGTGCCAGGCGCTGTGCGCGGAGATGGCCGCGCTGCGCGGCGGACGCCCGGTACGGCTGCGCTTCGAGCGGTTCCCCGACGAGCTGGAGGTCACCGGGCTCTGGGTCGAGCTGCCCGACCTCGACCTCGTCATCGTCGAGGAGCGGGCCGAGGACGTGCAGCAACTGGTTATCCTCGGCCACGAGTTGTGGCACATGCACGCCGGACACCGGCACCGGCACGTGACCGCTCCGGTCGCCCACGCGCTGGCCGACTGGCCGCGGGACGCGCTGGGGATGGCCGCCCGCGACGGCTCACGGGCCCGGGACGAGGCCGAGGCCGACGCGTTCGGGCACCGGCTCGCCGCCGCCGTCCGCCCGCTGCTCGGCCAGCGGGCCGCCCGGCCGCCGCTCGACCCGCTCCAGCGCTCCCTCGGCTACCGGGGCCGCGGAGGTCAGGCCCTGTGACCGTCCTCACGCCCCAACTCGCCTTCAGCCCGGCCGGGTTCGTCAACGAGTTCTACCCGTCGTTCTGGTGGATACCGGCCGGGGTGCTGACCGCCGCGCTGGCCATCAAACTGCCGTCGATCATCCGGCTCTGGGGCGACCCGATGCTGCGCGCGGTCGGCGGGCTGCTGCTGCTGGCCTGCGCGGTCTTCGTGTTCGTCGCGCCGTCCACGATCGCCTGGGTCAACCGGGCCACCGGCATCACCAACGTCTCGGCGCCCTGGGTGTACTCGCTGCTGATGGCGTACTGCGGCTCCTGTCTGCTGCTGATCATCGCCTGGCGCAACGGCCTCTCCGACCGCTCCGACGCGACCGTCCGCGCGATGCGCTGGGTCGTCGCGACCTACTCCGGGGTGATCGTCTCGCTGTGGGTCCTCTTCGCCCTCGCCGACGGGCCCGTGGAGCGGCTGCGGGACCTGGACACCTACTACGCCAACACCCCGTACCTGCGCGAGATGATCCTGCTCTACCTGCTCGCGCACACCGTCGCCACCCTGATCACCTCCGGGCTGATCTGGAACTGGGTGCGCACCGACGGGCTCGACGCCTGGCTGCGCTGGGGGCTGAAGTTCCTCGGCATCGGCTATGCCGTGCAGGTGGTGTTCGACGCGGCCAAACTCACCGCGGTGACGGCCCGTTGGTGCGGCGCCGACCTCGACTGGCTCTCCACCGGGGTGGCGCCGCCGGTCGCCTGCCTGTCCGCCATCCTGATCGCCGTCGGCTTCATCCTGCCGCACGCCGGCCAGTACCTGCACGACCGGTGGCGGGTCAGGCTCGCCCACCGCGAACTGCGGCCGCTGTACCTGCTGATGCGGTCGGTGAACGGCGGCGGCATGCCGGTGGTGCTGCGGGCCACGCCCGAACTGCGGCTGATCCGCCGGGAGACGTTCATCCGCGATGTGCTGCTGCCGCTGGCCCGGCACATCGACCAGGAGCGGCGCGGCCGTTCCTACCAGGCCGCCCTCGCCCTCGGCCTGGACGCCGGACGGGCCAAGGCCGCCGCCGCCGCGCTCGGCATCCAGGACGCCGTCGCGTCCCGGCACCGCACCCCCGCCGACGACGGCGGCCACGCCCACGACACCACCGACCTGCTGCGGGACATCGGCGCCGTCTCACGGGCCCTGCGCCGCCCCGACGAACTCCTCGCGGTACGCGCCCGCACCAGGACCCCGGCGGGAACGGGTGGCGGGGCGGAGCCGGGGATCACGGCGGAACCGGGGATCGCGGCGGAGCCGGGGGTCGCCGCGCGGAACTCCCCGGGTGACGGCAGGCGCTGACAGCCCGGGTGCCCGCCGCCACGGGCGCCGCCGCCTACCGGCATCATGGTCCGGCGTGCGCGTCGGCACCGCGGTGGAGGACCGGGGTACGGCGGGCACGGCACGGCGACCGTGCCGTCCGACACCACCGAAGCAGCCACGGGGAGGGCCGTGCGGACCCGGAGAGAGATGCGGCGGCTCGCCGACACCCTGATCGCCCCGATCCAGGTGCGCGTCCCGGCCGACCCCGAGGAGCTGTTCGCGGCCCTGGTCGCGTCCGTCGGGGCCTGGCGCGGCCGGGAGGTCGTCGTCCACCGGGCGGTGTTCCCGCCGCACACCGCGAGCGGGCTGTGGCTGGAGCGCGACGACCACGAACTCGTCGTCGTCGACCGACGGGCCGCGCCCTGGCACCAGTTGGTGATCTTCTGCCACGAGGTGTGGCACATGCACCGGGGCGCGGCGGGCGGCGCCCGCACCGACTTCACCCTCGCCGACGAACAGGAGGCCGACCGGTTCGGCATGCTGATGGGCGGGCGGCTGCGCGACCGCCTCGCGCCACCGGCCGGCCCCACCGCCCGTGACACCGACCCCACCGGTCTCGCCCGGCGCATCGGCGCCGCACTCGACCACCGGGGAACCCGCCCGTGAACGGCCTCATCAACTACGTGAGTTGCGGTGTCCTCTGGCTCGGCCTGCTGGCGAAGGCGCCCGCCCTGCTGCGCCACCGGCACGACCCCTACCTCCGCTCGATCTGCGCCGTCCTCGCTCTGGCCGGGCTGGCGTTCCTGCTCGGCGCCCCGCCCGTCATCGCGTACGTCAACGACACCTCGGGCGTCCCGAACCTCGCCGCGCCGCTCACCTACGCGTCGATCACCGCGTACGGCGCCGCCGCCCAGGTGCTGATCGTGCACTGGCGGGGCGGTCCTGGCGTGCGCGCGACCGCGCGGCGCTGGATCGCCGCCTACGCGTGCGTGGTGCTCGGCATCGCCGCCATGTTCGCGCTCGGCGACGCCCCCGTGGAGCGGCGCACCGACCTGGACACCTACTACGCGACGACGCCGTTCATCGCCGAGATGATCGTCCTGTACCTGTGCGGCCACCTCGCCGCGACCGCCGTCACCATGGTGTCGTCGCTGCGCTGGGCCCGCCGGGTGGACGGCTGGCTGCGGGCCAGCCTGCTGACGCTCGGCGTGGGCACGCTGTGCAACACCGGGTACAGCGTGAGCAGGCTGGCCGCCGTGGTGGCCCGCTGGTCCGGCGCCGACTGGTCGGAGCTGGTCACGGTGGTCTCGCCGGCCGCCGCGGGCGCCGGGGCGCTGCTGACCGTCGTCGGCATCGTGATCCCGCTCATCGGGCCGCGCCTCGCCGACCGGCGGCGGGCCCGCCGGGCGTACGCCCGCCTCGCGCCCCTGGAACGGGAGTTGGACGGCATCCTGACCCGGCGGGCGCTGCGGCTGCCCCGGCCGCGCTGCGCGTCCCCCGCCACCCTGCTGATCTGGCGGCAGACCAGCATCCACAACGGACTCGGCCATCTGGACGCCCACTTCGACCGGCCGCTGTACGACCGGGTCCGTGCACAGGCCCTGCGGGAGACGGCCGACCCCGAGCTGGCCGACGCCACCGCGTGGGCGACGGTCATCGCCACCGCCGTCCGCGAGGAGCCCGACCGGGTGCTGCCCGCCGACCCCGACCGGCTGCCCGGCCCGCCCCCCGACCCGTCGACCCTGCTCCGGATCGCCGACGCCCTCGCCGTCCGCCCGCCGCCCGGTACCCCCCGCGCGCACGGGACGCTCACCCGGGCGGGCCAGGGGTGAAGGACACCAGCGTCGTCGTGTACGTGGCCGCCGGTGTCCTCGCGCTCTCCTCCGTGGCGATGTCGCGCCGCTCGCGCCGGGCCGGCGGCGCCGCCCCACCGCACGGGCCGGCGCTGTCGGCGTGGGTCGCCGTCGTGCTCGGCTCGGTCGTGTTCGTCTGCTCGGCGCCGCTGACCCTGTCGGCCGTCAACCGGCTCACCGGCATCCCCAACTTCGGTGCACCGCTGACCTACGGGATGCTCTCCGCGTACAGCTGCTCGCTGCTCGTCCTGCTGGTCAACTGGCGTGGCGGGCCACGGGAGCTGGTGCGGCGCAGCGTGCTGCGGGCGGTCGCCGCCTACGCGGTGCTGATCGTCGCGCTGGTGGTGCTGTTCGCCCTGGGCGACGCGCGGACCGAGCGGCTGCGGGACCTGGACACGTACTACGCCCGCGCGCCGTACCTGCGCGAGATGATCGTGCTCTACCTGCTCGGGCACACCGCGGCGACGGTCGCGATGTGCGCCCTGTGCCTGAAGTGGGGCCGCGAGGTGACCGGCCTCCTCGCCACCGGACTGCGGCTCATCATGACCGGCGCCGCGCTCGACGCCGTCGGCTTCCAGCTCACCAAGTACACCGCTGTGGTGGCGCGTTGGACGGGCCACGACCTCGATCCGCTCTCCACCGAGGTGGCGCCGCCGCTCGCGGCACTGGCCGCCCTGGTGTTCTGCGCGGGGTTCGTGCTGCCCCGGCTGCTGCCGCCTGCCGTCGCGCACTGGCGCAGCGTCGGCGACCACCGGCGGCTGGGCCCGCTGTGGTCGCGCATCCGGTTCGCGTCGACCGCGCCCAAGCCGCCCGCCGGCTGGTGGCGGACTCCGCTCGACCGGCTGCGGTGGCGTGAAGTGGCCATCCACGACGCCCTGTTGGCGCTCGCGCCGTACTTCGACGACGCCGTGCGCGAGCGGGCGCTCGCCGCCGCCGTCGACGCGGGCCGGGGCCCGCACCAGGCGCGGGTCGCCGCGGAGGCGGCGATGCTGGCGGACGCCGTGCGCCGGGCCGCCGTCCACGAGCTGCCGTCAGGACCCGCGTCGGCCCACCGGCTGCACGCCACGGAGGTGGCCGGAACCGACGGGTTGGTCGAGCTGGCGCGGGAGCTGGCGACAACTCCGCTGCTGGACACGGTGAGTGAAGGTACGGTGAGGGCTTTCCCCGGCTGAACAGGAGCCCCAGGTGCGTAGAGCTGTCGTCATCGGCGCCGGACTGGCCGGCGTACTGGCCGCCGCCGCGGTCGCCCCGGGCGTGGACGAGGTCGTCGTCCTCGACTCCGACGAACTACCCGACGCGCCCGCCCACCGACGCGGTCTGCCACAGGGGCGGCACGCCCACCTCTTCATGTCCGGCGGGGTGGCGGCGACGGACGCCCTGCTGCCCGGCGTCGACGTGCGGCGGCGGCTGCTGGACGCCGGCGCCCACGAGATCGCCGCGCTGCGCGGGATGCTGGTGCGCTCCACCGAGGGCTGGCTGCCGCGCTGGCGCCACGACGGACCCCGCGTCCTCAGCTGCAGCCGGGCGCTGGTCGACTGGGTGGTGCGGGACGCTGTGGTGGAGGCCACCGGCGCGGAGATACGGCACGGCAAGGCGACGGGACTGCTCGGCGACGCCGGCCGGGTCCGGGGCGTGCGAGTGTCCGCGGCGGACGGCGACAGCGAGCTGGCCGCCGATCTCGTCGTCGACGCGAGCGGGCGCGGCTCGCGGATCACGCGGTGGCTCGAAGGGCTCGGGGTGAGCGGCCTCCAGGAGCGGTCCGTGGACAGCGGCCTGGTCAACGCCACCCGCGTGTACCGGGCGCCGGCCGGCGCCGACCGCTTTCCGCTGACGGTCGTGCACGCCGACCCGTACGCCGGGCTGCCCGGCCGCAGCGGGATGGTGATGCCCATCGAGGGCGAGCGCTGGATGGTGAGCCTCGGCGGCACCAGGGGCGGCGAGCCGCCGACCGACCCGGAGGGCTTCCTGCGCTACGCGCTGGAGCTGCCCGACCCGATCGTGGGCCGGCTGATCTCCGGCGCCGAGCCCCTCACCGACATCCACCTCTCCCGCTCCACCAGCAACACGCGGCGCTACGCGGAGAAGGTGCGTGAGTGGCCCGAGGGGCTGGTGGTGCTGGGCGACGCGCTCGCCACGTTCAACCCGGCGTACGGCCAGGGCATGTCGGTGGCGGCGCTCGGCGCCCAGGTGCTGGCCAAGGAGACGGGCCGGGGCGGGGTGACGTCACCGGGCCTCGCGCGGCGGGTGCAGCGCGGGGCGGCCGGCCCCGTCAACGCGGCCTGGGCGCTCGCCGTCGGGCAGGACGTCTGGTACCCCGGGGTGCGCGGTGCCCGCCCGCGCCCCGCCGACCGCCTGGTGACGGCGTACTCGCGCCGCCTCACCAAGGCGGCCACCGGCTCCTACCGGGCCGGGGCCGCGCTGTGGGACGTGGCGAGCCTGAGCGCGGGCCCGGAACGCGTGGTCCGCCCGAGAACCCTGCTGTCCGTCCTGAACGGCCCGCTCCTGCCCCCGCCCACGGGCGTCCCCCTGACGGAGTCGGAGCGGAAGTTCCTGAACTCGGTGGACCGGACGGAGGGGGACTGAGCGGTTGCCCCTGCCGCGCGGGGGCGGACTGAGCGGTTGCCCCTGCCGCGCGGGGGGGGCTCACCGTGGCCGCCGTCCCTCCGCAGGACGCGGGGCGGCTCACGGTGGACGCCCTCCGCCGCAGGCGGGGACGGCTCACCGTGGACGCCGTCGCGCGGGCGGGGCCGGGACCCGCGCCCCGTGAACCGACCGCGCGGGCGCGGCTCGCGAACGCACGCGGGTGCGCGCCCGGCGCACCTGAGCCCCGTCGATCCAGGTCCAGTACACAATGCCGCGCCCGCGCGAGGGGCGGCTCGCCGGGGACAGCGGGGCTCGGAGCGCGGCCCGTCGACGTCCCAGACGGCCCGCTCGGACCGTCTGCGGGCGCGGGGGGGGGCGGTCCTCGGTCAGCCTGCGAACGCGGGCTGGGCGGCGCCGTGGCCCGCGCCCGGTACCACCAGCAGCGAGCCGGCCAGGGGCGGTGGGGCGGCGAGTCCGGTGGCGGCGGTCGTGACGTAGAGGTCGGTGAGGTCCGGGCCGCCGAAGGCGCAGGCCGTCGGGCGCGGCACCGGCAGGGCGACGACCCGGTCGAGGTCGCCGCCCGGGGTGTAGCGGCGGACCGCCGCGCCGTCCCACAGGGCGACCCAGACGCAGCCGTCGGCGTCGACGGTGAGCCCGTCGGGGAACCCCGCGCCGTCCTCGACGACGGCGAGGGTGCGGCGCCCGGAGATCCGCCCGTCCCGGTGGTCGAAGACGTCGACGCGCCGGGTGGGGGTGTCGACGTAGTACATGAGCCGTCCGTCGGGGCTCCACCCGGTGCCGTTGCTGATGGTCACGTCGTCGAGGACGGTGTGCGCCGCGCCGTCGCCGGTGATCCGGGAGAGCGAGCCGCCGCCCGGCGCCTCGTCGTAGCGCATGGTGCCGGCCCACAGCGCGCCGTCCGGGGCGACGGCCGCGTCGTTGGCGCGGCGGCCGGGGACAGGCTCGTGGTGCAGCCAGCGGAAGGTGTCGTCGGGGTCGAGGAGCGCGACGCCGTCCCGGAGGTTGAGCACCAGGCCGCCGCCGACCCGCGGTTTGACGGCGCCGACGTGCTGTCCGGTGACGCGCACCGTGCGGCGGCCCGAGCCCGGCTCGTAGGTGTGCACGCGGGAGCCGAGGATGTCGATCCACAGCAGCCGTCCGCCGACCGGGTCCCAGGTGGGTCCCTCGCCGAGGGCCGCCTCGGCCCTGACCGCGACCTCGTACCCGGCGCTCACGCCACGCTCCGGTGGCCGAGCCGCTCGGACAGTTCGGCGGCACCCTTGGCGGCGAGCTGCTCCAGCTCCACGCGCCGCTCCTCGCTCCAGCGGATCATCGGCACGGAGATGGAGAGCGCGGCGACGACCTGCCCGGTGCGGTCGCGCACGGGCGCGGCGACGCAGCTGACGTCCGGGTTGGACTCGCGGCTCTCCACGGCGATCCCGCGCCCGCGGATCTCGGCGAGCGCCTCGCGCAGCCGGTCGGGGTCGGTGATGCTGTTCGGGGTCATCGCGGCGAGCCCGGCGCTGTCCGGCAGCCGGGCGGCCAGCTCGTGTTCGGAGAGGGAGGCGAGCAGCATCTTGCCCACGGAGGTGCAGTGGGCGGGCAGCCTGCGCCCGGCCGCCGACACCATGCGGACCGCGTGGGTGGAGTCCACCTTGGCGATGTAGATGACGTCGGTGCCTTCGAGGATGGCGACGTGCACGGTCTCGTCGCAGGTCTCGGCGACGGACCTGGCGACCTGCTGGCCCTCGGCGGCGAGGTCGAGCTGTTCGGCGTACCGGCTGCCGAGCTGGTAGGGCCGCACGCCGAGCCGGTACCGTCCCGGCTGGCCGGGGACCTGCACGATGTACGACCGCGCGGCGAGCGTGGTGACCAGCTCGTGCACGGTGGTGCGCGGCAGTTGCAGCCTGCGCACGATGTCGGGGGCGGAGAGCGTCCCGTCCCCGTCGAGAAAGAGCTCCAGGATGTCGAGAGCCCGGGTCACGGCAGGTACGAGGCGTCCCACGATCGGCCCCTCCCTTGGGTCCGAGGCGCGTCACAGGAGGCGCCTGCGTTCGATATATCAACAGCCGATCGGCATGACGAACACAGGCTAGTCATACTGCGTTTGACCGGGCAATGGTTCTGCGGACTCCACCTCATCGGGCCCCCGGTCACCACTACTGTCCCTCAAGTGCGACACATCACATGATGTCGCACGGTGGGTGACCCGGGCCAGGAAGTGACGAACGGGCCCGGACCACCCGAACCCGAACCGGCGCACCCGCCGCCCACGGAGCACGCCCTCTGACGTCACCCCCGTCCGCGGCGGAGGGTGGCAACCCTTCGCCGTCCGGCGGCCACTCCCCTGTGATCCCGTCCCCCACTTCAGGGAGTCCGCCATGAGACGCCCACGCGTCGCCCGGCTGCTGACCGTCCTCGCCGCTCTCGTCGCCTTCGCGGGCGCCGCCGGCAGCGGTGCCGCGCCCGCCCGTGCCGCCGACGACTGGAACCCGCCCGCCGCCCTGGTCCAGCCGCTCGGCGAGGTCTGGAACCACGTCCAGTCGACCTACCCCGACCTGTACGGCTTCCGCAACTACGGGTGGGACCAGGTCATCGCCAACAAGGGCAGCGTCAACTACTGCGTGCGCTGGGAGTCCGACGCCCCCGTCAGCGCCGCGCTGCGCGACCGGGTGCACGCCGCGCTGAAGAAGCAGTTCGCCAAGTGGGCGGCGGCGATGGTCGTCGACGGCAAGGGGCACAACGCCTGGCCGTACACCACGGTGCCGGTCACCGTCGTCGGCTGGGCCGTCAAGGACCGTTCCACGCTCCAGTGGAGCGACAACTCCGTGGACGTCTACGCCGGCAACCTCGACAGCGGCGGCTCCCCGCAGTGCGCGCCCGACTGCGGCCGCTTCTTCCACCAGAACGGCGACTACGCGAAGTGTCCTGGCGGCGCGGCCCGCCACTACGACCAGTCGCTCTGGCTGACCAAGGGCTTCCAGGGCGGGGCGGGCGGCGACTGGGGCCAGCGGGTCGGGCAGGAGTACTTCACCGGCGCCCTCGACCAGGAGGACATCCACATCTATCTGCACGAGGTCGGCCACACCTTCGGCCTGGACGACTTCTACGACTGGACGCCGACCGGCCAGTGCTGCTTCCTGATGAACGCCGGCAGCGCCACCCGGATCACCGAGTTCGACACCTGGATGCTGCGCGACTTCTGGCGGCACCTCAAGAGCAGATACGGCTACTGACGGCCTTCGCCCGGTGGCCAAGCCGCCGGTGCCGGCGGTCGGCCACCCGCCATCGGTGGGCGCCGCGTTCGTGCTGCGCGCGGCCCGTGGCCGGTGGCCGACGGCGGGGTGCGGCGGCGACCATGGGGGCATGCCGTCGCAGACACCACCCGGCCCGCCCCCGGACGCCCCGCGCCACCGTCCCGGCGCCCCCGCGCCCTTCACCCCGCTCGACTTCCAGCTGGTGCTGCTGCGCCGGATGGCCGACCACAACCCTGACCTGGTGGAGGACGCCCGGCGTGAGCTGGGCGTCTCCCTGGCCGGGATGCGGGAGGCCAACCGGCGTTGGCAGGCGATGGTGCGCTCGCCGCGCTCCCGGGCCGCCGTCTCCCGCTACCGTTCCGTCCTCGGCGCCCCCGTGACGACGTCCCGGCAAAAGGTCGGCGACCTGGAGTGCGAGGCGCTGTACTGGCCGCTCCCGCTCTGGCCGGACCTGCGCTTCGAGGTGCTGCTCGCCCCGAACGGCGCGGTCTGGAACGAGTGGCTGGTCCGCGCCCCCGGCGCCCCGGCGCCCGCCCTGCGCACCCTCGACGACCTCACCCCCTGGTCCTGCACGGTCGACGAGGCCGCCCGCGCCTTCGCCCCGGCCCGCCCCCTGGAGGGCTCCGCCCCGACCCGCTGGGGTCTCGCCCTGACCGCCCCGGACGCGGACGGCCGCCCCCGCGCGGTGGTCGCCGAGTTCACCTGGGGCCTGCTCCAGCGGACGGCCGTCAGCGACCCGCGGCCGCCGCGAGGATCGCGTCCCTGACCGTGTCCACCGAGCCCGGGTGCAGGAAGAGGAACAGGTTCGGCTCGACCAGTTCCAGCTCCATCACCCGCACCTCGCCCGGCTCGTCGCCGTCCACCAGGTCGACCCGCGCGTACAGCAGCTCGGGCGCTCCCGGCACGGCGGCCAGGGCGCGTTCGGCGACGGCGCGTTCGGCCGGCGTCGGGGTCCACCGCTCGAGGCCGGGGTGCGGCACCTTCTTCGCGTCGTAGGCGGTGCCGGGGGCCAGGACCGCGCCCTTGCGGCTGGCGTGCAGCAGCCGTCCGCCGAAGAACTGCAGGGCCCGCTCGCCGCCCGCGTCGATGCCCCGCATGTACGGCTGGACCATCGCCGTCAGCCCCTCCGCGTGCATGCGCGCCAGCTGCGCTCGCGCCGCCCCGCCGTCCTCGGGCGGGTAGCGGGCCGCGTATCTGGCGCCCGCGCCCGAGGTCGGTTTGACGACGTACTCGTGGTCCTCGGGCAGGTCGGCCGGGTCGCCGGGGGCGAGGAAGCGGGTCGGTACGACGGGCACGTCGGCCGCGGCGAGGTCGCCGAGGTAGCGCTTGTCGGTGCTCCAGCGCACCACCGCGGGCGGGTTGGCCAGCCGGGTGACCCGGCCGCACCGCTCGGCCCAGGCCAGGAACTCCGCGGCGCGCCAGCTGTAGTCCCAGGTCGAGCGTATGACGACGAGGTCGTACGCCGACCAGTCGGCCTCGGGGTCGTCCCAGCTGACGGCGTCCGCGCAGGCCCCGGCCCCGCGCAGCGCGGCGAGCAGCACGGGCAGGTCCCGGTCCAGGTGGGGCTCGGGCCGGGGATCGTAGGTGGCGAGGGCGACGCGGGGCACGGCGGGCTCCATTCTGCTGCGGACCGCCAGGACGACGGTCCTGGCAGGCTAACCACGCGGCCCGCACCCACGGCAACCTGTTTCGGGCCGCGCCCACGGCAACCGTTTCGCCCGCACCCGCGGCGGGCCCTGCTCCTGAAGGACCTCCCGAGCGGCGCCCCTGACCTGCGGCTCCAGGAGGCCCGCCGCGGCGACCGCTGCCTGCTCCGCTCGGACGGCCTGTACGGGGTCGTCCCCGACCACCGGCTGCGGGAGCTGCTCACCGCGAGCGAGCATCCCGACGCGGCGGTGGCGGCGCCGGCGGCCCGGACAACGTCAGTTGTGCGGTGGCGGACGTGGTGTAGGAACGGGGGTGATGTCCCCCGACTCCTAGGAGTGCGCACCGTGTCCTCCCCCCTCTTCCCCGCTCTGGAGAACCCGAGCGAGCGGGTCGCCCTGGCGTTCGGCGACCGCCGCCTGACGTACGCGCGGCTCGGTTCGGCGGCCAACGCCCTGGCGGCCCGGATCACGGACGCCGCCCGGATCACAGACACGGCCCGGATCGCGGATGCGGGCCAGGTCACGGATGCGACCCGAGTCACGGACGCGACCCGGGTCGCCGTCTGGGCGACGCCCGCGCTGGAGACGGCCGTCGCCGTGGTGGCGGCGCTGCGGGCGGGGGTGGCCGCGGTGCCGCTCAACCCGAAGTCGGGTGCCAAGGAGCTGGAGCACATCCTCGCGGACAGCGCGCCGACGCTGGTCCTGGCCGCCCCCGGTGACGAACTCCCGTCGCCGCTGGCTGAGTTGGCCCGGGTCGACGTAGACGTGGACGCAGGCGCAGACGCAGACATGGACGCAGACGCAGACGCGTCGGGCGCCGCGCCGGGTCGCTTCCCCGAGGCCGGCCCCGAGGAGCCGGCGCTGGTCGTCTACACCTCGGGGACGACCGGCCCGCCCAAGGGCGCCGTGCTGCCGCGGCGGGCCGTCGCCGCCACCCTGGACGCGCTGGCCGACGCCTGGGCGTGGACCGGCGACGACGTCCTGGTGCACGGGCTGCCGCTGTTCCATGTGCACGGCCTGGTGCTCGGCGTCCTCGGCCCGCTGCGGCGCGGCGGCGAGGTCAGGCACCTGGGGAGGTTCTCCACCGAGGGCGTGACCCGGGAGCTCGACACGGGCGCCACCATGCTGTTCGGGGTGCCCACGATGTACCACCGGATCGCCCAAGCCGTGCAGCGGGAGCCGGAGTTGGCGAAGGCGTTGGGCCGGGCGCGGCTGCTGGTGTCCGGGTCCGCCGCGCTGCCGGTGCACGACCACGAGCGGATCACGGCGGCCACCGGACGCCGGGTGATCGAGCGGTACGGCATGACGGAGACGCTGATGAACACCAGCGTCCGCGCGGACGGCGAGCCCCGCGCCGGGACGGTCGGCGTGCCGCTGCCCGGCGTCGCGCTGCGGCTCGTCGAGGAGGACGGCTCGCCGATCGAGCGGTGGGACGGCGAGAGCGTGGGCGAGATCCAGGTGCGCGGCGCCAATCTCTTCACCGGCTACCTCAACCGGCCGGACGCCACCCGGGCCGCGTTCACCGCGGACGGCTGGTTCCGCACCGGGGACATGGCGGTGCGGGACCCCGACGGCTGGGTCAGGATCGTCGGCCGCAAGGCCACCGACCTGATCAAGAGCGGGGGTTACAAGATCGGGGCGGGGGAGATCGAGAACGCGCTGCTCGACCATCCGGGGGTGCGGGAGGTGGCGGTGACCGGGGAGCCCGACGCCGATCTGGGCGAGCGGATCGTCGCCTGGGTGGTCCCGGCTGACCCCCAGTCCCCGCCGTCGGAGCGGGAGTTGGCCGACCATGTGGCCGGCCGGCTGGCTCCGCACAAGCGTCCGCGGGTGGTCAGGCACCTCGACGCGCTGCCCCGCAACGACATGGGGAAGGTCATGAAGCGCTCGCTGCCCGATCCGAACAAGGGAACAGATGCTCCCCAGAACAGGTGATCGTCGCTCCTGAGATCGGCACGGGCGTACCGGGCCGACCATACTGACGGAGCGCGATCAACGGGATGCATACCGTGATCGGTGCGAGTCCCACGTACGCAGCACAGCAAGGAGACGTACCACCATGAACCTTCTCACCGACATCATCGCCGGCCTGGTCCACTTCTTCGGCTGGCTGGTGTAGCAGCGAGGGTGTCGCAAGGAAGTGCAGAGGCGCCGTCTCCCCGTCCCAGGGAGGCGGCGCCGCCGCGTGTCACGGGCCCGCTACCGCGCGACGACGCCCACGGCTCTGACGATCTCCTGGGTCACCGTGCCGCCGCGGTCGTCGTGCGCCGAGGCCCGCAGGGAGACCGACCCGGCCGTGTCCGGCACCCGCAACTCGCCTCTCCACGCCCCTCGTCGACCGCTCAGCGCGACCGGCCGCCACGACGTCCCGCCGTCGTAGGAGACATCGAGCCGGCCACCGTCGACCATGCCGGAGGCGGCTGTGCCACCGCCGATCGTGCCGGAGGCGCCCGTGCCGCCGTCGACCGTGCCGGTGGCGCCCGGCACCGGTTCCGCGCGCAGCGCGACGGGCAGCCCGGCGCCGGCCCGCACCGCACCCGTGCGGTCGGTGCCGAGGTCGAAGGCGAGGTTGAGCAGGGGCAGGACGGTCCACCGGTCGGCGGGGGTGGCGGCGGACCTGACGGTCCACTCGCTGTGCCCGCGGCAGTCCCGCCCCCAACGGGCCGCGTCCACAACGGTGTCGGTGACGATCCGGTAGGTGTGCGGGTCGGCGGGCGCGTCCCGGACGAGGACGGCGGAGCCTTCGGCGCGGGCGACGAGGGCGCCGTCGAGGAGGACGGAGGTGGTCTGGCGCATCCCGCTCCCCTCGCTCCAGACGTCCCCGTACCCGGTGTGGTCGGGCCCTGAGTCGCCGAACCCGGGTGTGTCGAACCGCAGTTGGTCGCCCCGGCGGGCCTGGCCCCGGTCGAGGGCGCTGCCCAGCCAGGGATGCCAGACGGGCCGGAACCAGTGCCGGGCGGGCCGGGTCCCGGCGCGGTAGCCGACCAGCCCGCCGCGCTGCTCCCACGTCCCGTCGCCCGCCGTCACCGCCTCGTGCCAGAGCTGTCCCGTCCCGGTGGAGACGTGGTCGGTGCGGGTGGCCGGAAGGCCGACGGGTTCCATGAAGCCGAGGCCGGTCGGGAAGGCGTCGGTGACGGAGAAGCGGAACTCGCCGCCGGTGACCGGCCGGGCCGCGTGGAACGTCGTGCGTACGGTGGCGAGTTGACCTGGTGCGGGCCGGTAGGTGAGGTCGCGGTCGGGGACCGCTCCTTGGTGCCCCTCCGAAAGGTCGTACAGGTAGGGCGAGTCGGGGGTGCCGGTCAGGTCGACCCGGCGGGCGGCGCGCAGCCCGGCCGCGTCGGCGCTGTCCACGGTGGCGATCGGGAACGGCCGGTCGCCGCTCCCGTCGCCCCACCAGGCGCTGAGCCGTCCGGGGGCGTCGTCGGTGACGAACAGCGCCTGCGCACCGGCGTCTTGAGCGGCCCGCGCGAGGGCCACCGGGTCGGCGTCCGGGGCGAGCCTGGCGAGGACGGCCCGGCCCGCCACCCCGGTGACGGGGCCGTCCCCGACGTCGACGAGCGGCAGCCGCCGGTGCCCGTCCGGCACGGTCCCGCCGGCCTGGGCGAACGCGTCCCGCACCCCGGCGACCTCCAGCGGTGGCCGACCGAGCCGCCACACGGTGCGGTACTCGAAGCGGCCCCGGGTGACCGGTTCGGTCGGCGCGGCGAAGACGCTGTCGTACCCGGCGGCGACCTGGACGGCGACGGACAGGTCGCTGCCGCCGCCGCTGCGCGCGTACTCCATGACCAGTTGGCGGGTCCCGGTGCGCCGGGGCACCTCGGCGCGCACCTCGCGCAGCCGCCGCGCGTCGAGGGTCACCTCACGGTCGCGGTCGAGGACGATCTCGGGGGCGGCGAGGAACCCGAGCCCGAGCGAGTCGGCGCCGTGGCTGCCGCGCACGTCGAGGAAGGACGTCACCCCGTAGGTGCCGGGGGCGAGGCGGAGGCGGAGCGTGCCGGAGGCGTCGACGCGCGCCGGCCGGGGGTCGACGCCCTCGGCGAGTGGCTGCACCAGCAGGTCGGCCGGGGCCGCGGCGCCGTCGCGGTCCTTCACCCGGACCGTGAGGGTGTACCGCTCGTCCTCCTTGACCAGGCCGAAGACCGTGTGCGCGACGGGAGTTCCGGCGACGGAGGCCACGATCCGGCCGCTGGAGGCGCCCACCGGCGCGGGACCGGCGTCGCCGGTGACCGTGGTGGTGGCGGTGGCGTGCGCGGGCACGGTGAGCGAGGAGTCGGCGAGGGTGACGACACCGTCCGGGGCGCCCTCCGCGGTGAGCCCCAACTCGACCGCGCTGTCGGAGGTGTTGGTGTAGGTGAGGGTCCTGGTGACGGGCTGGTCGCCGTCCCGGGCCCACGGGTGGAGGCCGAGGTCGGCGCTGCCGGTCGCGGTGAGGTGCGCGCCGACGGCGCCGGCGGCGCTGACCCGGCCCGCGCCCAGCAGATAGGCGGACGCGTCGAGCGGGCGGCTGCTGGACATCAGCGCGTCCTTCACCTGTTGTCCCGTCCAGTCGGGATGCTCCTCGGCGAGCAGGGCGGCGACGCCCGCGACGTGCGGGACCGCCATCGAGGTGCCGCTCATGGTCGTGTAGGGGCCGCTACCCGGGGTGAGCCCTGAGCGGGCGGCGAGGATGTCGACGCCGGGCGCGGAGAGGTCCGGTTTGAGTGCCTGGTCGCCGAGGCGTGGCCCCGCGCTGGTGAAGGCGGCCGGCCGGTCGGCGGAGTCGACGGCGCCGACGGTCAGCGCGGCGTCGGCGGTGCCGGGCGAGCCGATGGAGGACGGCGCCCCCGCGTTGCCGGCGGAGACCACGAAGAGGGCGCCGGTCTCGGCGGTGAGGGCGCCGACGGCCTGGTCCATCGGCCCTGTGCCGTCGCCCGGCGCGGTGGAGCCGAGGCTCATCGAGACGATCCTGGCGCGGACGTCCCTGGCCGCCCACTCCATGCCCGCGATGATCTGCGACTCGCTGCCCGCGCCCTGGTCGCCGAGCACCTTGCCGACGGCGAGCGTCGCCCCGGGCGCGACTCCCCGCTCCGTGCCCCCGGAGGCGGCCCCGCTGCCGCCGACCGTCGACGTGACGTGGGTGCCGTGGCCGTCGCGGTCGGCGACGTCGTCCGCCCCCGCGACGAAGCCGCGCGCCACGGCGACCCGCCCCGCGAGGTCGGGATGGGCGGCGTCGTACCCGGAGTCGAGGACGGCGACGGTGACGCCCGCGCCGGTCAGCCCGGCCTGCCAGGCGGCCGGGGTGCCGATCTGCGCGTTGCTCCGGGCCAGGTCGGAGCGGACCCGCCCGTCGAGCCAGACCCTGCGGATGCCGTCCCGCCGGACGAACTCCCGCCAGAATCCCCGCCCTTGGCCGGCCCGGACGGCGGCGCCGCGCACGCTCGGCAGCGTCCGGACGCGTTCGGTGCCGCGCGGGGTGGCGACGGCGGCGCCCGGCGCCCAGCCGACGATCAGCGGCAGCCCGCCCGCCGCCCGGTCCCCGAACCCCTGCCGCAGCAGCGCGCCGACGTCGAAGAGGCGCAGGTCGAGCGTCCCGTCCCGCAGGTACGGCCGCGCCTCGTCGGGGACGACGCTGAGCCCGCCGTTCACCGTCTCGGTGCGGACGCCGCCGGTCGCACCCCTGGGCCGCTCCACGGTGACGGCCCTGCGCCCCCCGCCGAGGCCGACGACGGTCACCTTGTCCCCGGTGACGAGGGTGACGGTACCGGTGGCGGTGGTGTCGGGCACCGGGGCACGGACACCGGCGGGCGCGGAGGGACGGCCGCCGCCGCTGGCGCCCGCGGGCCGGGGCGGCAGCGACGCCAGCACGAGTCCGGCCGCCAGCAAGGCCGCCCCCCGCCCGACCGACCGTCCGCCCATCGTCGCCCTCCCCTTCGCCCCACCCCCGCACTTTTGACATGTTCCCGCCCATCGGGCGCCAGGACCACCCCGGGACGCGCCTTCTGACCGAGCATCACTTATTTCACCCACACAAAGTGCACATCAGAAAAAACACCCGTTCGGTCGCACCCCGCCCGGCCCCCCACAACAGGCGGACCCCTCCCCACCGCCCGCACCATGCGTAGGAGAGGCCCGCCGCCCGGCGGCCCCCCACGGTCTGTGTTATCGGAGGACCCGCCCATGACCGCCAGTCTGGAGCAGCTGCGCCGCTGCCACTTCGCCGTCGACCTGGGGGCGGCCAGGACCCGCGTCTACGTGAAGGGCGTCGGGCTCGTCGTCGACCAGCCGTCGGCCGCCGCGGTCAACACCAGGACCGGGGCCCTGATCGCGGTCGGGGAGTTCGCCGAGCAGATGACAGGCCGCACCCCGCACTACATCCGCGTGGTGCGCCCCGTCTCGGGCGGCACCGTCGTCGACATCGAGATGGCCCAGCGGATGCTGCGGCACCTGATCGGCGACAAGATCCGCCGCAACCTGCGCCGCAAGCCCCGGCTGCGGGCCGCGGCCTGCACCCCGCACGACGCCGACCCGCTGGCCCAGCGCGCCGCGATCGAGACCCTCGTCGGGCTCGGCGCCCGCCGGGTGGAGCTGGTGGACACGCTGATCGCCGCCGCCGTCGGCTGCGGACTGCCCGTCGAGCGGCCCGAGGCGACCATGATCATGGTGTGCGGGGCAGCCGCCACCCAGGTCGCGGTGCTCTCCCTCGGCTCGATCGTGACCGCCGAGCGCATCCCGGTCGGCGGCGAGGCCGTCGACCACGCGATCGTCCAGCACCTGCGCCACGAGCACGAGCTGATGCTGCCCAGCCAGTCCGTGCGCCCCCTCCAGCTCGCGCTGTCCGACAACGGCCTCACCTCGCAGGGCCCGACCTCCACCGAGATCCACGGCCGGGACGTGGCGACCGGCCTCGCCCGCTCCGTCCACGTCGACACGGCCGCCGTCCGCGACGCCATCGAGACCCCGATGACCGCGGTCCTCGACGGCATCGGACGGGTGCTGCGCGCCTGCCCGCCCGACCTGGTCGCCGACCTCGTCGACCGCGGGATCATGATGGTCGGCGGCAGCGCCCGCCTCCCCGGCCTCGACCAGATGCTGCGCCGCGCCACCGGCATGCCGGTGCACATCGCCGAACAGCCCGACATCTGCGCCGTCCAGGGGCTCGGCGCGATGCTGGAGGGCCGGATCGAGCCGATCGTCCTCGACCCGCTGTCCAGCTGAACCCCGGCGGATGCCCGACCGGCTGCCGCCCCTCCTCGAAGCGGTCCTCGGCGTCGGGGTCGCACTCGACCTGCGCACCACGCTCCGGCACATCGTGGACAGCGCGGCCGGGCTGACCGGCGCCCGGTACGCGGCACTCACCCTCTCCGACCCCGGGCGCGACGGCCTCACCGAGATCCGCGCCCGGGGCACGGTGCCGCCCGGCGCGGCCGTGCTGAGCGTCCCGATCCGGGTGCGGGACGAGGAGTTCGGACGGCTGCTCCTCGCCGCGCGGGACGACGACGGGTTCGGCGCCGCGGACGAGCAGGTGCTGCGGGTCCTCGCCGCCCAGGCCGGCATCGCCGTCGGCAACGCCCGGCTGTACGAGACGGCCAGGCAGCGCGAGCGCTGGATCGAGGGCGCGGCGGCCGTCACCAACGCGCTGCTGACCGGCGAGCGGGCCGCCGACGCCCTGATGACGGTCGCCGAGCGGGCCAGGATCCTCGCCGCCGCGTCCGCGGGCGTCATCCTCCAGCCCACCGCCGAGGGCGGCATGGAGATCGTGACCGCGTCCACGCACGACGACCCGGGCGACATCGTCGGCGCGACCATCCAGCCGGGCAGCCCGGTCCTCGTCCAACTCCTCGGCGGTGAGCCGGTGTTCATCGACGACTCGGCGACCGACCCGCGGATGACGACCCATGTGCGGCACCGGTTCGGACCCAGCATGATGCTGCCGTTGCAGGCGGAGGGCCGGCTCATCGGCACCCTCGCGCTGCCCCGCAGACGCGGCGGCCGGCCCTACACCGCCCTGGAGCGGCTGCTGGCCACCCAGTTCGCCTCGCAGGCCGCCCTCGCCCTGGTGCTGGCCGACGCGCGGCACGGCCGGGAGCGGCTCGCGGTGTTCGAGGACCGTGACCGGATCGCCCGCGATCTGCACGACCTGGTGGTGCAGCGCCTCTTCGCCACCGGAATGATGCTGGAGTCCGCCGAACGCAGGGCGCCCGCCGAGGAGTCGGACGAGGTACGGGCGGCGCTCGGCAGGGCCGTCGACGAACTCCAGTCGACGATCCAGGAGGTGCGCACGGCGATCTTCGCGCTCCAGCAGCCGCCCGCCGAGGCGCCCGGCTCGTTCCGGAGCCGGGTGCTGCGGGAGACGACGGACGCGGCGGCGCGGCTGGGCTTCGCGCCGTCCGTCGCCTTCACCGGCGCGGTCGACCACCGCGTCCCCGACCAGGCCGCGGGTCACCTCCTGACGGCGCTGCGGCACGCCCTCACCGCCGCCGTCGAACGCCCCGCGGTCTCCCGCGTCGAGGTCACCGTCGACGCGACGGCGACCCTGCCCGACGGCCGGGACGCCGTACGCCTGACGGTCCACGACGACGGAACGCCCCACGCGGCGGACGCGGCCGGCGGCGGGACGACAGTGGTGTGGCAGGCGCCGCTGTGAGCACGGGGCGCTCCGTCGGACGGAACGCCCCGTGGGGGGACCCGGCGGCCGGGTCGCCCCGGCCCTCAGTACGGCAGCAGCCGCCCCGACGGGGTCCTGCGGTCGATGATGTCCCGCGGATCGCGGGAGACGACGGGACGACGGGTGACACGGACGCGGGTCTGGCGGTTCATGGCGCCCTCCTCGGGTGTCGGGCCGGCTGAGCCGGTGCAATCCGGTTGGCCGGCATGGACCGCACCTGGTCCACGCCCCGCCCAGCGACATCGTGCCCACGGTGGCTCCCGCCATGCATCAACAGCAGGAACCTGCACACCCGTTCCCTCCCGCAGGGACGGACCCGGCCATCCCCCGACACCCCTCAGGTGAGGTCGTACATGAACTCGGACTCCCCCTCCCCCAGCGCGCGGTGGTCCGCGCCGAGGCTGCGCATCAGGCGGTGCATCCGGGTGTTGGTGACGCAGACCCACGCGAACACGGTGTCGAGTCCGTCCGCCCGGCACCGGTCGAGTGCCTGCCGCGCGAGCCCCGTCCCCACTCCGCGGGACTGCCAGGCGTCCTCCACGAGAAAGGCGATCTCGGCCTGTCCCGCCGTGTCGAGATAAAGGATGTTGGCCATGGCGACAATGCGATCGTCATCGTGGGCGACGACGGCGACGCCGCGTTCCGGCTCGGCCAGCCGGTGCCAGTTGGTGCGGGAGAATTCCGGCGCGCTCGTCCAGTAGCGCCGTACACGGCTCTCGGCACTGCATCTCCCGTGCATGGCCCTGACCGCCTCGAAGTCATGGACACCGGCGGTACGCATTCTGAGACCGGGGACGGGGAAAGAGTCGTTTCTCACGACAGGGAAAGATATCGACGCCCACCGCGAATCCTCGTGACCGGCGATCCGTTTCCCCGAACAACCGGCGGGAAACATTTCGCCGCGACCGCGTCCCCCTCTCCCGCACCGCGCCGCCCGTCATCATCAAGCTGACATCTCGTCAACTTTGATGCATTTCCCACCCTTTAGCGTCCTTCGTGAGGGCTGCCGGGGTTCGGCGGGCGGACGGGCCGTTAGCGTCTGCCCGGCCGACAGGAACCCCGCCCCCGAGGAGAATCCATGAGAGCCCCGAGACACCCGCGCCCCCTGGGACGCGCCTGCGCCGTCCTGGCGACGGCGGTGCTCGTCGCGCTGGGCCCGGCCCCCGGCGCCACGGCCGGACCCGCCGTGCGGGCCTGCGGCCCCCACGACAGCTGCGCCCACCTGAAGCCGGTCGACCTCACCGCGGGCCAAGCGACCCTGGACGTGGCCCGGTTGACGCTGCGGAACCTCAACGCCCGCGCCCTCGACCCGTCGAGCGGAAAACCGGTCCGCGGGGTGGCGGTGCGGTTCACCACCACCGACGGCCGGTTCCTGGCCGAGGCGCGCACCGGCCGCGACGGCGTCGCCGCCGTCGACGCCCGCGAGCGCGTCGGACCACGCGCCGCACGGGAGTTGACCCACGGCTACGACGCCGCCCTGGTCGGCGACGGCGTGCACGACCCGGCGGTCGCCCACGGCTCCGTCACCCTCGCCACCGGCCGCTGACCTCCGGGCCCGACGCGGAACAGGGGTGCTCCGGAGGCCGCTCGATGACGAACGGCCGGGCACCCCTGTCGCGTCCGGCGGACCGTACGACCCGTCGGGTCACACCGTCAGCTTCAGCGCCTCGAACCACCTCGCGTTGTCGGTGGTCCCGCCGAAGAGGAACTCGGGGCGGGCGTTCTTGCAGTACTGCGCGCTCCAGTCGCCGCCCTGCATCCGCACGCTCTGGCAGACCGAGCCCGTACCGACGTTCATGGCGAACCCGGTCATGAACGGGGCGCCCTTCTTCGAACTGCCGATGTAGACGTTCTTGCCGTCGGCCGTGATGGCCGTCCACTGCGGCTGCCACTTGGCGTTGCCGCTGGTCGAACCCGGGTCGTGGAGAAGCGCGTTGGCGGCGGCGCCGCCGACCTTCCACACCGCGATGTTGAGGGCGGTGATCTGCTTGCCCTGACCCGCCGTCCCGGCCATCGTCCCGTCGCAGACGGGTGTCTGCCAGCCGCGCCCGCTGACGAAGGCGCGGTAGCAGATGTGCCGCCCGTCGGGGTCGTTCCTGGCGAGGCGGTTGACGGCGGTGGCGGCCGTGTTCAGCGGCGCCCTGGCCGTCACGGTGGCGGTGGGCCTGCTCTCGGGCTCGCTCGGCGACGCCGAGACCGCCTCCTTGACGACCGCGGGCTCGGGCGCCCGCTTCGGCTCCGCCTTCTTCTTCTCCTTCACCTCGCTGGGCGTGGGAGAGGGCGACGGCGACGGCGACTCGCTGGTGTAGGTGCCGGGGACGGCCAGCCGCTCGGAGTCGTCCATGACCGTGCCGGCCACGGTCTCCGTACGCTCCCGCTCGGGCTCGCGGTCGTCGCGGCCCGCGACGAGGATCGGGACCGAGATCAGGATCGCGCCGACGATCGCCGCCGCGGCCAGCATCGGCTTCTTGGGCCGCCCGCTGGGCGGTTCGCCCCCCGCCAGCGCCCGCGCGCCCGCACCGCCACCGCCGGACGCCGCCACGGCCGCCGTGGCGTCCGGGGAGGCACCGGCGGGTTCCGAGGCGGACACCGCGGCGGCGGGCCCCGAAGCGGACGCGGTCGCGGCCGGCCCTGACGCCCCCTCGGCCACCGACTCAGGAACCCCGCCCCCCGCCACGGCACTCGGACCCGCCACAGCACTCGGACCCGCCGCGGCGCCTTCGGGCCGCTCGGCCTCCTCCCGGGCGCCGTCGCTCCCCGCGGCCTCGGGCTGCCGGCCCTTCGGCGCTCCGCTCTCCGGCTCCTCGGCGGCGGCCGGGGTCCCGGTGCCGACGGCCGGTTCCGCGGAAGGGGCGGCTGACGGCGCCTCGGCGCGGCCACGCGGGCCGCTCTGCCCGCCGCCGGGTGTCAGCGCGCCGCCGGGGTCCTCGGCCGCGCCGCGCATGGTCACCGCGCGGCGCACGGTCATCGGTGCGCCACCGGAGCCGCTCGCACCGGCCGATGTGCCCGACCGCGGGGGTATGGGAGGGGAAGGATCATGCTCACGTGCCATGCGTATTCCTCACTCATGTCCGGGTCAGGTCCCGCGTCCCGGCGCTCACGGCACCGTCACGGCGCTCGGGCCGTCGGGCGGGCGGCGGGGACACGACCGTTCCCGCTTGTCGGAAAAGGAGTTGGGGCGGGCGGCGGGGGCCGTCGGCCGGCGCTCGACGGGCGGTCGCACCGACTTCGGGCCGACGTGCGGTGGCGTGACGGGAGTGCAGGGTCGGGCCCCAGAAGAACGTACAGGAACGCCCTGGCCCGCGGTCAGGGCGCCGGGAACCGGCAGCAGCTGCCCCGAAAAATGCCAGAGCCGCAGGGAAGAACGATTCTTCGTCTGCGGCTCGCGGTGGGGCGGCTGGGACTCGAACCCAGGACCGACGGATTATGAGTCCGCTGCTCTAACCGGCTGAGCTACCGCCCCTCGCGGCGTGTCGCGTACAAGTGTGCGCGCCGTCTGCCGCAGCATAGCCGCTCATACGATCTCCTGCTTCGTATGGCCGACTTCGCATGCCCTTGAGGACTCCGCCGTGACCAGCGCGGTTCCTGCGGACATGAAAAAGGACCCCAACGGGGTCCTCGTTCAGCATGCTCCCCCGACTGGACTCGAACCAGTAACCTGCCGGTTAACAGCCGGCTGCTCTGCCAATTGAGCTACGGAGGACCGAGCTCCCCCGACTGGACTCGAACCAGTAACCTGCCGGTTAACAGCCGGCTGCTCTGCCAATTGAGCTACAGGGGAATGCCTCGTTGCATCGAACGCACCTACCTGGGTAGTCGCCAGGGGGCGGGCGTTCGCTGCGACACATACATTAGCGCAAGCAGGGGGGTGCTCCGCCAATCAGTACCCCCCGGCACCGACACGAGGGAAGGGCAGCCACCATGCGCTACAAGCTCACGTTCGTCTCCGGCCTGGCGCTGGGCTACGTGCTGGGCACGCGTGCCGGGCGCGAGCGGTACGAGCAGTTGAAGAAGTCGGCACGGCAGGTCGCGCAGAATCCGGCGGTCCGCAACACCGCCGAGTCGGCGGCCCTCCAGGGCCGCCAGTTCGCGGGCAAGGCGTACCACGTGGTCAGTGAGCGGGTCGGGGACAAGATGCCCGACTCGGTGGCCCAGCGGGTCCGCTCCCTGCGGGAGCGCGGCCAGTCGTCCGCCACGGCGGACGACTGGGGCACGAGCAACACGTAACGCGTCGCGTCGACACGGTTCCCCGCGTCCCTCCGAGGGCCGCGGGGAACCGTGTCACCAGCCACAACACACACTCATCGGCGGCCACCCCGGCCGCGGCCGACGCTCCTCGCGGCGCCCACGGCCCGAGCAGGCCCGCCGGTACGGCAGAATTTTGGCCATGGGGATAGTCGCCGGGTTGGACAGCTCACCGGATTTCACTCGCATCGTCGTCTGCGACACGGACACCGGTGCCGTGCTCAGGCAGGGCTACGCGCCGCATCCGGTCGAGGGCGCCGAAGGCGCCGGGCGGCCCTCCGACATCGACCCGCAGGCCTGGCTGCTCTCCCTCGGTGAGGCGGCGGGCGGCGGGCTCCTCGAAGGCGTCCAGGCCATCGGCGTCTCCGCGCAGCAGAACGCGCTCGTGCCGCTCGACGGGCAGGGCAACACCGTGCGCCAGGCGATGGTCGGCGGCGACCGGCGGGCGCAGGTCGCGGCGGCCGATCTGATCGACGCGCTCGGCGGGCGCGAGGCGTGGGCGCAGGCCGTGGGGTCCGTCCCGCAGGCCGCCCACCCGGTGACGAAGCTGCGCTGGCTGGCGAAGACCGAGCCGGACGCCGCGCACCGCACCGCCGCGCTGCTCCAGGCCCACGACTGGCTGGTGTGGCAGCTGCTCGGCCGTCCCGCGCGCAGGACCACCGACCGGGGCGGCGCCTCGGGCACCGGCTACTGGTCGGCGGCCGGCGGCGGCTACCGGCACGATCTGGTGGAGCTGGCCCTCGGCCACCAGGCCCTGCTGCCCGAGGTGATCGGCCCGGCCGAGGCGGCCGGCACGACCCCCGAGGGGCTGCTGATCTCGGCGGGCACCGGCGAGACGATGGCCGCCGCCTTCGGCCTCGGCATCGGGCTCGGCGACGCGGTGGTGTCGCTGGGCGCCTCCGGGTCCGTGATGGCCGTGCACCCCGAGGCGCTGGTCGACCAGAGCGGAATGATCACCTCCCTCGCCGACGCGACCGGCATGCACCTGCCCGTCGTCACCACCCTGAACGCGGTGCGGACCCTGCGCGGGGCGAAGGAGCTGCTCGGGCTCGCGGATCTCGACGCGCTCTCCGAGCTGGCGGTGAAGTCGACCCCGGGCTCGCACGGTCTGGTGATGCTGCCGTACCTGGAGGGCGAGCGGACGCCGAACCTGCCGCACACCGCCGGGACGCTGGCCGGGCTGCGGCGGGAGTCGATGCGGCCCGAGCATCTGGCGCGGGCCGCGTTCGAGGGGATGCTCTGCGGGCTCGCGGACGCCCTCGATGTGCTGCGCGGCCGGGGCGTGGAGGTGCGGCGGATCTTCCTGCTGGGGGCGGCGGCCGAGCTGCCCGCCGTGCAGGCCGCCGCTCCCGCGCTGTTCGGCGTGCCGGTCGTCGTCCCGCAGCCCGCGGACTACGCGGCGATCGGGGCCGCCCGGCAGGCCGCCTGGGCGCTCGGGGTGTCGCAGGGCGCCCTCGATCCGCGCAATCCGCCGGCCTGGCAGGGGGCGGCCGCGCAGGTGCTCGAACCGGGCGAGGAGCTGGCCGTCGGGCAGGCGGTGCGCCAGCAGTACGTGTCCGTCAGGGAGCAGACGCACCCGGGGGCGTTTCGGTCCTGATCCCGCCGGAATGTCACGTTCCGCCCGGAAGGGCTGAAGAAGCACCGCTGTCGGGTTAATCAGTTGGGGTAACACCGGTGGAGTGCAGGACGATAGGAGCCTCGGGCACCAAGCCCGCCCCGCCGCCGACTCCGAGAGACGTAGCGTGCTCATACGACTACTGCGAAGCTATCTCAGCCCCTACCGAAAACCCCTCACCCTGCTGGTGGTGCTCCAGCTCCTGCAGACCTGCGCCACCCTCTACCTGCCCACCCTGAACGCGCACATCATCGACAACGGCGTGGTCAAGGGGGACACCGGGTACATCCTCTCCTTCGGCGCCCTGATGGTCGCGATCTCGCTGGTCCAGGTGGGATGCAACATCGGCGCCGTCTACTTCGGCGCCCGCACCGCGTCGGCGCTCGGCCGCGACCTGCGGGCCGCCGTCTTCGACCGCGTGCAGTCGTTCTCCGCGCGTGAGGTAGGCCACTTCGGAGCGCCCACCCTGATCACCCGGACCACGAACGACGTCCAGCAGGTCCAGATGCTGGCCCTGATGACGTTCACCCTCATGGTCTCCGCCCCGATCATGTGTGTGGGCGGGATCGTGCTGGCGCTCGGCCTCGACGTGCCGCTGTCGGCCGTGCTGGTGGCCGTGGTGCCGACCCTGGGCATCTGCGTGACGCTGATCGTGCGCCGGCTGCGGCCGCTGTTCCGGTCCATGCAGAGCCGCCTCGACACCGTGAACCGGGTGCTGCGCGAGCAGATCACCGGCAACCGGGTGATCCGCGCCTTCGTCCGCGACACGTACGAGGGCGAGCGGTTCCGCAAGGCCAACGGCGACCTCACCGAGATGTCCCTGAAGACCGGCAACCTGCTCGCACTCATGTTCCCCGTGGTGATGACGACGGTGAACCTGTCGTCGATCGCGGTGGTCTGGTTCGGCGCCCACCGGATCAACAGCGGCGGGATGCAGATCGGCGACCTGACCGCGTTCCTCGCCTATCTGATGCAGATCGTCATGTCCGTGATGATGGCCACCTTCATGTTCATGATGGTGCCGCGCGCCGAGGTGTGCGCCGAGCGCATCCAGGAGGTCCTCGGCACCTCGTCCAGCGTGGTGCCGCCGGTCGCGCCGGTCACCGAGCTGCGCAGGCACGGCCATCTGGAGATCCGCGGCGCCGGGTTCCGCTACCCGGGCGCCGAGGAGTCCGTGCTGAAGTCGATCGACCTGGTGGCCAGGCCCGGCGAGACGACCGCCGTGATCGGCTCGACCGGCAGCGGCAAGTCCACCCTGCTCGGCCTCGTCCCCCGGCTGTTCGACGCCACCGAGGGCGAGGTCCTCGTCGACGGCACCCCGGTCGCCGAGCTCGAACCGACGCTGCTCGCCAGGACCGTCGGCCTGGTGCCGCAGAAGCCCTACCTGTTCGCCGGGACCGTCGCCACCAACCTGCGCTACGGCAACCCGGACGCCACCGACGAGGAGCTGTGGCACGCCCTGGAGGTGGCACAGGCCAAGGAGTTCGTGGACCGCCTCGAAGGCGGCCTCGACGCGCCCATCGCGCAGGGCGGCACCAACGTCTCAGGCGGCCAGCGGCAGCGGCTCGCCATCGCCCGCACCCTGGTGCAGCGCCCGGAGATCTACCTCTTCGACGACTCGTTCTCCGCGCTCGACTACGCGACCGACGCGGCGCTGCGCGCGGCCCTCGGCCGGGAGACCGCCGAGGCGACCGTCGTCATCGTCGCCCAGCGGGTGGCGACCATCCGCGACGCCGACCGGATCATCGTCCTGGACGAGGGCCGGGTCGTCGGCACAGGACACCATCAGGAGCTGATGGCGGGCAATGAGACCTACCGGGAGATCGTGCTCTCCCAGCTGACGGAAGCGGAGGCCGCCTGATGGCCGGTCCGATGGGGCGGATGATGGCCGGCGGCGGCCCCGAGCAGCGCTCGCTGGACTTCAAGGTGTCGGGACGGCGCCTGATCGCCCAGTTCAAGCCGGAGCGGCTGACCATCTACGCGCTGCTGGCCTGCGTGGTCGTCAGCGTCGGTCTGAACGTGATCGGCCCGAAGATCCTCGGCAACGCCACCGACCTGATCTTCGCCGGCATCGTCGGCAAGCAGATGCCGGCCGGCACCACCAAGCAGGAGGTGCTCGCGTCGATGCGGGCGCGGGGCGAGGGCGCCCTCGCCGACGTGCTGCGCTCCACCGACTTCACGCCGGGCAAGGGCATCGACTTCGGCGCGGTGGGCGACGTCCTGCTGCTCGCGCTCGGCACCTTCCTGGTCGCCGGGCTGCTGATGGCGGTGGCGACCCGGCTGGTCAACCGGGCCGTGAACCGGACGATGTACCGGCTGCGCGAGTCCGTCCAGGGCAAGCTGGCGCGGCTGCCGCTGTCCTACTTCGACCAGCGGCAGCGCGGTGAGGTGCTGAGCCGGGCGACCAACGACATCGACAACATCGGGCAGACGCTCCAGCAGTCGATGGGCCAGCTGATCAACTCGCTGCTGACCATCATCGGTGTGCTCGCGGTGATGTTCTGGGTGTCGTGGCTGCTGGCGCTGGTCGCGCTGGTGACGGTGCCGCTGTCGTTCGTCATCGCCACCCGGGTCGGCAAGCGGTCGCAGCCGCACTTCGTGCAGCAGTGGCGCACCACGGGCAAGCTGAACGCGCACATCGAGGAGATGTACACCGGGCACACCCTGGTGAAGGTGTTCGGGCGGCAGCGGGAGTCGGCCGAGCAGTTCGCCGAGCAGAACGAGGCGCTGTACGAGGCGGGGTTCAAGGCGCAGTTCAACAGCGGGATCATGCAGCCGCTGATGATGTTCGTGTCGAACCTGAACTATGTGCTGGTCGCGGTGGTCGGCGGGCTGCGGGTGGCGTCGGGCGCGCTCTCCATCGGTGACGTGCAGGCGTTCATCCAGTACTCGCGGCAGTTCTCGATGCCGCTGACGCAGGTCGCGTCGATGGCGAACCTGGTGCAGTCGGGTGTCGCCTCCGCCGAGCGGATCTTCGAACTCCTCGACGCCGAGGAGCAGGAGGCCGACCCGGTGCCCGGCGTGCGGCCCCAGGAGCTGCGCGGGCGGGTCGCCCTCGAGAACGTGTCGTTCCGCTACGACCCGGAGAAGCCGCTCATCGAGGATCTGTCCCTCAAGGTCGAGCCGGGTCACACGGTCGCGATCGTCGGCCCGACCGGGGCGGGCAAGACGACCCTGGTCAATCTGCTGATGCGGTTCTACGACGTCTCGGGCGGGCGGATCACCCTGGACGGCGTCGACATCGCGCAGATGTCGAGGGACGATCTGCGGTCCGGGATCGGCATGGTGCTCCAGGACACCTGGCTGTTCGGCGGCACCATCGCGGAGAACATCGCCTACGGCGCCTCCCGCGAGGTCACCAGGGGCGAGATCGAGGAGGCGGCGCGGGCCGCGCACGCCGACCGGTTCGTGCGGACGCTGCCCGACGGCTACGACACGGTGATCGACGACGAGGGCACCGGCGTCAGCGCCGGTGAGAAGCAGCTGATCACCATCGCGCGGGCGTTCCTGTCCGACCCGGTGATCCTGGTCCTCGACGAGGCGACCAGCTCGGTCGACACCCGCACCGAGGTGCTGATCCAGAAGGCGATGGCCAAACTGGCCGCAGGGCGGACCTCGTTCGTGATCGCGCACCGGCTCTCCACCATCAGGGACGCGGACACGATCCTCGTGATGGAGAACGGCTCGATCGTCGAACAGGGCACGCACACCGACCTGTTGGCGTCCCAGGGTGCCTACGCGCGCCTGTACCAGGCGCAGTTCGCGCAGGCGGTCGCCGAAGTCGACTAGCGGGACGGGTCCTGCCGTCGCCGGGGGCCGCTCACCTCGTCCGGGGTGAGCGGCCCGCTGTCAGTCCAGGTAGCCGCGGAGCTGGTCGGCGAGGGCGTGGTCGCGGAGTTTGTTGAGGGTCTTCGACTCGATCTGCCGTATCCGCTCGCGGGTCACGCCGAAGATGCGGCCGATCTCCTCCAGGGTGCGCGGCCGGCCGTCGGCGAGTCCGTAGCGGAGCTGGACGACCTTGCGCTCCCGCTCCCCCAGTGTCGACAGCACGGCTTCCAGGTGCTCGCGCAGCAGCAGGAACGCGGCGGACTCGACGGGCGAGGCGGCGTCGCCGTCCTCGATGAGGTCGCCGAGCGCGACGTCGTCCTCCTCGCCGACCGGCGCGTGCAGCGACACCGGCTCCTGGGCCAGCCGCAGGACCTCGCCGACCCGTTCGGGCGCCAGGTCGAGGTGGGCGGCTACCTCTTCGGCGGTCGGCTCGCAGCCGCGCTCCTGGAGCATCCGGCGCTGGACGCGGACGACGCGGTTGATGAGTTCGACGACATGGACCGGGACCCGGATGGTGCGGGCCTGGTCGGCGAGGGCGCGGGACATGGCCTGCCTGATCCACCAGGTCGCGTAGGTGGAGAACTTGTAGCCGCGGGCGTAGTCGAACTTCTCGACCGCCCTGATCAGGCCGAGGTTGCCCTCCTGGACGAGGTCGAGCATGGTCAGGCCGCGGCCGACGTACCGCTTGGCGACGGAGACCACCAGGCGCAGGTTCGCCTCGATCAGCCGGCGTTTGGCCATCCGGCCCATCACGACCAGCCGGTCGAGGTCGAGGGTGAGCCGCTCGTCGAGCCCGGGGGTGGTGCCGAGCCGCTCCTCGGCGAAGAGGCCGGCCTCGACGCGGCGGGCGAGTTCGACCTCCTCGGCGGCGGTGAGCAGCGGGATGCGGCCGATCTCGCGGAGGTACTGGCGGAACAGGTCAGAGGACGGGCCGCCGGTGTCGGCGCGGCCGCGCGGGGGTTCGGGCGGCTCGTCGGCCGGCTCGGTGGCCATCTCCGGCACGGCGGGCGGCCCGGCGGGGGCCTCGGTGTCGGCTGATGCGGCGGAGTCAGCGTGCTCGGCGGGTTCGACCGGGCCGGCGGGGCCGGGCTCCGGGTGGCGCGCGGCGCGGTGCTGCGGGGGGACCGCGACGAGGACGCCGCTCTCCGCGTCGTCCGGCTCCGCGCCGGCCGCGCCGATGTCGGTCTGGGTGAGGGTCTGGGTCTGCACGGGGGCGACCTCCAGGATGATCGCTGCCAAGGGGTGCGGCAGCGGTTCTTCGGGGGCGGAGTCGACGGCCTCGCCGTTGTCCGTCCCGTACGCGATGAGCGGAACCGAAGGGATCGGGAACCCGGGTGGGACGGTTCGGTCGCGCTCCGAGGACTCAGGCACCGGCACCCAGTGTGGAGTACGACACATCGCCGCCACGAGGGGCGTGCGATGACTTTTTGCGTCCGGTCCGTGACCGCGCGGTCACCCTCGGGGCGGGCCCGTGCGAGCGCGCCCGCGCTGACCTGGCCCGACGCGGGCGCCCGTGGCGCCGTGGTTCAGAGGGCCGCGACGCCGTGCTCGCGCAGGGCCTGGTCGTACTGCTGGAGCACCCACAGTTCGTTCTGGACGGCGGCGAGTTGGGCGGGGTCGCCGCCCGCGGAGAGCCGGGTCATCTGGGACTGGATGTCACGGACCCGGCGTTCCACGGCCCGGCGGCGGACCTGGACCAGCACGGTGCCCGCGTACACCTCGTCGACGGCGCGCCGCATGATCGGCTCGACGGCCAGCTCGGTGACCATCGCGCGGACCGTGTCGTCGGGGGCGGACTCGCGGACCCGCAGCAGGTACTCGTGGTCGTCCTTGACGCCGTTCTCGGCGCCGCCCGCGTCCATGATGGCCTGGCGCACGGCGGCGTAGGGGGCGGCGGTGAACTCGTCGACGCCGTAGGCGTCGACGGCCGGGGAGACCAGCTCGGGGCGCTGGAGGGCGAGTTTGAGCAGCTCGCGTTCGGTGGCGTAGACGGGGTTGCGCAGGGTGAGGGCGGGGCCGGAGACGGTGGGGCGCGGGGCGGCCTCGTACTGCTGCTGCGGTCCGCGGGCGGGCGCGGGCCCCCGGCCGCCGCGGTCGCGCGCCCAACGGGCCAGCTGGGCGACGCGTTTGACGACGAACTGGGTGTCGAGGATGCCGACCATCCCGGCGAGCTGGACGGCGACCTCGTGCTGGGCGCCGCTGTTCTTGATGCGGGCGACGATGGGCGCCGCCTCGTCCAGCGCGGCGGCGCGGCCGCCGGGGGTGTCGAGGTCGTAGCGGACGACGATCTGGCGCAGCGCGAACTCGAACAGCGGGGTGCGGGGTTCGACGAGGTCGGCGACGGCCTCGTCGCCCTTGGCGAGCCGCAGTTCGCAGGGGTCCATGCCGTCGGGCGCGATGGCGATGTACGTCTCGGCGGCGAACTTCTGGTCGTCCTCGAAGGCGCGCAGGGCGGCCTTCTGGCCGGCCGCGTCGCCGTCGAAGGTGAAGATCACGCGGGCCGAGCCGTTGTCCATCAGGAGCCGGCGCAGGATCTTGATGTGGTCGCCGCCGAAGGCGGTGCCGCAGGTGGCGATGGCGGTCGTCACCCCGGCGAGGTGGCAGGCCATGACGTCGGTGTAGCCCTCGACCACGACCGCGCGGCTGACCTTGGCGATGTCCTTCTTCGCGAGGTCGATGCCGTAGAGGACCTGGGACTTCTTGTAGATCGCGGTGTCGGGCGTGTTGAGGTACTTGGGTCCGTTGTCCGACTCGTAGAGCTTGCGGGCGCCGAAGCCGACGACCTCGCCGCCGATGTCCCTGATGGGCCACATCAGCCGGCCTCGGAAGCGGTCGATGGGGCCGCGGCGGCCTTCCTGGGAGAGGCCGGAGAGCAGGAGTTCCTTGTCGGTGAAGCCCTTGCCGCGCAGATAGCGGGTGAGGTGGTCCCAGCCCTGGGGGCTGTAGCCGACGCCGAAGTGGGCGGCGGCGGCCTGGTCGAAGCCGCGCTCGGCGAGGAAGGTGCGGCCGGTGTCGGCCTCGGGGTGGGTGTCGAGCTGTTCCTTGTACCACTGGGCGGCGACCTTGTGGGCCTCCACCAGCCGGATGCGTTCGCCGCGCTGGTGGGCGGGGTTGTAGCCGCCCTCCTCGTACCGGAGCGTGATGCCGGCCTGGGCGGCGAGCCGCTCGACGGCCTCGGAGAAGGAGAGGTGGTCGACCTTCATGACGAAGGTGAGGGTGTCGCCGCCCTCCTGGCAGCCGAAGCAGTGGAAGAGTCCCTTGCTCGGGCTGACCTGGAAGGACGGCGACTTCTCGTCGTGGAAGGGGCAGAGCCCCTTGAGGTTTCCGCCGCCCGCGTTGCGGAGCTGGAGGTACTCGGACACCACGGCGTCGATCGGGACCGCGTCCCGAACCGCTTTCACGTCCTCGTCGTTGATCCGTCCAGCCACGCGTGAATTCTACGGTGGCGCGCGGGAGCTACGGGACGAGGCTTTCGAGCGGAACGTGCGGGTCCGCCAGGGCGTCGGTGTCCACCGGGGTCCTGGCCCGGATCAGCGCCTGAATGGGCTCTGTGACGTCCCACACATTGACGTTCATCCCGGCCAGCACGCGGCCCTCCTTCACCCAGAAGGCGATGAACTCGCGCTTGCCCGCGTCGCCCCTGATCACGACCTGGTCGTAGGAGCCGGGTGGCGCCCACCCCGAGTACTCCATCCCCAGGTCGTACTGGTCGGAGAAGAAGTAGGGCACCCGGTCGTAGGTGACGTCCTGGCCGAGCATGGCGCGGGCGGCGGCCGGGCCGCCGTTGAGGGCGTTGGCCCAGTGCTCGACGCGCAGGTGGGTGTCGAACAGCGCGTGGTGGAAGGAGGCCACGTCGCCGGCCGCGTAGATGTCGGGGTCGGAGGTGCGCAGCCGGTCGTCGACGGCGATGCCGCCGCCGTGCTCGCGAGGGGCCAGTTCGAGGCCGGCGGCCTCGGCGAGGCCGGTGCGCGGGGCGGCGCCGATGGCGGCCAGCACGTCGTGCGCCGGGTGCTCCTCGCCGTCGTCGGTGCGGGCGGCGAGGACCATGCCGTCCTGGCCGATGATCTCGGTGAGGCTGACGCCGAAGCGGAAGCGGACGCCGTGCTCGCGGTGCAGGTCGGCGAAGAGGCCGCCCAGCTCGGGGCCGATGACGCCGTGCAGCGGGGTGGGGGCGGGTTCGACGACGGTGACCTCGGCGCCGTACTCGCGGGCCGCCGCGGCGACCTCAAGGCCGATCCAGCCGCCGCCCGCCACCACCAGGTGCCCGTTGTCCCGGCCGAGGGAGGCCAGGACGCCCTTGAGGCGTTCGGCGTGGGCGAGGCGGCGCAGGTGGTGGACGCCGGCCAGGTCGGTGCCCGGGATGTCCAGGCGGCGGGGTTCGGCGCCGGTCGCGAGGAGGAGCTTGTCGTAGCGGACGACGGTGCCGTCCTCGCCGAAGCGGACGGTCTTCGCGGCGCGGTCGACGGCGTCGACGGTCTGGCCGAGGTGCAGCTCGATGTCGTTGCGCGCGTACCAGGCGGGTTCGTGCACGAAGACGCTGTCGCGCTCCTCCTTGCCGAGGAGGTAGCCCTTGGAGAGCGGGGGGCGCTCGTAGGGGTGGTCGCGTTCGTCGCAGATCAGTATCACCCGGCCGGTGAAGCCCTCCGCTCGGAGTGTCTCGGCCGCCTTCGCGCCGGCGAGTCCGCCTCCGACGATGACGAATGTCTGATCCGCGTCGACCACGTGATGCCTCCTCGTAAGGGTGTCGCCCCATGCGAGCGTCCCGCACGGAGCGTGATGGGGGAAGAGGGAGTGGCCCGATCAGGCCACGGAGGGTCACCTTCGGGCGCTTTTCCCGTCACACCCGTGTCCGACCGCCCACCCGTATCCGTCGCTCACGCGTACCCCGTCAGCCGCGCGTGCAACGAGCGGGCCGAGGCGTCGGTGTGCGAGGCGATCTGATCGACGATCACGCGTTTGCGGGCGCGGTCGTCGGGTGCCGCGTCGAACAGGGCCCGGAACTGCGGGTCGAGTCCGTCGGGGGCGCGCGCGGTGAGCGCCCGCGCCAGCTCGGCGACGACGATCCGCTGGTCGGCCCTGAGCAGTTCCTGCTCGACCCGCTGCATCACGTACCGGTCGGCGACCGCCTTGAGGACGGCGCACTCGAGGCGCGTCTCCCTCGGGACGACGAGTTCGGCGCCGTAGCGGGTGAGCCGGCCGGTGCCGTACGCGGCGCGGGTGGCGGACTCGGCGCCGAGGCAGAAGCGGCCGATGAGCTGGCTGGTGGCGTCCTTGAGGCGGGCCTGGGCGACCGCGGAGCCGTCGTAGCCGTGCGGCCACCACTCCTGGTCCTGGAGCCGGTCGAGGGCTTCGGACAGCTCGGTGGGGTCGGTGTCCACGGGGACGTAGCGGCCGACGGCGACCGCGAAGACCGCCTGCCGCTCGGGCTCGGCGTGCAGGCAGTTGGGGTCGATGTGCCCCGCGTGCAGGCCGTCCTCGACGTCGTGCACGGAGTACGCCACGTCGTCGGCCCAGTCCATGACCTGGGCCTCGAAGGTGGTGCGGGTGCCGGGGGCGTCCCTGCGGGCCCAGTCGAAGACCGGGCGGTCGTCGTCGTAGACGCCGAACTTGGGCGACTTGGGGTCGGTGGGGTGCGCGCCGCGCGGCCACGGGTACTTGGTGGCCGCGTCCAGGGTGGCGCGGGTGAGGTTGAGGCCGACGGAGCCTTCGGGGGTGAACCGCTTGGGCTCGATGCGGGTGAGCAGCCGCAGCGACTGGGCGTTGCCCTCGAACCCCCCGCAGTCCTCGGCGAATTCGTTGAGCGCCTGTTCGCCGTTGTGCCCGAACGGCGGGTGGCCGAGGTCGTGGGCGAGACAGGCGGCCTCCACGAGATCCGGGTCGCAGCCGAGGGCGGCGCCCAGCTCCCGGCCGACCTGGGCGCACTCGAGGGAGTGGGTCAGGCGGGTGCGGGGGCTGGCGTCCCACGCCTGGGTCCTGGTGCCCGGGGTGACGACCTGCGTCTTGCCCGCGAGCCGACGCAGCGCGGAGCTGTGCAGGATGCGCGCGCGGTCGCGCTGGAACGCGGTGCGGCCGGGGCGTTTGTCGGGCTCCGGTGCCCAGCGTTCGGCTGCGGAGGGGTCGTATCCGGTCGGAGGTGCGGGTGCCATGGTTCGACAGTAAGCGGCGGCAGTGACAATGCGGACGCCCGGGGGCGGGTGGGGGGCGTTCTCCGGCCGCGGAGACGGCGCCCACCGGGCTTGAGCCCGTCGGTACGGCCGCCGCGCACGCCTCGGGCTCATGAGGTGGCCGGGCGTCCGAGGCCGCGCGTCCGGCGGGGGCGGCGGACGCGTCAGGCGCGCGGCGCCTGTGCCAGCGCGTCAACGGTGACGCCCACGATGGCCAGGAGCTGCGCCGGACTCGCCCCCGCCCTGCTCATGACGGCGAGCGACTGGTTCACGGCCGCCGCGTGCACGGCGAAGGCGTCGGCGTCCCGGTCGGTCAGCCGGCCGGCCTTCAGGGCGGCGCGCAGCCGCCGGCGCTGGAGGCCGAGCGCCTGTCTGGCGTGCTCCGCGACGCTCGGGCTCAGCGCCGGGATCGCCATGGCCGACTGGGCGATCAGGCATCCGTCGGGCAGTTCGGGATCGGCGATGCGCTGGAGGGTGACGTCGAAGAACGCGCGAACGGCGGCGACGGGATCCGAGGCCGCACCCGAGAGGGCGGCGTCGTACTTCTCGCCGTAGCGCGCGGCGTAGCGGTCCAGGCAGCGCAGGAAGAGCGTGTCCTTGGCGCCGAGGGATGAGTAGAGGGAGCTGCGGTTCAGGCCGGTCGCCCGGGACAGGTCGTCCACGGAGGTGTCGGCGTAGCCGTCGCGCCAGAACTGGATCATCGCGGCGTCGAGCGCCGTGTCCATGTCGAACTGCTTCCTGCCTGCCACGCGGTACTTCCTTGCCGAGGGGTCGACGGTCCGGGCTCCTGTGCCGCCGTACACCATCCTATCTTGGACTGATCGGTTCAAGATGTGTAGCCTTCCAGGGTGGCTACGCCCGAGGTCGGGCATACCGCCCATTTCGCGGCCACGCGGGAAGCATCACGCCGGGCGGCGCCAGCCACCGCCACCGCCGCCGACCGCGCCCGCCCCCACCGCACACCCGACACCTTCGACACCCCCCACACGCACCGATGGAGGACCCGTGACCGGCTCAGCGACCAGCGCTCCGCATGTCCCCGAAAGCAACCCCGTCCCCGAGCTGCCCCTGCCGCAGCTGGCCGGATTCACCCATCGCTGGGTCGACGCGGACGGCGTCCGCCTGCACGCCGTCGACGGCGGACGGCATGACGGCCCGGCCGTCGTCCTGCTCGCCGGATTCCCGCAGACCTGGTGGGCCTGGCGCAAGGTGATGCCCGCCCTCACCCACCGGTTCCGTGTCATCGCGATCGACCTGCCGGGCCAGGGCCACTCCGAGCGTCCGGACCGCGGCTACGACACGCACACGGTCGCCGCGCACGTCCACGCCGCCGTGCGGGCTCTCGGAGTGTCGACCTACACCCTGGTCGCCCACGACATCGGCGCCTGGGTCGCCTTCTCCCTGGCCCTCGGCTTCGAGCGCCATCTGCGCGGGGTCGCGCTGCTCGACGCCGGAATCCCCGGCATCACCCTCCCGGAGTCGATCCCCACCGACCCCGAACGGGCCTGGAAGACCTGGCACTTCGCGTTCCACCTCGTGCCCGAGCTGCCCGAGACGCTGCTCACCGGCCGCGAACGGGAGTACGTCGGCTGGTTCCTGAAGGTGAAGGCCCTGTCCCCCGACACGTTCGACGACGCCGAGATCGACCACTACGCGGCGTCCGTCGCCGCCGACGGCGGCCTGCGCGCGTCCCTCGCCTACTACCGGGAGGCCGAGGAGTCGGCGCGCGAGAACCGCGAGGTGCTCAAGGACCGGCACCTGACCGTGCCGGTCCTCGGGATCTCCAGCAGCCACGGCTCCGTCCCCGACATGGCCGCCGCCCTCCGCCCCTGGGCCGACGACACCACCGGGATCGTCGTGCCCGGCGCCGGACACTTCATCCCGGACGAGCAGCCCGAGGCCGTCGCTGCCGCGCTGGCGGACTTCATCGCCGACCGGGACGGAAACCGGACCGCCTGACCGGCGAGACGGCCGCCGTGCCCACCGGGACACGTGCGTTCCGAGCGCCATCAGGACGGCACCGAGCCGCACGAGCGGGCCTGACCTGCGGTTTCGGGTGCCCGGGTGAGGCTGGTCACGGGCCTAGGGGTGAACCGCGGGACCGGAGCGGACGTCTCTGTCTGTCGAACGTCAGGGCTCGGGAGCGAGCGCGCCGACCGGGAGGGGACGTCGTATGCGCCGGACGGGGCTGCGGGGAGTGGGATCTGCCGAAGAGGGGGCGGACGGAGAGGGGTCGGGCGGAGGGGAGCCGGGCGGGGGCGCGGCGTCTGCGGGCGCCGGGGCCGTGGGGCCGCGAGGGCGGTCGGGACGGTGGCCGCGGAACGCGGTGTCGCGCGCGCCTCGGGTGCGGCTGCCGCGCACGCGGGCCGGGCAGCGGCGGCTGGTGCGGGTCGTGGTGGCGGGGTGCGTGGTGGCGCTGCTGCCGTCGACCTGGATGTACGTCGTCACCGCCGACCGGCTGCGGACCACGGCGGACGTCCCCCGCACCGAGGTCGCGATCGTCTTCGGCGCCGGACTGTGGAACGGGGAGCCGTCGCCGTATCTCGCCCACCGCCTGGACGCGGCGGCCGAGTTGTACCGGGCGGGCCGGATCAAGGTGGTGCTGGTCACCGGCGACAACAGCCGCGAGGACTACGACGAGCCGGACGCCATGCGCGCCTATCTGACCCGGCACGGCGTCCCTGACCGGCGCGTCGTCAGCGACTACGCGGGGTTCGACACCTGGGACAGCTGCGTGCGCGCGAAGAAGATCTTCGGTGTCGACCGGGCGGTCCTGATCAGCCAGGGCTTCCACATCCGGCGCGCGGTGGCCCTGTGCCAGGCGGCGGGTGTCACGTCGTACGGCGTCGGAGTGGCCGCGAAGCACGACGTGACCTGGTACTACGGCGGCACCCGGGAGATCTTCGCGGCGGGCAAGGCGGCACTGGACGCGGTGTTCAGACCTGACCCGCACTTCCTGGGGCGCGAGGAGCCGGGCGTACGGCGGGCGTTGGAGGAGGCGGGGTGAGCGGGCTCCGGGGTCAGGTGGTGCGCCAGTCACCGTTGTCGATCAACCGGCCGTGGGCGCGCAGGCGTTGGGCGACGGACGGGGCCGCGAGGTAGACCCAGGCGCGGACCGGACGGCCGTCGCTCTCCCGGACGATGTCGCGGGCGACGCGCTCGTAGAGGTTGCCCGGGTCGCCCGGCACGTACTCCTCCAACGCGTCGAGGGCGACCAGCAGGCCGTCGTACTCCTCGGGGCGCGCGGTCACCAACTCGCCGTGGACCAGGCCCTGTCGGTCCTCGACGGCGTACGGGTAGCCGGGCCCGCGGTAGAGGACGGCGCCGGCGAGGCGGCCCGGTTCCTCGGCGCGGGTGCGACCGCGCAGGAACAGGTCGTGGTTGCGCTCGCCGGGTCGCAGGGTGCCGTAGACGAAGAACGGCAGTCGCTCGGACGGGGAGTTGGGGGACTCGGCGCCGGGCGGGGAGGGCGAGTCCGGGGGCTCGGCGCCGGGTGAGGAAGTCGAGTTCGGGGGCTCGGTGCCGGGTGGGGAGGGCGAGTCCGGGGGCTCGGCGGCGGGTGAGGAAGTCGCGTGCGAAGGCTCGGCGCCGGATGGGGAAGGCGAGTTCGGGGTCTCGGCAGCGGGTGGGGAAGGCGAGTTCGGGGGCTCGGCGGCGGGTGGCTGAGGGGGATTCGGGGGCTTGGCGGGCGTCACGGGACGATTCTCTCCTCACCCGCGCCTCGCCCCACGCGCTATGGACATGACATGTCATGCCCCCTTAAATCTCAGGGAACATCCGCGCCACCCCCACGCCTTCCAGGCGCCTTCCCGAGGAGACAGATGAGTCGGACGACACGGCACCTCCGCGCTTCCCGTCTCGCCACGGCCGGCATCGCCGCCACCACCGCCACCCTGCTGGCGGTCGCACTCTCCCCCGCAGCCCACGCCGACCCGAGACCCACGAGGGCCGCCGCCGTCGAGAACGCGGCCTCGGCCCTCGTGGCGCACGCCGCGAGCCTGGGGCTCACCTCGGCCCAGGACACGAACGTCCGGGACGTGATCGTCGACAAGGACGGTACCCAGCACGTCCGTTACGACCGGACGTACCGTCAGCTTCCGGTACTCGGCGGCGACTTCGTCGTCCACCTGACACCCGGCGGCGACTACCGCGGTGCGGACCGCGCGACCCGGGCCGAGGTATCCGTGGCGTCGGTCACCCCCGCGGTGTCCGCACCCAGGGCGGCCGACCTGGCGGCCAACGCGCTGCGCGCGGCCAACCTCGGCGAGAGCCTCAAGAAGCTCAACGCCAAACCCCAGTTGGTGGTCGACGCGCTGCACGGCACCCCGAAGCTGGCCTGGCGCACCGACGCGGTCGCGCAGGACTCGCTGGGCAACCCGGTCGCCCGCACGGTGCTCACCGACGCCCGCACCGGCGCGCAGATCGACGCCTGGGACAGCATCGAGACGGCGGCGGGCGACGGGCAGTCGCTGTACGGCGGGACGGTGCCGCTGGAGACGACGGTGTCCGGCTCGACGTACCAGCTCAAGGACCCGACGCGCGGCAACACCTACACCGGTGACGCGGCGAACAAGACCGACCTGTGCATCTTCGGCATCTGCATCAGCCGGGCACCGTCCACGGTGTTCACCGACGCCGACAACCACTGGGGCACCGGGGCGACGGCGGACCGCGCCTCGGCGGCGGTGGACGCGCAGTACGGGACGGACAAGACGTGGGACTACTACAAGAACGTCCACGGCCGCAACGGCATCGCGGGCGACGGCAAGGGCTCGTACAACCGCGTCCACTACGGCAACAACTACAACAACGCGTTCTGGGACGACAGTTGCTTCTGCATGACGTACGGCGACGGTGACGGGACGACGTTCGGACCGCTGGTGGCGCTGGACGTGGCGGGCCACGAGATGACGCACGGCGTCACCTCCAAGACGGCCGCGCTGACGTACTCGGGCGAGTCGGGCGGCCTCAACGAGGCGACCTCGGACATCCTCGGCACGATGGTCGAGTGGTACGCGAACAACGCCTCCGACCAGGGCGACTACCTGATCGGCGAGAAGATCGTCAGGTCGGGCTTCGGCAAGGCGGCGCTGCGGTTCATGGACAAGCCGTCGAAGGACGGCAACTCGGCCGACTCCTGGAGCAGTTCGGTCGGCAACCTGGACGTCCACTACTCGTCGGGCGTCGCGAACCACTTCGCGTACCTGCTCGCCGAGGGCAGCGGCGCGAAGACCGTCAACGGCGTGTCCTACGACTCCCCGACCTCCAACGGCTCGACAGTGACGGGGATCGGCCGGGACAAGGTCGGCGCGATCTGGTACCGGGCGCTGACGGTCTACATGACGTCGTCGACGAACTACGCGGGCGCCCGCACCGCGACCCTCAACGCGGCGAAGGACCTGTACGGGACGGGCAGCGCGGAGTACAACGCGGTGGCGTCGGCGTGGAGCGCGGTGAACGTGAACTGAGTGCGCACGGCGGCCGTCCCCACGCCCACCCGGCGGGGACGGCCGCCGTGACCGGCGCGGGGCGCGCGACACCCTTGGCGCCGCACGAGGGACCGACACCCCCTACCCCGCGTAAGGCCGTCGTTCCTTCGCCTCCCTCAACGCCGTTCCCCACCAGACCAGTTGGTCCAGCATCGTCTTCGCCGCCGTGTCGGGGGCCGTCGGGTCGTTGAGGTGGCCGTCGGTGAAGGCGGCTCCCGCGTTGTGGAAGGAGACCGTGTCGCGGACGGTGACGGCGTGGAGTTCCGCGAAGACCTGGCGGAGGTGTTCCACCGCGCGCAGGCCGCCGGCCAGCCCGCCGTAGGAGACGAGTGCGACGGGTTTCGCGCGCCACTCGCCGAAGTGCCAGTCGATGAGGTTCTTCAGGCCGGCGGGGACCGAGTGGTTGTACTCGGGGGTGAGGACGACGAAGGCGTCGGCGGCGGCGAGTTTCGGGGTGACCGCGGCGAGCGCCGCCGCCGCCTCCGGGCCCGGTTCGAGGGTGGTGGGCAGGTGCACCTCGGCCACGTCCACGACCTCGACGGTCAGGTCGGCGCGCTCGCGCAGGTGGGTGAGGAGCCAGTCGGCGACCACCGGGCCGAAGCGGCCGTGCCGGTTGCTGCCGATGACGAGGGTGACGGCGAGAGACGTCTCTTCGGTCTGCATACGCCCAGCCTGTTACCTCAACCTCGATCGAGGTCAAGCCCGGTCCCGGCCGATCCTTCGCACCGGCGTCCGGTCACCCGTTCACACGTGCGGCGTGCGCCCTTCGGGTAGTTCTCGGCCGTCGCCCTCCATACCCCTCTGACCTGCGGAAAGGGGTGGGAAGTGCGAGTTTCGGGGCACTGTCTGACACCCATTCACCGCAATTCTGACGCCCCATCAGCAAGCGGGCTCGCGCCGTCGGCCTTTACCTCGGAAGGGCAGGAGACACCGAGACGCTCTAGGGAGCACCGATGCGACGCACCGCCCGTGTGCTGACCGGTACCGCGCTGGCCGTCGCAGCCGCCGGACTGGCCACCGCCCCCGCCTACGCGGCCGACGGCGGCAGCCTCGAGGTGTACCCGTCGTCCGCGATGCCGGGCGACCAGGTCACCGTCAACACGGCGGAGTGCGGCGACAAGGGGTCGGCCGACGGCGACGCGGGCGCGTTGGGCGCCGGGCGGTTCACGCTCGCCCCCAGCACGCACGAGGGTGACGCGATCGGACAGTTCCGGGTGCCGCCGAGCGCGCAGCCGGGCACCTACGAGATCGTCGCGAAGTGCGCCGACGGCAGCAGACGGATCTCCGGCGACCTGGTGGTGACCCTGACCGCGGCCCGCGGGCAGGAGCCCCGGGGAAGTGTGAAGACGGGGGTCGGCGGCGCACTGGGCCCCGACCCCGTTCAGACCGCGGCCGGCGTGGCGGCTCTCGCCGTCGCCGCCGCGGGCGGTACCTGGCTCCTGCATCGCCGGGCGAGAGGCGACGGGATCTGACGGACATCCTCCGCTGTCCGTCGGCCGGTACCGCATGTCCCTCCCCCTCCGGGCCCGACGCCCCTCGCGGCCCGGAGGGGGGCCGGGTCCACCTGGCAGGAGGTCTCGTGTGCGCAGGATCAGCAACGTCGCGATAGGCACCGTCACCGCCGTCGCACTCTGCACGGGTACGTGGCTGCTGAGCGGCGGCGCCGCGTCGCACGCCCCGCCGCAGCCGTCCGCGGCGCAGGCGGGGGGTGGCCAGGAGGGCGAAGGGCCGGGGGCGCCCGCGCTGTCGCCGTCCCCGCCGGACCGGATCGCCATTCCGTCGATCCGCGTCGACGCCCCCCTGATGGGCCTCCGCCTCACCTCGTCGGGCAGCCTCGACGTGCCGCCCGCCGCGAAGAAGAACCTGGCCGGCTGGTACGAGGCCGGCACCACCCCCGGTGAGCGCGGCACGGCCGTCGTCGCGGGCCATGTCGACAACTCCGAGGGGCCCGCCGTCTTCTACGACCTCGGCGCGGTGAAGAAGGGCGCGCTCATCGACGTCGAACGGCGCGACGGGAGCGTCGCCGTGTTCACGGTGGACGCCGTCGAGGTGTACCGGGCACGGGACTTCCCCGACGCGAAGGTCTACGGGGCGGCGCAACGGCCCGAGTTGAGGGTCATCACCTGCGGCGGCGGCTACACGCGCGGCACCGGGTACCAGGGCAACGTCGTCGTCTTCGCGCATCTGACCGGCAGCCGTTAGGGCGGCCCGGCGGCGGCCGGCGCGCCACTCGTTCTGCTGAGACACGTCACTCGTTCCGGTGAGGACGGTTCGGCGTCCCCGCTGGTCAGCACCGTCGCGGGCCCTTCGGGCGCCGGGCGCGGGGTGTCGCGTCGTCGACAGACGGTGCGACGCGTCGTGCGGGACGTCTCGGGCAGGCTGCTGGCCCTGCCCGACCTGGACGGGGGCGGCTGCCTTCTCGGGGGGACGACGGCGGGGTGGGCGCGGACGGCGGGCGAGGCACGGACGGCGGGGCGGGCGTGGACGGCGGGGCGGGCGTGGACGGCGGGGCGGGCGTGGCTGGGTCGGGCGCCGCGTACCACGTGGTCGCGACCGGTAGCCGGGGCGTGCTGGTCGGCGATCACGCCGTGCAGCACAACACCTTCAACTGACCTGTGGACGGGTCCGGTTCGAGGCGGCGACCGTCCAGGTGGTACTGGATCTTCGCGTACCGATGTGTGATCTCGGCCGGGGACGACAGCACCCAGAACAACGCCTTCACGATGAAGGCGCGGGCTCGGAGGAAAGCGGCGGAGGAATCGGAAGTCAGGGGGCGGGTGCTGTGGCGGGTCGCCGTTCTGGCGGTGCTCCCGTGGGCCCTCGTCGGCGGCCCCGGCACCGTCGTGGAGTCCGCGCCGCCCCCCGGCCCCGCCCCGTCGGCCCCGACGTCCGCGTCCCCTCCCGCGGTGCAGTCCTCCCCTGGCACCTCGGCGAGCCCGTCGGCCACAGGCAGCCCCGGCGCCGGTCCCTCGACGGCTCCCCCACCCCGCGTCCCGTCACCGGCTCCAACTCCCCAGCGGACAGTGGACGTTAGGCCGCCTGCCAGCGCGGGGCCGTCGCCCTCGTCGCGTCCGGCCGCCGCCACCGTGTCCGAGCCGCGGCCGTCCCGCACGCGTGACTGCCGGTCCCAGCGGGAGTACCGGGTCACCGGGAGGGGTCAGATCTGGGACGTCGACGGCCAACAGGTCGGCGAGGTCGCCTCGGGCACGCTGTTCTTCCGGCAGGACGTGGCCGACTACCCCAGGCCGGTCCACGACCGCTTCTACGGCACGGTCGACGAGGTGATCTCCGGGAGCCCGACCGGCTATGTCCTGCGGAAGAAGCTCGAATACGTGGCGACGGTCGAGGTCTGTGCGTAAGGAAGGTCTGTGACTAGGCCCACCACTGCTCGTACGCCAGGTTCGTCACCAGCGCGAACACCACCGTCAGCAGCACGATCCGGACGAAGCCGCTGCCCTGTTTGAGCGCGGTGCGGGCGCCGAGGGTGCCGCCCGCCAGGTTGAACACGGCCATCACACAGGCCAGTTGCCACAGCACGGTGCCCTGCAAGGCGAAGGTGGCGAGAGCGCCCGCGTTGGTGCAGCAGTTGACGATCTTCGCGGTCGCGGACGCGGCGACCAGGTCCAGGTGGAGCACCGCGGTCAGCGCCAGCACCAGGAACGTCCCGGTGCCGGGGCCGACGAGACCGTCGTAGAACCCGATGCCGATGCCCGCGAGGCCGATCGCGGCGAGGATACGGCGGGGGCCCGCCGGGCCGGTGGCGGGGGCGGTGCCGAAGGACGGGCGCAGGATCACGAACGCGGCGACGGCGAGCAGCACCACCATGATGACCGGCTTGAGGACCTCCGTGCTCATGCCGGCCGCGAAGAACGCACCGGCCGACGACCCCGCGAGGGCGGCCAGGCCGATACGGACGGCGGTGCGGACGTCCACCGGGGCGCGGCGCGCGTAGGTCACGGCGGCCGCCGAGGTGCCGACGATCGCGACGGCCTTGTTGGTGCCCAGCGCGTAGGCGGCGGGCGTCCCGGCGGGGAGCCCGAGCAGCAGGGCGGGCAGGAGCAGCAGTCCGCCACCGCCCACGACCGCGTCGATCCACCCGGCGGCGAGGGCGGCGACGCAGAGCAGGGCGAGGGCGGTCATGGATATGTCGGGCATGATCGCGACCCTATCGGGGGTGGGGGCGCGCTTCGTTCCTGGTCCGGGGCCTGCGGTTCGGGCCCCCGTCTAGTCGTCGCGCCATCCCGCCGTCGCCCCGTCCCTTCCGTCGTCCCCTCCCTTACGTCGTCTCGCTCAGCGCTCCTGGAGCAGGGGTTCGGGTCGGCCGCCGGCGAGAGGCCGGTCACCGGTGATCCGGTCGTCGGTGGGGGGCCTGTCGTCGGTCGGGGTCCGGGCGGCCTTGGCTGTCCGGTTCGCGGGGCGGCGCGGGCGGCGGCGGGTGCCGGGGGCGGCCGGTGCGCTCGCACCATCGCGGCCCGGTGGCCGTGGCGCGTCAGCGGCCGGTGGCCATGGCGCGGTCACCGCCGACGTCATCTCCACGCGCGTCGACGGGAGTTGGACGATCGCGTCGAGGCCGCCGAGCGGTGACGTGCCGAGCCTGGCCTCGCCGCCGCTCGCGTGGGCGCGGTTCTTCCAGGCGATCTCGCTGCGGTGGTGAAGGGGGATGCTGGCGGGCATCGGGCTGCCGCTGATGTTCAGCCAGGCGTACCCGGCGGCCGACGGCGAAGGCTCCCGGCACCCCGCTGGAGAACATCGCGGGCGTCCCCGGGCTGGTCGCGGACACCTTCGCCGACCCGCAGGCGATGGTCGCCGTCGGCGTCGGGATGGCCGTCGCCGAGTCGCTGTTCACGGCGGCCGCGGTGGACCGGATGCACGACGGGCCGCGCACCCGCTACAACCCCGAACTCGTCGCGCAGGGCGCCGGGAACACCCTGGCGGGGCTGCTCGGGGCGCTGCCCGTCACGGCGGTGGTGGCGCGCAGTTCGGCGAATGTGCAGGGGGCGCGGAGACACGGCTCTCGCGCGTCCTGCACGGCTCGCAGCGGGGGTGGCGCCTCCGCTCGGGGTGCACGAGCAGCATGCTGAGCCGGGGGCTCCGGGGCTGCCGCCGTCGCAGGTCACTCGCAACAGAGCGCTGCCGCGGGTCCCGCCGGCAGTTCCGTGGGTCAGGACAGGCCGGTCTACGCTGCGTTGCGTGCAGGACTGACCTAGCGGAGGTACGGGCTCGTGACTGATCAGGCGTACGAGAGCGCCTACCTCACCTGGCGGTCGTCCCTGGCGACGCTGTTGGCGGATGCCGCGCAGCTGGAGCGCTGGCAGGAACGCCGATACCGGTTCGCCCATCGGGTGGGGGCCCTGCTGACCGAGGCACACGGCGAGAGCCCTGCCGTCACGGGACCAGTGCTGTACGGGGTGTTCGCCACCGGAGCAGGGCTCTGCTACGTGGGACAGACACAGGAGGCCGAGCGCCGGCTGCGGGATCTCCCGGTGGGCGAGAGCCATCACCTCGCCAATACGGTGCCGCCCGAACTCTGGGAGAAGGTGGTGGTGATCCGTTGGCCGCTGCTGCTCTCAGGGGTGTCGGGGGCCGAGCAGTCCCTGGTCGAGGAGATGGGGTCCGTCGTCTGCGGACTCGCTCTGGAGCACGCGTTGCAGGTGGTGACGAACCCGCCGTTGAACAGTCGCCGTCGGCGGACCTCCGGGGACTGGCGGCCTCGCAACCTCACGCAGAGCCGTTCCCGCGGTGCACTTCATGCGCAGCGGATACCGGAGCTCAGCCGGCTCGTCCACGCTTCCTGGACCGCGCTCTCCCAGGCAACAGCCGCGGGACACCCGACGGTGATCGCAGGCGACGCCGGGCGGGTGGTGTTCCCGTCGGCGTTGCACGAGCCGCCTGGCGCACCCGGTGACCTCCCGCAGGGCGACGGGGACGGCTGACGTCGGACCGGACCGTCGTCGTGGTCGTACCCGTCCGGTGCGCGGCCCGGAGCCATGCCGTGGAGTCAGGTGTCCGGTCCGGTCGGCAGCACTGCACGGCAGCCTCCCGGACTACGCCCGAAAGGGCGGCACCCCCGCACAAGGGTGCCGCCCCTCCCCCGGTGGGCCGGGGCCGTCGGCGGTCGGTCTGAGGGTCGGGGACCGGCGGCGGCTCCCGGGTTCGCGAGGGGTGGACCGGTCGCGGCCGGCTTCCCCTCGCCCCGGCTCAGCGGTGGTCGCTGCCCCGGGACTGGGTCGCCGCGCGGCCCGCCTCCAGGCGGGCCACCGGGATGCGGAACGGTGAGCAGGAGACGTAGTCGAGGCCCACCTCGTGGAAGAAGTGCACGGACTCCGGGTCGCCGCCGTGCTCGCCGCAGACGCCGAGTTTGAGGTCGGGGCGGACCGCGCGGCCGGCCTCGGCGGCCAGTTTGACCAGGGAGCCCACGCCGTCCCGGTCGATCGTCTCGAAGGGGCTGACGCCGAAGATGCCCTTCTCCAGGTAGGCGGTGAAGAAGCTGGCCTCGACGTCGTCGCGGCTGAAGCCCCAGACCGTCTGGGTGAGGTCGTTGGTGCCGAACGAGAAGAACTCCGCCGCCTCCGCGATCTGTCCGGCGGTGAGCGCGGCGCGCGGCAGCTCGATCATCGTGCCGATCGCGAGCTTCAGTTCGGTGCCGGTGGCCTCCTGGACCTCGGCGATGACCTGGTCGGCCTCCTCGCGGACGATCTCCAGCTCCTGGACGGTGCCCACCAGCGGGATCATGATCTCGGCGCGCGGGTCGCCCTTCGCGGCCCGGCGTTCGGCGGCCGCCTCGGCGATGGCCCGCACCTGCATGGTGAACAGGCCCGGGATGACGAGTCCGAGGCGCACCCCGCGCAGACCGAGCATCGGGTTCTGCTCGTGCAGCCGGTGGACGGCCTGGAGCAGGCGCAGGTCGTTCTCGTGCGACTCCTGGCGGGACTCGGCGAGGGCGACGCGGACGGAGAGTTCCGTGATGTCGGGCAGGAACTCGTGCAGCGGCGGGTCGAGGAGGCGGACGGTGACGGGAAGGCCGTCCATCGCCTCGAACAGTTCGACGAAGTCTTTCCGCTGGAGCGGGAGCAGCGCCTTGAGGGACTCCTCGCGTTCGGTGTCCGTGTCGGCCAGGATCAGCCGTTCGACCAGTTCGCGGCGGTCGCCGAGGAACATGTGCTCGGTGCGGCACAGGCCGATGCCCTGGGCGCCGAAGCGGCGGGCGCGCAGCGCGTCCTCGGCGTTGTCGGCGTTGGCGCGCACCCGGAGCCTGCGCTTGCGGTCGGCGAACGCCATGATGCGGTGGACGGCCTCGACGAGTTCGTCGGCGTCGTCGGCCCCGGCGTGCATCCGGCCCTCGAAGTACTCGACGACGGGCGACGGCACGACCGGCGTCTCCCCGAGGTACACCTTGCCGCTGGAGCCGTCGATGGAGAGCAGGTCGCCCTCCTCGACGACCTGGCCGCCGGGTACGACCATCCGGCGCCGCTTGGTGTCGACCTCCAGCTCCTCCGCGCCGCACACACAGGTCTTGCCCATGCCGCGGGCGACGACGGCCGCGTGCGAGGTCTTGCCGCCCCGGCTGGTCAGGATGCCCTCGGCGGCGATCATGCCGTCGAGGTCGTCGGGGTTGGTCTCGCGGCGGACCAGGATGACCTTCTCGCCCGAGCGGGACCACTTGACGGCGGTGTAGGAGTCGAAGACGGCCTTGCCGACGGCCGCGCCGGGCGAGGCGGCGATGCCCCGGCCGACCGGGCGGATCTTGGCGTGCTCGTCGAAGCGCGGGAACATCAGCTGGGCCAGCTGGGCGCCGGTGACGCGCTGGAGCGCCTCGGTCTCGTCGATCAGGCCCTGGTCGACGAGTTGGGTGGCGATGCGGAAGGCGGCGCCCGCGGTGCGCTTGCCGACCCGGGTCTGGAGCATCCACAGCCGGCCGCGTTCGATGGTGAACTCGATGTCGCAGAGGTCCTTGTAGTGGTTCTCCAGCGTCTCCATGATCTGGGTGAGCTGGTCGTAGGACCGCTTGTCGATGCGTTCGAGTTCGGCGAGCGGCACGGTGTTGCGGATGCCCGCGACGACGTCCTCGCCCTGCGCGTTCTGGAGGTAGTCGCCGTAGACGCCCTGGTGGCCCGAGGCGGGGTCGCGGGTGAAGGCGACGCCGGTGCCGGAGTCGGGGCCGAGGTTGCCGAAGACCATCGAGCAGACGTTGACGGCGGTGCCGAGGTCGTGCGGGATGCGTTCCTGGCGGCGGTAGAGCTTGGCGCGGTCGGTGTTCCAGGAGTCGAAGACCGCGTGGATGGCGAGGTCCATCTGCTCGCGTGGGTCCTGCGGGAAGTCGCGGCCCGCCTCCTTCTTGACGATCTTCTTGAAGGCGGTGACGAGCTTCTTGAGGTCGTCGGCGGCCAGCTCGGTGTCGACGGTGACCTTCTTGGCGTCCTTGGCCTTGTCGAGCGCGTCCTCGAAGAGTTCGCCGTCGACGCCGAGGACGGTCTTGCCGAACATCTGGATGAGCCGGCGGTAGGAGTCCCAGGCGAACCGGTCGTCGCCCGCCTGCTGGGCGAGGCCCCATACGGAGGCGTCGGAGAGCCCGATGTTGAGGACGGTGTCCATCATGCCGGGCATGGAGAACTTCGCCCCGGAGCGCACGGACACCAGGAGCGGGTCGTCGGCCTGGCCGAGCCGCTTGCCCATCCGGGCCTCCAGCGCGTCGAGGTGCGCACTCACCTCGTCACGCAGTGCCGCCGGCTCGTCGCCGCTGTCGAGGTAGACCTTGCAGGCGTCGGTGGTGATCGTGAAGCCCGGCGGGACGGGGAGGCCCAGGTTGGTCATCTCCGCGAGGTTGGCGCCCTTGCCGCCCAGGAGGTCCTTGAGGTCCTTGTTGCCCTCGGTGAAGTCGTAGACGAACTTCGTTCCCTGGGGCGTTGCGGGATCCGCCTGGGGTTCTTTGTTTTCCGACACGGTCTCGACTCCTCGGGACGCGGTGGCTGCCCTGACGGCCAGGAACATACCCAGATCGAAGGCGCCTGGGTACGTCCACTTGTGTGTCATGCGCCCGTAACCGACGCTCCGCCAGCGGATCGAAAGTCACGGCACGGCGTGGAGTCAGGGACAGCTGTCTTCACTTCTTGAATGCGCGATCCGGCATGGACCGCGCTCGGCGCTCAGATGAGCATTTACCATGCACGTTTGATTTCGATCGATGAACGATCACAGGGTGGCACCGAGTGCCACCCCTTGGAGAAGTGCAGCCGCTCGTGGACCGCTCATCGACCGCTCATCCGAGCGCAACCCTTATCAAAGGTGGCGAGAATCACGCTGTCACAGCTCGCCAGGTTTCACCATGCGGACGCGTGCCCCGCGGCGGAAACAGCGCCGTCACACGGGGGGGGAGGAGGGCGCGGGCGCGGTCTCCGTCACCCGGGGGCGGGGGGCGCGGGCACGGTCTCCGTCGCACAGGGGCCGAGGGCGCGGGCGCGTCGTCGCCGGGTCCCGCCCACCCCGTGCTTACCCCGGCCGCCGCCCCGGCGTCACACCCCGAGGGCCAGCAGTCGGGCCTCCGCGCGCTCCGGTGCGTACAGGTACTCCACGACCTGCGCCCCCGCCCCCACCAGGGCGGCCCGCTCGCCCAGCCGCGCGGTGACGACGTCGAGGTGGGCCGTGGAGCGCGGCAGCGCCCGCTGGTAGAGCAGTTCGCGGACGCCGGTCAGGAAGGGCGTTCCGGCCAGATCCCCGGCGATCATCAGGACCCCCGGGTTCAGCAGCGTGACGACGGTGGCCAGGACGTCCCCGACCAGCCGTCCGGCCTCGCGGGCCAGCGCGACCGCCTCCGGGTGCCCGGCCGCGAGCAGCTCCCGCACGTCCGAGCCCGAATCGGCCGGCACCCCCGCCTCGGTCAGCCGCCTGGCCACCGCGCCGCCGCTCGCGACGGCCGCGAGGCAGCCGTGCGAGCCGCACCGGCACAGCGCGTCGGCGCCCACCCTGATGTGCCCGATGTCCCCGGCGCCGCCGTCGATGCCCCGGTAGACGGAGCCGTCGACCACCACGCCCGCGCCGATCCCGGTGGAGACCTTGACCAGCACGAAGGCCGAGCAGTCGGGGTGTCCCGCGCGCTGTTCGCCGTAGGCCATCAGATTGGCGTCGTTGTCGACCAGGACGGGGACCGCGGGGGCCCCGGCCCGTTCGGTGAAGGCCCTGGCCAGCCGGCCTCTTATGTCGTAGCCGTCCCAGCCGGGCATCATCGGCGGCTGCACCACCCGGCCGGTCTCGCTGTCGACGGGCCCCGGCACGGCGAGCCCGATGCCGCAGACCGCGCGCGCGGGTCTGCCGGTCGCCGCGAGCAGCTCGGCGAACCAGCCGCCGAGCGCGGCGAGCACCGTCTCCGGGCCGTCCTCGACGGACAGCTCGCCCGAGCGCTCCGCGAGGATCTCGCCGCCCAGCGAGAGCAGCGCGGCGCGGGCGTGCCGGGTGTCGAGGTCGGCGGCGAGGACGACGGCGTGCGCGTCGTCGAACTCCAGGGTGATGGAGGGGCGACCGCCCAGCGGGGAGCCGACCGGGCCGCCCGCGCCCTCGCGCAGCCAGCCGGCGCGGAAGAGCCGGTCGAGACGCTGCCCGACGGTGGCCCTGGAGAGACCGGTGGCCTGCTGGAGGGCGCCGCGTGTGGTGGCTCGCCCGCTTCGCACCAGTTCGAGCAGGTCCCCGGCGCTGGTCTGTCCCCGACCCGTCATGCGCACCCCCTTGTGTTTCTCAACCCTGCATTACATATTGAGTTTTGCGTGTTAAATAGACGTAACCCTACGGTAGCCAAGACCGAACCCGGTCGGCAGGATGTCTTTCGGGGAGCCCCGAGTGGATCGCACCGCACTCTTCACCACCCGTTCCGCGGAACGCGCCCTTGTATACGATCCGCCTCCGACGGACCCGTTGCACGTCGGAGCGGTCCGGGTGCTCGAGGCGAACTGGACCGGCACCTCCACGGTCCCCTCCCGGGGCCTGTATCCGCACCAGTGGTCATGGGACTCCGCGTTCATCGCGATCGGGCTGCGGCACCTGTCGCCGTTACGGGCCCAGACGGAGCTGGAGACGCTCCTCGCCGCCCAGTGGGATGACGGAAGGATTCCGCACATCGTCTTCAACCCCTCCGTCCCGCTCGACGCCTACTTCCCGAGCCCCGACTTCTGGCGCTCCTCGACGGCGGGGCGCGCGGCGGGCGCCCCGCGCACCGTACAGACCTCCGGCATCGTGCAGCCACCGGTGCACGCGCTCGCCGTGTGGCTGGTGCACCGCGCCGACCCCGGCCTCTCCCACGCGCGCGGCTTCCTCGCCCGCATGTACCCGCGGCTGGCCGCCTGGCACCGCTATCTGCTGCACCGGCGCGACCTCGGCGGCGCCGGCCTCGCCTCCGTCGTCCACCCCTGGGAGCAGGGCATGGACAACAGCCCCTGCTGGGACGCCCCGCTGACCCGCGTCACCCCCGCGCCCGCCCGCTCCTTCCGCCGCGCCGACCTCGACCACGGCGCCGCCGAGGACCGCCCGACGGATCTGGACTACGGACGGTACGTGCGGCTCGCCGCCGACTACCGGGACGCCGAATACCGGGACGGCGGCGGCGAGTTCGCCGTCGAGGACCCGGCGTTCAACGCGCTGCTGATCGCCTCCGAGCACGCGCTCGCCGCGATCGCCCACGAGTTGGGCGCGACCGGCACCGCCCGGCACGCGCGCGCCGAGCGGCTCACCCGGGTGCTGCGGGAGCGGCTGTGGGACCAGGCGGCGGGCGTCTTCCGCTGCCGGGACGTGCGCGGCGGCGGGCTCATCCCCGAGCGCAGCGTGTCCGGCCTGATGCCGCTGCTGCTGCCAGGGCTGCCGCGGGAGACGGTCGCCGCCCTCGTCAACACCGCGTACGGGCCGCACTTCGGGCTGGGTTCCGGCACCCGGCTGCCGCCCAGCTACGACCTGCTGGGCGAGGCGTTCGACCCGCACAGGTACTGGCGGGGCCCCGCCTGGTTCAACACCGCCTGGCTGCTGGAGCGCGGTCTTCGCACCCACGGCGAACTGGCCCGCGCGGACGCGCTGCGGGAAGCGTTCCTGGACGTCGCGGGGACGTCCGGGTACGCCGAGTACGTCGATCCGTTCACCGGCGAGGCGTGCGGCGCGACCGGCTTCGGCTGGACGGCCGCGCTCACGCTCGATCTGCTCCACACCCGCCCGGACGACGGCGTGTCCCGGACGGCGGGCCAGCACACCTTCGAGACGACGAGTGGCCAGGGCAATGAGGGAGGGGACGGGGAATGACGGACCGGCATCATCTGCTCGTGCACGGCGGGACGTTCGCGTGTGTGGGTGACGGCGGGGACATCAGCGGCGTCAGGGGATCGGGTTCCCCCGACGGGCTGTTCGTGCGCGACGCCCGGCATCTGAGCCGTTGGCAGCTGACCGCCGACGGCGCGGTCCCGGAGTCGCTCACACCGGTCGCGGACGGGGACACGGCACGCTGCGTCCTCGTGCCGCGCGGCGGCAGGCAGGAGCCGCCCGCCTACACGATCTTCCGCGAACAGGCCGTCGGGGAGAGCGCGTTCGTCGAGTCGCTGCGGCTGACCAGCAACCGTCCGGTACCCACCACGGTCCGGATCGCGGTGACCGCGGACGCCGACTTCACCGACCAGTTCGAGCTGCGCTCGGACCACCGCACCTACACCAAGGCCGGCGCCCACCGCTCCCGCCAAGTCCGCGACGACGGCGTGGAGTTCCACTACCGGCGCGGCGACTGGACGTCCCGCACCACGGTGACGGCCGAGCCCGCGCCCGACGGCGTCGAGGAGACCGGCACCGGCGCCAGGCGGCTGGTCTGGAGCCTCGACCTCGCGCCGCACGGCACCGCGGAGCTGGCGCTGCGGGTCGCGGCCCGCCCGCACGGCGTGGACCGGGAACCCCCCGTACCCGCGTCCCCCACCGCGGCCGGCGATCAACTGCACGCGCTGGAAGGCGAGTTCGTGGAGGGCGTGGCCTTCCCGACCGGCTGGCCCGAGCTGGCCGCGGCCTGCGCGCGCGGCCTCGCCGACCTCGCCGCGCTCCAGGTCCCCGCGAAGGGCCCGGACGGTGAGGAGCTGCGGGTACCTGCGGGCGGCGCCCCCTGGTTCCTGGCGCTGCTCGGCCGGGACGCCCTGCTCACCTCGCTCTTCGCGCTCCCCTACCGGCCGAGCCTCGCGGCGGCCACCCTGCCCGCGCTGGCCGCGGCGCAGGCCACCGAGACCGGCCGGGACGCGGTGGCGCAGCCCGGCAAGATCGTGCACGAGGTGCGCCACGGCGAGCTGGCGCACTTCGGGCAGGTGCCGTACGGGCGTTACTACGGTTCGGTGGACGCGACCCCGCTGTTCCTTGTGCTGCTCGGCGCGTATGTCGAGCGGACCGGTGACACGGCCATGGCCCGGCGCCTCGAACCGCACGCCCGCGCGGCGATCGGCTGGATGCTGGACCACGGCGGCCTCACCTCGTGCGGCTACCTCGTCTACCGCGCCGACCAGGGCGGCCTCGCCAACCAGAACTGGAAGGACTCCCCCGGCGCGATCTGTTCCGCCGACGGCAGCAGGACCCACGGTCCGGTCCTCGCGGCGGGCGCGCAGGGGTACGCGTACGACGCGCTGCGCCGCACCGCCCAGTTGGCGCGCGCGGTGTGGGGCGACGAGGTGTACGCGGCGCTCCTTGAGCAGGCAGCGGGCGACCTGCGGGACCGGTTCCAGCGGGACTTCTGGATGCGGGACCGGGAGTTCCCCGCGCTCGCGCTGGACGGCGAAGGCCGCCAGGTCGACGCGCTGGCCTCGGACGCCGGGCATCTGCTCTGGTCGGGGCTGCTGGACAAGGAGTACGGGGAGGCGGTCGGACGGCGGCTGCTGGAACCGGACTTCTTCTCCGGCTGGGGCGTGCGCACGCTGGCGGCGGGGCAGCCCGCGTACCACCCGCTGTCGTACCACCGGGGTTCGGTGTGGCCGCACGACAACGCGCTGATCGCGCTGGGCCTCTCCCGCTACGGGCTGCACGACGAGGCCCGCACGGTGGCGAACGCGCTGATCGACGCGGCGATGACGACGGGGCACCGGCTGCCGGAGGTGCTGGCGGGCTACGACCGCGCCACCTGCCCCGAGCCGGTCCCCTACCCGCACGCCTGCGCCCGGGAGTCCCGTTCGGCGGCGGCCCCGCTGGCACTGCTGACGGCGGTCGGAGGCGTCTGACGCGTCTGAGGTGTCTGACGCGCCGGGTGCCGGGCGGCCCTGACGGAGGCGTCAGGGGGCCGGGGTACGAGGTCCGGGCGGCCTGCACGGAGGCGTCTGAGGTGCCGGGAGTCGGACGGCCCGGACGGTCGCGGGCGGCCCGCCCGGCACCCGAAAAGCCGTGCCGCGTAGGGGAGTTCGGGGCGTTGACCGGGCGTTTGCCCGGTGTTTGCCCGGTCTGTGTGAACGGCGGTTGTGGAGGCGACGTACGAGAGGGCGGCGGGCCCGGCCCGCCGTCCGTCCCGTCCCGGGCCTCGCACGGAAGGACCTTCGGGTGCCTGTCTTCACGCGCCTTCGTCAGCAGCAGGACCCCGCCGACACTACCGACCCCGCCGGCACCGTCGGCGCTCCCATGGCCGACCCGTCGCCCGGGACGGCGCCGGAGCCGGCCGCCGGGCGCGGCCCCCTGGCCTGGCTGAACCGCCGGCGGCAGGCGCACCCCGGTGCCGTGCGGGCGCTGCGGTGGACGCTCACCGCGCTCGCCGCCGTCCTCGTCCTCACGGCGCTGCTGCTGCCGAACCGGGCGGGCGCGATCCGGCCGGACCGGTTCACCCGGCTGCCGATGGAGGCGATCCTCGGGGCCGCGCTGGTGATGGTGCTGCCGCGCAGGCCGCGGCTGGTGGTCGCGGCGGTCGCCGGGACGGCGCTGGGCGCGATGACGGTCCTGAACCTGCTGGACATCGGCTTCACGGAGTACCTGGGTCGGCCGTTCAACCTGGTGCTCGACTGGGGCCTGCTGCCGGACGCGCGGGCGTACGTCGAGGACGCGATGGGCCGGGCGGCGGCGGTCGGCGCGACGGTCGGCCTGGTGGCGCTGATCCTGCTGCTGCTGACGGTGATGGCGCTGGCGACGGTCCGTCTCGCGCACCTCCTCGCCGACCACCGGCGCGCGGCCACCCGGGGCACGCTGATCGCGGCCGTCGCCTGGGTGCTCTGCTCGGCGCTGGGCCTTCAGATCTCCGGTGTGCCGGTCGCCGCCGACCGGACCGCGTCCGCGCTGGCGATCCAGGCCCGCCGGGTGCAGGACACGCTGCGCGACGAGGCGGACTTCAGGAAGGTCGCGGAGGTCGACGCGTTCGGGAACACCCCGGGCAGCCAGCTCGTGCCCGACCTGCGCGGCAAGGACATGATCTTCACCTTCATCGAGAGCTACGGGCGCAGCGCGATCGAGGACCCGATCATGGCGCCCGGCGTGGACCGCACGCTGGCCGCCCGCACGGAGGCGCTCGCGAAGTCCGGCTTCCACGCCAGGAGCGGCTGGCTGACCTCGGCGACGTACGGCGGCAGCAGTTGGCTCGGGCACTCGACGACCCTGTCGGGCCTGTGGATCGACAACCAGCAGCGCTACCGCACGGTGATGGCGAGCGACCGGATGAGCCTGACGGAGGCGTTCCGCAGGACCGGCGACTGGGACACCGTCGGGGTGATGCCCGGGGTGCAGAAGGCGTGGCCCGAACAGAGGTTCTACGGTCTCGACACGGTCCGCAACGCCTTCCAACTTGGCTATCAGGGGCCGAAGTTCAGCTGGTCGACGATGCCGGACCAGTACGCCCTGGAGGCGTTCCAGCGTCTGGAGCACGGCAGGAAGCGGGCGAAGCCGCTGATGTCGGAGGTGATCCTGACCTCCAGCCACCAGCCGTGGGCGCCGATCCCGAAGATGGTCGACTGGGACGAGATCGGCGACGGCTCGGTCTTCAAGGGCATCGAGAAGGCCGGCCACAGGGCCTCGGACATCATCACCAGTGAGCCCAAGTCCCGTGCGGAGTACGGCAAGTCGATCCAGTACTCGGTGACGGCACTGACCGAGTGGCTCCAGCGGTACGGCACCGACGACACCGTTCTCGTCTTCCTCGGCGACCACCAGCCGATCGCCCGGGTCAGCGGCGAGAACGCGAGCCGGGACGTCCCGGTGTCGATCGTCGCGAAGGACCCGAAGGTCCTGGACAAGGTGGCGAGTTGGGGCTGGAGCGAGGGACTGCGCCCGGCACACGACGCCCCGGTGTGGAAGATGAGCGCGTTCCGCGACCGCTTCCTGACGGCGTACGGGTCGACCCCGCACCCCAAGAGGAACTGAACGGGGCGGGGGCGGAAGGGGCTTGAGGGCCGTGCGGGGCCCCGCGGGACCCGGCGAGGCCCCGCTGGACCCCATCGATGCCCGCCTGGGTCAGCCGCCCGACGTGTCCAGTTCCGCGTCCTCGGTGATGCCCGCGCAGTCGTAGGGGTCCTTCAGCCAGCCGTCAGGCAGGACCACCCGGTTGTTGCCCGAGGTGCGCCCGCGGGGGCCGTCGGCGCCGCTGGGCCAGGGCTGGTCCAGCTCCAACTCGTCGAGCCCGGCACGGAGTTCGGCGAGGGACGAGGTGATGGCGAGCCGTCCGCGCATCTGCGAGCCGACCGCGAACCCCTTCAGGTACCAGGCGACGTGCTTGCGGAAGTCGATGACGCCACGGGACTCGTCGCCGATCCACTCCCCGAGCAGGGTGGCGTGCCGGACCATGACGTCGGCGACCTGGCGCAGCGAGGGACGGGCGAGCGCGCCCGGGTCGGCGGCCCGGCCTTCGAAGGCGGCGACCAGGTCGGCGAAGAGCCAGGGCCTGCCGAGGCAGCCGCGGCCGACGACGACGCCGTCGCAGCCGGTCTCGCGGACCATCCGCAGCGCGTCCTGCGCGGACCAGATGTCGCCGTTGCCGAGCACCGGGATCTCCGGCACATGCTCCTTGAGGCGCGCGATGGCGTCCCAGTCGGCGGTGCCGCCGTAGTGCTGGGCGGCGGTGCGGCCGTGCAGGGCGATGGCGGTCACGCCCTCCTCGACGGCGATCCGGCCGGCGTCGAGGTAGGTGGTGTGGTCGTCGTCGATGCCCTTGCGCATCTTCATGGTGACCGGCAGGTCGCCCGCCCCCGCGACGGCCTCGCGGAGGATGGCGCGCAGCAGGGGCCGCTTGTAGGGCAGGGCCGAGCCGCCGCCCTTGCGGGTGACCTTGGGGACCGGGCAGCCGAAGTTCAGGTCGATGTGGTCGGCGAGGCCCTCCTCCGCGATCATGCGGACGGCCTTGCCGACGATGGCCGGGTCGACGCCGTACAGCTGGATCGAGCGCGGCTTCTCGGTCGCGTCGAAGTGGATCAGCTGCATCGTCTTCTCGTTGCGTTCGACCAGCGCCCTGGTCGTGATCATCTCGCTGACGAAGAGGCCCTTGCCACCGCTGAACTCCCGGCACAGCGTCCGGAACGGCGCGTTGGTGATCCCGGCCATCGGGGCCAGGACGACGGGCGGCCACACGGTGTGCGGGCCGATCTGCAAGGGGGACACGGGCTCGGGCATGGCTCCATTGTGACGTACCGGCCAAGACCATGTAGCGGTCATTAGTTAGACGCACTATCGACATCGGCGTAGGATGACCTTCATGCCCGAGCTCACCGCGCGCCGCCGCATGCTGGTTCTCGCCATCTGCTGCATGAGCCTGCTGATCGTCAGCCTCGACGTCACCGTCCTGAACGTCGCCCTCCCCTCGATGCAGAAGGAACTGCACGCCAGCACGTCGGGCCTCCAGTGGACGATCGACGCGTACACCCTCGTCCTGGCGTCGCTGCTGATGCTCGCGGGCTCCACCGCCGACCGGATCGGCCGCAGACGCGTCTTCATGGCGGGCCTGGTCGTCTTCGGCCTCGGCTCGCTGCTGTGCTCCATCGCCCCGAGCCTGGACGCGCTGATCGCCTTCCGCATGATCCAGGCGGTGGGCGGCTCGATGCTCAACCCGGTCGCCATGTCGATCATCACCAACACCTTCACCGACCCGCGTGAACGGGCCAAGGCGATCGGCGTCTGGGGCGCGGTGGTCGGCATATCCATGGCGGCGGGCCCGCTGGTCGGCGGTCTGCTGGTGGACTCCGTCGGCTGGCGCTCGATCTTCTGGATCAACCTCCCGGTCGCGCTCGCCGCCCTGCTGCTCACCCTGCGCTACATCCCCGAGTCCCGCGCCCCCAAGGCCCGCCGCCCCGACCCGGTCGGCCAGGTCCTAGTGATGGCGCTGTTCGGTTCGCTGACGTACGCGATCATCGAGGCGCCGACGCGCGGCCTGACCACGGTCCTGCCGTTCGCGATCGTCGCGGCGGCGGCCCTGATCGCGCTCCTGTGGTACGAGCCGAGGCGCGACGAACCCCTCATCGACCTGCGCTTCTTCCACTCGGCTCCGTTCAGCGGCGCCACCGTGATAGCGATCAGCGCGTTCGCCGCGCTCGGCGGCTTCCTCTTCCTGTCCACGCTGTACCTGCAGAACGTCCGTGGCCTCGACGCCCTGCACGCCGGCCTCTGGATGATCCCGCTGGCGCTGCCGACGTTCCTGTTCGCGCCGGTCTCCGGGCGGCTGATCGGCAGCCGCGGCCCACGCCCCTCGCTGCTGATCGCGGGCACCGCGATGACCGCGAGCGCCCTGCTGTTCGCCGCGTTCGACGCGGAGACCCACGATGTGCTGCTCGTCGTCGGATACGTCCTGTTCGGCACCGGTTTCGGGTTCGTGAACGCGCCGATCACCAACACGGCGGTGTCCGGGATGCCGAGGGCGCAGGCGGGCGTCGCGGCGGCGGTCGCCTCCACCAGCCGCCAGCTCGGCCAGACGCTGGGCGTCGCGGTGATCGGCGCGGTCCTGGCGTCCGGCGTGGGCGCGTCGTCGTTCAAGGACTCCTTCGTGACGGCGGCGGCCCCCGGCTGGTGGATCCTCACCGGCTGCGGGGCGGCGGTCCTGATCCTCGGCGCCCTGACCAGCGGACGCTGGGCCCGCGGCACGGCCGAGCGAACGGCGAAGCGACTTGAGGCGACGGAGGTCGGCGAGGCGGCGGGCGTCAAGGTGTGAGGGGCGGGGAGCCGGGGGGCGGGGCCGGGGAGCGGCCCGGTGTGAGCCGGGGCCGGGAGGCGGGGCCGGGAGGCGGGGCCGGGAGGCGGGGCCGGGAGAGGCCCGGTGTGAGCCCGGTGCCGAGTGCTGGATGCCGGGTGCCGGGCGCTGGATGCCGGGCGCTGGATGCCGGGTGGGGGTGGTGAGCCTCCGATGGCCGCCCGGCGGGGGCTGTCGGTGATCCGTGGGCGAGCTGTCGGTGGCCGCTGGAACCGTGGGCGGCACGTTGCCTGCGGACAGCCGCGGCAGCCGTCACCCGCGAAGGAGCCCGCCACCGTGTCGCCGTCCGCATCCCCGCAGTCGTCCACACCCCCGTCGTCCTCGATGGCACCGTCGTCCTCCATGGCCCCTTGGAAGGTCGGAAGGCTGCCGCGCGCCGACGGCCGTGTCTTCCTGGTCACCGGTGGCAACGCCGGCATCGGCTACTTCGTCGCGGAGCAGTTGTCGTCGACCGGGGCCACCGTCGTGCTCGGCAGCCGCAACGCCGCCAAGGCCGAAGCCGCCACGGCGGCGATCCGCGCGCACGTCGCGGGGGCCCGGGTGCGGGCCGTGCGGCTGGACCTCGCCGACCTCTCGTCCCTCGCGACGGCGGTGAAGTCTCTGGAGGTGGACCGGCTCGACGGGGTGGTCCACAACGCGGGTGTCGCGCTGGACGACCCGCCGCGCGAGGAGACCGCGGACGGGCACGAGCTGATGTTCGGCACGAACCACCTCGGACACTTCGCCCTGACCGGCCTGTTGATGCCGCTGCTGTCGGCAGCGCCCGCGGCCCGCGTCGTCACGGTGGGGAGCTTCGCGGCGAAGTCCGAGCGGCTTGACCTCGACGACCTCCAGTCCCGTGCGGACTACCGACCCCAACGCACCTACGGGCGCTCCAAGTTGGCGCAGATGTACTTCGGCGTCGAACTCGACCGCAGGCTGCGTGCCGCCGGCGGCACGGTGGCGAGCGTGGTGGCGCACCCCGGCGGCGCGCTGGACTCCCTCACCCCGTCACGGCCGCCGGTCCACACCAGGACCACCGGCGTCCGACTGGGTACGGCACCCGCGGCCCTGCTCCTCCAGGGCAAGCACGCGGGCGCCTGGCCCGTGGTCCGTGCGGTGCTCGATCCGGTCGTGCGCGGCGGCGAGTTGTGGGGACCACGCGTCTTCGGCCTGCGCGGCGAGCCCCGACGGGAACCCCTCTGGAACCACCTCACGGACACGGCCGTCGCGACAAGGCTGTGGGAGGCGAGCAGCGACCTGACGGGCACGGACCCGTACCCCTGAGGACCCCTGTAATGCTCCTGCGGACTGTCCTGGATCGAACCGGCTGTGGAATCGCCGCAGTTCCGCCGGATCGGGTGATCTTTCCGCGGTCGCCTTGTGCCGTCCCTCGGACGCGCGTTGTCGTGGCGGTGAGGGGCCGGAGACCGGCCCTCTATCCGGGAGACCACCGTATGGCTATGAAGATCAACACGAAGGTCACTCCGGCGGCCAAGTCCGCTTGGGTCCGCTGGCTGCCGAACGCCCTGCCGGCCGCCGGCTACATCGCGTTCGACAACACCACCGACGCCCCCTTCGACATCACCAAGATCAAGAGCCCCGACTACCAGAGGATCACGGTCTACCAGACGGTCGTCGACAGCGAGAGCTCGAAGATGGTCAAGCTGGACAAGGTGACCCTGCCCGCGAAAGGACAGTTCGCCTTCGCCCCCGGCCAGCACCACATCATGTTCGAGAAGCCGACGCGGCTGATCACGCCCGGCGACAACGCCCGCGTCATCTTCTTCCTCGGCGACGGCACCATCCTCAAGGTCAGGATGCCCGTCAGAACCTCTCCCGAGCTGTACTGACCCCGCCCCGACCATCTCTGGAGACCTCCGACATGACCACCTACCACCTCGACCTCGGCGACAACAGGACCGAGGCCCTCGACTCCGTCACCCAACTCACCCTCGCGGGCACCGAACTCGACATCGACGCCTTCGCCGCCGGTGACGCCAAGGCCCCGGTCCCGCTGTGGGGCGACGTGGTCCTCGCCCGCGGTGGCAGCCGCCACCAGGCCACCACGGCCTGGGTGGAGGACGTCGAGAACACCGACACCCACCAGGACGTCATCCTCATCGCGGGCGACCCCGCCGATCCCACGTCCCGCCGGATCCGTCTGGTCGACGCCTGGGCCAGCTCCAGCTACCACCTGGACGAGGACGACGACCCCGACGCCTTCATGATCACCTTCGCCGACATCGCCGTGGAGAAGTAACGAGCCTGGCGGGAGGCGCCCCCGGCACCTCGGCGCGAGCACACCGATGACGTGCTGTGCCGTGTCGGGGGACGTTCCATTGCGGACGGGTTCGCCGTCGAGGTAGGGCCGGGTGATGGTGGCCAGGGCGTGGATGAACTGGGCCTGGGCGGCCCGTACTTCGGTTGTGGTTCGCCGCCCGCGGGGGCGTCCACGGAAGACGTGGGCGGCGGGACGGCGGCGGGAGTGAGCCGCGTGGCGGGGCCGTCGGGGTTCGCCCCAGGCGTCGAGGCGGCGGGTGAGCCAGTTCACCAAGACGCGGTAGGAGAGCGCGATGCGGGTGAGGGGTTCGCCGGCCCGGTAGCGGCGGACGATCTCGTCCCTGCGGGCAGCGGCTTCGTCGCGGGCGGCGGCCCGCTCGGCGCGGGTCGGGGGTGGCACGGGGTCTACATCAGGGGGACTTCAGGGGGACTTCACAGCCGGCGTCAGAGGCGTCTCCACAGGCGGCTTCAGAGGCGTGTCGGGACGGATGTGCAGGTCGTAGACGCAGTCCACGTCCCGGAACGTGACGAACAGGGGCCGCGCGTCCTAGATCCGGGCGTACCCGGCTCGCTGCCTGCCGGGGTCGTGCGTAAGACCCGGAGGCGGTAGCGCACGCACTCCCCGGTCCCGAAAACCGGACCGTCCGTCCGCACCTCGGCCCAATAGCCGCAGGCGTCTTCGGGGTTGCTCACGACGGGCCGCTCACAGCACCTCGCCCCGGCTGCGCGCGTTCGCCCGCGCGGTCCTGGCCCGCAGCAGTTCGTCGGCGTCCGCCGGCCGCACGGTCTGCGGGTCAACGGTCCACTCCACACCGCCGGTTACCGGACGCAGGTACCAGAGCCCGGACTCGACACCCCGGAACACCCCGACCCGCTCCGCGCTGTCGACCAGCAGTGTCCCGACGCGCGGGATGTCCTGACTGGGCATGACCACTCCTCTCCGTAGCGAATCCACTACCAAGCGCATTCAGAGTGACCTAGGATTGAGAACCCTTCAACTAACCGGATGCGAAGGAAGGAATGGAGTGGAGGCATGGTCAACCGCAAAGAGTTGAACCCTGACAGCAGCCCGCAAGCTGCCTACGGTGCTCGCATGCGTCGATTCCGAGAGGACCGCGGCTGGAGCCAGGAGGAGCTGGCCAGGGAGTTGGCATATTCTAGTCAGCATATTTCGGCTGTTGAAACTGCTCGGAAGTCGCCGACCCTTCCCTTCTCACGCAAGGTCGATCTCGCCTTCAACACCGCAGAGTCCGCCGATTCGTTCGAGCGCGAGTGGCGTGAGATCCGGCACGGGGCCTTGCTGGAGGGTTTCCCGGAGTACGTCGGACACGAGGGCCGTGCAGTGGAGATCCGGCTGTACGAGATCGGGATCATCCCTGGTCTGTTGCAGACACCGGAGTACACGCGGGTGTTGGCGGACAGCGCGGTGCGAAGAGGTGCGATCACTCCTGAACACGCGGACGAGCGGGTCGCGTTCATGGCCGAGCGGCAAGGAGCGCTGAAGCGGCAGCGTCCGCCCATGGTGTTTCTGGTCATGGACGAGAGTTGTATCCGTCGGCCGATCGGTGGCCCCAAGGTCATGGGCGCTCAACTCGACAGCTTGGTTGAGTTCGCGGCTCGCCCCAACACGGTGCTTCAGGTGGCACCTTTCGATATAGGGGAGCGCCAACCGTTCAATCTGCCGGTCAACTTGCTTACGATGCCTGACCGATCAGTCTTCGCGTATGCCGAGTCTCAAGCGCAGGGGCATTTCGACCGTGAGGCCACTTCTGTGCTCCCCATGCTGACGGCCTACCATCAACTACAGGCTGAAGCGCTGTCCCAGGCGGCATCCGTGGCCATGATCGATCAGGCACGAAAGGGCACCCCGTGACGACCGAGTCTCCTCGTTGGTTCACGTCCTCCTACAGCGACAACGGCGGCAACTGCGTCGAGATAGCCGCCAACCTTGCCGCCCGCCAGGGCATCATCCCTGTCCGCGACTCCAAGGTCCCGACCAGTCCAGTCCTCACCTTCCAGACCAACGTCTTCACCACATTCCTGACCAGCCTTAAGGACACGCCGTGATGACCACCGAGACACCCCGCTGGTTCACGTCCTCCCACAGCAACAACGGTGGTGCCTGCGTTGAGGTCGCCGTGAATCTCGGCGTCTCCCACGGCATCGTCCCCGTCCGGGACAGCAAGGACTCCGGTGGGCCTGAACTGCGCTTCGCCAGCGGCGCGTTCGCGGGGTTCGTGGCCGGTGTCAAGGGTTCCTTCGGCGTGGTCTGACCTCGACGCCCCGTCGCGTCTCCGACCGCACGTCGGATCGTGTGGCGGGGCGTCGGAGTCGGTGGGGTAGTTCCATTGTCGCCGTCCGAGAAGGCGCCTGTCACCCTTCTCCGGAATGATCTTTACGCCCGTTATGCACTCGTAGGGTTGGGCCGGACGAGCACAACGCACCTACTTGGTACGGGAGTTGAGAGTGGCCTACGACATCGCCGCGCTGGCGGAGGAACTCACCACCATGGCCGCGGCCGACCAGCGGTCCACAGCCGACGCGAACAGCGACGACCCCGCACGGCAGTTGGCGTGGCGTCGGCTGACCGCGCGGCACGGTGACCGACTCGGCGAGATCATGGCGGAGTTCGGCTGGCCGACGGCGGACCTGGTCGGTGAGGACGCCGCCCGTGCCGCGTGGCTGATCGCCCAGCACGCCGACCGGCAACTCGACGTCCAGCGGCGGGCCTTGACGCTGATGCGGGAGGCGGTGTCGGCAGGTTCGGCCAACGCGCGCGAGCTGGCCTTCCTGCGGGACCGCACGCTGGTCAACGAGGGCCGGAACCAGGTGTACGGAACGCAGATCGCCGGCGTGAAGGGCGGCGCGCCGGTTCCGTGGCCCTGCCAGGAGCCCAAGCGCGTGGACGAACTGCGGGCCGAGGTCGGCATCGAGCCCTTCGACGCGTACGTCGCCCAGTTCCCCATGGCCACCGGAGAGGCTTCGGACGAGTGAGCCCGCGAGGCGCCGTCGCGGTCGGTGGGCGCGGGCCGGGCACCGCGCGGCCGGTGCCACCGCGCCACGCCAGGATCCGCCGGAACGCCTTGGGGCGCGCCCCTCGTCCACCGAGATTCCGCCTCGCGATGTTCCCACCGTGGCCGCCCCGGGCACCGGGATTCCGGTGGCCGTCAGACGTGGCCGTCAGGCGTGGTCCCAGAGGTGGCCGTCAGGCGACGGCGGCGACCAGTAGGGCGAAGGCCGCGGCGATGACGGCGACGCGGAGGGTGCGGCTGCTGGTGGACCGGCTCGCGGTGACCTGAAACGCCGGCCCGGCAGGCGAGTACCCGACCGGGACGCCCACCCGATGGGCAATCGGGCCGAGCCACGGCGAGCCGAGGGCGTGGCGACGCGGCACCTTTACTTGATAGGCAAGTGATAACTTGCCTATGCTGGCGTGGTGGCCGACGACCTCTTCAAGGCGCTAGCCGACCCCACCCGCCGCATCATCCTCGACGAACTCGCGAGCCGGTCAGGGCAGACCCTGTTCGAGATCTGCTCGCGGCTCGCCATGAAGCATCAGCTCGGCATCTCCCGCCAAGGGGTCTCCCAGCATCTCGCGGTGCTGGAGGCCGCGGGGCTGGTCGACGCGCGGCGGGAGGGGCGCTACAAGTTCCACACCCTGAACACGGCTCCGCTGCGGCAGATCGCCGAGCGGTGGCCCCCGCCCGACCCCTCAGGACCGGAGAGCACCCCATGAAGATCCATCTGACCCAGGTCTTCGTCGACGACCAGGCCAAGGCCCTGCACTTCTACACCGAGATCCTCGGCTTCGTGACCAAGCACGACGTGCCGGTGGGCGAGAAGGACCGGTGGCTGACCGTCGTCTCGCCCGAGGCACCCGACGGCACCGAACTCCTCCTGGAGCCCCTGGGCCACCCGGCCGCCAGGACGTACCGCGACGCGCTCGTCGCGGACGGCATCCCGCTCGCCCAGTTCGCCGTCGACGACGTCCGGGCGGAGTACGAGCGCCTGCGCGGCCTCGGGGTCCGTTTCACCCAGGAGCCGCTGGAGATGGGCCCCGTCACCACCGCGGTCTTCGACGACACCTGCGGCAACCTGATCCAGATCGCCACGCAGCCGCGGTAGTCGGTCGCGTACCCGGCTCGGGGCGGGCGGTGGCCGCCGTCCACGGAGGCCCGACGGGACGCGATCTACCCTCGACGTGGGAACCGCCGGGCGCGGACCGGCCGGAACGTCGGGGGAGAGACATGCTGGACGAGATGGTGTTCCGGAGCGGGGACGTGCCCACGGCCGACCGGTTCGACCGCTGGCGTGACCTCATGAACCAGGTGTACGCGCCGATGGACGTCAGGAGCGACCACGCGGCGGACTACCGGGCGCACCAGCGGCTGATCGGGCTCGGGCCGGTGTCGGTGTGGCCGGGTGAGTTCCAGCCGCTGGTGTTCCTGCGCACGCCCAGGCTCATCCGGCAGTACGACCCCGAGCTGTACCACCTCACGCTCGTCGTGAACGGAAGCGGCGGGATCGCCCTGGGCAAACAGGAGACGACGTACGGCACGTACGACATCGCCACGAACGACACCTCACGGGCCTCCGAGACCTGGGTCGGCCTCGGGACGGCGAAGATCGTGGGGGTCTGCGTCCCCAAGGCGATGCTGCCGCTGCCGAAGGGCCGCGCGGACCAGGCGATCGGGCGGCGGATGTCGTCGGAGCGGGGAGTGGGCGCCCTCCTCGCGCTGCTCCTCACCCAACTGGCCGACAACAGCGGCCAGTACACCCCCGCCGACGCGCCGCGGCTGGGCGTCGTCGTGGCCGATCTGGTCGCCGCCCTGTTCGCCCACACCCTGGACGCCGACCGTTCCCTGCCGCCTGACACCCATCGGCGGACGCTGGTCCTGCGGATCCGGGCGTTCATGGAACAGCACTTGTCCGACCCGGAGTTGACGCCGCGCACGGTCGCCGCCGCGCACTCCATATCGCCCAGCTATCTGCACCGCCTCTTCCAGGACGAGGGCACGACCGTCGCCGCCTGGATACGACGACGGCGACTCGAACGCGCCCGCGGCAACCTCACCGACCCCGCGCTCCGCACCGTCCCGATCCATGTGATCGCCGCCCGCTGGGGGTTCACCGGCCCGGCGGAGTTCAGCCGCGCCTTCCGCACCGAATTCGGCGCCCCACCAAGGGAGTTCCGCCCATCACGGGCCGACTCCACGTGAGGGAGGAGCCGGGAGCCACCGCCTGGCGCGCATCCGCAGGAAACGACCCGAATGCCTCTGGCGGCTGCCGCCCGCGCCCCAAAACACTGGAATGCGAAGGTCGGTGGCAACCGGAGGTACGAGTGAATGAGACACCCGCCCCGTGGGGCCTGACCCGTATGAGGCCGTACCCCGAGGCCGTTGTCCTGCCTGCCGCCGAGGTCGTCCTGGACCCCGTGACACAGACCGGACGGTGGACGGGCCCGGACGGTGGCGACTCGCCGCTCATGAGCAGGCACAAGAGGTCGGAGACCAGCAAGGAGACGAAGACCAAGACAAGCATGGACGGGACCCCGGACGAGGGAAGCGACCAGATCGGCGACACGGATTGAGCCGGGCCACCACGGTCCTGGTCGTCTCACGGCTGGACGACGCGACCGCTGACGTGGTGGTCGAGGAGCTGAACAGGCGGCAGGTCGCGGTCACCCGGCTTGACCCGGGCGACTTCCCGACCGCCGTCTCCGTCCGAGCCCGCTTCGACAGCGGCGGACTACGGGGAAGCGTGCGGACGGTGACGCGGGACACCGATCTGGGCCGGGTGCGATCCGTCTACTGGCGTCGGCCGCACCCCTACACGGCACCGCCCGGCTTGTCGGCGCGGGAAGGCCGCTGGTGCCAGGAGGAAGCGCGCTACGGCCTCGGGGGTGTCCTCGCCGCTCTCCGCGGCGCGCACTATGTGAACCATCCGTGGCGCAACAGGGACGCCGAGTACAAGCCCGCCCAGCTGGCCGTCGCGGCGCGATGCGGCTTCGACGTTCCGCCCACCCTGCTCACCAACGACGAGGCAACCGCCCGGGAGTTCATCCGCGCGCACGGCCCCGTCGTCTACAAGCCGCTGCGCAACACGGACTACCAGGATCCCGAGGGGCGAGCCCTGACCGTGTGGGTCGAGGAGGTCGACCCCGGTGATCTGGACGCGGGCGTCACCCGCACCGCGCATCTCTTCCAGAAACGGGTCCGCTCCGTCACCGATCTGCAGGTGACGGCGGTGGGCGACAGGCTGTTCACCGTCCGGATCGACGGCTCGCCCGGCCTGGACTGGCGCCGGCACTACGACGCCCTGTCGTACACCCTCGTCGACACGCCTCCGGAGCTGGCGCGACACGGGCGTCAGTACATGGACGCCTTCGGGCTGGTCTTCGGAGCCTTCGACTTCGCCGTCGACCCCGAAGGGCGGATCTGGTTCTACGAATGCAACCCGAACGGGCAATTCGCCTGGTTTCCGGAACCGATCACCGCGAGGATCGTCAGCGCCCTCGCCGACCAGCTCCAGCACGCAGGAGACCTCTGTGCCCGCTGACCCCTCCGCGCTCCGCCTCGCCCTGGCCGAGGAGATCACCGCCGCCGACCCGACGCTGGACCCCGGATGGCTCGACGCCATCGCGGCCGTCCCCCGTGAACTGTTCCTCGGAACCTCGGTCTTCCGCCCCACGGGCACCGGATGGCAACCCGTCCTCCGCGCCGAGGCAGGGCAGGAGGAGTGGCTGCGGATGGTCTACTCCGACCGCACCTGGGTCACCCAGGTCGAAGGGACGGACGCCGCCGACGCCACGGGACCGGTCACCGGCAGCCCCACCTCCTCCGCCACCCTCCCGTCCCTGGTCGCCCGCACCGCGCAGGTCGCCGGGGTCAGGCCCGGTCAGAAGATCCTCGAAGTCGGCACCGGCACGGGATACTCCACCGCGCTCCTGAGCCACCGGCTCGGGTCCGAGAACGTCGTCAGTGTCGAGTACGACGCCGGCCTGGCGGCGAGCGCCGCCGCCCATCTCCGCGACGCCGGATACGCGCCGACGCTGGCCGTCGGCGACGGCCTCCACGGCTGCGCGGAGCACGCCGACTACGACGCGATCATCGCGACCTGCTCGGTACGCTCCCTGCCTCCGTCGTGGTTCTGGCAGCTCGACGACGGCGGCTCGATCACCACCACCATCAGCGGCTGGATGCTCGCCTCGGGACTGATCCGCCTCGTCCTCGACGACGAGGGAGTCGCCCGCGGCCGGTTCACCGGCGACACCATCAGCTACATGCTGGCCCGCCCCCACGAACGACCCCCGTCACCCACCTTCTTCCCCCAGGACGGTGACACCCGGCCGGCCCGGCTCGACCCCGGTCTCGTCGACCACTGGGCCGGCCGTTTCGTCGCCCAACTCGCCGTGCCCTCGGCCCAACTGACGACCACCGACTCCGGCGTCGTCCTGCGTGACGTCGCGACCGGCTCCCAGGCGTGGACGGAACCCGACGGCGACGCGTGGTCCGTCCACCAGCACGGGCCGCTCCGCCTCTGGGACCAGGCCGAAACCGCCCTTCTCCAGTGGCGGGCCCTGGGCTCACCCGACCTCACGGAGTTCGGGATGACCGCAACACCGTTCGAGCAGACCGTGTGGATCGGCTCCCCCGAAGGCCCTCACTGGAGCCTTCCCCAAGGCTGAGCCCAGCGCCTCGGAAGGCGCTGTTGCGGGTGCCGCGGTGCCACCGAACGGGTCAACGCGACGCGGCGGGCGTCACCTCAATGCCTCGATCGACGTGTGCTCGGTCGTTCCCGGCGGAGGTGTGACCGGCCGCCGGGAACGATCACCCGAGATGAGTTTCCGTCGTGGCGCAGCCGGTGTGGCGGAAGTCGTGCCGCCCCGCGACGCAAGGGCCATCACGCGAAGATCCCCGCCGTCGCCCTCGTCACCCGACGTCGTGCCCTCGCCTCGTCGTCACCGAAGCGGTCGATGCCCCAGGACAGGGCGAGGACCAGTTCGAACACCTCGTCCGCGGTGATCTCCGCGGCCACCTCGCCGGCCGCCTTGGCGCTGTCCAGCAGGACGCCGACCCGCTCCACCAGCGGCGCATTCGCCGAGTGCAGCGGCGTGGCGTCGTCGTGGTGCGCGGTGGCGAGACAGACCGGCAGGTCGTGCCAGATCCGCATCCCCCAGCTCACCCGCACCAGCCACTCGACGAGCGCCTCGCCCGGCGGCAGCGTCCGGGACAACTCGTCGGCCTCCGTCAGCGCCCGGGTGAAGAAGCCCTCGATGGCCGCGGCGAGCAGGTCGTCCCGGGTCGGGAAGTTCCGGTAGAGGGTGGCGTTGCCGACGCCGGCGCGCAAGGCGATCGCGTCGAGCGAGGCGAAGACTCCGTCCACCTCGAACACCTCGCGCGCCGCGCTCAGGATCGCGTCGCGGTTGCGCTGCGCGTCGGCGCGGAGCGGGCGCGTTGCCACCAAGATCACTCCTCATTGACTAAACGGGGAGAGTCCCCACATAGTGTTAGCGGGGAAGCTCCCCACTTATCGAAGGAGTCTATATGCCCTACGACGACCTGACCGGTCTGCGGATCACGGTGGAGAACGGGGTCGCGACCGTCACCCTCGACCACCCGCCGCTGAACCTGATGGACGGCGTTCTGCTGCCGTCGCTGCGCGGCTTCGTCAACCGGGTGCGCCACGACACCGACGTCCGCGTCGTGGTGTTCGACAGCGCCGACCCGGAATTCTTCAGCGCGCACGGCGACATGGCCTACCTCACCGACCCGGAGGCGCTGCCCGCCGCCACAGCCGCCGCGCTCGCCGCCGCGCCTGACGTGCCCGTCCCTGACGGCATGAACATCCTGGAGGCCATGAGCGACGAGGTGCGCGGCCTCCCGCAGATCACCATCGGGAAGATCGCCGGCTTCGCCCGGGGCGCCGGCAACGAGTTCCTCATGTACCTCGACATGCGGTTCGCGGCGATCGGCCAATCCGGCCAGGCCCAGCCCGAGGCCGTGATGGACATCCTTCCGGGCGGCGGCGGGACGGTGAACATGGCCCGTCTGCTCGGCCGGGCACGCGCCCTGGAACTGCTCCTCGGCAGCGAACTGGTCGACGCCGAGCTGGCCGAGCGCTACGGCCTGGTCAACCGCGCGGTCCCCGCCGACGAGATCGACGCCTTCGTCGATCGACTGGCGCACCGGATCGCCCGCCTGCGCCCCGAGGTCGTCGCCGCCATCAAGGCCACCGTCGAGACCATCACCCCGAGAATCCCCCACCAGGCGTACGCCGTGGAGAACTCCGCCCTGTTCTCCCTGTTCACCGACGACATGGTCGCGTCGGCCCACAAGCAGCTCGCAGCGGGCGTGCAGACCCGGGAGGGCGAACGCGACCTGGAGCGCATCCTCGACAGCCTCTGATCAGTGGCCGTTCGGATCGGTAGGTCGTCCGTCGTTGCGATCGGGGTCCGGGGTCCGGGGTCCCGGCTCCTGACTCCCGGCTCCTGACCCCTGACCCCTGGCTCCTGGCTCCGGGCTCCTGGCTGTGCAGACGGCACCGCGGAGTCCGGCCGGCCGACGTCACCGAATCCCGTCGGACGGAATCGAGAATTCCGGCCGACCGACACCACCGCCCGGCCCGTCCCTCCCGTCCCGGCTCCTCTCCGCAAGACGCCAAATGCGTTCCCGCGCCCCCGGGTTGCAGTGAGCCGGACCGGCCGGCGCGATCAGCGGCCCCGAAAAGGCCCGGCGCGCATCACGTGTGGAAGAAGAAGCAACCAATTGCCGCTGCCCACCGTCTAGTCGGCAGCCGACAACGACGACTTCCACGCCGCTTCAGCGCACAAGGAAAAGCCATGCCCAAGACAGGACCTCAGACCTCTGGCGCCCGTTATGCCGAGGCCATCCTTCAGGCATACGGTCTCGCCCCGCAGACCGACTCGGAACAAGTGCCGGTCCCCTACGGCAGCCTTCCCCGTTCCAGCCTCCTGGTGGAGGACGTGAAACTCGGAAAACGCCTGTCCAGCCTCGCGGCCGAAAGAACCCACGCCCGCGTGTCACCGGAAGAGGCGGCCGCCCTGACCAGTGTCGGCATTCCCCTGCGCCGGCATTCCAACGGCAGCCATTCCATCGAACCGTCGACGCCGAAGATGTCCCAACTGGCCCATCAGGTCTCGGACTCCGTCTACGCGCGGGCCATCAGCACGGCCTACGGCCTCGACGGACCGAGTCAGGACCCGGACGCGCTGATCCCCTACGGATTCCGCCCCAGCGCCAGCTACACCGTGGCCGATGTGCGGCTCGGGAAGCGCATGGCCAGCCTCGCCTCGCAGAACACGGAGTCCCGCGCCTCGCCGGAAGAGGCGGCGGCGCTGACCAGGGCGGGAATCCTGCTGCGCACCCATCCCAACGGCAGCGTCTCCATCGATCCCGCCGCGCCGAAACTGTCGGGGCTGACCCAGCAGTTCTCGGACTCCATCTTCGCCGATGCCGTCAGAACGGCCTACGGCCTCGACGGGCAGTCCGCGACCGACCAGGCACCGATCACCCACGGCTACCTCCCCAGCTCCAGCGCCGAGGTACGGGGCGTGAAGCTCGGCCAACGGATGTTCCACCTCTCCGAAGTGCGCGCGAGCGTCAGGGCGGGACCCGAGGAGGCGGCAGCGCTGACCGAGGCGGGAATCCCCCTGGTCAGGCACTCCAACGGCACCCTCTCCATCGACCCCACGACACCCCGGCTGTCCCGGCTGAACCAGTCGGTCGCCGATCTCTCCAACGCCCTCGCCATCAGGCAGGCGTACGGGCTGGTCGACCGGTCCGGATCCGATCAGCTGCCGATCCCTTACGGCTTCCTCCCGAAGCGGGCCCACACGGAGAACGGCGTGAAGATCGGCCAGCGGCTGGCCAATCTCGTGGCGGAGAGCACGACGGTCAGGGCGGGACCCGAGGAGGCGGCGGCGCTGACCGAGGCGGGAATCCCCCTGGTCAGGCACCCCAACGGCAACCTCTCCATCGACCCCGCGACGCCGAGAGTCTCCCAGCTGGACCAGCGGTCCGCCGGCCCCTCCCGACCCCAGGCAGGCACCGGCGCCACGCAGCTCCCGGACAACGCCCACGCCGGCGCCGCCCGCGCTTTCCTGCCGCAGGAGAGCCGGAAGCGGTCAGGCCCGTCTGCGGGGGAGCAACCCGCCCGCAACACCGGCACCGCCGCCTCCACGAACCGGAAAAGGCGCCACTAGCCCCCTTTGACGCCGCGCCCCTCCATCCGCCCTCCGGACCCGGCGCCACTCAGCGGAATTGCCACTCCGGTCTCCCTCACAAGTTCCCGAGGTGTTCCGCACGGTTTTCCTCGTCCATTCTCAGCGGGGTTTCCCGCGCGGTTCTCCTCGTCCATCCTCAGCAGGGTTTCCCGCACGGTTCTCCCCGTCCATCCTCAGCGAGGTTTCCCGCGCGGTTCTCCCCGCGCGTCCCCGGAGGGATCTCACGCGCGGTTTTCTCCTCGGGCTTCCTCAGCGGGGTTTCCCTTCCGTTGGAATGGAGGCGCAGCGGAATGCCCGCCGCGGTCAGCGCCGCCACTTCTTCAGGTGACGCACGGGTGTCCCCCTTCTCCGACGCGAGGGCGGAGCCCCAGCGGGAGGGCTCCTCGGCCGCCTCCCGCCGTGACACCGCGCAGTCCAGCCGCCGACACCGCCGTCACTGACGTGCGCGGGGCGAGGGAGCGCAGAGGCGACGAGGCGACGAGGCGACGAGACAAGCCCCCTCCGGTGCTCCCGCCGGGTCCGTGCCGCTAACGGATTGCCCAACTCGGCGTGAAGGATTCCCCGTTGGCGCCGGTCATGCTGCACACTCCAGGCCGGAGGCGATTCATCATGTCGGAGATCAACACGAGCAAGGTGAGCCGCTGGGACCAGCACGGACGCGAACATGTCGTCCGCGTGCAGCGCAAGGGCGCGCAGCGCACGATCCGCTGTGACACCTGCGGTTGGCACAAGGGGGCGCAGTTCCTGCCCTGGCTGAAGGCCGAGGAACATCTCGCCGAGGAGCATCAGGCGACGGTGGACCCGGCGGCACAGGAGTAGCGGCGGTGCGGGGACCACGGCGTCCCAGGGATGACAGCGTCCCAGGGATGACGGCGGCCCAGAGATGACAGCGGCACAGGAGTGACAGGGGGACCGGACCCGCGATGACTTTCCGGGGGGCGGGGAGTCGTACTCCGTAGACGATCCCCACCCCGGAAGGTCCCGCCATGAGCACTCTGCACGACACCCTGCGCCGGTACGTCGACGACGGCGCGGTGCCGGGCGCCGTCGGCCTCGTCGCGCACGGTACGGACGTCGAGGCGGTGGCCGTCGGCAGCGTCGACACCGGCGGCGGCTCCCCCATGGCCCGTGACTCGATCTTCCGGGTCGCCTCGGTGACCAAGCCGATCACGGCGGCCGCGGTGCTGGCGCTGGTGGAGGACGGCACGCTCGCGCTGGACGCGCCGGTCGCCGAGTGGCTGCCCGAGCTGGGCGGACCGGTCGTGGTGCGCACCCCACAGAGCCCGCTGGACGACATCGTCCCGGCGGCGCGACCGGTCACCGTCGAGGACCTGCTGACCTTCAAGGCGGGCTGGGGGTTCCCCGCCGACTTCTCGCTGCCCGCCGCGCGCGCCCTCCTCGACCTGCACCGCAACGGCCTCGCCCCGCATCTCCAGCCGGACCAGGACGTGTGGCTGGCCCGTCTCGCCCGGGTCCCGATGCTGCGCCAGCCGGGCGAGGCGTGGCTGTACAACACCGGCTCCGACCTCCAGGGCATCCTGGTCGCCCGCGCCTCGGGCCGGACGTTCCCGGACTTCCTCGCGGAGCGGGTCCTCGGGCCGCTGGGCATGACCGACACGGCGTTCGAGGTGCCGGAGGCGAAGCGCACCCGGTTCACCACGTCGTACACGCCGGACGGCAAGGGCGGCCTCGACCGGTTGGACACCCCGGACGGCGGCTGGAGCAGCCCGCCGGCCTTCGCGTCCGGCGCGGGCGGCCTCGTCTCGACGGCGGACGATCTGCTGGCGTTCGGCCGGATGCTGCTGGCCGACGGGGCCGCGCCGGACGGCGGCCGGGTGCTGTCTCCCGCGTCGGTGCGCCGGATGACCACCGACCACCTCACGGCCGCCCAGCGGGACGCCTCCGCTCTCTTCCTGGAGGGCCAGGGCTGGGGCTACGGCGGTTCGGTCGACGTCTCCCCCGTCGCCCCGTGGAATGTCCCGGGACGGTACGGCTGGGTCGGCGGCTCGGGGACCGCGGCCCATGTGATCCCGGCGACCGCGACGGTCACGGTCCTGCTCACCCAGGTGGCGATGACGGGCCCGACCCCGCCGCCCCTGATGCGCGCCTTCTGGACCGCGACCCTGGGCGAACGGCGGGGATAGGGGTGTCCGGCGATCCGCGGCGGACGGAGTCGCCGGGCACCCCTCGCACCGGCGGCCCCTAGGAGGGCCGGCCGTCCGCCGCGCGCTGGAGCTTCGCGGCGCGGGCCATCGGGTCGTAGTCGGGGCCCACTCCGTCGAGCAGGACCACGTCGCCTGAGATGTGGTCGGTGCGCAGGGCGAGGATGGCGCGGTAGGGCGGGGAGTCGTACCAGGCCCTGGCGAGGTCCAGGTCGGGGAAGCCGATCAGGACGACGCTGCCCGGCCACCGCCCCTCGACGACCTGGGCGGGCGGGCCGTGCACCAGGAAGCGGCCCTGGAAGGGGTCGAGGGTGTCCTGGATGCGCTCCAGGTAGGTGATGACGTCGGGGTGGTGGTGGCGGTCACGCAGATGGGCGAGGGCGTAGGCGGGCACGGCCGGCTCCTTCGGTCGGTGCGGTACGGCGATGATCCGTACCGTGCCCGGTTCTGGCGCCGGCCGCGATTACCTCCGAGGTAACGGGAGGTGCCCGGGGGCCGGTCCCTCACGCCCGCAGGCCGCGCACCAGCAGGTCGACCAGCGCCTCGAAGTCGCCCTGGGCGCCCGGCTTCTCCCACTCCTTCGCGTAACCGGGGTCGTGGAAGCGGCCGGTGGCCTGGAAGAGGGCGGACGCCGTGACGGCCGGGTCGGGCGCCGCGAAGACGCCGCGGGCGACGCCCTCGCGGACGATCCCGGTGAGCTGGTCGGTGAGTTCGACGAGGTGGGCGTCGACGACGTCGCCGCTCTCCTGCGCCAACAGCCCGTAGGTGGCGAACAGTTCGGGGTCGATGCCCGCCTTGCGGCGCTTGGCGGCGAAGAGGGTGGCCAGCCACTCCCGCAGCCGGGTCTCCGGGTCCGCGTCCGTCGCGGTGATCGCGGCCAGCGCCTCCGTGGTCCGGTCGAGCCACCGTTTGGTCACGGCCTCCCGCAGCGCCGTCTTGGTGCGGAAGTGCCGGTAGACGCTGCCGTGGCTGACGCCGAGCGCGCGGGCCACGTCCACCACGGTCGCCTTGGCGGGTCCGTGGCGGCGCAGCACCTCCTCGGTCGCGACGAGGATGCGCTCGGTGGTCAGGGGCTCGGAGCTTGGGGCCATGGAGGAGACGGTACCCGGCGTCCGTCAGCGCCCGAGGTGGGCCATCATCGGGGCCGGATAGCGCTCGCCCGCCGCGGCGCCCGCGGGGACCGCCTTCTCGATCGCGTCGAGGTCGGCCGCCTCCAGGGTGACGTCCAGCGCGCCGAGGGACTCGGTGAGCCGCTCGCGGGTGCGGGCGCCGATCAGCGGCACGATGTCCTCGCCGCGGGAGAGGACCCAGGCGATGGCGATCTGGGCGACGGAGACGCCCTTGTCGTCGGCGACCTGGCGCAGGGCCTCCACCAGGGAGAGGTTGTGCCGGAGGTTGTCGCCCTGGAAGCGCGGTGAGAAGGAGCGGAAGTCGCCCTGGGCGAGCTGCCGTTCGGCGGTGTAGCGGCCGGAGATCAGGCCCCGGCTCAGCACGCCGTAGGCGGTGACGGAGATGCCGAGGTCGCGGACGGTGGGCAGGATCTCGTCCTCGATGCCCCGGGAGAGCAGCGAGTACTCGATCTGGAGGTCGGCGACGGGCGCGGTGGCGGCGGCCCTGCGGACGGTGTCGGCGCCGACCTCGCTGAGGCCGACGTGCCGGACGTACCCCTGCTCGATGAGTTCGGCGATGGCGCCGACGGTCTCCTCGATCGGGACGTCGGGGTCGAGGCGGGCGATGCGGTAGACGTCGATGTGGTCGACGCCGAGGCGCTGGAGGGAGTACGCGGCGAAGTTCTTCACGGCGGCCGGGCGGCCGTCGTAGCCGGTCCAGGAGCCGTCGGGGCCGCGCAGGGCGCCGAACTTGACGCTGACCAGGGCCTGTTCGCGGCGGGCGGCGGGCGCGGTGCGCAGGGCCTCGCCGACCAGGAGTTCGTTGTGGCCCATGGCGTAGAAGTCGCCGGTGTCGAGGAGGGTGACGCCCGCCTCGAGGGCGGCGTGGACGGTCGCGATCGACTCGGCGCGGTCCGCGTCGCCGTACATCGCGGACATGCCCATGCAGCCGAGGCCGAGGGGGAAGACGCGGGGTCCCGTGGCGCCGAGCGGGCGGGTGTGCGTGTGGGTCGTCATGGTCACAGCCTCGCATGACAGCTGACAGATTTCAATATCTGTCAGCTGTCATCCGTCAGCCGCCATCTGTCGGCATCGCCGATCGGGCGCACGTCACCTTCGGCCACCCCCGTCCGGACACGACGGTTCCGTCGGCCACCCCCGTCCGGACACGACGGCTCCGTCGGCCGCCCCCCGACCGGGCACACCTCCCCACAGTTGGTCCAGACCTCTTGACGAAAGGTCTGGACCACGAGCACTGTCATGCCTACGACATCCGTGCGCACCACCCCGACCCCACCGGGAGGCCCCGCATGATCCGCCGCACCCTGCGCCTGCTCACCGCCGCGCTCGCCACGGCCGTCCTCGCCCCACTGGCGGTCGCCACCGCCCCCGGCGCCGCCGCGGCCGACACCTGCGCGCTGAAGTCCCGCCCGGCCGGAAAGGTCCTCCAGGGCTACTGGGAGAACTGGGACGGCTCCGCCAACGGCGTCCACCCGCCCTTCGGTTGGACCCCGATCACCGACTCCCGGATCGCCGCGCACGGCTACAACGTGCTCAACGCGGCCTTCCCGGTGATCCGTTCGGACGGCACCGCGCTCTGGCAGGACGGCATGGACACCGGCGTGAAGGTGGCCACCCCGGCCGAGATGTGCGCGGCGAAGGCCGCCGGGCAGACGATCCTGCTCTCCATCGGCGGCGCGACCGCCGGCATCGACCTCAACTCCACCGCCGTCGCTGACAAGTTCGTCGCGACGATCGTCCCGATCCTGAAGAAGTACAACTTCGACGGCATCGACATCGACATCGAGACCGGCCTCACCGGCAGCGGGAACATCGGCCAACTCTCCACGTCCCAGGCCAATCTGGTCCGCATCATCGACGGGGTGCTGGCGCAGATGCCGGCCGGGTTCGGGCTGACGATGGCCCCCGAGACGGCGTACGTCACCGGCGGCAGCGTCACCTACGGCTCGATCTGGGGCGCCTACCTGCCGATCATCAAGAAGTACGCGGACAACGGCCGGCTGTGGTGGCTCAACATGCAGTACTACAACGGCAGCATGTACGGCTGCGCCGGCGACTCGTACGCGGCGGGCACGGTGGCCGGCTTCACCGCCCAGACGGACTGCCTGAACAAGGGCCTGGTCATCCAGGGGACGACGGTGAAGGTGCCCTACGACAAGCAGGTGCCTGGCCTGCCCGCGCAGTCCGGCGCGGGCGGCGGCTACATGGCGCCGTCCCTGGTGTCCCAGGCGTGGCGGACCTACGGGACCTCGCTCAAGGGCCTGATGACGTGGTCGGTCAACTGGGACGGCGCGAAGAACTGGACGTTCGGCGACAACATCAAGGCGCTGCAAGGCCGTTGAGAGGCGAGGACGCCCGCCTCCCGCCGGTCGGACCGGCGGGGGGCGGGCGTCTTCGGGGCGGGGGTCAGCTGCCGATCAGGCGGCCGGCCAGGTAGCCCTCGATCTGGTCGAGCGAGACGCGCTCCTGCTTCATGGTGTCGCGCTCGCGGACCGTCACCGCGTTGTCCTCGAGGGTGTCGAAGTCGACGGTGACGCAGTACGGGGTGCCGATCTCGTCCTGACGGCGGTAGCGGCGGCCGATCGCGCCGGCGTCGTCGAACTCGATGTTCCAGTTCTGCCGCAGCGCCTGGGCCAGGCCCTTGGCCTTCGGGGACAGCTCCGGGTTGCGGGAGAGCGGCAGCACCGCGACCTTCACCGGGGCCAGGCGGTGGTCGAGGCGCAGCACCGTGCGCTTCTCCAGCTTGCCCTTGGCGTTGGGCGCCTCGTCCTCGATGTAGGCGTCGAGGAGGAACGCGAGCATCGCGCGGCCGACACCGGCGGCGGGCTCGATGACGTACGGCGTCCAGCGCTCGCCGGCCTCCTGGTCGAAGTAGGAGAGGTCCTGGCCCGACGCCTTGGAGTGGGCGCCGAGGTCGTAGTCGGTGCGGTTGGCGACGCCCTCCAGCTCACCCCACTCGTTGCCGCCGAACTGGAAGCGGTACTCGATGTCGGCGGTGCGCTTGGAGTAGTGGGAGAGCTTCTCCTTCGGGTGCTCGTACCACCGCATGTTCTCCTCGCGCAGGCCCAGGCCGGTGTACCAGTTCCAGCGCTGCTCCATCCAGTACTCCTGCCACGTCTCGTCCTCGCCCGGCTTGACGAAGAACTCCATCTCCATCTGCTCGAACTCGCGGGTGCGGAAGATGAAGTTGCCCGGCGTGATCTCGTTGCGGAAGGACTTGCCCATCTGGGCGATGCCGAACGGCGGCTTGCGGCGCGAAGTGGTCTGCACCTGGCCGAAGTTGGTGAAGATGCCCTGGGCGGTCTCGGGGCGCAGGTAGGCGACGGAGCCGGTGTCCTGGGTGGGACCGAGGTGGGTGGAGAGCAGTCCGGAGAACTGCTTGGGCTCGGTGAACTGGCCCTTGTTGCCGCAGTTGGGGCAGTTGACGTCGGCCAGGCCGTTCTCCGGGAGGCGGTGGTGCTTGGCCTCGTACGCCTCTTCCAGGTGGTCCGCGCGGAACCGCTTGTGGCACGCGGTGCACTCGGTCAGCGGGTCCGAGAAGGTGGCGACATGGCCGGAGGCGACCCAGACCTCGGGGGCCAGGATGACGGACGAGTCGATGCCGACCACGTCCTCGCGCGACGTCACCATGTAGCGCCACCACTGGCGCTTCAGGTTCTCCTTGAGCTCGACACCCAGGGGTCCGTAGTCCCAGGCGGCGCGCTGGCCGCCGTAGATCTCACTGCAGGGGAATACGAAGCCACGGCGCTTGCTCAGGCTGACGATGGTGTCGATCTTGTCGGCGGCCACGGTGCTCTCTTCATTACGACGACGGGCGACGAAGCGAGTTGCTTCAGAGCGAATGCCTCAGATTACCGGCGGGGGCTGCCCCTCAATCAAATCGGTTCGGTCTCCGGTTCGATCCGTGGGACGTTCGGCCCGATGTTCGGGCAGCTTGTTGACAACCGTTTCCAATTTTGTTGAAAATGACTGTCATGAACGTACGACGACGCCTCATACCCGCGCTGGCGACCACCGCCGCCACCGCCCTCGGACTCGCCACCCTCTCCGCCTGCTCGGGCGACGGCTCCGCCGACGGAGGGGACCCCGGCACGTTCGACGTCGTCGCGTCGTTCTACCCGATGGCCTTCCTCGCCGAGCAGATCGGCGGCTCGCACGTCCACGTCAGCAGCCTCACCGAGCCGGGGCAGGAGCCGCACGACCTGGAGATCAGCGCCCAGCAGACCGTGCAGGTCGAGAAGGCCGACGCGGTGCTCTACCTGAAGAACCTCCAGCCCTCGGTCGACAAGACGGTCGCCGCGTCCCAGGTCAAGACCAAGATCGACGCCGCTTCCCTGACCACCCTGGAGAAGCACGGCAACGAGGTCGGCGGCCACGCGGCGGAGCACGACGAGAGCGACGACCACGATCACGAGTCCGGCGGCCTCGACCCGCACATCTGGCTCGACCCGGTGCGCTACGCCCAGGTCGCCGAGGGCGTCGGCAAGGCTTTCGAGAAGGCCGACCCCGACCACGCCGCCGCCTACAAGAAGAACACCGCGGCCCTGGTCGAGAAGCTCGACGCCCTCAACACCAAGTTCGAGGACGGCCTCGCGGACACCAGGACGAAGGTGTTCATCACCACACACGCCGCCTTCGGCTACCTCGCCGAGCGCTACGGCCTGACCGAGGAGGCCATCAGCGGCCTCGACCCCGACTCCGAGCCCAGCGGCGCCCGCGTCAAGGCGCTTGAGAAGATGGCGAAGGCCGACGGCGTCAGCACCGTGTTCTACGAGACGCTCGTCAGCGACAAGACCGCGAAGACCATCGCCGGGGACGCGGGCCTGAAGACCGACGTCCTCGACCCCATCGAGGGCATCGTCAAGGGCAAGTCCCGCGGCCAGGACTACTTCGAGGTCCAGGAAGCCAACCTCAAGGCCCTCCAGACGGCCCTGGGAAGCAAGTAGACCGACCGGTGACCGACACGGAGGACGTCATGGGCGAGCCCGTCATATCACTGCGCGGCGTGGGCGCCGAGCTGGGCGGGCGCCCCGTCCTGCGCGGCGTCGACCTCACCGTGCACCGCGGTGAGGTGGTCGCGCTGCTCGGAGCCAACGGCTCGGGCAAGTCGACCGCGATCCGCGCGGTCATCGGTCAGGTGCCGGTGAGCACGGGCACGATCGAGCTGTTCGGGACGGAACGCGCGCGGTTTCGCTCGTGGGCGCGGGTCGGCTACGTGCCGCAGCGCACCACCGCGGCGGGCGGGGTCCCGGCCACCGTCACCGAGATCGTCTCCTCCGGACGGCTCTCCAGGGCCCGCTTCGGCGTGCTGCGCAAGGCGGACCACGCGGCCGTGCGCCACGCCCTCGAACGCGTCGGCATGGCGGACCGGGCCAAGGACTCCGTCGACGCCCTCTCCGGCGGCCAGCACCAGCGAGTGCTGATCGCCCGCGCGCTGGCCGCCGAACCCGAGCTGCTGATCATGGACGAGCCGATGGCGGGCGTCGACCTCGTCAGCCAGAAGGTGCTCGCCGACACCCTCAGCGCCCAGGTCGAGGCGGGCACCACCGTCCTGGTCGTGCTGCACGAGCTGGGCCCCCTCGAACCCCTGATCGACCGGGCGGTCGTGCTGCGCGACGGCCGCGTCCTGCACGACGGACCGCCCCCGCGCGGCGCCGCCGGCACTTTCCCGCTCCCGGCCTCGCCCGACCCGGGGCACCCCCGGCCGGGCCACGACCACGTCCACCCGCACGCCCCCGCGGACGTCGAACCGATCAGGACGGGACTGCTGAGCTGATGGACATCCTCGACTACGCCTTCATGCAGCGGGCGCTGCTCGCCGCCGTCCTGGTCGGCATCACCGCGCCCGCCATCGGCATCTACCTCGTCCAGCGCCGGCAGGCCCTGATGGGCGACGGCATCGGCCATGTCGCGATGACCGGCGTCGGCCTCGGCTTCCTGCTGAACACCTCACCGGTGTGGATGGCGACCGCGATCTCCGTGCTCGGCGCGGTCCTCATGGAGCTGATCCGCTGGTACGGCCGCACCCGCGGCGACATCGCCCTCGCCATGCTGTTCTACGGCGGCATGGCGGGCGGCGTGATGTTCATCAACCTCGCGCCCGGCGGCTCCAACGCCAACCTGACGTCGTACCTCTTCGGCTCGCTGTCGACGGTCTCCTCGTCCGACGTGACGGCGATCTGCCTGCTGGCCGGATTCGTGGTGCTGGTCACCCTGGGGCTGCGCAGGCAGCTGTTCGCGGTCAGCCAGGACGAGGAGTTCGCCCGGGTCACCGGGCTGCCGGTGCGCGCCCTGAACCTGCTGACGGCCGTCACGGCGGCGGTCACGGTGACCGTCGCGATGCGCGTGGTGGGGCTGCTGCTGGTGTCGGCGCTGATGGTGGTGCCGGTCGCGGCGGCCCAGCAGCTGACCCGCAGCTTCGCGGCCACCTTCGCCATCGCGGTGGCGCTCGGCGTGACGGTGACGATCGGGGGCACGGTCACCTCGTACTACCAGGACGTGCCGCCCGGCGCGACGATCGTGCTGCTGACCATCGGCGCGTTCATGCTGCTCACCGCGCTCGCCGCGCCGCTGGCCCGGCGACGCGCCCGTGCCGCGGCCGCGGCGCGGCCCGCGGGCGATCCCGCGGAGTGCGTGATTCCGGCCGGCCGGGAGGCACCGGACGAAGTCGGCGTCTGACCGCGCCCCGGCCGGACTGGCACAATGGCCCGGCACAGGCGCAGACGTGAAGGAGGCAACCGTGGTGACCGCTGGACCGCCCGTCAAGGGCCGCTCCACCCGGCAGCGTGCCGCCGTGGCGGCGGCGCTGGACGAGGTCGACGAGTTCCGCAGCGCGCAGGAACTCCACGACATGCTCAAGCACAAGGGCGACTCGGTCGGTCTGACCACGGTCTACCGCACCCTCCAGAACCTCGCCGACGCGGGCGAGGTCGACGTCCTGCGCACCTCCGACGGCGAGTCCGTCTACCGCCGCTGCTCCACCGGCGACCACCACCACCACCTGGTCTGCCGGGTCTGCGGCAAGGCCGTCGAGGTCGAGGGACCCGCCGTCGAGAAGTGGGCGGAGGCCATCGCCGCCGAACACGGCTACGTCAACGTGGCGCACACCGTGGAGATCTTCGGCACCTGCGCGGAGTGCGCGGCCAGGGACGACTGACCGCGCCCGGCCCGCGTACCCGTGCCGCCCCGCCCCCCTTCGGGTGAACCTCCCGCCGGGGTGGTCCCGGCGGCGGGCGCTACGCCCGCCCGAAGCAGCGCTCCAGTTCGTCCAGGTCGTAGAAGGCGCTGCCCCGGGTGAGCGGACGGCAGCCCGCCTTGAAGGCCGTCTCCTTCTCGTTGTAGAGCATCCGCACCAGGTAGCGGCCGTCGCGCTCGTACACGTCCCACTGGATGTTGCCGCCGAGCGGGGCGACCTCCGCGCCCCGCCAGGGGTTGCCCGCCCAGGTGTACGGGCGCCGCTCGGTCACCGGCCGGGTGCTGCCCGGCAGGCCCATCAGGGCGGCCAGCGGGATCAGCTCCTCGGCGTGCGTGAAGCGGAGTGCGGCGCCCAGGTCGCTGGTGCCGTCCCGCTTGGCCTCGACCGTCGCGAAGAGGTCGTCGAGGAGGACCTCGGCCATCCGGTAGGTGATGTCGCTGCCCGCGAACCCGGGGCCCTTCTCGTAGAAGTCCTCGGCGTCGCCGAGGTACCCGAACCAGGCGGCGTCGGCGGCGGACAGGTAGCGCTCCATGCCCCAGCCGCGGCCTCCCGGGCTCTCCTCGCTCATCGCGGGGGCGATGGCGTACAGGTTGTGGACGGCCTGCGCGGCGGCGACCCGGTCGGCGTCCGCGAGCCCGTTCACGAAGGGCGCGGTGAACAGTCCGCGCAGGACGGCGGTGGCGGCCCGGTGGGTCCTGGGCTGGTCGGTGAGGGCCTTCAGGGTGGCCGCGAGCCGCTGGTCGTTCTCGAGGTAGTCGCGGTAGGCGGCGCCGCCCGCGGCCTTGTGGAAGTAGAGCAGGTCCTTGTCGGTGCGGGTCTCGCCGATCAGCGGCTCCAGCTGAGGGTCGACGGCGCCGAGGGCGGCGGCGAAGGCGTCACCGCTGGCGACCGCGCGGCCCTGCCCGGAGCTGACCACGTCGATCCGCTCGCCGGTGCGGGCGATCTCGGCGAACAGGGACGGCAGCCGCCCGGCCAGCCGGACGGCGGTGCCCTTCAGCTCCGCCGTGCCGCGCCCGCTCAGCTCGCCGTACCCGACGCGCTCCATGGCGGCCCGCAGCGCGCGCACCTTCGGCCCGAACTCCCGTCCCCGGCGGGTGAGTCGGCCGTCCGCGTCGGCGCGGTCCCACAGGGCGAGGACCAGGTCGGCGTCCTCGCTGTCGCTGGCGGCGCGGGAGCCGTGCCGGGAGACGTTCTCGGTGAGGACGGGCACGAAGCCGGCCGGGGCCCGCTGGTAGGTGCGGGCGCTCTGGCCGGGCGCGTAGGGGGCCTTGGTGCCGTAGCTGTCGAGGTGAGCGGGCTGGTCGGCGGCCTGCGCCGGCAGGGCCGCGACCAGCAGCGCGCACAGGGCGAGGGCGGGAGCGAGACGCTTCATGCGCGGATCGTCCGCGACCGCCGTGAACGCCCGGTGGACATCAGGTGGCGGGCCGGCCCTTCATCGCGGCTTCCATGGCGAGCAGTTGCTCGTTCGGGACGGCGCCGCCGAAGCGGCGGTCGCGCCGCGCGAACTCCATGCAGGCCCGCCACAGGTCACGGCGGTCGAAGTCGGGCCACAGCACGTCCTGGAAGACCATCTCGGCGTAAGCGCTCTGCCAGAGAAGGTAGTTGGAGGTGCGCAGCTCGCCGCTGGGGCGCAGGAACAGGTCGACGTCCGGCATGTCCGGGTAGTACATGTACTTGCCGAGGGTCTTCTCGTTGACCTTCGACGGGTCGAGGCGGCCGGCCTTCACGTCGTGGGCGAGGGCCTGCGCGGCGTCGGCGATCTCCGCGCGACCGCCGTAGTTCATGCAGAAGTACAGCGTGAGGCGGTCGTTGTCCTTCGTCATCTCCTGGGCTGCCTGGAGCTCCTGGGCGACCGACTTCCACAGCTTGGGCATCCGGCCCACCCAGCGGACCCGGACGCCCAACTCGTTCAGCTCGTCACGGGTCTTGCGGATGAAGTCGCGGTTGAAGTTCATCAGGAAGCGGATCTCGTCCGGGGAGCGGCGCCAGTTCTCGGTGGAGAACGCGAACAGCGCGATGCTGCCCACCCCCATCTCGATGGCGCCCTGGAGGACGTCGAGGACCCGCTCGGCGCCGACCTTGTGCCCCTCGGTGCGCGGCAGGCCGCGCTCCTTGGCCCAGCGGCCGTTGCCGTCCATGATGACCGCCACGTGCTGGGGGATCAGCTCCGCGGGGAGCTTGGGCGGGACCGCTCCTGAGGGGTGCGGCTCCGGCGCCCTGTACTCCCGGCGCCTGCGTCCCAGAATCCCGCTTGCAGCCATGTGCTTCTCGTCTCCTCTTGGCTTACTTCTCGACGTAACGCAGCGAGCGCAGCCCGCGTTCCATGTGCCAGTGCAGATAGGCGGACACCAGCCCGCTCCCCTCCCGCACGTACCGCGGCTCGCAGGAGTCCGCGGTCCCCCAGTCTCCCGTGAGGAGCGCCCCGAGCAGTTCCAGGGTCTGCGCCGAGGGTACGACGCTGCCGGGCACCCGGCAGTCGACGCAGACCGAGCCGCCCGCGGCCACCGAGAAGAACCGGTTGGGTCCCGGCAGTCCGCACCGGGCGCAGTCGCCGAAGCTGGGCGCGTAGCCGTTGACGGCGAGGGAGCGCAGCAGGAAGGCGTCGAGGACGAGGTGCGGGGCGTGTTCGCCGCGGGAGAGCGTGCGCAGCGCGCCGACCAGCAGCAGGTACTGCTGGACGGCCGGTTCGCCCTCGTGGTCGGTGAACCGCTCGGCGGTCTCCAGCATGGCGGTGCCCGCGGTGTAGCGGGCGTAGTCGGTGACGATCCCGCCGCCGTAGGGCGCGATCGTCTCGCTCTGGGTGCACAGCGGCAGCCCGCGGCCGACCAGCTCGCTGCCGCGCGCGAAGAACTGCACGTCGACGTGGGAGAACGGCTCCAGCCTGGCCCCGAACTTCGACTTGGTGCGGCGCACGCCCCGGGCCACGGCGCGGATCCGGCCGTGGCCGCGGGTGAGCAGGGTGATGATCCGGTCCGCCTCGCCCAGCTTCTGGGTGCGCAGCACGATGCCGTCGTCGCGGAACAGACTCATGCGCCCCATTCTCGCCTACGACGGCCGTGGTGCGGGCCCCTGCCCCGGGGTCGGGGGTCAGGGGCTCTCGGCGGGTGCCTCCGGGTACGGGACGGCGGCACCGGGCCGCTCCTCGGGGCTCAGCCCGGTCACGGCGGCGGGCTCGGCGTCCCACTCCAGACCGCCGCCGCGGGGTCTGAGCTGGACGTACGGTCCCTCGTGGCCCATCACGACACCGATCCTGCCGGTGCGTGTGTCCACGACGTGCGTGCCGACGGGGGGCTTCATCTTCGTTGTGTCCTCCGGTTCCTCGAACGATGCCCCCAACGTGCTCCCCACCGTCCGCGAGTTTCACTCTTCGCTTCCTCACGGTGACGCTGGGCACGTACACTCGACGGTCGTCCCGCGGGCGGTGGCGGTGCGCGCGGGGCAACCGGGGGCCGGTTCTCGACGTCGAACAGGGAGAGACAGCGAGATCGAAGTCGAGGAAGACCCCAGCGAAGGAGAACGCCATCTCAGGCTCGCCCCGTACCCCGATGACCCGCCGCGCCGTCGTCGCCGCCGGCACCGCGACCGCGGCCGTCCTGCTCACCGGCACCGCCGCGCGGGCCGACGGGTCGACCGTCGACCGGCTGCGCGCGCTCGAGGAGGAACACGGCGCCCGGCTCGGCGTGTTCGCGCACAACGTCAGGACCGGGCGGACCGTCGCGCACCGCGCCGACGAGCGCTTCCCGATCTGCTCGGTCTTCAAGACGCTGGCCGTGTCGGCGGTCCTGCGCGATCTGGACCGGGACGGCGAGGTGCTCGGCCGGCGCGTCCACTACACGGAGGCCGACCTGGTGGGCGGCTCGGACCGGACCAGGGAGCACCTGGCCGAGGGGATGACGGTCGCCGAACTCGCCGATGTGGCGATCCGCTACAGCGACAACACGGCGGCCAACCTGCTGCTGCGGGAGCTGGGCGGCCCGACGGCGGTGACCCGGTTCGCCCGCTCGATCGGTGACCGGGTGACCCGCCTCGACCGCTGGGAGACGGAGCTGAACTCCGGGGAGCCCGGCCGGGTCACCGACACCACGAGCCCGCGCGCCATCGGCCGGTCCTACGCCCGCCTGGTGCTGGGCGACGCCCTGGCGGACCGGGACCGCGCCCTGCTGACGCACTGGCTGCTGGGGAACACCACGAGCGGGGAGCGGCTGCGCGCCGGTGTGCCGTCGACGTGGACGGTCGCCGACAAGACGGGCGCGGGCGACTACGGCACCAACAACGACGTCGGTGTCGCCTGGACCCCGGACGGCACGCCGGTGGTCCTGGCGATCCTGTCGACGAAGCACGTCCAGGACGCCGAGTGGGACCACCCGCTGGTCAAGGAGGCGGCCTCGCTGCTGGCGGCCGCGGTGGTCTGACCCCCGCCGGGAGATCCCGCCCGCGCCGGTCTTGTCGTGGGCCGGCGCGGGTTCCCCGCGCCGGCGGGACGGCGCGGCGTCTCACCCCGGTGAGCGCAGCGCGCTGTCTTGACCACCCCGGGTGACGCCCCTATGGTCCGGTCTGTCCACCGGACGTAGGACGTCGGATCTCCACTGGAGGAACCGTGCGCGACGTGCTCCACGACGGGCCGGGACCGCCCCGCCGGTCGTTCCTGACGTACGCCGGCGGGCTGGCGGCGGCCGGGGCGCTCTCGGCCTGCTCGATGGGCCCGCAGTCCACCAACGACGTCGGCGGAGGCGGCCGGGACCGCACCCTGACGGCCGTCATCGGCTACGGCAACGACGGCTCCTGGGACCCCACGCAGACCGCGTCGGCGTTCTCGATGGCCGCCGACAACCACCTCTACGAGGGGCTGCTCGACACCGACCCGGTCTCCCGCAAGCCCTACCCGGCGCTCGCCACCGCCCTGCCCGCCGACCCGGCCGCCACCACCTGGCGGTTCTCCCTGCGCGCGGGCGCCAGGTTCCACGACGGGACGCCGGTCACCGCCGACGACGTGGTCTTCACCTTCGACCGCGTCCTCGACCCGGCCGCCCACACCCTGGCCGGCGGCTTCTTCACGAGCTGGCTGGAAGGGGTTCGCGCGGTCGGCTCCAGGACCGTCGAGCTGGACCTCAATTTCCCCTTCCCCGAAGGACTTTCACGGCTGACGCTGGCCAAGGTCATGCCCCGGCACGTGTTCTCGCGGCCCGGCGCCTGGGACGACGCGATCCGGGGCCTCGCGGTCGGCTCGGGACCGTACCGGCAGAGCGCGCACCACCCGAAGTCCAACACCGCCTTCGAGGCGTTCAGCGGCTACAACGGCCCCCGCCCGGCCGCCTTCCGCACCATGAACTGGCTGACGGTCGTCGACGCCGCCTCCCGCGTCGCCCGGGTCTCCGGGAGCGTCCCCGGCGCCCAGATCGCCGACAACATCCCGTACGCCGCCGTCGACCGGCTCAGGAGCGGCGGCCTCACGGTCGCGGGCGCCTCCGGGATGAACAACCTGTTCCTGATGTTCAACACCGCGCGCAAGCCGTTCGACGACATCCGGGTGCGGCAGGCCCTGCACTACGCCATCGACACCGAGAAGATGGTCCAAGTAGCCCTGAAAGGCCACGGGTTGCCCGCCACGTCCTTCCTCGACGAGGGCAACCCGGCCCACCGCAGGGCCGGCACCGTCTACGGCCACGACCCGGCGCGGGCGAAGGCGCTGCTGCGGGCGGCCGGGGTGCGGGACCTCGACGTCGAACTGCTCGCGGTGAACGTCAGCTGGATCGTGGACTGCCTGCCGACCGTCAAGGCGTCCTGGGACGCGGTCGGCGTGCGCACCACGCTCGCCCCGCAGGAGACCACCGCCGTCTTCACCAAGCTGGACCAGCGAAGGGACTACCAGGTGGTGGCCGCCGCCTCGAACCCCAACCAGTTCGGCCTCGACGCCGACCTGATCCTGCGCTACAACTACGGGCCCGCCAACCTCTGGATGGGCTACACCCGGTGGGCGGGGAACCCGGTCGCCCGGCGGCTGTTCGCCGCCATGGACCGCGCCACCCGCGAGCTGGACCCGGCGAAGAAGAAGACGATGATCCAGGAGTGCGTCGACGTCGTCGCCGAACAGGCCGTGCTCTACCCGGTCGTCCACAACGAGCTGCTGACGGCCTGGGACCCGCGCCGCCTCACCGGCGTCCGCGCCCAGCCCTACCCGGGCGTCAACCTGCTGCGCGCGAAGTGGCTCTGACGCCATGTCAGCCGTCGCGCGCATCCTGCTGCGCCGCCTCGCCCTGCTGGTGCCGCTGCTGCTGGGCATCGTGCTCTTCGTGTTCCTGGTGATGCGCTTCTCGGACGTCGACCCGGCGTCCGCGTTCTTCCAGGGCGCCGACCCGAGCCCCGCGCAACTGCGCGCCTTCCGCGAACGCAACGGCCTGCTCGACCCGTTGCCGGTGCGCTACGTCCACTTCGTCGGCGACCTGCTCCACGGCGACCTCGGCACCAGCGCCCTGACCCGGACGCCGGTCCTCGACCAGGTCGCCACCGCGCTGCCGCTCACCCTCCAACTCACCTTCCTGGGGCTGGGGATCGCCGTCATGCTCGCCCTCGTCGGCGGGGTGGTCGCCGCGATCCACCGGGACCGGGCCGCCGACCACGTCGTCCGCGTCCTCTCGCTGGTCGGCGTCGCCGCGCCCGCCTTCTGGCTGGCGCTGCTGATGATCCAGTACCTGGCCCTCGACCGGGGCTGGTTCCCGACCGGCGGCTACATCAACCCGGCCGACTCCGTCACCGGCTGGCTGCGCACTCTGGCGCTGCCCGCGCTCGCCCTGTCCCTGCCGGTGGCCGCCCAACTCACCCGGATCGTACGGACGTCGGTGGTGGAGGAGCTGGACAAGGACTACGTCCGCACGGCGATCGGCGCCGGGCTGCCGCCGCGTGTCGTGGTCGGCCGCAACGTGCTGAGGAACGCGCTGGTCACCCCGCTGACCGTGCTCGGCCTGCGGGTGGGCTATCTGCTCGGCGGCGCCGTCGTCATCGAGACGATCTTCGCGCTGCCCGGCATGGGCAAGCTGATGATCGACGCCGTCCAGAACGGCGACCCGGCCGTCGTCCAGGGCGTCGCCTTGACCACCGCGACCGGCTTCGTCGTCGTGAACCTCGCCATCGACGTGCTGTATCTGCTGGTCAACCCGCGACTGAGGGACTCGGCCCGATGACCTCCCCCCGCACCGGCCCCGCCGGTACCCCCGCCCGCCGCCGCGGGCGGCTGCCCGCCGCCTCCAGGGTCGCCGTCGGCTTCCTCGCCGTCGTCGCCCTGACCGCGCTGCTCGCCCCGCTGCTCGCGCCCGACGACCCGCTCGACCAGGCGGCCCCCGCCGACGGCACCGGGCATCCGTCCGCCGCGCACTGGATGGGCCAGGACAGCCTCGGCCGGGACATCCTGAGCCGGCTGCTGTACGGGGCCCGCTGGTCGCTGGCGATCGGGCTCGGCGCCACCCTGCTCGCGCTGCTGGCGGGCGCCGTCCTCGGGGCGGTGGCGGCCACCTCGCGGCGGAGCGTCGACGAGTCGCTGATGCGCTGCCTCGACGTGGTGATGGCGTTCCCCGGCATCGCCCTCGCGGCCGTCCTCGTCGCCGTGTTCGGGGGCGGCATCACCGTCCTGATCTGCGCCGTCGCGTTCCTGTTCGTGCCGCCGGTGGCGCGGGTGGTGCGCGCCAACGTGCTCGACCAGTACGGCGAGGACTACGTCACCGCCGAACGCGTCATCGGCGCCCGCACCCCGCACATCGTGCTGCGGCACGTCGCCGTGAACTGCGCCGCGCCGATCCTGGTGTTCTGCACCGTGCAGGTCGCCGAGGCGATCGTCTTCGAGGCGTCGCTCTCCTTCATCGGCGCGGGCGTGCGGCCGCCCGACCCGTCCTGGGGCAGCGTCATCGCGGACGGCAGGAACATGGTGCTGACCGGCGGCTGGTGGGCGACCGTCTTCCCCGGACTGCTGATCCTGCTGACCGTGCTGTCGCTGAACGTCCTGTCCGAGGGCGTCGCGGACGCCTGGGCCGCGCCCGCCGCCCGCGAGGTGACGGTGCCCGAGGAGGAGCCACTCCCGCCGCGGGAGCCGAGCGACGGCGACGAGAGCGCCGCCGACGACGACACCGGCGGGGGTGCGGTGCCTCCGCTCCCCGGGCTGGCCGAGGCGGCGCGGCTACTGCGGGCCCGCGCCAGGCCGCTGCCGGACGGCGAGCCGGTGCTCACGGTGACCGGCCTCCACGTCGGCTTCCCCGAGCGGCACGGCGGCGTGGACATCGTCGACGGCGTCGGCTTCGAGGTGCGCGGCGGTGAAGTCCTTGGCCTGGTGGGCGAGTCGGGCTGCGGCAAGTCGCTCACCGCGCTCACCCTGATGGGCCTCGCGCCGAAGGGCGCCCGGGTGCGCGGGCGGATCAGCTTCGGGCAGCGGGAGTTGACGACGCTCACCGCACGGGCCAGGCGCGGGCTGCTCGGCCACGAGATGGCGATGGTCTACCAGGACGCCCTGTCGTCCCTGAACCCCGGCATGACCGTCCACGCCCAGCTGCGCCAGCTCGTGCGCCGCGGCGGCCACCGCTCCCCCGCCGAACTCCTCGCCCTGGTCGGCCTCGACCCGGACCGGGTCCCGCACGCCTACCCGCACGAACTCTCCGGCGGCCAGCGCCAGCGCGTCCTGATCGCCATGGCCCTGTCCCGCGAACCGAAGCTGATCGTCGCCGACGAACCGACCACCGCCCTCGACGTCACCGTGCAGGCCCAGGTGATGGAGCTGCTGCTGCGGCTGCGCGCCGAACTCGGCTTCGCGCTGATCCTCGTCTCGCACGACCTGGCGCTGGTCGCCGACGTCACCGACCGGGTGATGGTGATGTACGGCGGCCGGATCGTGGAGAGCGGGGTGACCGCCGAGGTGGTGGCGGCACCGGCCCACCACTACACCCGCGGGCTGCTGGCGGGCGTGCTGTCGCTGGAGTCGGCCGCCGAGCGGCTGACGCGGATCAGGGGCACCGTCCCGGCCCCGGCCCGGTTCCCCGCGGGCTGCCGCTTCGCCGACCGCTGCCCGCGCGCCACCGCCCGCTGCCGCACCGTCCGCCCCGACCCGCGGGGCACCCCCGTCCACACCGCCGCCTGCCACCACCCGGCGGTCGACCCGGCCGGAACCGAGAGCGAGGTGGCGCGGTGACCGCGCTGGTCGAGCTGTCCGACGCGCATGTCGTGCACCGGGCGCGCGGCGGCGGCGTCCTGCGCCGTGACCGGGTGTACGCGCTGACCGGCGCCGACCTCGCGGTGGCGGCCGGGGAGACGGTCGGCGTGGTCGGCGAGTCCGGCTGCGGCAAGTCGACGCTGGCGCGGCTGCTGGTGGGCGTGGAGCGGCCGACGTCGGGGACGGTCGCCCTCGGGGGCCGCGACCTGTGGTCGATGCCCGCGGCCCGGCGCAGGGCGGCGGTGGGCACCGGCGTCGGCATGGTCTTCCAGGACCCGTCGACGGCCCTGAACCGGCGGCTGCCCGTCGGCCGTGTGCTGCGCGACCCGCTGGACGTCCACCGACGCGGCACCCGCGCCGAACGGGACGCTCGGGTGCGGGAGTTGATGGGTCTGGTCGGGCTGCCCCTGCCGCTCGTGGCCGCGCTGCCCGGCCAACTCTCCGGCGGCCAGCGGCAACGCGTCGCGATCGCCCGCGCGCTGGCCCTCGAACCGGCGCTGCTGGTCGCGGACGAGCCGACCAGCGCGCTGGACGTGTCGGTGCGCGCGCAGATCCTCAACCTCCTGCTCGATCTGCGCGAACGCCTCGGCCTCGCCATGGTGTTCGTCTCCCACGACATCCAGACGGTCCGCAGGATGAGCGACCGGGTGGTCACCATGTACCTCGGCCGGATCGTCGAGGAGACCCCGGCCGCCGAGGTCGCCGACCGTGCCAGGCACCCGTACACCCGGGCCCTGTTCTCGGCCGCCCCCGGGCTGCTGCGGCGGGTCGAACCGATCCCGCTGACCGGCCCGGTCCCCTCGGCGACCCGCCCGCCCAGCGGCTGCCCGTTCCGCACCCGCTGCTGGCGCGCGGACGACGAATGCGCCGCGCGGCTGCCGGAGTTCACGGTCGCGTCGCGGCCCGCCCACCGCTACCGCTGCCACCATCCTGTAGAGGAGGACCGCGCCACCCACGACCTCGCCCGACCGCACCCCAGGGAGCCTTCATGACGTTGCCCGCCCCGCTGACCGGTGTCGTCCCGCCCGTCTGCACCCCCCTGACACCGGACGGCGAGGTGGACCCGCCCAGCCTGCGCCGGCTGGTCGACCACCTGGTGGGGGCCGGGGTGTCCGCCCTCTTCGTGCTCGGCTCGTCGTCGGAGGCGGCCTTCCTGCGCGACCGGCAGCGCCGCCAGGTCGTGGAGACGGTGACCGCTCACGTCGGCGGCCGGCTCCCGGTGCTGGCCGGGGCGATCGACATGACGACACCCCGGGTCCTCGACCACATCGCCGCGGTGACGGAGGCGGGCGCGGACGCCGTCGTCGTCACGGCGCCCTTCTACACGCGGACCCATCCCGCCGAGACCGCGCGGCACTTCCGGCTGGCCGCCGCCGCGAGCCCGGTCCCGGTCATCGCCTACGACATCCCGTCCGCCGTGCACACCGCGCTCGACCCCGACCTGGTCCTCGCACTGGCCGCCGAGGGGGTGCTGGCCGGGCTGAAGGACTCCAGCGGCGACCTGGCCGGCTTCCGCCGGGTCGTCACCGGTGCCCGCGGGCGCGCGGACCTCACCGGGTTCACCGCGCTGACCGGCTCGGAGCTGCTGGTGGACTGCGCGCTCGCGCTCGGCGCGGACGGCGCGGTGCCCGGCCTCGCCAACGTCGACCCGCACGGGTACGTCCGGCTCGACCGGCTGTCCAGGGCCGGGGACCTGGCCGGGGCGCGGGCCGAACAGGAGCGGCTGGCCGCCCTGTTCGGGCTGGTCGGGGTCGGCGACCCGGCCCGGATGGGCGGCGGCTCGTCGGCGCTCGGCGCGTTCAAGGCGGCGCTGCACCTGCGGGGCGTCATCGACTGCCCGGCGACGGCGGACCCCCAGATCCCGCTGGCGCCCCGGGAGGTGGAGCGCGTCGCCGGTTTCCTGACGGCGGCGGGACTGCTCTAGGACCTGCCGTCCGGGTCAGGCACCGCGCCTCGACGCCGCCTGGCCCGCACGACAGCCCCTAGGACGCCAGCTCCCGCACCGCCAGCCGCCGGAACGCGATGGTCTCGTACGGTCCCGCGGACCCGGTCTCCCAGAGGACGCCGACCGTGTCCCGGTCCAGCTGGACCAGGTCGGAGTAGGCGGCCGGGCGGTCGGAGAGGGTCAGCGCCCTGGTGAAGGTGGCTCCGGCGTCCGTGCTGCGCCAGAGGGCCTGGGCCCGGCGGGCGGTCGGCACGGACGGACCGGAGAACAGCAACGGGCTGTTGTGGCCGCGTAGTTGCAGGACGCTGCCCTGCACGGCGGGGACGTCGTCCAGGGTGTGCTGGATCGCGTAGGGGCGGGCCAGGGTGGCGCCGCCGTCGTCGGAGTAGCTGTCGAGGCGGTTGCCCGGACTGCGGCCGCCCTGGTCGCGGGCGCTGAAGTAGAGCCTGCCGTCGGGGAGTTGGGCGGCACTGGTCTCGTTGGCGTTCTCGGCGCCGTCGTAGGAGTCGTCGACGAAGCCGAGGCGCCAGGTGTGGCCGCCGTCGTCGCTGTAGAGGGCGTGGCCGCCGTAGTACCTGGCCTCCTGGCCGGTGTCGGAGGACCCGGCGGGCGGGGCGGCGGAGTGGTTGGCGGGGACCACCAGGCGCCCGGCGTGCGGGCCGCGGGTGAGGGCGACGGCGTGTCCCGGGCCGGTGGCGTACCAGCGCCAGTCGGGGCGTTTCACGGCGGCGGTGATCTCGGCCGGGGCGCTGAAGCGGCGCCCGTCGTCCCGGCCGCGCTGCACGAACACCCGGCGCCCCTGCTCGGGCGTGACCTCACCGCGCATGATCCGCGCCTCGGTGACCGCGCCGCTGTTGTAGGAGGTGACCAGGACGATGTCGCCGGTGCGCGGGTCGACGACGGGGGCCGGGTTGCCCCGGGTGTCGCCGTGGCCCGCGGTGACGACCTGGAGCGGGCCCCAGGTGCAGCCGCCGTCGGTGGAGCGGCGCAGGACGACGTCGATGTTCCCGGAGTCGCCCGCGCCGTCGTGGCGGCCCTCGGCGAAGGCGAGGAGGGTGCCGGCGCGGGTCGTGACGGCGGCCGGGATGCGGTAGGTGTCGTAGCCGCCCTGCCCGGCGGCGTACGGCACGGAGGAGGCGCAGCCGGTGCCTGCGGCGGCGGCCGGCGCGCCCGCGGCGAGCGGGGCGAGGAGCACGGCGGTGACGAGGAGGGTGCGGCTCAGGAGGGTCACGGCTCCATGGTTCCCCGGCCGCCGCCCGCCGACGCGGCGAGCGCGCGGGTCCGCGGCCGGGAGCGCGCGGGAACGGCCACGCCCGGCGCGGGCGCGGGGCCGCGCGAAAGTCACCCGTACGAGGGATCAGGACGGCGTACGGGCGGCTGCCGCGAGGAGGCGGTCGACGTCGGCGGCGCCGAGCGTGAGGGCGGCGCCCACGGTGGCCAGGACGTCGCGTTCGGCGGGGGTGTAGGGGCCGTCGGCGAGGGCGATGCGGGCGCCCTGGAGGAGGATCGACTCGCGGCCGACGGCGGCGAGGTGCGGGGCGAGCGGGTCGAGGGCCTCGTGCAGCTCTATGGCGAGTCCGGGGCCGCAGGGCCTGCTGTAGGCGCGTCCGGTGTCGTCGGCCAGCGCCTCGACGAGGGCGGCGAGCTGGTCCCTCGTGCAGTCGTCGAAGCCGGCCGCGCGGACCGCGCAGGCGGCGGACTCCAGGGAGGCGCGGGCGCAGGTGCCGCCGGTCGCGAGCACCGCGAGGGCGACGGTGTGCACGGCGTCCCTGAGCATCGCGGAGAAGCGGGTGGTGGTCGGATGGTCGAGGGCGTCGGTGCCGAAGTGCCGTCGGCAGGCCGCGCATTCGACGACCGGGCCGGTCTCGCCGCGGGCCAGGACCGGGACGCCGAGCAGGGTGAAGCGGCGGCGGCCGGTCAGCCGCTGGTAGTTGCGGTCGCCTCCGCAGCCGGGGCAGAAGAACTCGCCGTCCCCGACGGGCGTCCACACGGTGCGGGTGCCCAGCATCCGGGCAGGCCGTCCGGCACGGCCGTCTCGTCCCCGTTCTGGCAGCACGTCGCACCTCCGTAACGCCGCGGCAACATCGCCGCGCTTGCGTGATGTTAGCCACATCTTGGAGGTGGAGTCAGTACCCCGTAGGAGACCTTTCCGTGACCTGCACAGGACGGTGGCCGAGAAACGACGGGGCCTTGACCGCCGTATACGACGGTCAAGGCCCCGAAATGCCCGGTCAGCGGGGGTCAGCGGGTCGCGCGGTTGACCGCGGAGACGACCGCCTTCAGCGACGCACGCGTCGTGTTCGCGTCGATGCCGATGCCCCACAGAATCTTGCCGTCGATCGCGCATTCGATGTAGGAGGCGGCCTGCGCGGAGGCGCCCTCGCTCATCGTGTGCTCCTGGTAGTCCAGCAGCCGTACGTCGATGCCGATGGTCTGCAGGGCGTCGAAGAAGGCCGAGATCGGACCGTTGCCCGAGCCGGACAGGACGGTGTCCACGCCGTCGACGGTGGCCTCGACGGTGAGGGTGTCCACGCCGTCGGTGTCGGTGGTCGACTGGCCGTTGCGGACCTGGACGCGGCCCCACGGGTTCTGCGCGCGGGGCAGGTACTCGTCCTGGAAGACGGCCCAGATGTCGGCGCCGGTGATCTCGCCGCCCTCGGCGTCCGTCTTGGCCTGGATGATCTTCGAGAACTCGATCTGCATCCGGCGCGGCAGGTCCAGCTTGTGGTCGTTCTTCAGGACGTAGGCGATCCCGCCCTTGCCCGACTGCGAGTTGACCCGGATGACCGCCTCGTAGGAGCGGCCGACGTCCTTCGGGTCGATCGGCAGGTAGGGCACCGCCCACTCGATGTCGTCGACGGTGACGCCCCGCTCGGCGGCCTGGGCCTCCATGGCGTCGAAGCCCTTCTTGATGGCGTCCTGGTGGGAGCCGGAGAAGGACGTGTAGACCAGGTCGCCCGCGTACGGGTGGCGCGGGTGGACCTCCATCTGGTTGCAGTACTCGCCGACGCGGCGGATCTCGTCGATGTCGGAGAAGTCGATCTGCGGGTCGACGCCCTGCGAGAACAGGTTCATGCCGAGGGTGACCAGGTCGACGTTGCCGGTGCGCTCGCCCTGCCCGAAGAGGCAGCCCTCGACGCGGTCGGCGCCCGCCATCAGCGCCAGCTCGGCCGCCGCCACCGCCGTACCGCGGTCGTTGTGCGGGTGGACGGAGAGCACGACGTGCTCGCGGCGGGTCAGGTTGCGGTGCATCCACTCGAAGCGGTCCGCGTACGTCGACGGCGTCGAACGCTCCACCGTGGCGGGCAGGTTGAGGATGATCTCGCGGCCGGGGCCGGGCTGCCAGACGTCCATCACCGCCTCGCAGACCTCCAGCGCGAAGTCCAGCTCGGTGTCGGTGAAGATCTCGGGCGAGTACTGGTAGCCGAACTCCGTCTCCGGGCCCAGCAGCTTCTCGGCGTACTCGACGACCAGCCGGGTGCCGTCGACGGCGATCTGCTTGATGTCGTCCTTGGAGCCGCGGAAGACGACCCGGCGGAAGACCGGCGCGGTCGCGTTGTAGAGGTGGACGGTGGCCCGCCGCGCGCCCTTCAGGGACTCCACGGTCCGCTCGATCAGGTCCTCGCGGGCCTGGGTCAGTACGGAGATCGTGACGTCGTCGGGGATCGCGCCCTCTTCCTCGATGATGGAGCGCACGAAGTCGAAGTCGGTCTGGCCGGAGGCCGGGAAGCCGACCTCGATCTCCTTGTAGCCCATCGCGACCAGCTGGTCGAACATCCGGCGCTTGCGCTCGGGCGACATCGGGTCGATCAGGGCCTGGTTGCCGTCGCGCAGATCGGTGGAGAGCCAGCGCGGAGCGACGGTGATCCGGTTGTCGGGCCAGGTGCGGTCGGGGAGGTCGACCTGCTCGTAGCGGCCGTACTTGTGGATCGGCATGGTGCTGGGCTGCTGGCGGTTCGCCATGATCGGGGGGCTCCTCTGGATGTCCTGAAGGACGGCCGACGACGCAACGCCAAGCTCCGCGGGGAGGGAGTCGACCTGATTACAGGCCCTCGCCGCGGCAGCTAAGGAGGAGCAGCCCGAAACGCATGATGCTCCGCATGCTAGCCGAGACCCTCGGGGTGCGGGACGCCGTATCACTATGCGGGACCAGTATGCGCGCGGACGGCGACGAAGGGGGACGAAGAGGCGGAAACGTGCGCCATACCACTCCGTCACGGAGAGACACCCACCATGTCCCGGTATTTCACCAATCATGGTTGCCTCTAGTGACAGCGGGGTGACTCAGTGCAAAGGTGCCGGGCATGACGACCACAGGGGGCCACGAGCCCGTCTTCTGCACTGTCGTACCGCCGCACGTCCTCGACCGCATCGCCCAGCACCAGGACTCCTCGCTCGCCTCGGCCGCGCGCAGGACCCTGGAGCGCGACGCCTGGGAGCGCACCCACCGCCGGATGACGACCGTCGTCGGCGCCACGGCCGCCGTGACCCGGGCCGCCGTCTCCGACCAGCCGAACCGCACCGTCTACGACGCCGAGCACGGCACCGACCTGCCCGGCACCAAGGTCCGCGGCGAGGGCGACGAGCCGGGCCAGGACGCCACCGTCAACCGCGCGTACGCCGGCCTCGGCGCCACCTTCGAGCTGTATCTGAAGGCGTACGAACGGCACTCCATCGACGGCGAGGGCCTGCCGCTCGACGCGACCGTGCACTACGACAAGGACTACAACAACGCCTTCTGGAACGGCGAGCAGATGGTGTTCGGCGACGGCGACGGCGAGATCTTCCTCGACTTCACCCTGCCGATCGACGTCATCGGCCACGAACTCACCCACGGCGTCACGCAGTACACCGCGAACCTGACCTACTTCGGCCAGCCCGGCGCCCTCAACGAGTCGCTCTCGGACGTCTTCGGCTCGCTCATCAAGCAGTACACGCTCGGCCAGACCGCCACCGAGGCCGACTGGCTGATCGGCGCCGGGCTGCTCGCGCCGCGCGTCACCGGCGTCGCGCTGCGCTCCATGAAGGCGCCGGGCACCGCGTACGACGACGACGTCCTCGGCAAGGACCCGCAGCCCGCGACCATGGACGGCTTCGTCCGCACCGGCCGCGACAACGGCGGCGTGCACATCAACTCCGGTATCCCCAACCACGCGTTCTACCTGGCCGCCACCGCCCTCGGCGGCAACGCCTGGGAGCGGGCGGGGCAGGTCTGGTACGACGTGCTGACCGGCGGCAAGCTGAAGAAGGACGCGTCGTTCTCGGACTTCGCGACCCTGACGGTGGCGGCGGCCAAGGCCCGTTACCGCGACGGCGCCGAACTCCAGGCGGTGCTGAAGGCCTGGGAGCAGGTCGGGGTGCGGACGGCCTAGTTCCGTACTAGACACGTCCCATGCGTATTCGAGTGAGGCGTACAGGCGGGTTCGCGGGCATCGAGCGCAGCGCGGAGGTGGACACCTCCGCGCTGCCCGACGCCCAGGAGTGGCACGTCCTGGCGGAGCGGGCCCTGTCCGCGGGCCGGGACGCGCCGCCCGCCGGGGTGCCGGACGGCTTCCAGTACGAGATCACGGTGGACGGCAGGACGGTGCACGCGGCCGACCCCCGGCTGTCGCAGGAGCAGCGCGCGCTGATCTCCCGGGTCCTGAAGGAGGGCGCCTGACCGACCGGGCCTGCGGGCAACCACCCTTTCCCGCACGCCCGTTGACTTCCCTACCCATGGGTACGGATGATCCGGCCCATGGCGACGAACCCGATACCGCAGTTCCCGGCCGGCTTCCTGTGGGGCGTCTCGACCTCGGCCCATCAGATCGAGGGCGCGGCCGACCTGCGCGCCCCGTCCGTGTGGGACGCCTTCACGGCCGAGCCGGGACGGGTGAAGGACGGCTCGACGGCGGCGGTGGCCTGCGACCACTACCACCGCTACCGCGAGGACGTGGCCCTCCTCGCCGACCTGGGCGTCGACGCCTACCGCTTCTCGGTCTCCTGGCCCCGGGTCGACTCGCCCGGCGGACTCGACTTCTACGACCGGCTGGTGGACGAGCTGTGCGCGGCCGGCATCCGCCCGGTCGCGACCCTCTTCCACTGGGACCTGCCGGTCGGCCTCGACTGGCTGCGCCGGGAGACGGCGGAGCGGTTCGCGCAGTACACGGCGACCGTCGCCGCCCGGCTCGGGGACCGCGTCGGCAGTTGGCTCACCCTCAACGAACCCGCCGAACACACCCTGCTCGGGCACGCGTTGGGCGCCCACGCGCCCGGCAGGCAGCTGCTGTTCGACGCGCTGCCCGCCGCCCACCACCAACTCCTCGGCCACGGCCTCGCCGTCCGCGCGCTGCGGGCCGCGGGCGCCACCGACATCGGCATCGCCAACTCGCACGGCCCGACCTGGCCCGCCTCGCACGCGGCCGAGGACCTGGAGGCGGCGGCGTTCTACGACATCCTGCTCAACCGGCTGTTCGCGGACCCGCTGCTGCTCGGCCGGTACCCGGAGGGCATCGACGCGCTGATGCCGGGCGATGTCGAGGCGGACCTGAAGGTCATCGCCGAGCCGATCGACCGGTACGGCGTCAACTACTACGCGCCGACCCGGGTGGGCGCGCCGCAGGGCGACGAGATCGAGTTCGGCGGCCTCACCCTCCCCGCCGAACTGCCCTTCTCTGTGCGGGAGATCGAGGACCGGCCGGTGACGGACTTCGGCTGGCCGGTGGTGCCCGAGGGGCTCACCGAGCTGCTGACCGGCCTCAGGGACCGCTACGGCGACCGGCTGCCGCCGGTGGTCATCACCGAGAACGGCTGCTCCTACCAGGGCCTCGACGACCAGGACCGGATCGGCTACCTCGACGGCCACATCCGCGCCCTGCACGACGCGCTGGCGGCGGGCGTGGACGTGCGCGGCTACTTCGTCTGGTCGCTGCTGGACAACTTCGAGTGGGCGGAGGGCTACGCGCGCCGGTTCGGCCTGGTGCACGTCGACTTCGCGACCCTGGAGCGCACCCCGAAGGCGTCCTACGGCTGGTTCCGCGAGGTGCTGCGGGCGCAGCGCTGACCGGGCCGCCCGGGTGCGGGCGGCGGTCGGGTCAGAAGCCCAGCTTGCGGAGCTGCTTCGGGTCGCGCTGCCAGTCCTTCGCGATCTTGACATGCAGGTCGAGGAAGACGGGCGTGCCGAGGAGCGCCTCGATCTGCTGACGGCTCTTCATGCCGACCTCCTTCAGGCGCTTGCCCTTGGGGCCGATGATGATGCCCTTCTGGCTGGAGCGCTCGATGTAGAGGTTGGCGTGGATGTCGAGGAGCGGGCGGTCGGCGGGGCGGTCCTCGCGGGGCAGCATCTCCTCGACGACGACGGCGATGGAGTGCGGCAGTTCGTCGCGGACGCCCTCCAGCGCGGCCTCCCGGATCAGCTCGGCGACCATGACCTGCTCGGGCTCGTCGGTGAGGTCGCCCTCGGGGTACAGCGGCGGGCTCTCGGGCATCATCGGGATCAGCAGGTCGGCCAGCAGTCCGACCTGCTTGTCGCCGACCGCCGAGACCGGCACGATCTCCGCCCACTCGATGCCCAGCTCCTTGCCGAGCTGGTCGAGGGCGATGAGCTGCTCGGCGAGGACCTTGGGGTCGACCAGGTCGGTCTTGGTGACGATCGCGACCTTCGGCGTCCTGCGGATGCCGGCCAGCTCCTTGGCGATGAAGCGGTCGCCAGGACCGAGCTTCTGGTCGGCGGGCACGCAGAAGCCGATCACGTCGACCTCGGCCCAGGTGGTGCGCACCACGTCGTTGAGCCGCTCGCCGAGGAGGGTGCGCGGCTTGTGCAGGCCGGGGGTGTCGACCAGGATCAGCTGCGCGTCCGGCCGGTGCACGATGCCCCGGACTGTGTGCCGTGTGGTCTGCGGCCGGTTGGACGTGATCGCCACCTTCTGCCCGACCAGAGCGTTCGTGAGGGTGGACTTGCCCGCGTTCGGGCGGCCCACGAAGCAGGCGAAGCCGGCACGGTGGACGGCCTCGGCCGGCTGCTCTGATGACTGGGTACGCACGCTCATGGCCCCCATTCTCCCTGATCCCCGAGGCGCCGCCGTACCGTGCCCGGCCTGGCCCCGTCCGGGTGGGGTTCCGCAAACCCCACCGCGACGAAACGTCACCGGACCACACCTGTACGCGACCGGAAGCGCGTTCCGGTGCCCCTCTGCCGAGCCCCCGCAGCGCTGGAGCCCCCCGTGACCCCGCCGTACCGCACGCCGAGACCGCTTACGATCACGGGGTCCTGGGCCAAGGCGCCCCGGTGTCGCACTCCGTCCTCTCCCCCGCGCAGAAGGTCAAGGGCCCGGCATGAAGCTCATCACCGCGATCATCAAGCCGCACCGCCTCGACGCGGTGAAGACCGCCCTCCAGGAGCTCGGCGTCAACGGCCTGACCGTGACCGAGGCCAGCGGCTACGGGCGCCAGCACGGCCACACCGAGGTGTACCGCGGCGCCGAGTACCGGGTCGACCTGGTCCCGAAGGCGCGCGTCGAGGTCGTCGTCGAGGACGCCGACGCGGAGACCGTGATCACCGCTGTCGTCAAGGCCGCGCGGACGGGGAAGATCGGGGACGGGAAGGTGTGGTCGCAGGCGGTGGAGACGGTGGTTCGGGTGCGGACCGGCGAGCGCGGGCCCGACGCGCTCTGACCAGCGGCACCGCCCCCGCGACCAGCAGCGCGAGCAGCACGAGGGCGGCGGCCCAGGGCAGCGCGAGGAACGACGCCCCGGCCGACTCCCTGGTGTTCTCCGCGCTGGCCGTCAACGTGACGTCGCCCCAGTCGAGCCGGGGCGCCCCGTGCCACGGCTCGGTGAGCCGCACCCGCTGGCCCGGCAGGAGTTCGGCCGGGAGCCGGGTCAGGTCGCGGTCGAGCAGGGTCCGCCCGAACAGGCCACGCGCCCGCAGTTCCACCTTCGGGTCGAGGGTGACGTTGCCTGTGTTGCGCAGGGTGTAGGAGACCGTCGCCTCGGCGGTGCCGAAGCCGGGCACGAGCGGCTGGCGGTGGCTGAGGCGGACGTCCTCGACGGCGATGGCGGGCACGGCGGGCCCGCCGACCCGCAGGTAGACGCGGGCGGCGACGGCCTGCCGCACACCGAGCGCGAGGGAACCCGCGCCCCGGTCGACGCGTTCGTCGAGGGCGACCAACGCGCCCGGGTGGTCGCCCGGCTCGGCGCCCTCGGGCACCTTCAGGGTGAAGGGGACGGTGGCCTTGCCGCGCGCGGGCACGGTGATCCGGGAGACGGCGGGCCGCGCCCAGGCGCCCACCCCGCGCATCCGCTCCTGGAGGGTGCGCACCGCGAACCCGCCGTCGCGGACGGTGTTGTAGGCGTCGGCCGCGTACATCCGCAGCGTCAGCGGGCGCGCGGTCTTGTTGGCGACGACGACCCTGTCCTCGATCGTCTGGCCGGGGTCGGCCCAGAGGGTGAAGTAGGGCCGCGCGGCGCTCTGCGAGGAGACCGGGTAGACGGACCAGCTGCCGTTGTCGGCGGCGTGCGCGGGCGCCGCGGGCAGCGCGAGGCCCCCCAGGACGCCGAGCAGGCCGAGCAGGCTCAGGAGGAGGGCGGACGGCTTGCGCATGGGTGCGGACCCCCGCGGACGGTTGCCGGGCCGGGCGATCGGGCGGGTGCGGTCCCGTGGTGACGGGTCGCCCGGCCGCCGGCGAGGAGACGTGGTGCCGGTGGTGCGAGGTGCTGTGGTGCGGGTGGCGCGGGTGGTGCCGGTGGCCTGAGGCGCCGTGGTGGCGGTCAGGACAGGGTGAGCGTCAGGACGCCCGCGTACGAGCCCGGCGAGGTGAACGCCGGTACGTCCAGCGAGAGTTGCGCGTCCACGGTGAAGCGGCCGCCGGTGAGGGCTGCGTCGGGGGTGGACGCGAGCGTCGCCCCCGAGGTGCCCACGGTGCCCGCCGAGCCCGCCCGGCAGGTGCTCGGGCTGTCCGCCGCCGTGGCGCAGGCGGGGGTCCAACTGAGCTTCCCGGCAACGATCTTGCCGCCGGCTCCGGTGAAGTCGGTGACCTTCCCGGTCAGCGACCAGCCGGCCGGACCGCCGCGGAAGTCCTTGACGGTGACGGTCCGCAGGGCGCCCGTGGAGGCACCGCCCTGGCCGAAGTCGACCGCCGAGAGCTGGACCGCGTCACCGGCCTGGCTCATCGAGAGCGACCCGGCTCTGACCGTCGTCGTCAGCTTCTGGCTCCCGTCCGGAACGGGCGTGGAGTCGTCGACGGTGTAGGCGGCGGGTCCCGCGCCCAGGTCCGCGCTCCAGCCGCCGCCCTCGTAGGCCACGATCCCGGTGGTCCCGGGGTCGGAGACGGTGAGGGTGCCGTCGAAGGAGCCGCCCGAGCCCGCGGTGACGGTCGCCCGGTCGGCGGTCTGGGTGGCGCCCGCCCGGCCGGCGAGGGTGACGCTCGCGCCGGCCGTGAAGCCCGTGCCGTGCACGGTGACGCCGGCGCCGGGGTTGCCCGAGGCCGAACCGAGCGTGATGGCACGGTTGTTGACCGGGGTGGAGCTGGTCGCCGTGATCGTCTCGGAGACCGGCGCGGGCGGGGTGATGACCGTGCAGGGGGTGTCGAGCTCCAGGATGTAGCTGGTGTGGATGTTGTAGTCGCCGGGCGCGAGGGTGATCGCGCCGGGCGCGGTGACCTTGAAGGTGCCGGTCATGGAGAACGACGGGAAGGCGCCGTTGCCGGGCACCGGGTCGTTCTTCTTCGGCCCCGCGACGGTGACGGCACCGGTCTGCGCGCCGCCCAGGGTGACCTTGCCCGTCGGGGTCATGATGTCGGCCGGCAGGTCGAGGGAGGTCGGGTTGCTCGCGGCCGGCTTGACGACGGTGTAGGTCACCGTGACGGTGTCGCCGACCTTCGGGGTGTCGTCGTCCACCGTGATGGCGGCCGTCGTGGTGCCGTCGATCGGCGGGATGCCCGCGATGTCCGGCGGGATGCAGTGCGTGCCGAAGTCCACGTTGGTGGCGGCGCCGGCCGGGCAGGCCAGTGCGCCGCCCGCGGTGACCGCGAGCGCGGCCACCGTGAGCAACGACGCCAGGCGGCGTCTTCGGATCGTCCGACCCGTGAGTCCCATGGATGCCCCCTCCGTAAGGGATGGGCCGCGGCGGCTCGTCCGCGCCCAGGGGGCATTGATGTGCGGATCGCGCGAGAAGTCAATGGAGATGCCGAAAAGAGCTGATGGACCGTCAGTTCCCGTGGGAGACCCGGGCGTTCACCCGGGAACCGACGGCCGTCAGATCAGGTTCAGCTGAACACGAACGGACCGGGCGACTGCGGCGCGCTCGGCGTGCAGGTGACGGTGACACCGAAGATGACCATCTTCAGCGTGCCGCCGTACGCCTGGAGGCTGTCGCCTGAGGCGACCGTGCCGTTCAGCGGACCGACGGTGACGGCGGAACCGGCGGCCATCGCCGGGTTGACCGTCCCGCTGAACACCTTGGTGCCGGTGCCGTTCACGAACGTCAGCGTGGACGCGATGGAGTTCGCGGACAGCGCCAGCGGCGTGGTGATGGAGGAGGTGAGGGTGATGGTGGCGGAGGTACCGCTCTGGGTGGCGGTGAGCGTGGCGGGTCCGCCACCCCACGCCCCGCAGTTCGCGGTGATCGTCGCCGACTGCGGGGTCACCGCGACAGCGGCCGGCGCGAACGCCAGCCCGGTCAGCCCGAGCGTCCCTGCCAGCAGGGCCGCACCGGTTCCTATACGCGTGCCTCTCATGGGTTTGCAGCTCCCTTCCCGGGGATCTGGTTCGACGGACGGCAGCCCGGAGCAGGTGGGTGCGGGCACGCTGCGCGACTCATGACCTGACGGTCCGTCACAACTTACGGGTCCCATTGATGCGCGGGGGGAAGAGAGCTGCAAGGGTGAATTCCGGACGACTGTTCAGCCGGCGGCGACGGTGTCCCGCACGGTCCCGTCGGGCCCGGCCACCAGGACCGGCGTACCGGCCCCGCCCAGGTCACGCACGGCGGCCAGGTCCGCGTCGGGGACCGCGGCCGCCTCCGTCACCACCGCGGCCGCCTCCAGCGAGGTGGCGCCCGAGGCCACCGCCATCGCCACGGCGGTGCGCAGCGCGCTCAGCCGCAACGAGTCGAGGTCGACGGTCCCCGCGACATAGGTACGGCCGGTCTCGTCCCGCACGGCGGCCCCCTCGGGCACGCCGTTGCGGGCCCGCGCGGAGCGGGCCAGGGTGACGATCTTGCGGTCCTCGGGGTCGAGCGCGTTGCTGTCGGTCATGCCCCGAGCATACGAAAGGCCCGCTCACCCCGGTCGGCTCAGGGCCGGTCGAGCCGCAGCCGCTCGGCGCGCGGCAGCTTGGCCACCACCAGGTCGTAGGAGTCCTCGACCAGCTCGCGCAGCTGCCGGGCGGGCAGAGCCCCGTCGACCGTGACGGTGTTCCAGTGCCGCTTGTTCATGTGCCAGCCCGGCACGATCAGCCCCGGGTGCTCGGCGCGCAGCCGGATCGCGTCCTCCGGATCGCACTTGAGGTTGACGGTCAGCGGGCGCGCGTCGAGCGAGGAGAGCGCGAACATCCTGCCGCCCACCTTGAAGACGGACAGCTCGGGGCTGAACGGGAACTCCTCCGTCGCCGCGTTGAACGACAGGCACAGCGCCCGCAGTTGTTCCGGGCTCACTCCGCCTGCCCGGCCGTGGCGCCGGCGCCGACGGGCTCCACGAGCACCGTAACGATCTTGTTGCGCCGGCCGGCCGCCGTCTCCGCGGTCAGCCGCAGCTCGCGGCCGTCCGGCAGCCCGACCACGCTGGACGCCGAGGCGATCGGCACCCGGCCGAGCGCCTTGGCGAGCAGGCCGCCGACGGTCTCCACGTCCTCGTCGTCGTACTCGTCGAGGCCGTACAGCTCGCCCAGGTCGGTGATGTCGAGGCGGGCGGTGACCCGGTAGCGGTCGTCGCCCAGCTCCTCCACCGGCGGCAGCTCCCGGTCGTACTCGTCGGTGATCTCGCCGACGATCTCCTCCAGGATGTCCTCGATGGTGACGATCCCGGCCGTGCCGCCGTACTCGTCGATGACGACCGCCACGTGGTTGCGGTCCTGCTGCATCTCGCGCAGCAGGTCACCGGCGTTCTTGGTGTCCGGCACGAAGGCCGCCGGGCGTATCGCCGTCGACACCAGGTCGCTCTCCGCGTCCCGGCTGATGTGCGTCTTGCGCGCCAGGTCCTTCAGATACACGATGCCGACGATGTCGTCCTCGTTCTCGCCGGTCACCGGGATGCGCGAGAAACCGGAGCGCAGGGCGAGGGTGAGGGCCTGCCTGATGGTCTTGTAGCGCTCGATGACGACGAGGTCGGTGCGCGGCACCATCACCTCGCGCACCAGGGTGTCGCCCAGCTCGAAGACGGAGTGCACCATCCGGCGCTCCTCGTCCTCGATCAGCGACTCCTTCTCCGCCAGGTCGACCAGCGCCCGCAGCTCCGCCTCGGACGCGAACGGGCCGCGTCTGAAGCCCTTGCCGGGGGTGAGGGCGTTGCCGATGAGGATCAGCAGGTTCGGCACCGGGCCCATGATCCGGGCCAGCGGCAGCAGCACATAGGCCGCCGCCGTCGCCGTGTTGAGGGGGTGCTGGCGGCCGATGGTGCGCGGCGAGACCCCGACGGCCACGTACGACACCAGGACCATGACGCCGATCGCGACCAGCAGCGCCTCGGTGGTGCCGGAGAACTCCTGGAGGCAGGCGTACGTCACCATGGCCGCCGCCGCCATCTCGCAGGCGACGCGGACCAGCAGCGCCACGTTCAGATAGCGGGTCGGGTCGGCCGCGACCCGGGCCAGCTTGGCGCCGCCGCGGCGGCCCGACCTGACGGCCTCCTCGGCCCGGAAACTGGACACCCGGGCGAGACCGGCCTCCGCGCAGGCGGCCAGCCACGCCACCACGACCAGGGCGATCGCGCCCGCGACGAGTTGCGGGCTCATGAGACGGTCGGGGCCGGCGAGGGGCCCTCGATGCCCTTCTCCGCGCGCCAGCCGTCCACGATGGCCGCCTGGAGGCCGAACATCTCGGCCTTCTCGTCGGGCTCCTCGTGGTCGTAGCCGAGCAGGTGCAGCACCCCGTGGACGGTGAGCAGCTGGAGCTCCTCGTCCATGGAGTGCCGGGTCTCCGCCTCGGCGCCCTGCCGCGCGGCCACCTCGGGGCAGAGCACGATGTCGCCGAGCAGTCCCTGCGGGGGCTCCTCGTCGTCCTTGGCCGGCGGACGCAGCTCGTCCATCGGGAAGGACATCACGTCGGTGGGCCCCGGCAGGTCCATCCACTGGATGTGCAGCTGCTCCATGGCGTCGTCGTCCACGACGATCACCGACAGCTCGGAGAGCGGGTGGATGCGCATCCGGGCCAGCGCGTAGCGGGCGATGTCGAGGATCGCCTGCTCGTCGACCTCGGTTCCTGACTCGTTGTTGACGTCGATCGACATGACGCGGTGCTTGCTACTTCCCCTTGGGCCCGGACGTGCCCCGGCCGCCCTTGTGGGTGCCGTTCTCCGTGCCGTGCGTGCTGTCGTACTTCTCGTACGCGTCGACGATACGGCCGACCAGCTTGTGCCGTACGACATCCTGCGACGACAGCCGCGAGAAGTGGACGTCGTCGAGCCCCTCCAGGATGTCCTGCACCTGCCGCAGACCGGACTTGGTGCCGCTGGGCAGGTCGACCTGCGTCACGTCACCGGTGATCACGATCTTCGACTCGAACCCGAGCCGGGTGAGGAACATCTTCATCTGCTCGGGGCTGGTGTTCTGGGCCTCGTCGAGGATGATGAACGCGTCGTTCAGGGTCCGGCCCCTCATGTACGCCAGCGGCGCCACCTCGATGGTGCCGGCCGCCATCAGGCGGGGGATGGAGTCCGGGTCGAGCATGTCGTGCAGGGCGTCGTACAGCGGGCGCAGGTACGGGTCGATCTTCTCGTAGAGGGTGCCGGGCAGGAAGCCGAGCCGCTCGCCCGCCTCGACCGCGGGGCGGGTCAGGATGATCCGGTTGACCTGCTTGGACTGGAGGGCCTGGACGGCCTTGGCCATGGCCAGGTAGGTCTTGCCGGTGCCCGCGGGGCCGATGCCGAAGACGATGGTGTGCTTGTCGATCGCGTCGACGTACCGCTTCTGGTTGAGCGTCTTGGGGCGGATGGTGCGCCCGCGCGAGGACAGGATGTTCTGCGTGAGCACCTCGGCCGGGGTCTCCTGGCCGTCACCCTCGCCGTTCCCGCTGGCTCTCAGCATGGCGATCGAGCGTTCCACGGCGTCCTCCGTCATCGGCTGCCCCGTGCGGAGCACCAGCATCATCTCGTCGAACAGGCGCTGGACGAGGGCGACTTCACCGGCGTCACCGACCGCGCTGATCTCGTTGCCCCGGACGTGGATGTCGGCCGCCGGGAAGGCCGTCTCGATGACGCGCAGCAGGGAGTCGCCTGAACCCAGCACGGTCACCATCGGGTGCTGGGCGGGAACGGTGAACCGTGCGCGTGCCTGACCCCGTGCGGGGGTGTGAGCTGTGGGTGTCTGAGTCATGGGCCGGCGCTGTAGGCCTTGCTCGTCCTCCTCGATACGGCACGCTCGCCACAAGGGCGGCCTGGTGTTCCCAGGGTACGCCGGGGCGCCGACAACGCCGTAGGGCTTTTCGCACCGACCGGTCCGCGGACGTCCCAGGTGGGGCGCCGGGATTGCCGGGGCCGACCCCGCATGCTTCCCCCCTCCCCGTGGGGAGAATCCCGCCGGTGCTGCCACGTCTGTTCGGTCGCACCCCTGTGCGCTTGTTCGATGTCCGTCCCGAGGAAAGCAGGTAGGCCGTGCTTCTGCGTCTGCCCACGTCCATGTCCGAGGCACAGCGCTGCCTGGCCGAGGGAGCGATACCCGTCGGCGGTGCCACGCTGGTGTGGGCCGCCTGGCTACGGGACGGGTTCCCCGCGCAGGCGCTGTCCCTGCGCGAGGTGCCGGAGGCGAACGTGCTGGGCGCGCGGGAGCTGGGCGCGGCGGTCCTGCTGTCCCAGGTGGACGACCGGGTCCCCGAGGTGCTGCGCGGGGCGGCGTCCGGCATCGGCACCGGGGCGGTGCGGCGCGCGGCGACGGTCGGCGGCAACATCGTCGGCAGCACCCTGCGCTGTCTGCTGCCCCCGGCCGTCGTGCTGGGCGCGCGGGCCCGGGTGCTGGGCGCGGACGGCCCCTACGAGACCGATCTCGCCGAGCTGCTGGCCAAGCAGCCGCTGCTGCTGAGCCTGCGCTGGCGCACCCCGGTGGCCAGCGGTTACCGGAAGCTGGCGGAGGTGCCCGGCGGTCCGCCGCCGTTCGTGATCGCCACCGCCGTGCACGCCGACTCGGGCGCCGCGCCCGAGCTGCGGATCGCGGTCAGGGACGGCTACGAGGTGCTCAGCGAGCGCGTCCCGTGCGGGGACGGCGCCGGGCCGGTGCTCGACGCGCTGTCCCGCACGCCGATCGGCGCCCAGGACGAGAGCCGCCTGGAGGCGGTGCGGGAGCAGGTGACGGCGGTGCTGGAGCGGGCCGGGGGGTAGGGCGGGGCGGGGGGACGAGGGCGGGGGGAACGAGGGCGGGGGTGGCGGGGACGAGGGCGGGCCAGGGTCCCGCCGTCGTCCCGCTGCCGCCCGGTCCGTCGTCCCCGCTGCCGTCCCCGCTGCGTCGTCCCTTCCGCCTTCCGCCGCCCCCTCCTCCCCCTCCCCCGCGCCCGCGCCCGCCCTTCAGAGCCCGGGGTCCAGGGCCCCCGGGCCCTAGGCCGACCGTCCGAAGCCGATCGTCGGGACCGCTCGGCGCAGGGGCCAGGGGCGGGCCGCCTCGTGCGGGAGGAGGGACTCGAGGAAGGCGTAGCGGCGCAACGGGGCCGGGTCCTGGCCCGTGACCGACTGGACGCGGCGCCACCAGGCGGCGATCTCGGACCAGCCGGGGGCCGAGAGGGAGCCGCCGAACTCCTGGACCGAGAGGGCCGCGGTGAGGCCGGCGAAGGCGAGCCGGTCGGCGAGCGGCCAGTCGGCGAGGGTGCCGGTGACGAAGCCGGCCACGAAGACGTCGCCCGCGCCGGTCGGGTCGAGGGCCTCGACGGCGATGGCGGGGACCTCGGCGGACTCGCCGGTGCGCCGGTCGACGGCGTAGGCGCCCTCCGCGCCGAGGGTGACCACGGCGAGCGGCACATGGGCGGTGAGGGCGTGCGCGGCGGCCCGCGGGCAGGAGGCGCCGGTGTAGCGCATCGCCTCCTCCGCGTTGGGCAGGAAGGCCTCGCAGTGGGCGAGGTCGGTGAGGCCCGCGAGGTCCCAGGCGCCGGTGTCGTCCCAGCCGACGTCGGCGAAGACCCGGGTGCCGCGGCGGGCGGCCTCGGCGATCCAGGGGGCGCTGCGGCCCGGGGTGAGGGAGGCGACGGCGGCGCGGGCGTGCGAGGGGTGGTCGGGGACGCCCGCCGGGACGGCGCCGGGCGCCGGGGGCGGTTCGTGGCCGTGGGAGACCATGGTGCGCTCGCCCTCGTAGGCCATGGACACGGTGACCGGGGAGTGCCAGCCGCCGATGGTGCGGGAGGACGAGAGGTCGATGTGCTCGCCCTGTTCCAGCGCGTCCCAGCAGTACTCGCCGTAGTGGTCGTCGCCGAAGGCGGCGGCCAGTGAGGTGCGCAGGCCGAGGCGGGCGAGGGCGGTGGCCATGTTGGCGACGCCGCCGGGGCTCGACCCCATCCCGCGGGCCCAGGACTCCGTCCCGCGCACGGGGGCGGTGTCGAGGCCGGTGAAGATGATGTCGAGGAAGACGGTGCCGGTGAGGTAGACGTCCCAGGGCGGGTCGTCGGGCGTGCGCAGCGGGGCGAGCGGGTCGACGTGGGTCCGACGGGCCTGCCCCGCCTCGGCGGCGAACGGTCCCTCTCCGATGGGGGTGATCACGGTGCGCTCCCTGGCATGGTGCGGATCAGGCCAGTGTGCACCACCCCACCGACAACGCCCCTCGGTCCCGGCCGCGCACCGGCGCGTGCCCGGTGGCCCGCGCCGGTGGTGCCGGTGTCACCAGCGGGGGACGGCGGGGGTGGTCCAGCCCGGGTCGACGACGCGCAGGGCGGCGGCGTCGTCGCGCTCGCGCAGGGTGCCGTCGTCATCGAGCCAGCGCCGGTGCAGGAAGTGCAGCCGGTCGCGGTCGAGTTCGACGCCGAGGCCGGGCGCGTCCGGCACGGTGAGGCGGCCGTCGGTGAAGGTGAGGCGTTCGGTCAGCACGTCCTCGGACTGCCAGGGGTAGTGGGAGTCGCAGGCGTGGTGGAGGCCGGGGACGGTCGCGGCGACGTGGGTCATCGCGGCGAGGCTGATCCCGAGGTGGGTGTTGGAGTGCATGGAGACGCCGACGCCGAAGGTGCGGCAGACGGCGGCGAGTTGCTGGGTGTTGCGCAGTCCGCCCCAGTAGTGGTGGTCGGAGAGCACGACCTGCACGGCGCCGCGGGTGAAGGCTTCCTGGATCTCGGCGAACGTCGTCACGCACATGTTGGTGGCGAGCGGCACGCCGGTGGCGGCGGCGACCTCGGCCATGGCGGGGGTGCCGAGCGCGGGGTCCTCCAGGTACTCCAGGAGGTCGCCGATCTCCTCGGCGACCGTGAGGGAGGTCGCCACGGACCAGGCGCCGTTGGGGTCGAGGCGCAGCGGGTGGCCGGGGAAGGCGGCGGCGAGGGCGCGGACGGCGGCGATCTCCTGGTCGGGCGGGAAGACGCCGCCCTTGAGCTTGAAGGAGGTGAAGCCGTGGCGTTCCTTGAAGCGGCGGGCCTGTTCGACGATGCCGGCCGGGTCGAGGGCGGCGCCCCAGTCGTCCCGCTCGGCGGGGACGCCCGCCGGGTGCTCGGCCCACTTGTAGAACAGGTAGGCGCTGTATTCGACGGTGTCGCGGACCTTGCCGCCGAGCAGGGTGTGGACGGGCAGTCCGAGGGTCTTGCCGAGGGCGTCGAGGCAGGCGACCTCGAAGCCCGAGACGACGGAGAGGCGGAGTTTGTCGGCGGTCTGGACGCCGCGCAGTCCGCCGACGTCGACCTGGCCCGAGACCCGGGAGGCGTCGACGGAGACCTCGTCGGCGAGGGTGAACAGGCCGTTCAAATCGCTGACTTGGCGGCCCTTGAGTTTCTCGGCGAAGGGGCGGGCGAGTTCGAGGTACTTGGTGTCGCCGTAGGTCTCGCCGACGCCGGTGACGCCGTCGGCGGTGACGACCTCGATGATCAGGCGGGGGGTGTAGGGCTGGTGGACGCCCTGGGTGTTGAGCAGCGGCGGGTCGGCGACGAGGATCGGGGTCAGCCGTACGTCGGTGAGGGTGAGGTTCACTGGTCGGCTCCTACGAGGTCGAGTCCGGTGGCGAGCAGTGCGGCGAGGTCGGCGAGGTCGGCGGCGCAGGGGTCGGTGAGCGGGGCGCGGACGGGGCCCACCGGGCGGCCGCGCAGCCGGGCGGCGGCCTTCACGAGGGAGACGGCGTATCCGGGCACCCGGTCGCGGAGTTCGACGAGCGGGACGTAGAAGTCGCGCAGCAGGGTGTCGACGGTGGTGTGGTCGTCGGCGCGCAGGGCGGTGAAGAAGGCGTTCGCGATCTCCGGGGCGAAGGCGTGCACGGCGGAGGAGTAGGCGGGGACACCGACGGTGGCGTAGGCGCGGGCCTGGATCTCGGCGGTGGCGGCACCGTTGAAGAAGAGGAAGTCGGCAGGGGCGGCGAGGGTGAGGCGCTGGAGGCGGTCGAGGTCGCTGTGGCCGTCCTTGAGGCCGATGACGCCGGGCAGGGCGGCGACGTGCCGCAGGGTGGCCGCGGTGAAGGCGACCTGGCCGCGCTGGTAGGCGATGAGCGGCAGGCGGGTGCGGGCGGTGAGCTGCCGGAGCTGGCCGAGGAGTCCGTCCTGCGGGGCGGCGACGAGGTAGTGCGGCAGGACGAGGAGGGCGTCGGCGCCCGCGTCCTCGGCGATGCGGGCGAACCGGGCGGCCTGGGCCCAGCCGTAGCCGACGCCCGCCACCACCGGGAGGCGGCCCGCGGCCTCCTCGACGGCGAGGGTGACGACGGTGCGGTACTCGTCCTCGTCGAGCGAGAAGAACTCGCCGGTGCCGCAGGCGGGGAAGACGGCGCCCGGGGCGGTGGCGATCTGGGCGGCGAGGTGGCTGCGGCAGCCGTCCGGGTCGAGGGTGCCGTCCTCGTGGAAGCTCGTGAGCGGGAAGGACAGCACGCCCCGTGCCATGCCGTCGCGCAGCCGTCGGACCGTGTCGGCGCCCGTGCCCGTGTCGCTGCCCGTGTCGAGGCTCACCCTCGTCATCTCCCTATGTAGACGTCATCCATGTATGAGGATGGAGGTTAGATACACGGACAGCGGACGTCAATGGGGCGTCCGGCGCCGCTTACGATCGGGGCATGTCGGAGGCTGGGAGTGCGCCGGGTGGCGTCCGCGAGGTGAAGTCGGCGGCGCGGACCGTCGAGCTGCTGGAACTGCTCGCCGCGCGCGGCGACCGTCCGGCCAGGCTCCAGGAGCTGGCGGACGAGCTGGAGGTGCCGCGCAGCTCGATGTACGCCCTGTTGCAGACCCTCATCGGACGCGGCTGGGTGCGCACGGACGTCACCGGCTCGCTGTACGGCATCGGCATCCACGCCCTGCTCACCGGCACCAGCTACCTGGACTCCGACCCGCGGGTGCGGGCCGTGCGCCCTTACCTCGACGAGGCGTCCCAGGCGCTCGGCGAGACCGTCCACCTGGGCCGGCTCGACGGCCGTGACGTGGCCTATCTCGCCACCCGCGAGTCGCACGAGTACCTGCGGACCATCAGCAGGGTCGGCCGCAGGCTGCCCGCGCACGTGGGGGCGCTGGGCAAGGCGCTGCTGGCGGAGCGCGGGGACGAGGAGCTGCCCGAGGGGCCCTACGAGGCGCGCACGCCCCGCACCCTGACGACCCGGCGGGCGCTGGCCGCCGACCTCGCCGAGGTGCGGGCCCGCGGGTACTCGGTCGACCGCGAGGAGGGCGTCACCGGGATCGTCGGCTTCGGGTTCGCGCTGCGCTACGACGTGCCCGCGCTCGACGCGATCAGCTGCTCGGTGCCGGTGGCCCGGCTGACGCCCGATCACGAGGCGTCGATCGTCGCGGTGATGCGGGAGATCAGGGCCAAGGCGGAGGCGACGGCACCGGCCGGGGGCGGCGGCGCGGTCCACTGGCGGTAGGACCGGCAACGCGGTCCACTGGCGACAGGACCGGCGGCGCGGTCCACCGGCGACAGGGCCGGCGGGCGATGAGATCGCCGGACGCGGCTCCGCGAGCGCCGACCGGAAGGGCCCCGGAGCCCTGAGCCCCGAGCGCCGCCGTGACCGACCACCCGAAGGGCCTCCGAGCACCGCCGCGAGCTTCGAGCGCCCCGCCCCTCCGGCCCCGCCCGGTACCCCGTCCCGCACGCTCTCGCGTCACCCGCGCGACCCGTCCGCGTCGAGAAAAATTCTCTCGTTTACCCGGGGTACCCCACCCCAAACCCAACTGTGACCCAGATCACAGCCCCCGCGCTTCTTCCGCAACCGCGTGCTTGATACAAATTGCCCGCGCGTTCCTGTCCATCGACGGCCTGCGCCCAACCCCCTTCATGAGCCGCTTCTTTCGCATGCCCTGGGAACGCCCGTGTTCGCCCCCCGCACCATCCCCTGGCCCCTCGTCGCCCTTTTCACGGCCGGGTACCTCGCCCCCTATCTGCTGCCGACCACCGTCGGCCGCCTCGACTCGGGGCTGCCGCTGACCGCCACCCAGGCGGGCTCCGTCGGCAGCGCCCTGCTGCTGAGTTCCGCGTCCGCCGGATTCCTCCTCGCCGCCAGGGTCGAGCGGATCGGCGCCAGGAGACTGGCCCGCGCCGGACTCACCCTGGCCGCCGTCGGCTACGCCACCGCCGCCCTCTCCGGCGCCGTCCCCCTCGTGGTGGCCGGCGCGATGGCCGGCGGCTTCGGGTCGGGGACCGTCACCGCCGTCGCCGTCACCGGAGTCGCCGCGCACCCCGACCCGCACCGGGTCTCCACGGCGGGACTGCTGTCCGTCTCGGGGCTCGCGGGCGCCGTCTATCTGACGGTCCCGCACCTGGGACCCGGGCACGGCCAGCCGCTGGCCGCCATCGCGCTCACCGCGCTCGCCGTGTGGCCGTTCACCGGACGGCTGCCCGACCGCGCGGCCACCCCGCACCCGGCCACCGAGGGCGGCAGGCTGCCGCACCTGAGGTACGGTCTCGCGCTCGTCCTCGCCATGCCCTGCTGGTCCCTCATACAGAACGCCCTGTGGGGCGTCAGCGGGCGGATCGGCCTCGTCCAGGCGCACCTCACGGAGGCCGTCGTCGGCGTGGTGTTCGCCGTCGCGCTCGGCGCCGGGCTGCTCGGGGTGCTCGGCGCGGGCGCGGTCGGGCCGCGGCTCGGCAAGGCCCTGCCGGTCGGCGGCGGGTCCGTGCTCATCGCCGTGTTCCTGGTGCTGAGCGCGTCCGCCACCGACCTGGTGTCGTTCGCCGTCGGCGAGATCGCCTGGAACCTGGTCTACCCGGTCGTCCTGTCGTACCTCATCGGCCTCGCCGCCTCCCTCGACCCGCGCGGGCGGTGGGCGGTCCTCATAGGCTCCGCCTCCTCGCTGGGCACGGCGGCCGGGCCGCTGAGCGGCAGCGTGCTGTCGGCGCAGGCCGGGTTCCCGGTGATGGGGATGGTCCTCGCCGCCGTCCTGCTGGTGGTCACCGTGCCGATCACCGCCGTCGCGCTCGGCATGAGCCGGCGGGCGCTGCCGGTCGTGGAGATCCCGGTCGAGACGTCCGCCGCGGTCGCGCCGCTCGCCCGGGACACCACCACGGCGGCCTAGAAGACGTAGGCGTCCACCTCGGCCAGGTAGCGGGCCCTGCGCTCCTCGTCGTCGTCGAGGAAGGCGGCGAGGAAGGAGTTGCGGGCCAACTCCCGCAGGCGGTCGTCGGTGAGGCCGAGGACCGCGCGGACCGCGTCGAAGGTGTCGCCCGCGTAGCCGCCGAAGTAGGCCGGGTCGTCGGAGTTGAGCGTGCACATCAGGCCCGCCTCCAGCATCGCCGGGAGCGGATGGTCGGCGAGGGTGTCGACGGTCCGCAGCCGGACGTTGGAGAGCGGGCACAGCGTCAGCGGGATCCGCTCCCGCACGAGCCGCGCCACCAGCGCCGGGTCCTCCATACTGCGCAGCCCGTGGTCGACGCGCTCCACCCCGAGGACGTCGAGCGCCTCGGTCACGTACGCGGGCGGGCCCTCCTCCCCGGCGTGCGCCACCCGGCGCAGCCCGAGGGCGGCCGCCGCCTCGTACACCGCGCGGAACTTCGCCGGCGGATGCCCGACCTCGGCCGAGTCGAGGCCGACCCCGGTGATCCGGTCCAGGTGGGGCCGCGCGGCCGTCAGCGTCTCCATCGCCGACTCGGCCGACTCGTCCCGCAGGAAGCAGAGGATGAGCCGCGTCGACACCCCGTGGCTGCGCTCGCTGCGCCCCAGCGCCCGCCACAGCCCCTCGACGACGGTGTCCATCGGCACGCCCCTGGCCAGATGGGCCTGCGGATCGAAGAAGATCTCCGCGTGCCGTACGCCCTGGGCGGCGGCGCGGGCCAGATAGGCGTCGGCGAGGTCCTCGAAGTCCTGTTCGGTGCGCAACACGGCCATCAGCGCGTAGTACAGGTCGAGGAACGACTGGAGGTCGTCGAACGCGTACGCCTCGCGGAGCGCCCCGGTGTCGGCGTACGGGAGGGTGACGCCGTTGCGGGCGGCCAGTTCGAAGGCCAGCTCCGGCTCCAGGGTGCCTTCGATGTGCAGGTGCAGTTCAGCTTTGGGGAGGGGCATCAAAGCATCGTACGGGTGATTTAGCTGCGTTTCGGAACCGGGACGCGCAGCAGGTCGCGTGCCACCGTCAGCTCGCCCTGGAAGCCTGCCGCGCGGGCCTGCCGTTCGAACTCCGCGGGGTCGTGGTAGCGCTGGCTGAAGTGGGTGAGCACCAGGTGGCGCACGCCCGCGCCGACCGCCACGGCGGCCGCCTGCCCGGCGGTGAGATGGCCGTGCTCGACGGCGAGGTCCGTGTCCTCGTCGAGGAACGTCGACTCGATGACGAGCAGGTCGCAGCCCTCGGCGAGGGCGTGCACGCCGTCGCAGAGCCGGGTGTCCATGACGAACGCGAACCGCTGGCCCGCGCGCACCTCGCTGACGTCCGCGAGGGAGACCCCGTCGAGGGTGCCCTCGCGCTGGAGGCGGCCGACGTCGGGGCCCGCGATGCCGTGCGCGGCGAGCCGTTCGGGCAGCATCCGGCGGCCGTCCGGCTCGACCAGCCGGTAGCCGTAGGACTCGACGGGGTGCGAGAGCCGGTGCGCCTGGAGGGTGTACCCGGGGGTCGTGGCCAGGTCGCCGTCGCGGTCCACCGGGACCTCGGTGAGGCCGACCGTCTCGCGGTAGGCGGTGGCGTACCTGAGCCGGTCGAAGAAGCGCTTGCCCGAGCGCGGGTAGTGCGCGGTGATCTCGTGCGGGACCCGGTCGAGGTTGATCCGCTGGATGACACCGGCCAGGCCGAGCGAGTGGTCGCCGTGGAAGTGGGTGACGCAGATCCGGTTCAGGTCGTGCGCGGCGACCCCGGCCCGCAGCATCTGCCGCTGGGTGCCCTCGCCCGGGTCGAAGAGGATGCCCTCGCCGTCCCAGCGCAGCAGATAGCCGTTGTGGTTGCGGTGCCGGGTCGGGACCTGGCTCGCGGTGCCGAGGACGACGAGTTCACGTACGGACACGAGCGGCTATCCGGGCGGCCACTGCAGACCGCGCCCGCCGAGGACGTGCGCGTGCGCGTGGAAGACGGTCTGCCCGGCGCCCGCGCCGGTGTTGAAGACGGTGCGGTAGCTCTCCAGCTTCTCCTCCTCGGCGACCGCCCGGGTCTCGCGCAGCACGTCGGCGGCCAGCTCGGGGGCGCCCTCGGCGAGCGACGCGGCGTCCGGGTAGTGCGCCTTGGGGATCACCAGGACGTGGACCGGCGCCTTCGGGTTGATGTCGCGGAAGGCGACCGTGGTCGCGGTCTGCCGCACGATCGTCGCCGGGATCTGTCCCGCGACGATCTTGCAGAACAGGCAGTCGTCCTGCGCTTCCCCTGCCATGGCCCTACTCCTCACGCCTCGTCCTTCGGTACCCGTGCATGCTATCTACGGCAGCTCGGGCGGTGTCTTCGCCGGGTTGTCCGCCAGGGCCTCGAGGGCGAGAGCGATCGCCGCGTCGAGCTGGGTGTCGCGGCCCGCCGCGTGGTCCTGCGGGCGCTGCACCACCTCGACGTCCGGGTCGACCCCGTGGTTCTCCACGCCCCAGCCGTAACCCTCCAGCCAGAACGCGTACTTGGGCTGGGTGACCAGGGTGCCGTCGACCAGCCGGTAGCGGCTGTCGATGCCGACCACGCCGCCCCAGGTGCGGGTGCCGACGACCGGCCCGATCCCGAGGGCCTTGATCGCCGCGTTGACGATGTCGCCGTCGGAGCCGGAGAACTCGTCGGCGACGGCGACCACCGGGCCGCGCGGCGCGTCCTCGGGGTAGCTGGAGGCGCGCAGGCCGCGCGGCAGGTCCCAGCCGACGATCCGGCGGGCCAGCTTCTCCACCACGAGCTGCGAGGTGTGGCCGCCGCGGTTCTCCCTGACGTCGACGACCAGGCCCTCCCTGGCCACCTCGATCCGCAGGTCGCGGTGGAGCTGCGCCCAGCCGGAGCCGATCATGTCCGGCACGTGCAGGTAGCCGAGGCGCCCGCCGGACCGTTCGTGGACGTAGGCCCGCCGGTCGGCGACCCAGGCGTGGTAGCGCAGCGGCTCCTCGTCGGCGATCGGGACGACGACGGCGTGCCGGGCGTCGCCGCCGCCGGCCGGCAGCACGGTCAGCTCGACCGGCTTGCCGGCGGTGCCGGTCAGCAGCGGCCCCGGTCCGGTGACCGGGTCGACGGGCAGGCCGCCGACGGCGACGACCGCGTCCCCCGGGCGTACCGCGACGCCGGGCGCGGCGAGCGGGGAGCGGGCGTCGGGGTCGGAGGTCTCGGCGGGCAGCACCCGGTCCACCCGCCAGCTGCCGTCCTCGTGCCGGGACAGGTCGGCGCCGAGCAGGCCCTGCCGGTCGCCGCCGTGGCCGCCGCGCGGGGTGACGTAGGCGTGCGAGGTGCCGAGTTCGCCCTGCACCTCCCAGAGCAGGTCGACCAGGTCGTCGTGGGTGGCGACCCGTTCGAGGACGGGCCGGTAGCGGTCCAGGACGCCGTCCCAGTCGACGCCGCCGAGGTCGGCCCGCCAGAAGTTGTCCCGCATCAGGCGGCCGGCCTCGTCGTACATCTGCCGCCACTCGGCGGCCGGGTCGACGGTCTGCCTGATCCGGCCGAGGTCGACGGTGATGTTGCTGTCGCTGTCGTCGTCGCCCGAGGCCCGCCGGTCGCTGGGGACGACCTTGAGCTTGCCGTCGGTCCACAGCAGGACGCGCTTGCCGTCGCCGCTGACGGCGAAGTGGTCGGCGTCCGAGGCGAGGTGCTCGATGCGCTGCTGGGCCAGGTCGTAGCGCTCCAGGGCGCTCTTGGGGTCCGGGTCGTCCGGGGTGGCCCTGGAGGCGCCGAGGACCCCGCGCACCGGGTGGCGCAGCCACAGCACGCCGTCCTTCGCGGCCCGCAGGGTGGAGTAGCGGGCGGCCTCGACGGGGAACGGCACGATCCGGTCGGCGAGCCCGTCGAGGTCGACGCGGGTGGCGGGGGTGCCCTCGCTGTCCGGGGTCTCGTCCTTGTCCGGCGCGTCGAAGGACCGGCCGTGCCGCTGCGGCCCGAACGGGGACGGGGTGGTCGCCGCGAGGGTGATCAGGTGCGGGCGGGCGCCGGCCACGAACGCGAGGTCGAAGACGTGGTCGTCGTAGACGGGGTCGAAGGCGCGCGCGGACAGGAACGCGAGGTGCTTGCCGTCCAGGGTGAACGCGGGTGACCAGTCACGGAACCGGAGCGGGGTCGCCTCGGTGACGGTGAGGTCGGTGGTGTTGGCCAGCCGGAGCTGGCGCAGCGGGCGCGGGCCGGGGTGGGACCAGGCGAGCCAGGTCGAGTCGGGTGAGAAGACGAGCCCGGAGACGTCGCCGTCGTCGCTGCGGTCGACCTCGCGGACCTCGCCGCTGTCCCGTTCGACCAGCAGCACCCGGCCGTCGTGGGTGGCGACGGCGACCCGGCCGCCGTCGGGGGCGACCGCGAGGGCGAGGACCCGGCCGAGCGCTCCCGCGGCGAGCCTGCGCGGGCTGGTGCCCGGGGCGGTGCCGGTGGCGGGCGCGAACTCCAGGGCGTCGTCGCCCTCGGCGTCCGTCACCCAGACCACCCACTCCTCGCCGTCGGCGCGGAAGACCCGGGGCAGCCGGGCCCGGACGCCGGGCCGGGCGGCGAGCGCGCGGGCGGGGCCCGCGCGGTGCGTGATCCAGTGGACGGCGCCGCGGACGGCGACCGCGCTGCCGCGCGCGGTGTGGTCGGGGTCGGCGGCGCCGAACCAGTGGGAGGCGTTCAGCGGGTACGGCTGGAGGTCGGTGCGGGAGCCGCCGAGCCGGATGTCGAGGGGGCGCGGCGCGCTGCCGTCGAGGTCGTCGAGGAGGTACAGCAGCCCGGCCGAGCTGTACACCAACCGGCTGCCGTCACCGGCGAGATGGCGGGCGTAGAAGCCGTCGACGGGGGTGTGCCTGCGCAGGTCGGAGCCGTCGGCGAGGGAGGAGTAGACGGCGCCGACGCCCTCGTGGTCGGAGAGGAACGCGATCCGCTCCCCCACCCACACCGGGCTCTCCAGGTTGCCGTCCAACTCCTGGTGCAGGCGGGTGAATTCGCCGTCGCCCTCGCGGTCGATCCACAACTTGCCCGCGGTGCCGCCCCGGTACCGCTTCCACCAGGCGGCCTCCCGGCCCATCGGCGCGGAGAGCAGCACGGTGGCGGGGCCGAACGCGACGTCGCCGACCGGGCCGTGGGGCAGGGTGGTGGCGGGGCCGCCGTCCAGCGGGACCGCCCGCGCCCAGCTGCGGCGCGACGACGGCTGCCCGTGGGTGGTGATCGCGAGGACGTGTCCCTCGGGGGTCCAGCCGCGCACCTGGGTGCGGCGGCTGCCCCAGTACGTCAGGCGGGTGGCGGGTCCGCCGTCGACCGGCGCGACATGCACCTCGGGTGCGCCGTCGCGGGTGGAGGTCCAGGCGAGGGTGGTGCCGTCGGGCGAGATGCGCGGCTGGCCGACGGGGACGTTGTCGGAGCTGGCCCGCCAGGCGCGGCCACCGTCGAGGGGCGCGAGCCAGACGTCGTCCTCGGCGGTGAACGCCACCAGGTCGCCGTGCGGGTGCGGGAACCGGAGATACGCGGGGGCTGCGGACTGGGTCACCCGATCACCCTATGCAGCGGCGGGCCGTGGGGACAGCGGTTTCGATCACTTCTCCGACGGCGGCCTGATCGGCGCTACTTGCCCTCCACCGGCCAGCACTGCGGATCGCTCCTGCACCAGAGGGTCCTGGTGACGGTGACCGTGACCGTGGGCCGAGTGCCGCCGCCGTAGGTGGGGTTGGCGATCGGCGAGGGGGTGGCGTCGCAGTCGCCGAGCCCGCTCACGTGGAAGACCTGCCTGCCGCCGACCTTGGCGGTCAGGTCGCCGCGCACGCAGGCGCCGTCGATCGCGCGGGTGACCCGGCCGGTGACGGTGATGTCCTTGCCGTCCTTGGTCTGCCCCGTGCAGTCGACGCTCACCACGGTGGTCTCGCCGGCGGACGGCGTGGGGGTGTTCTTGCCGCCGTAGTCGCCGGTGCAGTTGAGCCACTGGACGGTGACATGCCGGCGTTGCAGTTCCTTGGTCGCGGTCTGGTCGGTGGTGTACGCCACGGTCGCGGAGCTCATGGCGCCCGGGTCGCACGCCGTGGCGGCGCCCACGGCCGCCGTCACCAGGCACACCGCGGCGGCGACCCGCCGTCCCCGCGGGCGCCGCGTCCACGCTGTCGATGCCGCCATGCACGGCAGCGTCCCACCGTCCGGCCCGCGGCGGTAGAGCGCATACGGCCACGGGGGCGCCCCCGCGCAGACCGCGGTGCGGTCGCGCGCCCCCGGCCTCCGGAGCCGCCGGACCGTCACCCGCGGCCCGCCGTACGGGAGTTCGGGAGGTCAGGACCAGCGGCCGGTGCGGCCCAGGAGGAGGGCCGTCGCGGCGGTCCCCGCGGTGGAGGTGCGCAGCACGCTGCGTCCCAGCCGGCAGGCCCGCGCGCCCGCCTCGGCGAACAGCGCCAACTCCTCGGCGGAGACGCCCCCTTCGGGTCCGACGACGAGCACGATCGCGCCGTCGGCGGGGAGTTCGGCGGTGGCCAGCGGCGCGCTGGGCCAGTCGCGGTCCTCGTGCAGGACGACGGCGAGGTCGGCGGTGGCCAGAAGTGCCGCCACCTGCTTGGTCGTCGCCGCCTCCGCGACCTCGGGGAAGCGCACCCGGCGGGACTGCTTGCCCGCCTCCCGCGCGGTGGCCCGCCACTTGGCGAGCGCCTTCTGACCGCGCTCGCCGCGCCACTGGGTGATGCAGCGGGACGCCTGCCAGGGCACCACGGCGTCCACGCCGACCTCGGTCATGGTCTCCACGGCGACCTCGCCCCTGTCGCCCTTGGGCAGCGCCTGCACGACGGTGATCCGGGGCGCCGCGACGGGCTCCTCGGCGACCTCCGCCAACTCGCCGACGACCAGCCGGTCCTTGCCCTCGGCAGCCCGCACCACGCCCTCGGTCCAGCGCCCGCGCCCGTCGGTGAGGACGACGCCCTCGCCGGGCCGCAGCCGCTTCACGGACACCGCGTGCCGCCCCTCGGGCCCCTCCAGCACGAACCCGGCGTCCCCCGCGCCCACCCCGGCCAGCGAGTCGACCACGAACACCGGCGCCGTCATCGCGCGCCGCCCCCGGCCGACAGCGCGGCCCTGGCCGTCTCGACCTCGGCGGCGAGCACCTCGACGAGCTGTCCCGCGGGCAGCTCCCTTGCCATCCGGTGGCCCTGCCCCGCCCACAGCGCCATGCCCTGCGCGTCCCCGGCCTTCGCGGCGGCCTTGCGCAGCGGCGAGGTGAGGTGGTGGACCTCCGGGTAGGCGGCCGGCGCGTACGGGCCGTGCTCGCGCAGGAACCGGTTGACCAGGCCGCGCGCCGGGCGCCCGGAGAAGGCGCGGGTCAGCTCGGTGCGCACGAAGAGCGGATTGGTCAGCGCCTGCTTGTGCAGGGCGTGGGCGCCCGACTCGGGGGTGGCGAGGAACGCCGTGCCGAGCTGGGCGGCGGTCGCGCCCGAGGCGAGGGCCGCGGCGATCTGGTGGCCGCGCATGATGCCGCCCGCGGCGACGATCGGCAGCGCGACGGTCTCCCTGATCTGCGCGATCAGCGCCAGCAGGCCGAGCCCCGAGCCGTCCAGCTCGGGCAGGTCGCGGTGGGTGCCCTGGTGGCCGCCCGCCTCCACGCCCTGCGCGATCACCGCGTCGGCGCCGGCCCGCTCCACGGCGAGGGCCTCCTCCGCGGTGGTCACGGTGACCAGGGTGAAGGTCCCGGCCCGGCGCAGCGACTCCAGGGCGTCCGGCCGCGGCACGCCGAAGTGGAACGACACCACCGGGACCGGGTTGTCGAGGAGCACCGCCAGTTTGGCGTCGTAGCCGTCGTCCCTGCCGCTGTCCGGGTCGCCCAGCTCGGTCGAGTACCAGGCGGCCTCGCCGGCCAGCTGATGGGCGTACACCTCGACCGCCGACGGGTCGGCGTACTCGGGCTGCGGCAGGAAGAGGTTCACGCCGAAGGGGCGGCCGGTGAGCCCGCGGAGCTGCTTGATCTCCTGGTACATGCCGTCGGCGGTCTTGTACCCGGCGGCGAGGAAACCGAGCCCGCCGGCCTCGGACACGGCGGCGGCGAGCTGCGGGACGGAGACACCGCCCGCCATCGGGGCCTGCACGATCGGATGCGGGAAGAGATCGGTCAGCGGGGAGGACATGACGGCATGTTGTCACGTCCTCCCGGCAAGTCCGAATCGGGCCTTGCCCCCGGCGAGAGCCGCTGGGAGAAGGCCCGTCCGGGGTCGTTCAGCGTCCGTTGAAGGCGTCCTTCAGCCGCGAGAACAGGCCCTGCTGGCCCGGCTGGAACTGGCCGAGCGGCCGCTCCTCGCCGCGCAGCTTGGACAGCTCGCGCAGCACCCGCTCCTGCTCGGGGTCGAGCTTCGTCGGCGTCTGCACCTCGACGTGCACGATGAGGTCGCCGCGCCCGCCGCCGCGCAGATGCGTGACACCGCGGGCGTGCAGCGGGATCGACTGGCCCGACTGGGTGCCGGGCCTGATGTCGACCTCCTCCAGGCCGTCGAGCGTCTCCAGCGGCACCTTGGTGCCGAGGGCCGCCGCCGTCATCGGGATGGTGACCGTGCAGTGCAGGTCGTCGCCGCGCCGCTGGAACATCGAGTGCGGCAGCTCGTGGATCTCGACGTAGAGGTCACCTGCGGGGCCGCCGCCGGGGCCGACCTCGCCCTCGCCCGCGAGCTGGATGCGGGTGCCGTTGTCGACACCGGCCGGGATCTTCACCGTCAGGGTGCGGCGGGAGCGGACCCGGCCGTCGCCCGCGCACTCCGGGCACGGGGTCGGGACGACCGTGCCGAAGCCCTGGCACTGCGGGCAGGGGCGGGACGTCATGACCTGGCCGAGGAAGGACCGGGTCACCTGGGACACCTCGCCGCGGCCGCGGCACATGTCGCAGGTCTGGGCGGTGGTGCCGGGGGCCGCGCCCTCGCCGCTGCACGTCGCGCAGACGATCGCGGTGTCGACCTGGATGTCCTTCGTGGTGCCGAAGGCCGCTTCGTCCAGCTCGATCTCCAGCCGGATCATGGCGTCCTGGCCGCGGCGGGTGCGCGAGCGCGGTCCGCGCTGCGACGCCGTGCCGAAGAACGCGTCCATGATGTCCGAGAAGTTCCCGAAGCCGCCGGCGCCGAAGCCGCCCGCGCCGCCGCCCGCCTGCGAGAGGGGGTCGCCGCCGAGGTCGTAGACCTGCTTCTTCTGCGGGTCGGAGAGCACCTCGTAGGCGGCGTTGATCTCCTTGAACCGCTCCTGGGTCTTCGGATCCGGGTTCACGTCCGGATGCAGCTCGCGCGCGAGCCGCCTGAAGGCCTTCTTGATCTCATCCTGCGACGCGTCGCGGCGCACGCCGAGAACGGCGTAATAGTCCGTGGCCACTTACGACTCCGCCAGGATCTGTCCGACGTACCGTGCCACTGCGCGTACCGCTCCCATCGTTCCCGGGTAATCCATGCGGGTCGGTCCGACCACGCCGAGCTTGGCGACTGCCTCGCCGCCCGAACCGTAGCCGACCGAGACCACGGACGTGGAGTTGAGTCCCTCGTAGGCGTTCTCGTGACCGATGCGTACGGTCATGCCCGAATCCCCCGCCTCGCCCAGGAGTTTGAGGAGGACGACCTGTTCCTCCAGGGCCTCCAGGACCGGGCGGATCACGAGAGGAAAGTCATGCCCGAAGCGGGTGAGATTGGCGGTGCCGCCGATCATCAGCCGCTCCTCGTTCTCCTCGACGAGCGTCTCCAGCAGGGTGGAGAGCACCGTCGAGACGGTGCCGCGGTCCTCGACGTCGAAGGCCTCGGGGAGGTCCTCGACGAGCGGCGGGACGTCGGTGAAGCGCCGGCCCGCGACCCGGCTGTTGAGCCGCGCCCGCAGGTCGGCGAGCGAGGACTCGCCGAACGGCGCCGGGCAGTCCACCAGCCGCTGTTCGACCCGGCCGGTGTCGGTGATCAGGACCAGCATCAGCCGGGCCGGCGCCAGCGACAGCAGCTCCACGTGCCGGACCGTGGACCGGGTCAGCGACGGGTACTGCACGACCGCGACCTGCCGGGTCAGCTGCGCGAGCAGCCGCACCGTGCGGGCGACGACGTCGTCCAGGTCGACGGCGCCGTCGAGGAAGCTGTGGATGGCGCGCCGCTCGGGGCCCGTCATCGGTTTCACACCGGCCAGCTTGTCGACGAAGAGCCGGTAGCCCTTGTCGGTGGGGATGCGCCCGGCGCTGGTGTGCGGCTGGGCGATGAAGCCCTCGTCCTCCAGCGCGGCCATGTCGTTGCGCACGGTCGCGGGCGAGACCCCGAGGTTGTGCCGCTCGGTGAGCGCCTTCGAACCGACCGGCTCCTCGGTCCCGACGTAGTCGTGGACGATGGCACGCAGTACCTGGAGCCTCCGCTCGCTCAGCATCGCGCACACCTCCAGTAGTCGTCTCCGTGGCACCGGCCGGCACCGGCGAGCACCGGCCTGGCACTCAGCGGGCGCGAGTGCCAGCGCCCCCCGGGCCAGTGTACGGCGCACGGGTGCACCGGGGGCAAGGTCGGACGACCCCGACCTGTGCCACCGCTAGCGTCACCGTATGAAGGTGACTTGGGAAGGGCTGGGGTGGGAACGGCTGCGGGAAGGCGTCGGACGGTGCCGGCTGCCGGGGTGGGACTGCACGGCGGGCCTCGTCGTCGGGGCGGGCGCGGCGCTGGTGGTGGACGCCGGTTCGGGGCTCGCGGAGGGCGCGCTGCTGCGGGAGCGGGCCGAGGCGCTCGCCGGCCGGCGTGTGACCCATCTCGCGCTGACCCACCCGCACTTCGACCACGTCCTCGGGGCGGCGGCGTTCGCGGACGCGGCGGTGTTCGGGGCGGCGGGGGCGGCCGGCGGGTGGCGCGCCGACCCGGAGGAGCTGCGGGCGGACGCGGTGCGCGAGGGCCTGGACCCGCGGGTGGCGCGGGAGGCCGCCGACGCCCCGGTGCCGCCTCTGCGTGCCGTGGCCGGGGAGCTGGCCGTGGACCTCGGCGGCGGGACGCGGGTGCTGCTCGCGGACGTGGGTCCCGGGCACACCGGGCACGATCTGGCGGTGCTGGTGCCGGGAGCGCCGCCCGTGGTGTTCTGCGGCGACCTGGTCGAGGAGTCGGGGCGGCCGCAGGCAGGTCAGGACGCGGTGCCGGCCCGCTGGCCCGCCGCGCTCGACCGGCTGCTCGCGCTGGGCGGCGAGGACGCGCTGTACGTGCCCGGTCACGGCGCGGTGGTGGACGCGGCGTTCGTGCGGGCCCAGCGGGACGCGCTGGCAACGCGTTTCGGCGTGTCGCGGTGAGGCGGCTCGCCGTCCGGGCCCGGCTTCTCCTATCGTCGTGCGAATGCGCCCGTACTCGTCGGACCTGACTCCGCCGTGGAAGAAGTCCAAGCCCGTGCCCGAGATCGCCGCCGACCCCGGTCTCGTGGTGGAGGAGCCGGCCACCGGGTTCTGCGGGGCGGTGATCCGCTGCGAGGCCGGCACGGTGACCCTGGAGGACCGCTTCGGCAAGCACCGGGTGTTCCCGATGGAACCGCGTGGCTTCCTGCTGGAGGGCCGGGTGGTGACGCTCGTCAGGCCGGCGTCCGGGCCGGCCAGGCCCACCCGCACCGCGTCGGGTTCGGTGGCCGTCCCCGGCGCCCGCGCCCGGGTGGCCCGCGCCGGGCGCATCTACGTCGAGGGCCGGCACGACGCGGAGCTGGTCGAGCGGGTGTGGGGCGACGACCTGCGCGTGGAGGGCGTGGTCGTGGAGTACCTGGAGGGTGTGGACGACCTCCCGGCGATCGTCGCCGAGTTCGCGCCGGGACCCGACGCCCGGCTCGGCGTCCTGGTGGACCACCTGGTGCCCGGCTCCAAGGAGTGGCGCATCGCCGAGCAGGTGACCAGCGAGGACGCGCTGGTCGTCGGCCACCCGTACATCGATATCTGGGAGGCGGTGAAGCCGTCGTCGGTGGGGATCACGGCGTGGCCCCGGGTGCCGCGCGGCCAGGACTGGAAGACGGGGGTGTGCCGGGCCCTGGGCTGGCCGGAGAACACCGGGGCGGCCTGGCAGGGCATCCTGGGCCGGGTGCACTCGTACAAGGACCTGGAGCCCGCGCTGCTCGGGCGGGTGGAGGAGCTGATCGACTTCGTGACGGCCCCGGCCTGACGGCCGCGCGAGGCCGTGACCTCGGCGGCCCGGCGACCCGGCCGGCAGCGAGGGGCCCGGCCGGCAGCGGCGGGTCAGTCCACCAGGTCCCTGACCACCGCGTCCGCGAGGAGCCTGCCGCGCAGGGTGAGCACCGCGCGGCCCTCGTCGTAGGGGCCGCTCTCCAGGAGCCCGTCGGCGCGGGCCCGGCCCGCGGCGGCGAGTCCCTCGGCTCTCAGCAGGGCGAGCGGGACGCCCTCGACGAGCCGCAGCTCCAGCAGGATCCGCTCCACCCGCCGGTCCTCGTCCGAGAGCAGCTCGCGGCCCGCGCCGGGCGAGCGCCCCGACGCCAGGGCCGCCGCGTACGCGCCGGGATGCTTGACGTTCCACCAGCGCACCCCGCCGACGTGGGAGTGGGCGCCGGGGCCCGCGCCCCACCAGTCGGCGCCCCGCCAGTACAGCTCGTTGTGCAGGCACCTGGCCGCCTCCGAGGTGGCCCAGTTGGACACCTCGTACCAGTCGAACCCGGCCGCGGCCATCGTCTCGTCGGCGATCAGATAGCGGTCGGCGTGCACGTCGTCGTCGGTCATCGGGACCTCGCCGCGGCGGATCCTGCGGGCCAGCCCGGTGCCCTCCTCGACGATCAGGGCATAGGCGGAGACATGGTCGGGCCCGGCGCCGATGGCGGCGTCGAGGGAGGCCCGCCAGTCGTCGTCGGACTCGCCGGGGGTGCCGTAGATCAGGTCCAGGTTCACGTGCTCGAACCCCGCCGCCCGCGCCTCGGCGACGCACGCCTCGGGGCGGCCGGGGGTGTGGGTGCGGTCGAGGATCCTCAGGACGTGCTGCCGGGCGCTCTGCATGCCGAACGAGATCCGGTTGAAGCCGCCCTCCCGCAGCGCCGCCAGGTAGGCGGGGTCCACCGACTCGGGGTTCGCCTCGGTGGTGATCTCGGCGTCCGGCGCGAGCCCGAACTCGTCACGGACCGCCGCCAGCATCCGCACCAGGTCGGCGGCGGCCAGCAGGGTGGGCGTGCC